>JAVBNF010000018.1:0-10532 GCA_031551725.1 Bacteroidales bacterium
GCGTTCATAACTCAATTTTACAGCTTCTTCTTTGAAACTGCGATCATACTTCCGTCGTTTTGTTGTCTTTTCCATAATGCAAAGTTAAAGTTTTTTTTACTACCTTATCTTTGTGTACGGAATTTGTTACTAAGACCAAACCTTTTATTACTCCCGGCACACATCTGCCTGTAGCTGTGAATACACGTACAGAATCAAGCAGATCGTATTGTATAGCAATCATCGCACTATCAGCTTGTGTGATACGCATACCCGAAGCAATTAACCGTTCACGCATTAAAGAAGTATCTCCAGTAGCAAAGATTTGGCGATTCGTAGGTTTGTAAAACAATGTATCGCCCTCGGTATTGTTGCAGGGCATAAGCATAGGGTTTATTGAAAAATCACAACCATAACAACTTATATTCCACTTTGTTGTTTTATATACAGTATTATACAAGGTCGCCTGTACTGATGCGTAAATATCAAGACCATTTTCATTTCCTCCGTAAATAATAGAGTTATATATATTTACAGTGTTATCCTTATATCCGGTAGCATATACTCCAAAGCTTCCTTTGCTTCCTTTATTTGCAGTACTTGAACAGTGCACAATATTTGTATTGCCCTGTACAGAGAACCCATAACCATAACTTTCCCTATAGCTTATAGGTGCAGTGCCATTATTGTTATTAGCAGTACTTTCAATAAAATTTCCACCACCAGAGTTGATACAAAAACCGTAGCCATATGCAGCACCCATTTCTTTTGTAGCCTTGCCTGTATTGTTATTGGCGATACATTTCGTGAAATTTGCATCATCTTTAGCTATGTAAAATCCATAACCATAGCCATATCCAAAATCTGAGGAAGCACAACCTGTATTATTGTTCGCTATGCATTTCATAAAACTAGCGCCTGCACTATCAACAGAAAACCCATAACATTCTCCATCATATCCACCATTAGCCGTGTTATTATTAGCTATACAATTTACAAAACGGCCTCTTTGAACAGAAAAACCATAGCTAGTTTTTGTGCTTGATCCATCTCGGCAATCGACAATATTGTCACTTGCCTCGCAATTCACAAAAGAGGATTCTCCATGAATACGAAATCCATAGACGCTACCATCGCTCCTATTATTATTCGCGATACAATTATTAAAATCTCCTTTACCATCATAAATATAAAACCCGTAACCATTTCCTGATGTACGGCTTGCTCTTACAGTACCAATATTGTAATTCGCTATGCAATTGATAAAAGAACCGCTGCTTCTCTGGACATAAAACCCAGTTCCTTTGCCAGCATAATGTTCTCCAATACCAAGAGCATCATTGCTATTAGCTGTACAATTACGAAAAGTGTAAAAACCCGAATCTATTTGAAAACCTGAAGCATAAGCCGAACTTATACTTCTTCCTATATTGCTATCCGCTAGGCATTTATAAAAATCACCTCCTTTACTATAAAAACCTGTACATTCGGCATTGCCATAACCTCCGAAACCAGAGCCGGTCGCACTACTATAATTGTTAGTAGCCATGCAATTGGTGAGCGTAATATTGTTGCTATTCACATAAAATCCAAAACAATAACTGTAACCAGAATTCATTTGAGGGGCGTCAGTCGCGTAACCATAAGCCGTATTTTGATTAGCTATACAACTCGTACAACTACCTCCATCTGTATCAATATAGAACCCGTAACAGGTACCTGTGCCTATGCTACCGTATTTATTTTTGCTAATCCCTGTAGCGCTGTTATTATTAGCAATACAACCTGTAAGCAGACCTTCTTTAACATAAAACCCATAACAGTAGCCATAACCGTCTCCATAAGAATGAGTGGTTCGAGCTACTACCATATTACTATCTACACAACAACTATCAACCGTGAGATTTCCGAGAGAATAAATACCATAGAAGTAGGCATAAAGGTTGAAATAGCTAGCATTTAAAGTATCATTAAACCCTGTTATTTTAATATTTTTTATTGTGGACCCTGTTGCTGTTACTGTAAAATTTAGTATAGAAACAGTATCGCTGTAGTTGCTCTCGGAACCCGTTACGGTTTTAAACCTGAGAGCCTTGGCATTCAGTACGACGTTAGTATTACCGCTTATAGTTACTGGGATGGTAATTGGGGGCAATTGTTTTTGTAAGTTTATACTTCCCTTTAGACTAGAATCGAACTTAATAGTCGCAGAGGTCTGGGTATTTGCTTTGATAATGGCCTCCCTCAAAGAGCCAACACCAGTGTCATTGAGGTTATTGACTATGTACATTTGGGCATTTGCCAAACCAACAACGGATATTAGTTTGAATAAAGAGAGTGTAAGAAAAATTTTATACTTTTTCATGGATATAAGGGTGTTAAAATATTCTAAATTATGGACTAAAATACTTGATTTCCGCTTCAATTTCAACAAGTAAATTATCTCGGCAAACATCGGCTTGCACAATCATCAAAGGCGCGTCGCCGTAATGTTTTTTACAAATGTTTTCGATAAGCTGAAAATCATTTTCATTTTTCACATACACGCGTACACGGCTGTATTTGCAGTTTGCGAAAGCAAAATCGGGAACTTGTTTGCGAATGTTTTCAATACTTGCCAAATCTTCAATCATGGCAATTGTATTGAGCGTTTGTTTTTCTGTATTGTCAATATCTAATGTTTCCTGACCGGCAATAGAAGCGGTTCCGGAAACATAAAGTGTGGCCGATGTTGAACTTTGCAGTAAACGTGCACGTTCAAAAAGTGGAGCCGTTTTTTTACGGTTTTCATTTCCCACCAAAACAGTTTGTCCGTAAGCAGCCGGATCGGTTTGCTTCGGACTATGAATGGCAATGGAAGGAACATTACTTGCAAAAATTTCAATCGAAACATTTTCTGAATTTGTTCCAATCCCTGTAGCAGCAGGATATTGTGTAAGTTTATCGAGTTCATAAAATTGTTTGCGAACTTCGTTAAATTCTTGATAATTTTGCTTCAAATTGCCATTTTCTGTCCGTGTTTGCAAAATATGCCCGATATAATTCCACTGACGAACGACATTGTTAAATGTTAAATTGGCAAAATGCATACGCTCGGTTAACTCCGAAAATGCAGCAGTTGCAGCTTTTTCACTACTTGCATCATCAAAAGAAATGCCGCCAAACCAATAATATTTATTGTGATCTTCCGTAAGACGGGCATAATTACTGAAAAAATCCAACTCTGCAAAACCTGCAATGGATTCCAGTTCTACAGCAAGCACAGCATCTTTCGGTTTTTGTGCTAAAATATTGATTTGCGTAGGCGTGTCCATTAAATAGTCATGCAAACATTTTTGTAAGAAAATCTTTACATCTTTAAAATGCTCTCCGGAAACAAAAACGGTAATTTTAAACACATTTTGTTGTTGTGTTTTTAACTCTGTAAGTTTGTCGAGCAACGCATTACAAGCGGTTTCGAGAGAGTGGGGGAGCGGAACATAAAAAGTAGTAAAACGTTTATTCATAATTGAAAAAAATTATCGTGAGCGTAATGCTTCTGCGCCGTTTACAATTTCCAGGATTTCGTTGGTAATAGCGGTTTGGCGGGCTTTGTTGTACGTCAATGTCAACGATTTTGTCAGTGTTTCTGCGTTGTCTGTTGCTTTCTGCATGGATGTCATACGAGCACCATGTTCAGATGCGTAAGAATCGAGTAAAGCTCCGTATAATTGAGCTTTCAATGCTTGCGGAATAACGACTTCTGCAATGTAGTCCCAATTTGGCATGCAGATGTATTGATCATTGGATGTTTGAGTGTTCTTTTTTGAATCAACGCCAAGTGGGAGAAAATGTTCTGTCCGGATTTCTTGGGTCGCCGCATTTTTAGAGTGATTGTAAATAATTTCCACTTTCTGGTAAACACCATTTGTGAAATCATTTATAATTTTCAAGGTCAAGTCTTCAAAATATTTATCGTAATGCAAATGATCAAATACTTCATCGTAAATTGCGACCGGTTTGTGTTCGGTTTTGACAAAGAATTCGGATACTTTTCGACCAATTGTAATCAGTTTGACTTGTTCGTCAGCATGTGCATTTTTATAGAAATTTTCGATATAATGCATGGCTTCTTTAACAACGCCGCTGTTGAAACCACCGCACAAACCTTTGTTCGAGGCTAAAACAATCAACAACGTGTCTTTTGAGGCGCCTTCCACTTGCGAATTGTCCAAAAGCAAACTGTCGTAACTGTTTAAATTTCCTACAATTTCTTGTAAGTGGCCGATGTAAGGACGCATCCTTGCCACAGCTTGCTGCGCTCTACGCAATTTCGACGCCGACACCATTTTCATGGCCGACGTGATTTGTTTCGTAGAAGAAACAGAATCGATACGGTTTTTTATTTCCTTTAAATTGGCCACGCTTAATTATTACTGTAACGTTCAATAATATTTTTTGCACATTCTTGAATAGCAGATTCCTCAGCCTCAGCGAGAATACCTTTTTTGAGTTGCAACAAAGTATTCGGATAAGCTGTTTGCAATTCTTGAATAAAATTATTTTCAAAATCAGCAATTTGATCAATAGCCAAATCCTTCAATAAGTTTTTTGTGCCGCAATAAATAAGAGCTACCTGATGATCAACCGGCATGGGTTGATATTGCTGTTGTTTGAGCAGTTCCACGTTGCGAGAACCTTTGTCAAGCACTAATTTAGTGGCAGCATCCAAATCGGAACCGAATTTCGAAAACGCTTCCAGTTCGCGGTATTGAGCCTGGTCGAGTTTCAACGTTCCTGCAATTTTTTTCATCGATTTGATTTGTGCATTTCCCCCAACACGTGATACCGAAATACCAACGTTGATGGCGGGACGAATACCCGCATTAAACAAAGAAGTTTCCAAGAATATTTGTCCGTCCGTAATTGAAATTACGTTTGTAGGAATATATGCAGAAATATCTCCGGCTTGTGTTTCGATAATTGGTAATGCCGTTAACGAGCCACCGCCTTTTACTAACGATTTGATAGAATCTGGCAAGTCGTTCATCTGTTGAGCAATATCATTCGATTGAATGATCTTCGCGGCGCGTTCGAGCAGGCGGGAGTGGAGATAGAAAACATCTCCGGGATATGCTTCGCGTCCGGGGGGACGGCGCAACAATAACGAAACTTCGCGATAAGCAACCGCTTGTTTCGATAAATCGTCGTAAATAACCAATGCAGGGCGGCCGCTGTCGCGGAAAAATTCGCCAATCGCAGCGCCTGTAAATGGCGCGTAAAACTGCATAGCTGCGGAGTCAGAGGCAGTCGCAACAACAACTATCGTATATTTCATTGCATCTGCTTCTTCCAATGTACGTACAATATTTGCAACCGTTGAGCCTTTTTGACCTACAGCAACATAAATACAATAAACAGGATTGCCTTCGTCGTAAAATTTCTTTTGATTGATGATAGTATCAATAGCAATGGCGGTTTTGCCTGTTTGGCGGTCGCCAATAATCAGCTCGCGTTGTCCGCGTCCGATTGGAACCATTGCATCAACAGCTTTTAAACCTGTTTGTAAAGGCTCGGTAACAGGCTGGCGATAAATAACGCCCGGAGCTTTTCGTTCCAACGGCATTTCGTAGAGTTTGCCTTCGATTACACCGCGTCCGTCAACCGGATCGCCCAACGTATTGATGATGCGTCCAACCAATCCTTCACCTACAGGCACAGAAGCAATTTTTTTTGTACGGCGCACTTGGTCGCCTTCTTTAATATCATCTGCATCGCCAAGAATAACCAGGCCGACGTTGTCTTCTTCTAAATTCAAAACGATCGCTTGTTGGCCGGTTTTCTTAAACTCCACCAACTCGCCCGATTCGGCTTTTTTTAAACCGAATACACGGGCAATTCCGTCGCCTACTTCCAAAACAGTACCAACTTCTTCAAGTTCCGAATCGAAGTTCAACCCTGTTAATTGTTGCCGTAAAATTGCCGATATCTCGGCCGGTTTTATTTCAGACATAATTTGTTTAATGTTTAACGTTTAATGTTTAAGTGAAAATCATTCACCATTTACAATTCACCATTCATTATAACTTCGTTCTATACACATTCTTCTTAAACTGCTGCTGCAACTGACGAATGCGCGATTCCACACTATAGTCGAACAACAAATCTTCAATTTGAATGGCGAAACCACCTAACAATTCGGGTACTTCGATGTTGATGAGCTCAATGGTTTTGCCGGTTTGCTTTTCAAGCATGGCAATGATTCGATTTTTGAAATCATCGTCCATTTCTGTGGGCGTTAGTAAACGTGCAATTTCAATCCCTTTATATTCGCGATGTTTGCGGATATACGCCGTTGCAATTTCTTCTAAATTCAATTCTCTTCGTTTTTTTAGGATGAGCACTAAAAAATTGAATGTTAGTTTATCAACAGAAGTCTCGAACATCTCACTAATGATAGTGGTTTTATGATGTACGGAAATTGTAGGATTGTGTAAAAATCTCCGGAATTCGCGATTAAGCATGATTGACAAGAGTATACGCTGCATATCTGTAAAGACACGCTCTTCGCAATTCATTTCGATCGCGGTTTCAAGCAATGCTTTCGCATAACGGTTATATACTCTTGTGTTCTGCATAATTTATACGAAATGAAGATTTTCGACCAAGCGTTCTGCTAAAGCCTCGCTTGATTTGGGATCGCTCAACTCTTGTTGAATTACTTTTTCTGCTATTTCGAGTGAAAAAGAAGCGACTTCGTTTTTTAACTCTGTCATTACAGCGAAAGTTTCCAATTGCAGTTTTTGCTTAGCTTCGTTTAGTAAGCGCTGATATTCCGCGTCGGCTTTCTTTTTCGCATCCGTAACAATATGTTCGGCTGTTTGCCGGGCTTCACGCAAAATAAGGTCGTGCTGCATTTGTGCCTCACGAACCAAGCGGTCGCGGTTTGCTTGTGATTCTTGCAAATCCTTGCGAGCTTGCTCTGCATTTGCCAACGATTGTGTAATTGTTTGTTCACGCTCATTGAGGACGCTTACAATAACTGGCCATGCGAATTTTTTTAAAATGACAAATAACAATAAAAATGTTATTGTCATCCAGAAAATAAGGCCCAATTCAGGAGTGACAAGTTGCATGATATTAAAAGTTTGATAAGTTTATAAAGTTTATAAAGTTTATAAAGTTTATAAAGTTTGAGAAGTGTACAAAGTTCGGAGAGTTGGATCAACTATTCAAACTTATCAAACTATTCAAACCGTTTAAACGATCTAAACTCTTTACATTACTACTACCAACAGACAAACTACAATCGCAAAAAGCGCAACACCTTCAATAAATGCTGCAGACAAAAGCATGTTTGTACGCAGATCGCCTGCTACTTCGGGTTGGCGGGCAGTGCTTTCCATACTTGCAGAAGCTAATTTTCCAATACCAAGACCCGCACCAATTGCAGCAACACTGGCACCAATAGCGCCGCCCACTTTTGCAAGAGGAAGTAAATCAACCACTGCAGGTGCTACATCTGTAGCCGCTTGCAAAATAATTCCTAACATAGACATATTGTTTAAAGTTTAATGTTTAACGTTTATTAAAAATCTTAAATTTCAATCCTAATTCTCAATCCTTTTCGGGATGCGCATGCGTTTCTGTTGCCATTCCTATATACATGGCCGACAATAGTGTGAAGACGTATGCTTGAATAAATGCTACTAATAATTCCAATAAGCTAATGAACAGCGAGAATGCAACCGATACAGGCGAAACTCCGAATCCTAAAGCTGTTGATATTTGTCCGAAAATGAAAATGATTCCCAACAATCCCAGCACGATGATGTGTCCTGCGGCCATATTTGCGAAAAGCCGAATCATTAATACAATTGGTTTTGTGAAAACGCCTAATATTTCTACAATCGGCAGAATAGGAAGCGGTATTTTAAGCCACCAAGGTGCGTTTGGCGAATTGAAAATATCTTGCCAATAGTGCTTATTTCCATTAATATTTACGGTAATAAATACACAAATTGCCAAGATGCCGGTAACGGCAATATTGCCGGTAACATTGGCTCCGCCGGGAAAAAATGGAATAAGTCCCATTAAGTTGTTAAACAAAATGAAGAAGAAAATGGTTAACAAAAATGGCGCAAACCGAAGGCCGCGTTTAGCGTCCATGGCAATAAGAATCACATCCGTCCAAATAAACGAAACGATAGGTTCCAGCAAGGCTTGTTTGTCTTTGGGTGCAGCGATACCGCGTTTTTTATAAGCAGTTGCCATCGAAATAAATACCCAACACATCAAAAGAGAAACAATGATAAGAGAGAAGGCATTTTTTGTAATACTTAAGTCAATAGGTAATATGTCATCTTCAACCACTTGTCCATTGGCAGAGGTGCTTAAATGTACAATCTTTCCATGGTTTTTAGGGTTATGAGAAATTGTGAAATTGCGATACACATTGCCATGGGCAATTTTGTCCGAGAAAAAAATATGCAAGCCGTCGTCGTGAATCAAGATAATAGGCAGTGGGATTTCGTAATTTCTGCCGTTATAGGCAAACAGAAACCACGCGTGTTCATCGCCGATATGCTCTAAAATCATACCGCCGATATCTACTTTTTCAGGATGCTCGGCATGTTTTTCGACCGGACGATTGTATCTTTGGGAACGTAATACGCCAAGTCCTACAAGTAAGCAAAACGCAAGTAGAACGTACAGCGTTTTTTTATAGTTTTTTATATGCCTGATACTAATAGACATTACAATAATAATAAAAGTTTTGCGAAGATACAGATTTTTTTTATGATACGCAATCTTTCTGTAAAAAGATTTTTTGTGTATGAAAAAAGCGCTTGCCTAAATTAGACAAACGCCTTCCAATTAAATAAATACACATGTGAGCCTCCTATGGGATTTGAACCTACGACCTGCTCGTTACGAATGAGCTGCTCTACCGCTGAGCTAAGGAGGCAAAAAGCCCGAAAATACTTATTTTCAGGCTTTATTTGGTCGGGATGACTGGACTCGAACCAGCGGCCTCAACGTCCCGAACGTTGCGCGCTACCAGCTGCGCTACATCCCGTCCCTTAAATTCGGGTTGCAAAGTTAAGATTTTTTTTTGTTCTGAGCAAATATTTTTACAGAACGTTCGAAAATTCCGTTTACAAAGGCCAAAGCCATACCATAATTGGATACAGGGATGCCTTTGTCGATAAAAGGTTTGATGCGATTTAATACTTGTTTGCGTGTGGCTACACAACCGCCGCATTGAATCACCATTTTGTAGTCTGGTAAGTTTTCCGGAAGGGGAGAATTGCCGGCAATAAAGTCAAATTCCAAATTTAAACCGGTGAATTTTTGCAGTAATTTCGGAATTTTCACGCGTCCGATGTCTTCACAAGAAATTTGATGTGTACAGGATTCCAAAATCAAAATCCGGTCGCCTGCTTTCAATTGTTTGACGCTGGGTGTTCCTTCCAGCATTTTTTCGAAATCGCCCTTCATTTGCGCCATCAAGATGCTGAAACTGGTTAATGCTTGTTCTTTTGGTAATATTTCGGCTACTCGTCCGAACACTTGACTGTCGGTAACTACAAGTGCTGGTGGCTGTTTGAGCATGCTTAGTGTAGCTTGTAGTTGTTCGGGTTTGCATGAAATCATTTGTGCATTCAAATCCAAAATACTGCGCCATGCTTGCACTTGCGGTAAAATCATTCGTCCTTCGGGAGCGCCGGCATCAATGGGAGTGACCAATAAAACCAAGTCATTCGGAGAAATTAAACCTTCAAATAAATTTTTCGACTGAACTTTTTCTTCCGATAAAATAGTTTTGATTTCATTTAATAATAAATCACGTCCATCATTGTTTTTGGCACTAATTGAAAGAATATTTGTAGAATATTTTTCGGTCAAACGTTGTTTTAATTTCGGATCTATTGCTTTTATATCCGATTTATTATGGACAATTAAAAACGGCGTTTTGTAATGTTGAAATTCTTTAATTAGGTTTTCTTCTTCCACATTCCATTCATCACCAATGAAGACAAGCATCGCTAAATCAATTTGAGCAATACTTTGTTTACTGCGTTCAACACGTTGATTCCCTAAATCACCATGGTCATCAATGCCCGCAGTATCAATCAAAACAGCAGCGCCGAGTCCGGCAATTTCCATCGATTTTTTTACGGGATCAGTTGTCGTTCCGGGAACTTCGGAAACAATCGCCGTTGCTTGGCCGGTGAGCATATTAATTAAACTGCTTTTGCCATTGTTTCTGCGGCCAAAAATGCCGATATGTGGGGTTTGGTTTTTCATAAAATGCAAATTAAGAAGTTTAGGAAATTTAGGAGGTTTGGGGAGTTTAGGAAGTTTGGGAAGTTTGGGAAGTTTAGGAAGTTTAGGTTTTTAGCTGTCTAAATCCCCCTAACCATCTAAATCATCTAAATCATCTAAATCATCTAAATCATCTAAATCATCTAAACTCTCTAAACTCTCTAAACTCTCTAAACTCTCTAAACTCTCTAAACTCTCTAAACTCTCTAAACTCTCTAAACTCTCTAAACTATCTAAACTATCTA
>JAVBNF010000006.1:0-52195 GCA_031551725.1 Bacteroidales bacterium
CTCTCTAAACTCTCTAAACTCTCTAAACTCTCTAAACTCTCTAAACTCTCTAAACTCTCTAAACTCTCTAAACTCTCTAAACTCTCTAAACTCTCTAAACTCTCTAAACTCTCTAAACCATTTAAACTATCTAAATGATCTAAACTATCTAAACCATCTGAATTATCTAAACTTTTAAAATCTCTATCTCTTCGTGTATATAAATTAAATAACTTTCAACGTTCAAATACCCCATTTCTCTGAGGATTTCGGCATATTCTGCAATTTGTTTTTGGTCACTTTCTTTGGGTTTTCCGGTTTTATAATCCATCAAAATTGTTTGGTCTTTGCCGAAAATAACACGGTCAGGACGCAATATTTGTCCGTTTTTTAACAACAATTCCCGTTCTGTAAAATGTAGCACCTCTTTTGTGAAATAGCTTGCAATTGTTGGATGCGAAACCACTTTCGTTAAATCCTCAATGAGCCGTGTTTGTTGCGATTCATCAATCGTTCCGTCGGCAAACATCTGCGTGCAAATATTGGAAATATCGTCTTTCGATTCGAGCATTGACAATGCCGCATGCACAATATTTCCCCATTCCACATGCGACAAAACCTGCTCGTAATTTTGAAAAAACAATGCCTGACGGCCGAGCGTGGTCTTGTTGTTCCAAGAGGTGGAGATGAATTTGGTGAGGGTTGGCGATTGTAGAGGCAAACCCATGTGTTTGCCTGTGGTTTGTTTGCCCATTTCGGATTTCGGATTTCGAATTTCCCCGAAGGAATATGTGTATCGTTCTTTTGAAAAAACGTTTTCCGATTGTAAAAAAGATACCAAAAATTGTGAAATAGATTGTGCTTCGTCGGGCATCTTTTCTACGTTCTTGGACATGATGTATAAACGTTCTTCCGGGCGTGTGGTGGCCACATAAAGTACATTCAATAAATCGAGTTTCGATTTCTCATTTTCTTCTTCATATTGATGAATAAAATCGGTGTTTTCCAAATACTTTGCATTGTTTACCAAAATATTCGGAAGCCCTTGCAATTCGTCGTAACCGGCTTGTGCCCAGAAATGTTTTTTACTCGATTTTATTTTTTCATCCGCAAAAGGAAAAATAACCACAGGAAATTCCAAACCTTTGGATTTATGAATCGTCATAATCTGTACGGCATCTGTGCCTTCCGGAATGACAATGGATAATTTATCTTTTTGTTCTTCCCATTCGGCAATAAAATCGCGGATTCCTGTATTTTTTTTTTGAATAAAACTGTATGCAAAATCGAGAAAATATTGAATGTATGCATCTGCCGTTTGATTCAATTCCAGTAAACGGACGGCCTCTTCGCACAAATCATAAAGTGAAAAAGTGGATAATAATGTGCGATTGACAACAACAATATTTAATTTTTGTAAATGTTCTTCAAAAACCGCGTTACTCTTGCGTATTTCAAGATCCGTAAATAAAATCTGTGTTTCATCAAACGTTATTTTGCCTGTTTCATATAATGCATTGAGTAAAGCGTATCGTGCTGCCGGCTCTTCGGATTCGTGCACCCAGCGGATAAAAGCCATCAACAAATGCAACTTTGGCGAAGAGGAGAGAAGCAGCGATTCTTGCGAAACAACCGGAATGTCCTGCGAAATTAAATGAGATGCAATGGTTGATGCTGTTTTATTTTTGATACATAAAATGGCAATATCTTTATACGCATATCCCTCATCAAATAAGGATTTAATGGTGTTTGTGATTTTAGAAAAACTTTCTGCTTCGTAATTTTCTTTTTCACAATCCAAAAAATCAATTTGCACCAAACCGCCTGTTTGATCATCGTGATATTGTTGTTGCTGATCGTTGTAAACCTTTTGAAAATCAGCATGCAATAAGCCTTTTAGGTGTTCATACAGTTTATTATTAAAATTAATAATTTCGGATTTTGAACGGAAATTATTTTTTAAAACTTCCGGTTTGAAATGTGTTTTTAACGTGATTTCGCGTTCATTCGAAACATCGTCGTCCTGTTTTTTGTAAATATTCGGAAGCTCGATAAACTGTGAAACCTCACCGTTTCGAAAGCGGTAAATAGCTTGTTTACCGTCGCCTACAATCAAGTTGAAATGGCCTTCACTAAGCGAATTATCAACCAATGGCAAGAGATTTTGCCATTGCATAATCGAAGTATCTTGAAATTCGTCCAGCAAAAAATGTTGATAGCGAATGCCTACACGTTCGAAAACAAAAGGCGTCGATTCATTCATTACCACATTCGAAATGATGCGGTTGAAATCCGAAATCAATAAAATATTTTCTTTCGATTTTATTTCATGAACAAGTTTTTCAACTTCATTTAAAACGGAAATTGTGGCAAAACGCTTTTGCAATTCGTTTAACAAAACAAATTTCTTATAAGACGAATCTACCCATTTTTCAATATTTTTGCAGCATTCGATCAAATCTGGAGCAATCTGTTCGATTGCATTTTTGGTGACTGTATCAACTTTTGCACCGGTATATTTGTGCTCAATATAAAATTTTTGGACATATCCGCTTGGCGCAATCGCATCGAAATTGCCTTTGGATAATTTTTCGAAATAGCCCGGTAGCCCTCGTTTCCCTTGATAAAATGCATCGTGTGGAATGTGATTTTCAGAAATTAACTTTAATGCTTTTTGGGCAGTGCTTTGTAAAAACTTTTTCTCTTTTGTCAGGTATCCGGAAACGTTTTTTTCAATGCTTTGAAAATCTTCCAAGCCGAATGTTTTCAAATTGTCTACAGCTAAAATAGCATCTTCGTCTTTGAGAATTTTTGCTGTTTCGAAGATGTCCTTTTCGATGTTCCAGCTTTGGTCGTTTTCTGTTTTTTGATTAAGGAAATCAATCAAAATCTCCGTTAATAAAGGATTTTTTCCTAATTGTTCAATCAGCAAATCCACCGCACGTTGAATCACATCTTCCACACTCAGTTCAATTGCAAAATTCATCGGCAAATGCAGATCTTGTGCGAAACTGCGCAAGATTCGATGAACAAAGCTATCAATCGTGCTGATCGAAAAATCGGCGTAATTATGCAAAATCCGCGAAAGTACGTTTTCTGCATTCTTCGAGATTTCGAGCGGCGACAAACCTAATGTTTCCGATAGTTTCGGTAATAAAAAACGAACGGTTGACGAATCGGCATATTCATCTTGATAAGCCAGTTCTTTAAGGTTTTTGAGAATCCGGCTTTTCATTTCGTTGGTGGCCTTATTTGTAAACGTAATGGCCAACACATTGCGGAATTTTTCCGGATGTGGCAAAACGATTTTCAAAAACTCTTTTACAAGGGTATACGTCTTTCCCGATCCGGCCGAAGCCTTGCAGACAATGAAGTTTTTATTTGCGAAAGCGGTTTGCATAGATACAAAGGTACGAAAATAATTGTAATGCTGAATGAGTAGTGTTTTATTGTTGATGAGTTTCATATTTTCCTCTCTCTCAGATGTCCAAATGTTAATTAAAATAACAAATTGTTAATTTTTTCTTAATTCTTTCATTATCTATTGAATATGTTGTTTGAAAGAACTAATTTTGCATTTGTATGAAGGCGTTGTGTAATTTTTTGTACCTTTGCATAAGAATTACAAAAATTCCAATGCCTGCATACGAAATTAAATATAACGAACAAAAGAAAACTGTTATGTTGATGATTGATTTAAAAGAAATCAGCGAAGAGCAACGTCAAGGTTTGATAGCTATTGGCTTGATAGACGATTTCGATGCAAAATTTGCAAAAGGTTTGACAGCCGAGGAGTGTATCGCTTGGCATCATAAAGCTATTGACGAATATTGGGATAAAAAGTATGGTAAAGATAGTCTTTAGTGAAGATGTGCTTGAATACCTGCAGTCGCTTATTCTTATTTTAGAAAAGAATAATTATTTTTCCAACAAGACGAAAGCAAAAGAGTATGTGGACGATATTTACTTTTTCTACGAGAAAAACATTCCTATTGCGCATTCGCTTGGTTGTGGTGCCACAAAAGGATTAAGTGGGAATTTATTTAGGACGTATGGCTCCAATTGCCGTGCGCTTACTTATCGCAAAAATAAAAATACTACGTGGTGCGCTGTTTACAATACAAAAAATGACCAATATCTGGTTCTTCGGATTTTCAATAATCATGTTGGAATGTTTAATGAACTTATTTAGCTCCTTTTGTGAAACGAAATTTTGTATTATTGAAAATTTATTCATAACTTTGTCGAAATTTAAAATCAATTTTATAGAAATAAAATAATCTTTACATAAATAGAAAGCGTAAGCTTAAATTCTTCAGGAAAGAACGACCAATTTTAGACAAAAGAATTCATAAGCAATGCGCTCATGCTGTGTTCCGGCGTGGGTTGTATCTTATTTTTGTCGTGGTGCTTGGTCGTACCTTTCCTGAAATAAGAATTCAACTCGCGCCTTTTTTGTTATGCATATACAGATCCTTCGAGTCTTATTGGAAAATGATTAACAATAAAATAAAACACAACATGAAAACACAATTACAATTATCGACTGCGGCTGTACGGGCTTATTGCATACGCCCATCGCAAGGGCAGGGGAAGCTGCTCCTACGGGTCATCCCATTTATCATTTTTCTGCAATTCTGCATTTTTGCATTTCTGCCGATTTCCGCCCAAACCTTTGCCCCCGATTTCACCGATCTGCGCGATGGCGAAACCTACAAAACTGTCATCATGCCCGACGGCAAACGCTGGATGGCGGAAAATCTGCGTTATCGCACCGGTTTAAATAATCCGATTTTCTCAAACAATACCACTGCAAATACCTTTGCTGCTTCGAAAAACACGTATTACTGCCCGGGTCCAGGCCCTTTAAATGCATCTGTGAATCAAGCGGATCCTTTGGCTTGCGAGTATTGGGGTGCACTTTATCCGTGGTGGGTGGCTTATGCAAACGCTGCAAATACTGCCGTGCATACTACTTTGGGTGAACAGGGTGTTTGTCCAGCAGGCTGGCACTTACCAACGGATAATGAATGGAACTTGCTTTTCACAAAGATTGGCGGTGCAACAGATGCCGGAAAATTGCTGAAAGATACGGCACGAGGCGCATTTGTAAATAATCAGGCATGGAAAAGATATTGGACAAATGCGGCTTTACAAAATACAAATTCATACGGGTTCTCTGCTTTGGCTGCGGGCTTGCGTACCACTGCTGGTGCCTATTCGGGCAACGGTACGCGGGCTTTTTTTTGGACGAGTACGCCTAATACTAACGGAACACAAGCAAGTTCAAAGATTTTTAATTACAATTCCAATTTAGGGACAGGCACTTCTATACAAAATCGTTCGGACGCTCTGTCCGTGCGCTGTGTGGAAGGAAGTTGTGATGAAGAGTTCAGTGTAGAACTAGCACGTAAATCTTGTGGTTTAAAAACGACAATATCTATAAATGAGGAATTTACTTCGACAATAAAATCTATAGCGTATGAATTATCTGTCCCTAATACAACGGGAACTTGGACATATTCGTTTACTGTTAAAGATAATACACTTTCAAGTTTGCCAAATTTTACGGTGTCAAATAATAATACAGCAAATGCATTTATTACATTAACTTACTCAAATCTTTTACCCGTGGATGCTGATAAAAAAATTATATTATCGGTGTCTGCTTCGAATGCTTTATATTGTGCAATTGAACAAGATTTTGTTTTTACGATGAAGGATATTTCGAATCAAAATGCAAGCACAACAATTACAGGAGGAGAAGCTATTAATACAATTCGTCAAATGACCGACCCTCGTGACGGAAAGAATTATCAAATCATTAAAATGGCAGATGGTAAGTGGTGGATGAGAGAGAATTTGAATTATCAGACAGGGTTAACATTTCGCTCAACTTCCAATCAACCGTCAACAGTGGCAGGGGGCGGTGCTTATGGAATTGGAAGTTTTTGGTGTCCAGGAACAAATGGAGCAACAACATCTTTACTTACAGATTGTAATACATGGGGGGCATTATATACGTGGGAATGTGCTGTTTCACTTGACGGAACAGGGGTATGGGAAGAACCTGCATCATCACAAATATATACAAATATAGTTTCTGGAAATCCGACATCCACATGTAGTCGTGGTATTTGCCCTCAAGGTTGGCACCTTCCTTCTGATAGAGAATGGGGAGATATGCTAAATGCAGTAGAAACGAGCACAAAGAATCACAATACCTCGACGGGTTGGCTTGGAGCGAATGCAGGTACTATTTTAAAATCTTCCACATTTGCTTCGGGAGTGAAACAATCAACGGGGTTTTCTGTAATTGCAGCAGGTATGCGAAGCGATAATGGATCGAATTTTGGAAATAGGGGTGGGCATGCTCCTTCATGGACCTCAACTGCTTATAGTTCAACGAATGCATGGTATCGGCATTTTGATTCAGGTTATGCTACTGCTTTTCGAACGAGTATAAATAGATCTCGAGGTTATACAGTCCGTTGTTTAATGGATTAATAGTAACAATCAGTTTTAAATTTTTCAAGGACAAACTTGGTGGTTTCGTCCTACGCACGGGTTGCAGAGGAACTTGTTGAAAGGCTTTGTCCTTCATTGCCGTCGGTTTTTTACCGACGGTTTTTTGTTTTGTTCAAAAATTGTTCATAAATTCCTCTTCCAAAAATAAATAATTGGGGGTGTCATCGCGTTTATATAGTAAGGGATTTTCGATTGTTAATTAAAATATTTGGAAAATTACCAAAAGGTTATTAATTTTGTAAAACAATTTACGATGAATGTAGAGGAAAAAGAAGAACTATTACGTAATTATGCGAAATTGAAAACGTTGGCAACAACATTGTTGGACGAGTGTACGCAAAATGGGAGAAAAGATGTTGACGAAGAGACAGACCTGTTATTAGACATTTTCTCTTACATTGTAGAAGAAGAAAAAAAATTAAATGAGAATGAAAAAAGAAACAATGACACTGGAGCAAGCACTTGAAAAGTATAAGCTCGTATTAGCAGATCCGAATTCCGATTATACGGGATACTTGAAATATCTACGTATTAACTTTCCGAACGACCGAGAACGGATAACTGATTGTATAGCCGAAGATCACCATGGCTTTATTGAGAGGACGAAGAAAGAATTGGACGCTATCTCTGTTCGCATACAGCTGAAAAATTCTGTAGATGTACTACCCATGTCTTACATTGCCGAGAATTATTTTCACCGTTCCCGCCAATGGCTCTACCAACGTATCAACGGAAATATTGTGAATGGAAAACCCGCTAAATTTACAGCCGAAGAAAAGAAAATTTTCAATCGGGCCGTGAAAGATATCAGTAAGAAAATCGGAGCAATTAAGATCGTTTAAGATTCGCGTTTAGTCATCAAGGCCAATAAATCGCGTAATGGTTGTTTGTCTTCATTCGACAATTGAATGGCATCTAATGCATTCAATGCTTTTTGATTGTATTGATCGATCAGCTCCTGCGTGTGGCGCGAAACATCAGCACGCTCGTAAATGGCTTTTACGGCATTGATTTTTTCTTGTGGGTCGAAATTCGTCGAAGAAAAATAATGTTGCAATTGCGCTTTATCCGCTTCAGATGCGGTTTCGAGTGTTTTTAAGTAGATGAATGTTTTTTTGTTGCAAAGAATATCGCCGCCGGTCGCTTTGCCAAATTTGGCCACATCGCTGTAAATATCCAACCAGTCGTCCATTAGCTGAAAAGCTAAACCCATATTTTCGCCAAATTGATAAATCAACTCTTGAACTTCTTTTTTTGCACCGGCAATTTGTGCGCCGATTTTAAGTGCTGCAGCCAATAAAACTGAGGTTTTTAAACGAATCATTTCCATGTACTCGTCAATCGAAACGACATCGCGAGTTTCAAAATTCATATCGTATTGCTGGCCTTCGCAGACTTCAATGGCCGTTTGCGTGAAGCAATTCAGGACTTCCGGCAATTTATCTGCAGGCGTTTGCGCCATGTATTGATAAGCCAAAGCAAACATGGTGTCGCCCGACAAAATAGCCACATTGTCATTCCACTTTACGTGAACGGTTGGCTTGCCGCGTCGAATATCGGCTTTGTCCATAATATCGTCGTGAAGCAAGGTGAAATTATGAAACACTTCCAATCCAACAGCGGACATCAAAGCGTCATCACTTTTTCCACCGAACAACTCGCAGCTCATCAACATTAAAGCCGGACGTAAACGTTTTCCACCCAAACTTAATGTATAAGTGATCGGCTCATATAATTCTACCGGTTGGCGCGAAAAATTAAGCGTTTGAATGCTTTGATTGATGGTGTCGAGATGCTGTTCGAAAGATTTCATAAGTTCTAAAAAGTTTGGAAGGTTTGAATAGCTTGAATAGTTTGAGAACTTTCTTTCTCAAACTATTCAAACTTCTCAAACTTTTAATACGTCATTCTTTTCAATTCGAAATACGATTGTGGATGGCGGCAAGCCGGACAGTTCATTGGCGGTTTGTTTGCAAAATGAACATATCCGCAGTTGCGGCAATACCAATATACTTTATCATCTTTTTCGAAAACTTTACCGTCTTTTAAGTTTTGCAACAACGTACGATAACGAGTTTCGTGTTCTGCTTCCACTTTTCCAATCATTTTGAAAGCGGTAGCCACATCCTGAAATCCTTCTTCTTCTGCAATTTTTGCAAATTCAGGATACAATGCTGTCCACTCTTCATTTTCACCTTCGGCAGCAGCTTCGAGGTTTTCAGCAGTTGTTCCGATTTTTCCGGCAGGGAAAGAAGCGGTAATTTCTACCATTCCGCCTTCTAAGAACTTGAAGAAAATTTTAGCATGTTGCACTTCTTGAGCAGCAGTTTCGTCGAAAATAGCTGCAATTTGCTCGTAGCCTTCTTCGCGTGCTACTTTCGAGAAAAACGTATAACGATTGCGGGCTTGCGATTCGCCGGCAAACGATTTTAACAGGTTTTTTTCTGTTTTTGTTCCTTTAATGTTTGACATCGTTCTAATTTTTATTATCTTTGTGAATATTTGTAGTGTTTTTTAATAACGTAACAAAGATACGGCTTTTTCTTAATAAAACAAAACCAAAAAATGAAACTTCTTTTTGCAACACAGAATCAGCATAAGGTTCAGGAATTTGAGCATAAATGGAAGTCTATAGGCGGAAATATGGAGATTTTAAGTTTAAATGATTTCGATTTGGACGAAGAAATTCCGGAAACACAGCCGACCATTCCGGGAAATGCGTTACAGAAAGCACGTTTTGTGCACGACCGCTATGGTATTAACTGCTTTGCCGATGATACCGGATTGGAAATAGAAGCATTAAACGGTGAACCCGGCGTGCGTTCGGCTCGCTATGCAGGCGAGCAAAAAGATTTCAATGCCAATATTGATAAGGTTTTAGAAAAAATGAAGGATGAGAAAAATCGTAAAGCACGGTTTGTAACATCTATTGCGCTTATTTTTAGAGGAAATGTGCATTTTTTTGAAGGCGAAGTGTGTGGACAAATTCTTACGGAAAGGCACGGCAATGGCGGATTTGGCTACGATTCTATCTTCTTGCCCGACGGTTATAATCAAACCTTTGCCGAACTTTCGCTTGACGAGAAAAATAAAATCAGCCACCGTGGACGAGCTATTGAGAAGCTGCAAGCATGGCTGGGGAAAAATGTTTAAAAAGTTTGAATTGTTTGAGAAGTTGAATATGATTGCATTCCGAAATCTTGCACCTCGCACCTCGCACCTCCCAACCTTTTTAGACGTTGCGGCGCACCTATCTTTCTTCGCACTATTTGTTATGTCGGCGATTGTGTGCGAACGTGGTGTCTTTGGACAAAGTGCCTTGCAAATTTTCGATTTAATCAATACGCGAAATTTTGTTTTCACAAATTATCAATACAGCCTTGTCTTTACACAATGGCTGCCGCTGGTTTTTATACGTTTTAATGCTTCTTTAAAAACAGTCTTAATCGCATATTCACTTGCGCCGATAGTACTAAATTATATAATTTTTCTTCTTATCCGTTATAAATTCAAAGATGTATTATTTGCCTATCTTCCTTTATTGGTAATAGTCTGCATGCGTTTCTCTTTCTGGGATGCAGCCTTGTTGATGTGGACAGCTTGTTCTTTTTTTTCCTTGTTTTATGTTTGGATTGAAAAGCAGAGAATACTTGAGAATAGGACAATTTCAACATATTTTACGGCATTCATTTTCGTGCTTATTTTACTTGGGTTTTATCCGTTTGGAAAATCTCCGATGCTTGAAGTTAAGTCTGTTTTTTATAGCTTGGGCTTGCATTTCAATTCAGGTTTATATTTTGTTATTAAAAGCGTAATGACATCCATGCTGATTCCGTTTTTACTGACGGCTTATTTGGGTTATATGTTGTTTATTCGAAAGCATTACAAAACCCTTCTTTTATGGATAGGAGCAGCGTTTGTATGGCTTTTGTTTTGCTATAAACAAGCAGGGAGTATAGCAGAAATGGAGGCTTTAACATTGCCATATACATTTGTATGTATGTTCATTTTTGTATTCAAATTTGTAAAAAATAAAGAAAATCTTTCACACTTTTCTTTTTTGTTGATTTTTGCATTTATGCTTACCGGCGTAGTGAATGCAGGCAAGGCAATGTACAAACTACGAGAACGGAATTTGTATATTGAAAAGTTTTATGATTATTATTCCAAACAGTTTCCCGAACAGCAAAAGTGGTTTTTTGACGAAGATGAATTTGCTGTTGAACGTACGATTGATGCGCGTTATTTGGGCGTAGAATCAATTCTCTATACAACATTGAAACATCAGCAAACGACTCAATACTATTTCTCCGGAAATGTTCCAAAAGAGCAAGATTTAACGCCTGAAACATTAATACTTACAAGTAATCGAGAGATTTCGCAAGCAGCATTGAATTTGCATTATTTCAACATTCCGGAACAATCTTATACAACAGATAGCAATCATTTTATTCGTCGTGTGCTGTATTATTTTTGTGATGTTGAAAAGATTGTTCATCCGTGGGACGGTGTGTATTTTGAGATGGAAGGTAATCCGGATGCTAAATTTGGCGACCCGCAATGTTATTCGGATGAGCGGGCCTATCAAGGCAGGGCTTCTTGTAAAACGACCGTTGGTGATAAAGCATTTGGCATGACCATTCATGTGCCGGTGGAATTCCATGATCATATTGTTGCAAGCGCTTGGCGCTACGGATCACCGGAAGCTGTGGTTGGTATGCAGAAATATAAGAATGCTAAAGCATATTATGTCGATCAACGTTATGCTTCAAAACAAGAGAATGGTTGGGAGTTTGTAGAGCTCAATACACACATTCCGGTTGGAATTCCGTTGGTGACTCTTTTCTGTTGGAATATAAATTCCAAAGACAGTGCTTATTTTGATAACTTCTCGATTGAAGTTTTTAGAGAAAAATAACTAATCGATACCGTCTTCAAAATCGTCCGGAAAATCTTCATTGTCCTTTTTCCGTTGCACTTTAATATAAATTTGTTTGCTGCGGATTTTTTCCGGTAAATCCAAGATAAAACGAATAACTGGATATATCAAGCTGAAAAGTAATGCCCATTTGAAACTTTCGATATGAAATCCTGGCACCAATTCACCTGCAAGCATGACCATGCCGGCATTGATTATAAAAATAAAAAGTCCGAAAGTGAAAAAGGTAAATGGTATTGTTAAAAATACCAATAAGGGTCGTAAAAAAGTATTTAAAAGTGATAATACGATTGCTACGACTATGAAAATTAAATTATTATCAACATGAATTCCTTTTGATAAAATCCAGGACGCAATTAGAATTGCAAAAGTATTAATGATGATTTTATAGATGAATTGTATCATATTAATCAGGGAGTCCCGAAGCCAAAACATCCACAATATGAATGCATTTGATAGGGAGTTTTTGTTTGTTAATTACGGCTGTCATATTTGCCAAACATGTTGCATCCGTAGAAACGATATATTCGGCGCCGGTAGCTAAAGCGTTATTTATTTTTTGTTGGGTCATGGCTACGGAAATCGGCTCAAATGTAAGTGTAAAAGTTCCTCCGAAACCACAACAGTCTTCGGTTTTATCCATTTCAATTAATTCCAATCCTTCTACATTTGATAATAAAATGCGAGGTTCATCATAAATCCCGTATTCGCGCAAAGCGGAACAAGAATCGTGATAAGTGACCTTGTGTGGAAATTTGGCGCCAATATCAGTTACACGCAGCATGTTTACCAAAAAATCCACGAACTCGAAAATATTTTCATGAAGTTCTTTGTACTCCAAGTGTAGGCCGGTATTGTAAAAAAGTTTCCAATATTGATTTTTTACATAACTCACACAAGCCGCAGAAGGTCCCACAACATAGCGTTTATTGTTGAAATCGTGGATAAATTTCTCTCCGATTTCTTTCGCTTCATCCCAAAAACCGTTTCGGAAAGCTGTAAGTCCACAGCAAGTCTGACTTGCTTCGTAATTGGTTTTTACGTTCAAGTGTTTAAAAATCTTGATCATGTTGAACGCCGTTTCAGGATACAGGCGGTCAATACAGCAAGGAATAAATAAATCGACCTCTTTTTCAAGCATGGGATTTTTTATTGCAAATTTAAGAAAAAAAAACGGTTTTTTTGTCATCATTTTTCATTATCTTTGTGAAATGAAATACATCCACACAATTTTTGTTGTCTTTTTTTGCTTTCTAACATGGAATATGAAAGCAAATGATACAATTGTAAACACTGACACTGTGATTGCTACCATCGCTGCTGACACAATTCTTCCTAAAACTTTGGAAACTGTTCAACCTTCTGAAACTTTCCAAACTATTGAAACTATAGTCCAAGATACATCGCCGGTTTTGGATGTGAAATCTTACCGGAAGGAAGAAATAATGTTCAAAAATCCTATTGATACTATGCTTTGGGAGGGAGTGCTTATACTTCCAAAAGATACTGTTGACCGTTTTATATGTGTTATGGTTGTGAAAGACTTTGGTTTACATGGTTTTAAAGAACCCTCGAACGAATATATTGATAGCCTTGCCGCATATTTGACTCAGAAAGGGATTGCTGTTTTTTATTGGGAACGATTTGACGTTGATAATAATCTGCAACGTACAAGTATGATTTCGCTTGCCTCTTTTGTGGAAGATATAGATGCTGCTTATCATGCCGTTAAAAAACATCCGCAAATAAATTCCGCTCAAATCGGTATTTTTGCGTATGGAAATAGTGCTGTTGCTGCAAATACGGCAAGTTTTAAAAATGAAAAAATTGCATTTGAGATACTGACCAAACCGCTTGAATATACAGGCAAGGATCACATATTGGCCGAAGAAAGAGATTTGTATAAAAACAATATGGCTCCCGAAATTTTGCAAAAGCACATGCGTATTTATGAATTGTATGTAGATGCCGCTTTTCGTGAGGTGGCTTCTAATCAGTTGAATGCGCGTTTGAATGAACTTGTGCGCCTTGAAACCCGTATGCTTTCGCCGGATGAAGTTTGTCAACTTTATTTGGATGCCGATGAACGCACGAAACTTATGGAATTTCTTCGTACGCCTTTGTTGCAAGATGTGTTGGATTACAATCCGGATAATTATGTTGTTAAACGAAAAATGCCTTTGTTGATTATCGATAAAAACAACGATGTTTCTGAACAGATTGCAAATTTTATTGAACAATTGAAAAAATAAAATGGAATTAAAAATCTCCGAATATTTAATTACTAAACAGGAAATTCAACGCTTGTTAAAGCCGCGTGCGATGAATGCACACAAAGGAGTGTTTGGGCATGGTTTGCTTATTTCCGGTTCACGTGGAAAAATGGGAGCGGTCTGCCTTTCGGCGAAAGCGTGTATGCGCTCCGGCATTGGTTTGCTAACAGTGCATGTACCTGCATGTGGCGAACAAATTTTGCAAGTTTCGGTACCGGAAGCGATGTTGAGTATCGATTCGCAAATGGATTTTATCTCCGAACTTCCGCATTTGGACAAATACAATGCAATAGGAGTGGGGCCGGCCATTGGCGTCAAGCGCGAAACGCAGCAAATGCTTAAACTCTTAATTCAAAATACCCACGTCCCCTTGGTTTTGGATGCCGATGCTTTGAATATTTTATCGGAAAATAAAACGTGGATTTCATTTCTGCCGGCCGAAAGTATTTTAACGCCGCATGTGAAAGAATTTGAACGCCTAACGCAACCGACAACGGATGAGGAATTTCGAAGGAAATTACAAAAAGAATTTTCTGTCAAGCATAAAGTGTATGTGGTTTTGAAAGGTGCAAATACATGTATTTCCACGCCCGAAGGCAATTGTTATATCAACACCACCGGAAATCCCGGCATGGCCCCGGCCGGAAGTGGAGATGTATTAACCGGAATTATTTTGGGATTGCTTGCGCAAGGATATAAACCGTTTGAAGCAGCTTGTATTGCTGTGTTTTTACACGGTTTGGCAGGCGATTTGTATGTGGATGATTTTAGTGAGGAGTCTTTAATTGCAAGCGATCTAACGGATTATCTGGAAGAAGCGTTTAAAAGAATTAAGAATTAGGAGATGAATAAATTCACAAATATCATATTTTATACCACGCCTAATGGGCAAGTGAGTGTGCAAGTACAATATGAAGACGGTAGCTTTTGGCTTACGCAAAAGCGAATGTCCGAGTTGTTTGGGGTGAATGTACGAACCATTAATGAACATCTGAAGAATATTTATCATAATTTGGAATTGCAGCACGAAGCAACTATCCGGAAAATCCGGATGGTTCAAAATGAAGGCTCTCGAGAGGTTTCACGTGAATTGGATTTTTATAACTTAGATGCCATCATTGCAGTGGGTTATCGTGTGAATAGTTATGAGGCAACACAGTTCCGTATCTGGGCAACTAATACGTTAAAAGAATTTATTGTCAAAGGTTTTGTAATGGACGATGAGCGTTTGAAGCAGGGCAAAAATTTTGGCAAAGATTATTTTGAAGAACTGCTTGAGCGTATTCGGGAAATCAGAGCAAGTGAACGTCGTTTTTATCAAAAAATAACTGATATATATGCCTTGGCTACAGACTATGACAAAAATTCACCGATTACAAAAGATTTTTTTACCTCTGTGCAAAATAAATTGCATTGGGCAATAACAGGAAAAACAGCTGCTGAAATCATTTATACTTCGGTTGATGCCACGAAGCTATACATGGGATTGACGAATTGGAAACAAGCGCCTGACGGTAAAATTCTGAAATCGGATGTAGCTATCGCAAAAAATTATTTGAGCGAAGTACATATTAAAGAACTGAACCGGATTGTTTCAGCTTATTTAGATTTGGCCGAAAATAGGGCGAATCGCGGAGTGGCAACCAATATGAAAGAATGGGTAGTGTTTTTGAATCAGTTTTTAGAACTCTCTCAATACCCTATTTTACAGGATACAGGGAAGGTTAGTGCGTTAGAAGCAAAATTAAAAGCAGAACAAGAATATGAAGTATATCGGAAAGTACAAGATGAAAATTATCTTTCCGATTTTGATAAAGAAATAAAACGTTTACAAGGAAATGAAAACAGATTGTAAACTTCGTACGAGATTGAAAATAAAAAAGGTTGTTTTAATTGGATTGCTACTTGCCTGTTGTGGAATAAATGCACAGGAATCGCCATTTTCGGGAGGATTAAGTGTGGCTTTAGGTGGATCGCAAGTGGATGGCGATGGGTATTCGGGCTATAATAAACTTGGAATGTCGGCCGGAGTTTTTGTAAATTATCGCTTTAATGAGCATCATGCCATTGTGATGGAAATGGCTTATGGACAACGCGGAAGCAAGCAAAATCCGAATTATTCCCAAAACATAATGGACTCGTACAAAATGACTTTGAATTATATTGATATTCCTGTTTTTTACCAATACACCTTGATTTTCCCGAATTCGTTAATGATCAATTTCCTTCCGGGAATAATGCCGAGTTATTTGATTAGTGCGAAAGAAATTGTAGATGAGAGAGAAATCGAATCCAATCCGTTTCGTAAATTCGGGCTTACTTTTGTCGGCGAAATCAATCTGCCCCTTCGCAAACAATGGACGATATACTACCGTCAAGGTTATTCACTTATGGGCATACGCGAGCCCTCGAACGGAAATACAGCAGCAACCATTGTTTACGACACGCAGTTCTCAAATTTTATGTTGATAGGGGTGCGGTATTTTATTGCTGTGAAATAGATTTATCACAGATTGCAGAGATTATGTGGATTTCCGAGATCGTTGTAAAATGGCGAATACGCCGTTAGGCGTAAAATATCGGTAGAGGAAATGGCAAAACCCAACAGTTGTTCCTCTTGTTGAGTTTCATCGAAAAAGCATAATAAAACATAAATAAAAATGTGGAGACGCAATGCATTGCGTCTCCACAGAAAACCGACCAAGATTCTCAAAAGAATGAATAAACGGCTCGCGCCTTTTAATTTTTTATACAACGAATAGAAAAACCGCTAGAACGAGGGCGAATGTCTCTAGACACCGAGCTTATTCCATTTCCAAAGTGACGATACCATGCATTATTTATGTTGAGGCCTGAGGCTGACCAAAAGATAGAATATGAATTTTGATAATAAAGACTCCCAGAGTCCCCACGATAGCCTGCCGGAGGTCCCAAAAAACAATCTTTTAGTTTCTGGCCAGCATAAGTGCCAATCCATGAGGTTGTTTTGTTGTGATTTGGGTTGCCGGAAGATTGAACCTCAACAGCATTTAACATATCTCCCCACTCAGCATCGGAAGGTATATGCCAACCACTGGGGCAAATGCCTCGGGTGGGAGCTGTGAAAGAAGATGGATTGCCGGAAACCGTATTTGTATAATTTGTTCCTTCCGCCCAAGTTCCAACACCATCGGATCGCATAGCACATTCCCAAGTATAAAGTG
The DNA here is from genome assembly GCA_031551725.1 of Bacteroidales bacterium. Classification (GTDB taxonomy): domain Bacteria; phylum Bacteroidota; class Bacteroidia; order Bacteroidales; family P3; genus JAVBNF01. The sequence goes on from JAVBNF010000006.1 coordinate 16,923, forward strand.
CGCCATAGGTTTCGCAATCAGCCAAAGTGGATGTTTGTGAACCTGTTACGCCCGAACACCAAAAATTACCAATAGCGGCACTCCCTGTACCTGATGTATTCCACGTAGTAACATCACCTCCAGTCTTCTGGGAATTGGCATTGAATTTCAATCCAACTTGATAATTCAAATTCTCTGCCATCCACCATTTACCATCGGGTAAGAGGATTGTTTTATAAATCTTACCATCTCGCTCGTCCACAAGTGTAGGAGAGATGATATCGCCATCGTTAGTGGTATTTTTTATCAAATTTATATTAAATACTTGTTCTATTTTGCAATAAGCGCTGTTCGTTGCAGATATCTTTAAGGTGAACATATTATTGCTAATAATGTCGGAAAGTCCGTCAAAATTTAAAATAAGCTGCTTGGAGGCGACAGATATACTTGGCGCAGATGAAAACGTAACGCCGGCTGGAAGATTATTTGAAGAAGCTACGTATGTCCAAGTACCGTTCGGTAAATCGGGAGTGAGAGTAAAACTGTAGGTCCTCGTCATGGTGGCATTTTTGAAGAAGATAGTATCAAAATTAGTGAATGATTCAGTTTCACAATTGACAAAATTTTGCTTCATTGTTAGAGCTATTTTTGAAACTTCAGTGCAGCTTCCTTCCACACAGCGCACGGACAGTGCGTCCGCGCGATTCTGCGTAGAGGAGCCGGTTCCTAAATCGGAATTGTAATTAAAAATCTTTGAACTTGCTTGTGTTCCGTTAGTATTAGGCGTACTTGTCCAAAAAAGAGCCTGCGTACCGTTGCCTAAATAGGCGCCAGCAGTAGTACGCAAGCCTGCAGCTAAAGCAGAGAACCCGAAACTATCTTTGTTAGCCACAGCAGAGCCTGTCCAAAGATTTTTATATGCTTGATTATTATTGAATGTACCACGTGCAGTGTTTTTTAGCAAATATCCGGCATTGGCTGTTCCGCCAATGGCAGTAATCATTCCATCCCATTCGCTATTCGTTGGCAAGTGCCATCCCGGCGGACAAATGCCTTGCCCGCCAAGAGTAGTATTTACAGCCGTATTAGTCTCATTGGCATAAGCCACCCAAAACGGATAAAGTGCGCCCCAATATTCGCAAGCCAAAGGATCGGCTTGGTTTACAGACGTATTTAATGGTCCGGGGCCCGGACAATAATACGTACTTTTTAACGCTGCAAAAGTGTTTGCAGTTGTGTTATTCGAGAAAATCGGATTATTCAAACCGTTTCGATACCGCAGATTTTCCGCCATCCAGCGTTTGCCATCGGGCATAATCACGGTTTTGTATTTTTCGCCGTCGCGCGGATCGGTAAAAGTGCCGCCGTCGGATTGAGCGAGGATTGAGGGTTGAGGAATGAGGATTGCAAGCAGCAAAATCAATCGTGTGAACCGTAGGGGCAGACCCACGTGTCTGCCCTTTGAACAAGGGCGAACACGTGGGTTCGCCCCTACAATCGTTTGCACGTCATTATTGGCGGGGCACCCGCAAGGGGTGCCCGTACAGGCCGCAGCCGATAATCGTAAATGGTAATGTGTTTTCATGGTGTGTGTTATTTATTAATTGTCAATTGTCCATTTTCCATTGTCAATTAAATAAAAAGGCGCAAGTTGTTTTCTTATTTTGTCAGAGGTACCTGCAAGCACCCACAAATGAAATAAGACACAACTCACGCCGGAACACAGCATGAGCGTATCGCTTATTAATTCTCCATTTGTGAAAGTTTGCAGGTTTTCTGACAAAGAATATTAAGCTTACGCTTTTTTTATTTATTTAATTATCTGTTTTTCTATATAAATTGTTTTAGTTCTTTATATACGATGTACGAGATACGAGATACGATGTGAGGCGTCCTCGTATATCGTACATCTGATATCGTATATTCATTTCGCAAAGTTATGAATATTTTCTGAAAAAATAAAATTTAATTGAAAAATTAAGAAATTTTTAACATTTGTTAAGAAATAATTTGGGGTGTCATCGCGTTTATTTGTTATATCGAGCAAAGCATACATTGAATAGAGCATTATATTACGCGGATGCAGTCAAACAAGGCAATAAGCCCACATATAAACTACTTGTGAGTTTCAAAGATTTGCAAAATAACAAAATATATAATGCTGTTGCTACTGTTAATACAGTACCGGTAGAAAATTCAAATTATGTTGAGGTTGTGGATTGGTTTGTTAAGAGCGATATATAAAAGAAAAAGTCTGAATCAACTGTAGGTATACGCTTATCTCCGTAACGAGCCACTATAAAAGTGTCCACTTGATTCCGACTTTTTAGACTGCAAAGGTACAAATAATTCTGAAATAACAAAAGAAAAAGATCAGAATAAAAAAAACTGCCGCCCAAATTATATTGAACGGCAGTTTTATGTAGAAACAAATTTTCTTAATACAAGAACGAAAGCAAGATACCGGCTGCAACAGCAGATCCGATAACACCTGCAACATTCGGTCCCATGGCATGCATCAACAAGTGATTGCTGCGGTCGTATTCTTGACCCACCACTTGCGAAACACGTGCACTGTCGGGAACGGCAGATACTCCTGAATTACCAATCAACGGATTGATTTTATTTCCTTCTTTCAAGAAAAGATTGATGATTTTTACAAAAATTACCCCGCTCGCCGTAGCAATGATGAACGAGAATGCACCTAATGCAAAAATACCAATGGATTTTCCGGTTAAGAAAGTAGTGGCTTGTGTAGAAGCTCCAACAGTCAAACCAATCAAAATGGTAACGACATCGATTAGCGGACCGCTGGCTGTTGTTGCCAAACGTTTGGTAACACCGCTTTCTTTCAGAAGATTTCCGAAGAATAGCATACCCAACAACGGAATACCCGAAGGAACAATGCAGCAGGTTAATAAAATACCGATAATCGGGAAGAAAATTTTCTCGGTTTTCGATACTTGGCGTGGTGCACGCATGCGGATCAAACGTTCTTTTGGAGTGGTGAATAAACGCATAATCGGCGGTTGAATAACGGGTACCAAAGCCATATACGAATAAGCCGAAACCGCAATGGCGCCCATCAAATCCGGAGCTAATTTGGATGAAAGGAAGATCGCGGTAGGACCGTCGGCACCACCGATAATTCCAATAGCACCGGCTTCCGCAGGCGAAAATCCGATTAATAAAGCCACTGCATATGCAAAGAAGATACCCATTTGAGCGGCAGCACCGATCAACATCAATTTCGGATTTGAGATCAAAGCCGAGAAATCGGTCATTGCTCCAATACCCAAGAAAATCAATGGCGGATACCAGCCGTTCTGAACGCCGTGATAAAGAATATTCAATACACTTCCTTTTTCATAAATACCGATTTGCAAACCGGGATAGAAAGGAATATTTCCGATAATCATACCGAATCCAATAGGAACCAACAACATCGGTTCATATTCTTTTACAATGGCAAGATAGAGGAAAATAAGGCCGATTGCAAGCATAACAATGTGTCCGAGTGTAATATTCGCAAAAGCCGTGTATTCGAAAAACTGTTGGAGTTGTACACCAACAAAGCTGAGAAAACTTGATGAATTTAATAGTGTCATAGTTTACTCTCCTTATCCTAAAACAATAAGCACATCGCCTTCCATAACGGTGTCGCCTTTGTTTACTTTAATAGCCGAAATAACGCCGGCTTTGTCCGATTCAACATTATTTTCCATTTTCATAGCTTCAAGCATTATCACTGTTTGACCAACTTGAACGGTATCGCCAACCTTTACGTTTACTTCCAAAATGGTTCCCGGAAGCGGTGATTTGATTTCTCCGCCCACTTTTCCGCTACCTGCCGGAGTTGCCGTAGCAATAGCAGCAGCTGTTTCTGCTGCAGAAGGACCGCTGTTGGTGTTCAATGCAGGATTTGGTTTCATAACCGGTTTTGCGGCCGGTTTTGCTTGTTTTACTTCTTGATCAACAGTAACTGCATAAGGAGTTCCGTTGATTTCCAAGTTGATTACGTTGTCTTCCGAGCTGATGATTTCTGTCTCGTAAGAGTTACCGTTAATTGTGAATTTATATTTTTTCATTATAAGTATATTTTAAGATTGTTTGTTAGGGTCTATTATCTCTTGTGAAGCGAATTGTTTAATCCGTAAATTTTGGAACTCCAAGGAGAATAATTTTTCATTACTTTATTGATTGTAAGTACTGTGTTTTCTTCATCGTGAAGTTCGTTTGTGTACATGTAAATAGTTGCTGCAATTGCTGCAAACTCTTCGCCGCTCACTTGATCGGGAGTTGCTACTTTTACAACCGGCGAACCGCTTGTTGCTGAAGCGCGTTCAGCGGCTGTTTTGGCACGTTTTACCTGCATGCCCAACAATGTAGAACCGATTTGTTTAAACACAAGATACAAAATCAATAATCCTAAAAATACAACGCTCATAGCAACAGCGGCCATGCCAGCGCCCCACGGATCTTTTTCGGCAATCTCTTCCGATTTTTTAGGACGTTGATAATGGAAAGAAGCGGCATCTTCAAAGATGATTTTGCTGATACCGTCAGCCGTGCTTAAAGCAATGATGTCGTAGCCGCCAAGTGTATTTTGACCTGCAATATACAATTCTTTAGCTCCCGGATCATAGCTGAAAGCGGTTGCTTTTCCACCGAATTTGTATTTGCTTACTTCAGTGCCTTCGATATCCAGAACGGACAAGAAGCAACTGTCGCGATTAGAGGCTAATACAACAATGTGGTCGCCGTAAATAGCCACGCTTTGCGGACGGTAGATGAAATCCACATCGTGGCGTTTTTGAAAAACATCAATATTGTAGCGGTTGATGAGTTTCACCTCACCATCTTCGTAACGTAAAATGTCAATGGCATTACTTACATTATTCACCGCACAGAAAAGTTGGTGTTTTTTATCAAACGCAAATTGTTGTGGAATCAAGGGATCGAAAGGCTCAATTTTAGCCTCTTCTGTTTTTGTTGTTGCAGGAGCTTGATCTTGCGCTTTTGGAGCAGCAAACATCAAACCCGGAAGCACCAACGCAAACAAACATCCCAATATTATTCTTTTTATTTTCATATTTTTTAATTTAAACGAATTAATATATTTGAACTAAACTAAGAATTAAGAATTAAAAATTAAAAATGAAATACCTTCTTAATTTTTAATTCTTAATTCTTAATTAATTACATAGGGATGTTAGAGTGTTTTTTCGGCGGATTGCTATCCTTTTTCGTTGCCAATGATTGCAATGCACGGATGATGCGGAAACGCGTGTTGCGTGGTTCGATAACATCATCAATGAAGCCGTATTTAGCAGCGTTGTATGGATTTGCAAATTTATCTTCGTATTCTTTAACTTTTTCTTGGATAAATTTAGCGCGTTCTTCCGGATCTGCGATTTCTTTCGCTTGACGGGCATACAATACTTCGATAGCACCGGCAGCGCCCATAACGGCGATTTCTGCAGAAGGCCATGCGTAGTTGATGTCTCCGCGGAGTTGTTTACAGCTCATAACGTCGTGCGCACCACCGTAAGATTTACGTAAAGTGATGGTAACTTTAGGAACGGTAGCTTCGCCGTAAGCAAACAAGAATTTAGCACCGTGAACGATGATTCCGCCGTATTCTTGGGTGGTACCCGGCAAGAAACCCGGAACGTCAACCAACGTAACGATAGGAATATTGAAAGCGTCGCAGAAACGTACGAAACGTGCACCTTTGCGGGAAGCGTTGATATCCAATACACCGGCAATATAGTTCGGTTGGTTGGCCACGATACCTACGGACATACCGTTGAAACGAGCAAAACCAACAACAAGGTTTTGTGCATATTTAGCATGAACTTCCAAGAACTCGCCATTGTCAACGATCAAAGAAATAACATCTTTTACGTTGTATGGTTTGTTCGGATTGTCGGGAATAATAGTATTTAAAGTGTCTTCCAAACGGTCGATTGGGTCGTTGCAAGGAACAACAGGAGCGTCTTCCAAGTTGTTCGACGGAAGGTATCCCATCAATTCGCGGATGGTTTTCAAACCTTCAACTTCAGACTCAGCAACAAAGTGTGTAACGCCTGATTTAGTGGCATGAACCATCGCGCCGCCTAATTTTTCGTCGGTAACATCTTCGTTGGTTACTGTTTTTACAACTTTTGGTCCGGTAACGAACATGTAGCTGTTTTCTTTCGACATCATGATGAAGTCGGTAAGAGCAGGCGAATAAACCGCACCACCGGCACAAGGTCCGAAGATAGCGGAGATTTGAGGAATTACACCCGAAGCCATAATGTTGCGTTGGAAAATTTCGGCGTAACCGGCCAAACTTTGAACGCCTTCTTGGATACGTGCACCACCCGAATCGTTCAAACCGATTACAGGCGCGCCAACTTTCATGGCCATATCCATTACTTTGCAAATTTTCTTTGCAAATGTTTCAGACAAAGAACCACCGAAAACAGTGAAATCTTGAGAGAACACATACACCAAACGGCCGTTGATGGTACCGTATCCGGTCACAACACCATCGGACATGAATACTTGTTTTTGCATGTCGAAATCGGTGCAACGGTGTGTAACAAACATGTCGAATTCTTCGAATGAACCTTCATCCAAAAGCAACTCGATACGTTCGCGAGCAGTAAGTTTTCCTTTAGCATGTTGTGCGTCAATACGCGCTTGACCGCCGCCTAATTTGGCTTGAACTCTCTTATCAAGCAATTGCTTGATTTTATTTTCAAAAGTCATAAAAATATAATTGTTAATTGTTAATTATTAATTGTTAATGAGGCTTACGCGAAAAATATTCAACATTAAACCTTCAACGTTAAGCGATTATTTGCTGCAAAATTCAGTAAGCACGCCCAATGTTGATTTCGGATGTAAGAAGCCGATATTCAAACCTTCAGCACCTTTACGGCCTTTTTCGTCAATCAAGCGAACACCTTTTCCGGCAACATCAGTCAACGCACCGTCAACGTTATCAACTGCAAAAGCAATGTGATGAACGCCGGGGCCTTTGCTTTCAATAAATTTGCCAACAGCGCCATCCGGAGAAGTAGATTCCAAAAGCTCAATTTTAGTATCGCCCACTTGGAAGAAAGCGGTTCTTACTTTTTGATCGGCTACTTCTTCAATAGCATAACATTTTAGTCCCAAGGTTTCTTCGTAGTACTTGATGGCTTCTGTCAAGTCATTGACGGCAATGCCGATGTGCTCGATGTGTGAGATTTTCATTGTATAAAATATTTAGTAATTAGAAATAAACTGCAAATATAAGCTATTTTGCAGAATTCTACAAATGAAAATGGAAATTTATTTTTGTTTTAGAAGGTAATACTCAATCTAACATTCCATCTTCTCGAAGTGAGATAATTCGGAATAGCATATTGCGTGCCCGAAATATCTTTAATCCACTGATAGGAAATAGTGTTGTTGAAGTCGAAAATGTTGAACGCATCCAAGCCAAGCCAGATTTCTTTACAATAACCAAGCGGATTACCCTTGCGGTAAGTGTCTTTTTGAGATTTCAACAAATAAGAAAAACCAATATCAACACGCTTGTAAGCAGGTAGTTTGAATGTTTCGCGTGAAGCGAAATTTTCTGGATAAATAATAGCATCGGGCAATCCAACTGGAAGTCCGCTTGCAAAAACGGCGTTCAGAAACACTTTAAATCGTTCATATCCTGGAAGATAGTCTTGCCAATATAGATTTAATGAAACAGCCTGATCGGTAGGGCGGGGGATATATCCGGTCGAAACTTCCTGTCCGGCAGAGTTCGTATAAGTAATGTTTTCTTTGGTAGTCATAAACGACAAGCTGATCCATGATTCTGCACCGGGTACAAATTCGCCGTTTAAGCGGAAGTCGATACCTGCCGCATAACCTTTTGAACAGTTTTCGGCCATGTATCGAATGCGTACATTGTCAACTTGATACGGAATCAAATCGTTTAAGATTTTATAATAAACTTCTGTTGTAAGTACAAACGGTTTTCCGCTTTGTGTGCGGAATTTCCAATCCGAAGCCCCAACAATATGAATGGATTGCTGCGATTTGATATCCGGATTTAAACTGCCGTTAGGATAGCGATATTCACGGTAAAACGGCTGTTGGTAATAAACTCCGGTTGCAATTCGGAAACTTAAATCTTTATTATCAGTTGGCGTAAAACGCAATGAAACTCGCGGACTTGAGAGGAATTCGTGATTATAATCCCAATACGAGAAACGGATTCCGGCATTTAAAACCCACGGATTGCTTAATTTTCCAAATGAATATGTGTTTTGTCCAAAAGCGTTGAAACGATTGCTCTTTAAATAATGATCGGCTAAAACCGATTCTTGTAATTGTGGCGATGTGGGTACAACATCGTTATTTCCGGGTTGATTGGGTGAAGTTGGGAGGCTGTAGCCCGAAGAATCCACCATTTTCCATTCGTTCAAATGATCAATCATATCATCGTGTGAATAGCCGAGTCCCCATTGCCAAAGAGAATTTCCTACTTCCAAAGACGCTTTGTAGTCAATATTCAACACAATCGCGTTGAAATTATTGCGTGCATGGTTGAGGTTGGAGCCGACACCCGTAAGTCCGGCTTCCAGTCCAAGAGGGGTAGAAGCATCCGACGATCCGGCATCTTGTAATAAATATTCTTCTAAAATATCATAATTTTCTGATTCTACAGTGTAAAAAGCAGAAATACTTAACTTGTCAAAAAAATGATCATCATAATTATGTTTCAAACATAAAGCACCTAAATAAGTATTGAATTGGTCGCGCTCTTGTCCTTCGAAAAATGCACGGAATTCTTTTGGATTAGAGGATGTTCCAAGACGCGTAGAGCGATCGGTGGGCGTTAAATCAAACACATTTCGCGAAAGGTTTCCCAAAAAAGAGAGTTCATAGTTCGGATGAAATTGATAAGCTAAATATGTTTGAATATCGGTATAAGAAGGCTTGTATTCACCTTTGGTGTCAAGTGTCCCAAGCATGTATTGGTTGAATTTCTGACGTGCTCCGATTAAAAATTTAAATTTCCGGTCTTTCGAACAACCTTCCAAATGCAGGCTTCCTCCCATCAAATCAATGGCAAAAGAACCACCGAAAGAGGTGGGCTGCTTATATTGAATATCCAATACCGACGACATTTTATCGCCATATTTGGCATTAAATCCACCGGAAGAAAATTGTACAGACGATACCAAATCCGGATTTACAAAACTCAATCCTTCTTGTTCCCCCGAACGGATTAATTGTGAACGATAAATTTCAATATCATTAACATAAACTAAATTTTCATCGTAATTTCCGCCGCGGACAGAATACTGTGAGCTTAATTCATTATTGGAGCTTACGCCCGGAAGTGATTTGATGATGTCTTCAACGCCGCCGCTAATGGTGGGGAGTTGCGTGATGTTTTGAATAGAAACGGTAGTAAACGCTTGTCGTCTTGCATCTTTTCCGTATATATTTGCTGCCGGGAGATCGGTCGTCCTTTGGCGTAGCGTAATATTAACTTTATAAGTTTTTTCTGCTTCTGTAAATAATGTATCAACACGGGTTTCATATCCGGTAAATGAATATTGGATGATTGCTTTTCCTTTAGGGATATTGAGTGTGAATCGCCCTAAGGGGTCAGATACCACGCCCGTTGTTTTTTCAGCATTCAGTAAAATAACATTTACAAACGGAATCGCTACATTTTTTTCATCCACAATTGTACCGGTTAAAACTGCATTTTTTTGTGCAAAAACAATTGCCGGAAGCAAGGTGAAGATAAAAAACAATAATCTGAAAATCCGTTGCATCTTGTTAATCGTTTGCTAATTTTTCCTTGCGTTTTGCTTCTTTTTGCTGATTCCAGATTTGCAAGAATTGCGACCACGCAAAAGGATTTAAAAGATTATTCGGTTGCGAGAGTTGTCCGGCGTAATAAAGTTTCGCCGTTTGTTGACTCATGTAATTTTTGTAATTAGCACCGGAACCCATCGGCGATTCACGCATTTTTTCGCGCATTTCAGCCAAAATTGTATTTTTTCGTGCTATTTCGTAGTCATCATCCGGAATTTTTAAGTTGATGAACGCCTCACGGAATTTCTCTTTAGAAGGCCATGGATAAATAACAACCACGGGCAATTCGAAAGTGTCCTTTGTTAAGGATTGATACAAGGAATAGCGGTCAACAAGAACGGTATCCGGTACTTTGAAAGTTACAGGATGGTAGCCCATCCGCGAAAAAACAAGTTGTTCGCCGGTCATTACCACAATGGAAAAAAAACCGTTTCCGTCGCAAACAGTTCCGCGCCCGGTGCCTTTCACGGAAATATGCACGTAAGCAATAGCCGATAGGTCTTCGTTATCAACCACAGCACCTGTGAGTTGAACAACTTTTAAATCCTTGCGCTGCGCATATCCCGCATTTACAAACAGTAAGAATGCGAAAAGAGCGATTATCTTTATAATAAATTTCATAAATTCATGCAAAAATACGTAATTTACAGATGAGATGCAAATAAAATCTATGATATGAAAAAATATCCGTATATTTGCATCCGGAAATGAACAAATATAAATTGTATTTGTTTTAACAGAAATCGAACTAATAATTCATTAACAAAAAATAAAATTATGAAAATGGGTAAAAAAATGTGTGCTGAATTGTTCGGAACGTTCATTTTGGTGCTGGGAGGTTGCGGTACTGCTATTTTTGCAGGTTCGCATGTTGGATTTTTGGGTGTGGCATTGGCTTTCGGTTTGACGATTGTTGCTGCGGCTTACGCAATCGGAAGTATTTCCGGGGCGCATTTGAATCCTGCAGTGTCTTTAGGTTTGTGGGTTGGCGGCCGTTTGCCGGGTAAAGATCTGTTGCCTTATATTGCTTCGCAAATTGTTGGGGCTATTTTGGCCGCAGGTGTGCTTTATGTTGTTTATGTGAACAATGCTAATTTTGTTGAATTAGGAGGCTTTGCCGCAAATGGATATGGAGAGCATTCTCCCGATGGATATAATATGATCGCCGCTTTAGTTGCTGAATTTATTCTTACATTTGTATTTTTAATGACCATTCTTGGAGTTACCGACAAAAATGCTCCTGCAGGCTGGGCTGGATTGGTAATTGGTTTGACATTGGTGTTGATTCATTTAATTAGCATTCCTGTTACAAATACTTCTGTAAACCCTGCACGTTCGATTAGCCAAGCAATCTTTGTTGGAGGATGGGCAGTTGAACAATTGTGGTTGTTCATTGTTGCTCCGATTGCCGGTGCGATGTGCGCAGGATTGTTTTACAAATTACTTCATCAAGAAGAAAAATAAACGATACGTTTAAAGTTTTGGAAAGCCCTGATAACGAGAGTTGTCAGGGCTTTTTGTTTACATGTTGTTTAAAAGTTTTCTGAAAATTAACAAAAAATTAACAATTCGTTTAAAATAATTTGGGGTGTCATCGCGTTTATATATATGTAAACAAAACGTGAAATTAAAAACAAACACTCAAAATTATGAAACGGATTTTTTTATTTTTGCTTTTATGCGGATATTCGATTTGCATTAAAGCTCAGGTGGGAGTTAACGAACTCAATCCACACACTTCTTCAGCTTTACATATTAATGGAAATGGGAGCAAAGGACTCTTAATTCCTGAAATGGATTCAGGGAAACGAAATGCCATTAAAAGTACTGCTGCGAACGGATTACTGGTGTATGACCCCAATGAGGGAGTCTTCTATTACAATAAAGCCGGCGTGTGGTACGCTCTAAATCCGTTGTTGTCCGTGGATAGAAACAGCAATTTGGTGAAATTATCCAATACATCCATATCCGACTTTGTAATAGATAATGATTTGACGGTTAGCAAATCATTTATAACAACAGGGGCAACAACTCTAAAAAATACGCTTTCCGTGGATGGAAAGGCGACATTCAACACTTTAGTTGATGTTAAAGGGACGCTTACTACAAAAGATATCAACGCAAGTTCTTCAAAAATTACGGCATCAAATGTGCAGACACAAACATTGTCGGCAACAACTGTAGATTTGACATCCGGCTACGGCGTTGTCCCAATTGGAGGAATCATAATGTGGAGTGGAACGAATCCGCCTGCAGGTTTTGCAATCTGTGACGGAAGGGTGGAAAATGGATGGAAAACGCCGGATTTGCGTGGGCGCTTTGTAGTTGGATACGGTGCAAATAAAAATAACCTTGTGTCTCCTGAAATTTGGGATGCGTCTTACAGCTATCCGGGTTGGCGAAGCGAACAAAAATATGACCCGATAGTTTATGGCGGCGATGGATTTATGGGAGGCGAGAAAGAGCATCTGTTGACGATGTTTGAAATGCCCCGACATGCACATACATACCAGAAATTTGTCCCCACTAGAAGTGATTGGAAAGCAGGTGGAGAAAATTCGCCCGACGATGCTACAGGTCGAGTAGTGTCGGAAAATAGCGGGAGTTCTGGAGGTCGGATCTCAACAGGAACGAATGATCCGCACGAAAACCGCCCGCCTTATTATGTAATTGCTTTCATTATGCGAATAAGATAAAATCATGAGACGTCTGATTTTTTATATGATGTTGCTTTTGTTTTGCAACATCCGAACATGTGCGCAACTTGGTTTTCAAGGAGTGTATAATGGGAAAAATACAACGATTGTTGTAAACCCCGATGCCGAGTTGTATATAAACGGTTCAATTATCAATGCCCAAGCATCTGATTTGAATATTGCCAATTTTGGCGTAATAACGCTTAAAGACAGTGTGGTTAATTTAGCAGGAACTCTGTTCAACGAATCTTCTTCCGCCTTTGTTAATGGGAAAATTACTTCCCTCGGGACAGTGCATTTTATCAATGAAAAACCACAATATATTTGTAATAAAGGTGAAAAAATCCTTTTTGCAGATTTAAAAGTTGCTGATACTACAGTGTTGTTAAGCGATATTCATGTTTCCGGAAATTTGATTTTGAATAATCGGGCAAAAACAAAAATTATTCTTAATAATCAAAATCTTCGAATGTATGACAGGGATGATCCGATGGATCTGCTGATTTCCGGCCGTATTGTTGGAGAAGATGAAAACCATTACATTGCAGATGTGGGAACGGGAAGCATTCGAATGATTAAACGTTATGGCTTTTCTTCGAATATTGGAATAGTTGCATTGCAAGATATTGGTTTGGAAGCGGCTGCAAATAATGCAACAGCATACATAAAAGCAAATCGCTTGCATCAACCAATTAATAGTGTCGCTTCCGGAAGCATAGCTAAATATTACGAAATTTTAAATAAAGCCGGAGATTTTGACCGTTTTTCAATGCAATATTTTACGCATGATTTATTGCCCAAACATGGAAATCCCGCATCTTTTCAGATTTTTTATGCTGATACGGCAAATACATTTATTTGGACAAAAATAAATGCTGTGAGTGAAAATTCACAAGTGAAAATATTGAATCCTTTTCAAGATGGCGAAAAACCTCAATTATATACCATTGCAGAAGATTGTAGTTTGATAGGCTTAAATCTTGGAATGGATGTTGAAGTGTGTCGGGGAAAAGAAATAAGCATCAATCCGCAGTGGGATTCCTTAGAGCCACTTCATTATTACTATGTTTGGAACAGTGACACAAACCAAATAGAAGGCAAAAATATATCTCATTTAAAAACTTTTATTGCTGAAAAAGATACAATCATCTATTTGAAAGCCGTTGACAATCACGCTTGTGAGGCCTATGATACCATGCGTATTGTTGTTCGTGATAACCCATATGTGAAAATCAAAAATATTCCGAAAGAAGAGAAATTGCAATGTATTACACATGAATGGGCGTTTTCGGTGGATAGTATTGAAAATAACGTTCTTTATACATGGAATTTAGGTGACGATACAATTCAAAAAGGGAAGGAAATTCAACACACATATAATTATGATGGAGCTTTTAATGTTTCCTTGTCTGTTGAAAACCAATATGGATGCGAAAACATGGATTCTATAAGGATAATTGTTGAAGCGATGCCTGTGCCTCATTTTATAATGAAAAATCTTGCAGAAAAAAGAATTCGATTTACAGATTCTACACAGTTTTTTACACCCGAAAATAATCAAACATGGAAGATTTTAAGCACTACTTATTTTCTTTCAAGTACAATTACGGTTGATTTTCCGGATTTTGGTGAATATCCTTTAATATTGACTACATGGGGTGAGCGTTGTACGACCTCAATTACTCAAAATATAAACGTTTTGCCGAAAGGAAGGATTGAATTTCAAATTGATAGTAGCGCATTTTGTAGCGAAAATTCATTGCAATTTCGAAATACATCTGTTTGTAATTGGGGAGCTGTGCAGTACGAATGGGATTTTGGTGATGGAACGCGAGGCGTGGACACTAATCCCGTTAAAATTTATCATAATGATGAAACTGCCACTTACTCAGTTACTCTACGTGCTTTTGATCCGGAAAATGGATGGAATAAAGAATTTAGCAAACAAATTATAATACATCGACTACCGTACATTGGCTTTGGAGATTCGATTATTACATGTGAAAACAAATGGATATTGCGACCTGTAGAACCAGGGTTAAAATATAGGTGGAACGATGTTTCAATAGCCGATAGTTTGCTTGTTGCGCAAGACGGGCGGTATTCTTTGCAACTTACGGATGTTCACGGATGTGTTAGTTATGAAGAAGTGAGAATTAAATTGGAAGCACCGATGGATCCGACTATAGATACTGTTTCCGCTTGCGGAAACTTGTTGTTGGATGCAGGAAATCCTAATAGCATTTATCTGTGGAACAATGGAACAACCGACCGTACCTTACAGATCAATCAAAGCGGAACATATCAAGTCAATATCGCACAATACAATGGCTGTAAACCTTCGAAGATTATACATGTGACAATTTATCCATTACCTTATGCAAAAATACAAGTATCGGATATTTTGTGCGACGGTGATACAATTTCTTTAATGACTGTAGAGGAATCAGAACGGTTATATGTATGGAATACCGGAGATACGAATGCAAGTATTTGTATTACACAGCAGAATATGTATTGTGTTACGGCCATTGATACGCAAACAGAGTGTAGAACTTCTGATTCTGCATTTATTATTAAGCATGAAAAACCTAAAATTGATTTAGGCTCAGATCGAAATATTTGCATTGGTCAAGAACATTTTTTGAAAATTGACGAATATCCGTATGCATCAAGTATTGTTTGGTGGGATCAAAATGGATTTTCGCAGGAAGGCCGGGAATATATGCTTAATGACACTGGAACATATTTTGTGGAATTGTATTTGTCAAATGGTTGCTCAGCATCAGATCATATACATTTTATCCAATATGTGGATCCGCTTACAGTTGATTTTTTAGTTGCAAGCGACGCTTTTGTGGGTGATACTTTATGTTTTATTGATTTATCGTATCCTGATCCAACAATTTGGAATTGGAATTTGAGCTCCGGATTTCGAATATCGCAACCCAAATTCCAATATGTTTTTTGGAACGTCGGAAAATACGATGCAGAACTGATTGTTCAGAATGCCGATTGTCAGTTGTCGAAAACCAAGCAGATTCTAATTTCCCAGTTGAAAACTCCGAACAAGGATACTTTAAGAGAAGACACAATACCTAAAGAAGAAATTGTTTTCAGTAAGTATTCCGGTGATATGGCAAATATTTTATCAGCAAAAGCAATACCTAATCCGTCTTCCGGACAATTTGACTTAGCGGTAGTTCTGAGACAAGCATCCAAAATCACAGCGAAACTCTATAATCTTTCAGGAGAAGAATTAAGATCTATACTTATTCCCAAGCAAAAAGAATATCTGAATGTAAACTGCGATTTTCGACAGTTGCAATCGGGTGTATATTTCTTAAAATTGAACGATGGGAAGGGTGAGAAAACTGTAAAAATAATTATTCATTAATAATAATTCAAATGAAAAAGAAAATTTGCCTGCTGTTTTTTGCAATATATTTATTGAATACTTCGCTTGAAGCGCAAATCAAATACCCTGTCACAGTGAGCGGCTTTCAAGTACAACCTCATTTGTATTTGGATGATTATGTCGCTGCTGGAATTCGTAATATGTCTGCAAATATTGTACTGAATGACAAATCTGAACTTGCTGGAAGGAGGGTGTTTTTGAGATTTGAAGTAGCAAGTGATTTAGTAAAAATACAATCATCGGATAATGCTTCTAACTCCTTGAAAACGCTGTTCCCGAATGATATTCAGAGTGTGTTTGGGGAAGATTTTTTGCCATGGTTTAATCCAAGAACGTTGAATGTACAGGGTGTTTATTATAAAGACTCGGAAAACCGAATTCGATTGCCTGATGGATTTTATCAGTTTACTCTTGAAGTATGTGATGCGCGGAGCGGTCAGCCCATATCAAATAAAGCGGTTTCTGTCGCACATATAGAACAATACGAGCCACCTGTGATTCTTTTTCCAAATCCGAAAGCAGTCGATAAATCGGAAGTTGTGATTAATCCACAGCTTCAAACAATTGCGTTTCGATGGCAGCCAGCTTCTGCAAACATAAATTCGGAAAATACGGAATACTTCATTGAACTTTGTGAAATTTTCGATGGTGAAATAAATCCTAAAAATGCTATTGATAATCAAAGTGTCCGTCAGATTTTTAAGTCCGAAGCATTGTCTTCTTTGAGTTATATTTTTACTCCAAATGATTATCCTCTGGATGTCGGAAAAGTTTATGCGTTTCGTGTGATTGCGAAAGACAAACGAGGTCGCGAAATGTTTAAAAACAATGGAATCAGCGAAACTGCTATTTTTTATTATGGGTATCCTCAAAACGGGAAAATACCTCTTTTATATCCCGAAAACAATACAACCTTTGCCTATCGCTCATTTACAGAATTGCAATGGGGGATACCTGATAATTTAACAAACAATCAAAATATACGATATGAATTAAAAATTGTGGATATAACAGAAATAGGAATGCAGGTGGATTTGGAATCTGCGGTGGCTTGGGTGGATTACACAACATCTGAAACGAGGAACATCCAAAGCAATCGCTATGAAATCAATCGACATATGCAGAGTGCTGCGCAATATGCATGGCAGGTTAAGGCGTATTCAGGTAACCAACAAATTGCAAAAAGCGAAGTGCAGACATTTTTCGGACCGCCTGCCATTCCTTATTTCTATGCCGGAAATCATAAAATAAATGTCTTGCAAACATTTAATAGTGATTTTGAACACCTTTCTGGTGAAGGGGAAGTTAAAATTACTGAAAGTGGAATTATTCAAAAAGTAAGATTTGAAGACATAAACATTAATAACAACACAGGAATTCCCAGATTGCAAAAGGGAAACATTGTAAATAAATTAACAACTTTTAATAAAATCGAAATATCTCCTACTGTTGAAGCAAACGGGAATGCCGAATTTCTTGTGGACAGCTTTCAACTTAATCCGGAAGGATTGTTTTTAAAAGGAAAAATGCAATGGGTGTTTCCATTTCCCGTGAAAGACCAAAGTAAAGCGATATTAAATACGATTTATGAATGGCATAATTACAATAATTTTTCAATTACTACATCCACTCAATTTGAAACAGATATCGATTTAATACTAAAGGATATCCCCAATTTTATTATACATCTCAATCCTTCTTCGGAAGCTCGGATATACGAGAAAACATATACGTTATCGCTAAATGGAAGTGTTGAAACATCTAATTTGAAATCTTCTGAAAACAAAAATTATCAGTTTTATTTTAAAGAGCTTGAACAGCTTTTTTATAATGAAGTAAAATCGGAAAATACAAAAAATCAAATCTCGATTATCCCACAAAATACAAAAATATATTTGCAGCCTGTGGTATGGACTTTTGATTTAAATAATGAGCTTTCGGCAGAAAAATTAATTAATCAACCTCAATGGAAAGGTATTTACATTAATGAGTTCAACTTGATTTGTCCTGAAAATATGGATGTACTTCAGCAATTGAAATTGTCGAAAGAAATCGTTGTAAAAGCATTGTCGGCAGAAGATTCCGTGCTTTGTTTTATAGATGATTTGGGGATGTTTATGAATTATAAAAAGAATTTCGTTTCTTCTGATAGCTCAATATTCAATACATTCCCGGCTTTTTTGTCGGAAATGAAATTGGGTATTCAAAATAACACTTTGAAAGAGGGATACTTGAAAGGGCGTATGTATATTCCGGTGATTAGCGAAAATAAAACTTTTTCATGGACAATACCCATTTCCTCCATAGGCTTGCAGTCCGGTTATATTGATGAAAACATGCAGGGATATCGCTTTCCATTTAATATCAATGGCGGTGAACAGCAGCTATGGATAACTGTTCATCGGGCCGTTTTTGAACAGCGGCAGCACTTGAATATAGATATTGATATCGAGTGGCCGCACCTTGGATTAACATTTTCCGGTCTTCCGAACTTTAGGATATGGGGAAATTATGACATTGGCTTTGTTGAACGCAATGGCACAATTCCATTAAACGAACAGAAACAAGCGACTTTGAATGACTATGAGATCAATATTGAAAGCATTGGTTGCGGACGACAAGCCAATATGTATGCATTCGGACTTTCTGCGTCAATGGTAATGGGAGACGACATCGCGGGTGCAAACGGTCCCGTAAAAAGCAATTTTTATAGTATTGCGGAAAATAAACTACTTTCAGGAACATGGCAGAAATCTGAAAATATATATCAAAATCCCTTATTGCAGGAAAAAGGAAGCTCTGCTATAACTGGAAGTGAAATTGGGAAACAGACAAATGAAATTACAGAAGAAGACATTTACTACGAACAGATCAATCAATATTACGACGCTGTTGGAAATGCTTATTTGCAAATTTCAGACATGGTTTCATCCATAAATATAGACAGTTTGAATCATGTAACATCGCAAATGGTATCCGATGCACAACAATTGCAACAAGATTTTTTAGCGGAGCTGCCCCCGATGTTTGACCCTAAAACTCTATCGGCAAAAGACCTATCGATCCTTTTGGTGATTATTTATGATCAATTGGATGACGACCAACAACAAATGGTCGAACAATTCAAAAAAAGCATTGATATTGCCATGCAGCTCAAAGAAGAAACAGAAAGCGTAGAGAAACAATTGCAAGAATTTAAACAATATCTGGTCGATGTTATTTATGCATGCTATGATGTGCAAAAAAGAAATTATATGAAGATTGTTCGCGAGAAAGCAAACAACATAAAAGCAATTGCAAATGGTGGTGTAAATAAAGCGGAAGAAGTTGCAGTTAAATTAATCAACGGATTATTAAAAGAACCATTGGAAGGGCTGAGGGGAATAGCCGTGAATACAGCGGAAAAATGTCCGCCGAAAATGCAGGCATCCATAACTGTGAATAAAATAATGGATAGTATTTCAAGAGAATTACAAAGAGAAATAGCTGTTTCAACACATGCATCAATAGAAAAAAACATAAATCCGCAAATTAATTTTGTATTTGATACACTGATAATTTTGTCCATGGATCAAGCAATAGATATAATGATAAAAAGCCAAATAGATGCTTTGATTAATGAGCAAAATCCGATAAGCTCATTTACACTGATCCCAACGCTGCTTAAAGATACTTTGGAGAATCGATTGCAAAAGATTCAATCGATGTTTAGTTTAGGAAATTTGACAATAACCTTGGAAAATGTGGTGAAAGATGCAATACGTGAAATTCAGTGGGAAGATATCGGCAATAAAGCAATAGAAAGTTTACTTGGTGAAACCTTCACAGCATATACCGATCGGAAGGCCGAAGAAGCATATAACAAATTAATTACAGATGTATTTGGTGAAGAAAGTATTGCTGGACAAATTTTAGCCGATATTCCCATTAATTTCAACAATATTGCCGATAATTTAATTCAAGGGCGTATAGATAAAATAATTGTCTTTGCACCTGTGATGATCACTGTAAAATCAAAAGTCGCCAATTTTACCGGCTATGCAAATTTTGTGAAAGACGATCCTAAATGGGGAAATGTCTGGATGGCAACCCTTCAAGCAAAAATAAAAATTAGTCCCGAATTTTCGGTTAACGCTACTTTTATTAATGGAAACTCTCCCGAAAATGACTACAAATATTGGTTTTTAGATATTGGAGCGCATAATCTGAATATCCCTGTTGGAGCAACGGGATTGGCTTTGGAGGGGGCTTCCGGACGCGTTTACCATCACATGTCGCGACCGCCAGAAGCAACGCAACAATTTGATAATAAAATAGACACTGAAAAAATTGTTTATACCCCCGATTCTCATACCGAATACGGCGTTGGTCTTATAGCTTATTTCTACGACAATGCGCATAAGGGTGATATCATTTTATTCGATTGTGGCTTAGAAATAGCTTTTGCAGACAAAGATTTCTCAATGACTATGAATGGAAATATTTATGTTGCGAATAAAATTGAGAAAAACCAAAAAGAGAGTAGCTTGATTGTTGGAACAGGATATTTGCAGTTTAGTTCATCCGAAAAAACATTTATCGGGAAGTTTACCGCAAATGTAAATGCCGGTGTCATTTGCGCAGGAGGTGAGATGGGCATGCTTTTTTCTCCCGACCAATGGGAGGTTTATATGGGAAAGCATAATAATCCACTTTATGTCAGTTTGCTTTGCGCGAAAAATCCCCAATTCTACGGCTGGTTTGAAATCAACCAAAGCTATGTAGATCTCGGACTAAAAACGCAACTGGACTTGGATTTAACATCCCCATGGATTGGCGGTAAAAAACTTAGCGCTCGGGCTTGGGCGCGATTTATGTTTGAATTTGGCGCTGATGCAAAAGTCTCATGGAAACCCATTCATGTCAATAGGGCACATGTGTACACTCAATTGTATGCTGGGGTAGGAATTGATTATGTACTTTTAGGTGTGGATGGAAGTTTTACGGTAGCAGCCATTTATCTCTCAGGAGACCTGTTGTTTACTTCCGAATCTGTAAATCTGCCGGCCACGGATACCTCCCCGGCAATCAAAGCTGGAACCTATATATCCGGTAAATTGCATGGCGAGGTGACCGTCCTTGGTTGTGATTTTGGATTTAACATGGAAACAACCGTCAAAGTTTAGCCATTTTTTTGCGAAAAATGAAAAAAAATAAAATATTTTGCAAAAAAAATAAAAAATACTTGCATTATTGAAAAAAAATCACTAATTTTGCAGTCCTTTTTGTGAAAAAGGCATGCCGATGTAGCTCAGTTGGCCAGAGCAGCTGATTTGTAATCAGCTGGTCGGGGGTTCGAATCCCTCCATCGGCTCGAAAAGTTCATTAAATAACGATTGCTTGAACACAATCGCAACGTTTTGGGGGAATACCAGAGTGGCCAAATGGGACAGACTGTAAATCTGTTGGCTTCGCCTTCGGTGGTTCGAATCCACCTTCCCCCACATTTTAAATCTAAGCGGGAATAGCTCATTTGGTAGAGCGATAGCCTTCCAAGCTATAGGTGGCGGGTTCGAGCCCCGTTTCCCGCTCATTTTATCGAAAAAAAACGTTGCCGATGTAGCTCAGTGGTAGAGCACTTCCTTGGTAAGGAAGAGGTCACGAGTTCAAGTCTCGTCATCGGCTCAATTTTTGTATTTTATGTAATTCATGTTCTGTAACCTTTAAAAATTAGAAACAATATGGCAAAAGAAAAATTTGAACGTTCCAAACCGCACGTAAACGTTGGAACGATCGGTCACGTTGACCACGGTAAAACTACTTTGACAGCCGCCATTACTACATGTTTGGCTGACAAAGGTTGGTCGGAAGCTAAATCTTTCGACTCTATCGACAACGCTCCTGAAGAAAAAGAAAGAGGTATTACCATCAATACTTCGCACATTGAGTACGAAACACAAAATCGTCACTACGCTCACGTTGACTGCCCGGGTCACGCTGACTACGTTAAAAACATGGTTACCGGTGCCGCTCAAATGGACGGTGCTATCCTTGTTGTTGCTGCTACTGACGGTCCTATGCCTCAAACTCGTGAGCACATCCTTTTGGCTCGCCAAGTTGGTGTGCCTCGTATCGTTGTTTTCATGAATAAAGTTGACTTGGTTGACGACGCTGAGTTGTTAGACCTCGTTGAAATGGAAATCCGCGATTTGTTGACTTTCTACGGATTCGACGGAGATAATACTCCTATCATTCGTGGATCTGCTCTCGGTGGGTTGAATAAAGAACCTCAATGGGCTGAAAAAATCTATGAATTGATGGAAGCTGTTGATACTTACATTCCGCTGCCTCCTCGTGACGTAGATAAAGATTTCTTGATGCCTATCGAAGACGTGTTCTCTATCACCGGTCGTGGTACCGTTGCTACAGGTCGTATCGAAACAGGTGTTATCAACTCTGGAGACGCTGTTGATATCATCGGTATGGGTGCAGAAAAATTGAAATCAACCGTTACTGGTGTGGAAATGTTCCGCAAAATTTTGGATCGTGGTGAAGCTGGTGATAACACTGGTTTGTTGCTCCGCGGTATCGATAAAGATCAAATCCGTCGCGGTATGGTTATCGCTAAACCGGGTTCTGTTCATCCTCACAAACACTTCAAAGCTGAGGTGTATATCTTGAAAAAAGAAGAAGGTGGACGTCACACTCCTTTCCACAACAAATACCGTCCTCAGTTCTATTTCAGAACAACTGACGTAACAGGTGAGATCTCTCTTCCTGCAGGTGTGGAAATGGTTATGCCGGGCGATAACTTGACAATCGAAGTTAACTTGATTGCCGAAATCGCAATGAGCCAAAACCTTCGCTTCGCTATCCGTGAAGGTGGACGTACGGTAGGTGCTGGTCAGGTAACTGAAATTCTTGACTAATTTGCTTAACCGCAATTAAATAACTACACCCCGAAAGTAGAACCCGAAAGAGTTCTACTTTTTGGGTGTCCAAAGGAGTGTAGTTCAAGGGCAGAATAGCGGTCTCCAAAACCGTTGATGGGAGTTCGAATCTCTCCACTCCTGCTAAAAGCTAAAAATAAAAGACATGTCAAACAAAATTGTAAACTACGTAAAAGAAAGCTACGATGAGCTTATGCACAAAGTAACGTGGCCTACAATGGCAGAACTGCAAAACAGCGCCATGGTAGTGTTCGTGGCTGCGTTGATTATTGCCCTCGTGGTATTTGTAATGGATATGGCCGTTGGCGTACATCCGAGTTTGGCATGGAAAGGAATCCTCGGATTCTTATATAGCTTTGCTAACTAAAAAACACTGCTAACGCCGGGGAATTGCTTCCACTCGTAAACAGCTTCCATGTTTACACCCCAATCATCACGGCGCGAACAGTTTCAGATAATATTTTTTAACTCAGTTTATTCTAAAAGGAAGATGAGCGAACAGCAAATTAAAAATTGGTACGTCGTCCGCGCAATTAGCGGAAAGGAAAAGAAAGTTAAGGAATACCTTGACAGCGAAATCAACCGTTTGAATTTGCAAGAGTACATCCCTCAAGTGCTGATTCCAACCGAAAAGGTTTATTCAATTCGCAGAGGCAAACGCGTTAGCTTAGAAAAAACGTATTTGCCTGGCTATGTTTTGATCGAAGCCGTTTTAACTGGAGAAATTCCGCACATCATTCGCAACACTCCGAACGTATTGGGATTTTTAGGTGCACAAGGTGAACCCGTTCCCATGCGTCCCGCCGAAGTGAACAGAATTCTTGGTAAAATGGACGAACTGTCCGATCAAGCCGAAGAAATCCTCGAACCGTTTATCGTGGGTGAACCTGTGAAGGTCATCGACGGACCGTTTAACAACTTCTCGGGAGTTATCGAAGAGGTGAACAATGAAAAGAAAAAACTGAAAGTGATGGTCAAAATCTTCGGTCGTAAAACACCGCTTGAATTGAACTTCGTACAAGTTGAAAAAGAGTAGTCCGTTACGGGAATACAATCTGAAAAATGAAGCATCTTCGGATGCGGTCTTTATTTAACCAAGAAAAAAAGTTTAAAAAAATGGCAAAACAAATTAGCGCGTTAATCAAGTTACAGATTAAAGGTGGCGCTGCCAACCCTTCACCTCCGGTAGGTCCGGCATTGGGTGCTAAAGGGGTTAACATTATGGAGTTTTGCAAACAGTTTAACGCTCGTACGCAAGATATGGCCGGAAAAGTATGTCCGGTTATCATCACGGTGTTCGCCGATAAATCGTTTGAATTCGTAGTGAAAACACCTCCGGTAGCAGTTCAATTAATGGAAGTTACCAAGGCGAAAAAAGGGTCTGCAGAACCTAATCGCAACAAAATTGCAAACGTTACTTGGGATCAAGTACGTGTTATCGCTGAAGCTAAAATGCCCGACTTAAACTGTTTCACTATCGAATCAGCAATGAAAATGGTAGCCGGAACAGCTCGTAGTATGGGTATTAAAGTGGAAGGTGGAAACGCTCCCGCGTAATGCTTGTAAAGACAAGGCGTGCCTTGTCTCGAATAAATAAAACAAACAACAACAATCAATGGCACAAATATCAAAAAGAAGAAAAGAAGCTTTAGCCAAATTTGACAAGGATAAAGTGTACTCTTTGCAAGAAGCTGTGAAGATTGTGAAAGAAATCACTTACACCAAATTCGATGCTTCTATCGATGTTGATGTACGCTTGGGCGTAGATCCGCGTAAAGCAAATCAAATGGTGCGTGGTACTGTCGCTCTTCCACACGGAACTGGTAAAACTGTTCGCGTTCTTGTACTTTGTACTCCTGACAAAATTGAGGAAGCTAAAGCAGCCGGAGCCGATTACTACGGTCTCGATGAATACGTAGACAAAATCAAAGGCGGTTGGACGGACGTTGACGTTGTTATCACCATGCCTAGCGTTATGCCTAAAGTAGGTGCATTGGGTAAAATCTTAGGTCCTCGCGGACTTATGCCCAACCCCAAAACAGGGACTGTGACGATGGAAATCGGAAAAGCAGTAGAAGACGTTAAAGCCGGTAAGATTGACTTCAAAGTTGACAAGTTCGGTATCATCCACACTTCTGTAGCTCGTAATTCGTTCGATGCTCAAAAAATTGTGGATAATGCGCACGAAGTTCTTTCAACAATCGTTAAACTCAAACCGTCTGCAGCGAAAGGTACTTACGTTAAAAGTATCTATCTCTCCAGCACCATGAGTCCCGGTATCAAAGTGGATCCAAAATCCATTAACTAACAAAATTAAAAACTAAGGTATGAACAAAGATCAAAAAGCGCAAGTAATTGAGAACGTCGTTAAGGAAATTACTTCGAAAGCGCACTTGTACATCACTGATACAACAGGGTTGGATGCAGAAGGTACAAGCAAGCTCAGAAGAATGTGTTTCCGTCGCGATGTGAAACTCTTGGTTGTGAAAAATACCTTGTTGAAAAAAGCTTTAGAACAAACGGGTACTGACTATTCGGAATTGTTTCCTGCATTAAAAGGAACGTCGGCAATCATGCTTTCCGATATCAACAGCGCCCCGGCCAAAATTATCAAAGAGTTTAGAGGTAATGGAGATAAACCTGTATTGAAAGGTGCTTTCGTTGAAGAGTCTTTCTATTTAGGCGATGCTCAGCTTCAAACACTCGTGGCTATCAAGTCTAAAAACGAGCTTATCGGAGATATTATCGGAATGTTGCAATCACCACTTTCAGGTATCCTTAGCGGCTTAGAAGCACGCGCGGAAAAAGAAGAAGCGGCTGCATAATTTAAATAACCCGATCAAACAAGGTCGAGAGTTTAGCTCTCAACAAAAAAACAAAATTAGTAAAAAACCATTAAAAAATAAGAAAATGGCTGACATTAAAACTTTGGCAGAACAATTAGTAAGCCTTACTGTAAAAGAAGTAAAAGAACTCGCAGATTTCTTGAAATCTGAATACGGCATCGAACCTGCAGTTGCAACTGTTGCAGTTGCTGCTGGTCCTGCTGCTGCGGCAGAAGAAGAAAAAACTGCATTCGATGTAATCTTGAAAGATGCAGGTGCTAACAAATTGGCAATCGTTAAATTGGTAAAAGAATTAACAAGCCTTGGATTGAAAGAATCTAAAGAACTTGTTGATACAGCACCAAAACCATTGAAAGAAGGCGTTTCCAAAGACGAAGCAGAAGCTTTGAAAAAACAATTGGAAGAAGCCGGTGCTCAAGTTGAAATTAAATAATTTCAACACCGCTCCAAACATTCAAGGAATACGGCTTTTTGAACGCAAAAAGCCGGTTCCTTATTTGTGTTTAAACTTGTTCAATTAAAACTTTACAACCTTGGCAACAAAAGCAATTCAAAAAATTAACTTTGCATCCACTAAACATCAGGATTATTCTGACTTTTTGGATATCCAGTTGAAGTCGTTCCAAGACTTTTTCCAATTGGAAACAAACCCGGAAAATCGTGCAACGGAAGGCCTTTTTAAAGTGTTTGCAGAGAATTTTCCTATTACGGATGCTCGTAATAATTTTGTTCTTGAATTTTTAGATTATTATGTTGATCCTCCACGCTACACAATCGAAGAGTGTTTGGATCGTGGATTGACATACAGCGTTCCGTTGAAAGCAAAACTGAAATTGTATTGCACAGACCCGGAACACGAAGATTTTGAAACGATCGTTCAAGACGTTTATTTGGGTATGATTCCCTACATGACGCCGCGTGGCTCATTTGTCGTGAACGGCGCCGAACGTGTAATTGTTTCCCAGTTGCACCGCTCGCCGGGCGTGTTCTTCGGAACAAGCTACCACTCGAACGGTCAGCAATTATTCTCCGCACGTATTATCCCTTTCAAGGGATCGTGGATGGAGTTCACAACCGACATTAACAACGTGATGTACGCTTACATTGATCGTAAGAAAAAACTTCCGATCACCACCTTGTTGAGAGCTATCGGCTATGAAACAGACAAAGACATCTTGGAAATATTCGACCTCGCTGAAGAAGTGAAGGTAAGTAAATCCGGATTGAAAAAATATATCGGACGCCGCCTCGCTGCGCGTGTTGTTCGTGCATGGATCGAAGATTTCGTGGATGAAGATACCGGCGAAGTTGTGTCTATCGAACGTACCGACGTTCTTATCGAACGCGAAGTGGAATTGCAAAAAGAACACATCGACATCATCGTTGATGCTAACGTAAAAGCAATTCTCCTCCACCGCGAAATTATCGAAGGCGAAAGCCAAACCGACTGCTCGATTATCTTTAACACCTTGCAAAAGGATGCGGCCAATAATGCCAAGGAAGCCGTAGAATACATCTATCGTCAGTTGAGAAATGCAGAACCGCCGGATGAAGAAACTGCTCGCGGTATCATCGATAAACTTTTCTTCTCCGACAAACGCTACGATGTGGGAGAAGTTGGTCGTTACCGTATCAACAAAAAATTGAACATGCCTACGCCGCTCAACGTTCGCGTGTTGACAAAAGAAGATATCATTTCCATCATCAAATACTTGATCGAGTTGATTAACTCGCAAGCCGAAGTGGATGATATCGACCACTTGAGCAACCGCCGTGTTCGTACGGTAGGAGAGCAGTTGTACGCTCAATTCGGTGTTGGTTTGTCGCGTATGGCGCGCACCATCCGTGAGCGTATGAACGTTCGTGACAACGAAGTGTTCACGCCGATGGATTTGATCAATGCAAAAACATTATCGTCCGTTATCAACTCGTTCTTTGGAACCAACCAGCTTTCGCAATTTATGGACCAAACCAACCCTCTTTCCGAGCTTACGCACAAACGTCGTATCTCTGCTTTGGGACCTGGAGGTCTTTCCCGCGAACGTGCCGGTTTCGAGGTGCGTGACGTTCACTACACACACTATGGTCGTTTGTGTACGATTGAAACACCTGAAGGTCCGAACATTGGTTTGATTTCTTCACTTTGCGTTTACGCAACCATCAATAAACTCGGATTTATTGAAACGCCTTACTACAAAGTTACCAAAGGTAAAGTGGCGATTAATGAAGCTCCGATTTTTTTGACTGCCGAAGAAGAAGAAGATAAAATCATCGCGCAAGCAAAAACACCGTTGAAAAACGATGGAACATTTGCTGAAAATCGTGTGAAAGCTCGTTATTTGGCCGATTATCCAATCGTGGAAAAAGAAGAAATCCACTTGATGGACGTTGCGCCTAACCAAATTGCGTCGATTGCCGCTTCGTTGATTCCGTTCTTGGAACACGATGATGCCAACCGTGCATTGATGGGCTCTAACATGATGCGTCAAGCCGTGCCGTTGTTGAATCCGGAAGTTCCTCTTGTTGGAACAGGTTTGGAATCTTCTGTGGCAAGAGACTCTCGCGTGTTGATTAACGCTGAAGGCGAAGGTGTCGTTACCTACGTTGATGCTAATCAAATTACAGTAAAATACAAATTAAGCGAAAAAGATTTGCTTACTCGTTTCGACGACGCTTTGAAAACGTACTACTTGACGAAGTTCCAACGTACGAATCAAAGTACTTGTGTGAACTTGGTGCCGATCGTTCGCAAAGGCGACAAAGTTGTGAAAGGGCAAGTGTTGTGCGAAGGTTATGCTACTCAACAAGGAGAGCTTGCACTCGGACGCAACATGATGGTCGCTTTCATGCCTTGGAAAGGTTACAACTTCGAGGATGCGATTGTAATTTCTGAAAAAGTTGTTAAAGAAGATATTTTCACATCTATCCATATTGAAGAATATACGTTGGACGTTCGCGAAACAAAACGTGGTATGGAAGAATTAACCAACGACATCCCGAACGTGAGCCAGGAAGCAACCAAAGATTTGGATGCTAACGGTTTAATTCGTATCGGTGCTGAAGTGGTTGAAGGTGATATCTTGATCGGTAAAATTACACCGAAAGGGGAATCGGATCCTACTCCGGAAGAAAAACTTTTACGTGCAATCTTCGGCGACAAAGCCGGCGACGTAAAAGATGCTTCGTTGAAAGTTCCGCCTTCCGTAACCGGTGTGATTATTGACAAACGCCTGTTCTCTCGCGTTATCAAAGATCGTAAATCCAAAGCAAAAGACAAAGATGTCTTGAAAGCAATGGAAAAAGAATTCAATACGGAATTGGCTGAATTGAAAAGCAAATTAACCGACAAATTGATGGTGTTGCTTTCCGGCAAAACTTCCAACGGTGTTTACAATACATTGAAAGAAGAGTTGATCAGCAAAAAAGCGAAATTCACGTTGAAAGCGTTGAACGCAATTGATTATCAATCCGTACCGCCTCAAAAATGGACAACGGAAGCTGATACTAACAAAGCGGTAAACATCCTGTTGAATAACTACAGCATCAAGTACAAAGAGTTGTTAGGCCATTTCCAACGTGATAAATTCACGGCGATGGTAGGCGACGATTTGCCTGCAGGTATCATTCAAATGGCGAAAGTTTACATTGCTAAAAAACGTAAATTGACTGTTGGTGATAAAATGGCCGGCCGTCACGGTAACAAAGGTATCGTTGCTCGAATTGTTCGTGAAGAAGACATGCCGTTCCTCGAAGACGGAACACCGGTGGATATCGTTTTGAACCCACTGGGTGTACCTTCTCGTATGAACTTGGGACAGATCTACGAAACCGTTCTCGGATGGGCAGGAAAACGTTTGGGATTGCATTTCGAAACGCCAATTTTCGACGGTGCCGAAATCGAAGAAATCAAAGAATATACCGACAAAGCAGGTGTTCCTGAATACGGTAGAACTTATTTGTACGACGGTGGAACCGGAGAACGCTTTGACCAACCTGCAACCGTAGGCTATATCTACATGATTAAACTTCACCACATGATCGACGACAAAATGCACGCTCGTTCGATTGGGCCATACTCGCTCATCACTCAACAACCGTTGGGAGGTAAAGCTCAGTTTGGGGGACAACGTTTCGGGGAAATGGAAGTTTGGGCGCTTGAAGCATTCGGCGCATCGCACATCCTCCAAGAAGTGTTGACGGTGAAATCCGATGATGTTGTTGGTCGTGCCAAAACATACGAAGCAATTGTTAAAGGTGATAACATGCCGAAACCGGGTATTCCGGAATCGTTCAACGTGTTGATCCACGAATTGCGCGGTCTTGGCTTGGAAATGACATTCGAAGATTAATCTGAGAATTGAGAGTTAAATTTAGTTTGTAAAAAAATAAAGGATATAAAAATGGCGTTGAAAAAAGATGCACAATCCGTAAGGGATTTTTCAAAGATTACCATCAGCCTTGCCTCTCCGGAAGCAATTTTGGAGCGTTCGCATGGCGAAGTAATCAAGCCGGAAACTATTAATTACCGTACTTACAAACCCGAACGCGACGGTTTGTTCTGCGAGCGTATTTTCGGTCCTACTAAAGACTGGGAATGTCATTGCGGTAAATACAAACGCATTCGTTACAAAGGTATCGTTTGCGACCGTTGCGGGGTTGAAGTAACCGAGAAAAAAGTTCGCCGCGAGCGTATGGGACATATCCAATTGGTAGTGCCTGTTGCACACATTTGGTTTTTCCGTTCACTTCCGAATAAAATCGGTGCTTTGCTCGGTATCCAATCTAAAAAATTGGAAGCAATTATCTATTATGAAAAATATGTGGTAATTCAACCGGGTATCAAAGAACAAGACGGTGTTCAAGAAAAACAATTGCTTTCGGAAGAAGAATATTTCAATATTATCGACAGCTTGCCTGCCGACAATCAAAACTTGGAAGATACTGATCCGAACAAATTCATTGCTAAAATGGGTGGTGAAGCGTTGTACGATATGTTAATTCGTTTGAATTTGGAAGAATTGACTTATCAATTGCGCCATCAAGCAGATGTTGAGACATCTCAACAACGTAAGCAAGAAGCATTGAAACGCTTGAATGTTGCCGAATCGTTCCGCGAATCGCAAGAACGTATCGAAAACCGTCAGGAATGGATGGTGTTGAAAGTAGTTCCGGTTATTCCACCGGATTTGCGCCCGTTGGTGCCATTGGATGGTGGACGTTTTGCTACGTCTGACTTGAACGATTTGTACCGTCGTGTGATCATCCGTAACAATCGTTTGAAAAAATTGATCGAAATCAAAGCTCCGGATGTGATCATGCGTAACGAAAAACGTATGTTGCAAGAAGCTGTTGATTCATTGTTCGACAATTCACGTAAAGTGAGCTCTGTAAAAACAGAATCGAACCGCGCATTGAAATCTTTGTCGGATAGCTTGAAAGGTAAACAAGGTCGTTTCCGTCAAAACTTGTTGGGTAAACGTGTTGACTACTCTGGTCGTTCGGTTATTGTGGTAGGTCCGGAATTGAAATTGAACGAGTGCGGTTTGCCGAAAGACATGGCAGCCGAATTGTTCAAACCGTTTATCATTCGCAAAATGCTCGAAAGAGGTGTTGTAAAAACGGTGAAATCTGCGAAGAAAATTGTTGAGCGCAGAGATCCGATCGTTTTGGATATCCTCGAAAATATTTTAAAGGGACATCCGGTCATGTTGAACCGTGCGCCGACCTTGCACCGCTTGGGTATCCAAGCATTCCAACCGAAAATGGTGGAAGGTAAAGCCATCCGTTTGCACCCACTCGTTTGTACGGCCTTCAATGCCGACTTTGACGGTGACCAAATGGCTGTTCACGTACCGCTTGGAAATGCTGCTATTTTGGAAGCCCAATTGTTAATGTTGGCTTCTCACAATATCTTGAACCCTGCTAACGGTGCGCCGATTACGGTACCTTCGCAAGATATGGTTTTGGGTCTGTATTATTTGACCAAAGGCCGCAAAAGCGAAGGCGATATCAAAGTGAAAGGTGAAGGTTCTATTTTCTATTCTGCAGAAGAAGTTGAAATCGCATTCAATGAAAAACGTGTGGAATTGCACGCTTGGATTAAAGTTCGTCGTGAAAACAACGAAGGACAAATCGAGATTATCGAAACGACTGTTGGTCGTGTATTGTTCAATAAAGTTGTACCGCCTGCATACGGATATATCAATGAAGTATTAACGAAGAAATCGTTGCGCGACATTATCTCCGATGTGTTGAAAAAAACAGGTACTGCCGCTACTGCTCAATTCCTCGATGATATCAAGAATTTGGGATATATGACCGCTTTCCGCGGAGGTTTATCGTTCAACTTGGGCGACGTTATCGTTCCTGCAATCAAAGAAGAATTAATTGCCAAAGCAAACGAAGACGTTGATGAAGTAATGAATAACTATAACATGGGATTTATTACCAACAACGAGCGTTACAACCAAATTATCGATATTTGGACACATACCAACTCGAAATTGACCAATACGGTGATGAAACAATTAACCACCGACCGTCAAGGATTTAACTCAGTATTCATGATGTTGGATTCCGGAGCACGGGGTTCGAAAGAGCAGATTCGTCAGCTTTGCGGTATGCGGGGACTTATGGCGAAACCGCAAAAATCGGGTTCTGCCGGTGGTGAAATTATCGAAAACCCCATCTTGTCAAACTTTAAAGAAGGTTTGTCAGTATTGGAGTACTTTATTTCTACGCACGGTGCTCGTAAAGGTTTGGCCGATACCGCTTTGAAAACTGCCGATGCCGGTTATTTAACACGTCGTTTGGTGGACGTTGCACAGGATGTAATCATCTCTGAAGAAGATTGCGGAACATTGCGCGGCTTGCCGACAACGGCATTGAAGAAAAACGAAGAAGAAGTGGAAAGTTTGCACGATCGTATTTTGGGTCGTACGACTTTGCACGATATTTACCATCCTATTACCAAAGAACTCATTGCTGCAGCGGGTACAGAACTTAACGAAGAGATCTCTGCTAAAATTCAAGAGTCGCCGATCGAAGAAGTTGAAATTCGTTCGGTATTGACTTGTGAATCGAAAAAAGGCGTTTGTGCTAAATGTTACGGACGTAACTTGGCAACTGCTAAAATGGTTCAAAAAGGAGAAACTGTGGGTGTTATTGCTGCACAATCCATCGGTGAGCCAGGTACACAGCTTACGTTGCGTACGTTCCACGTTGGGGGGGTTGCCGGTGGTAATATTGGTAATGGTTCTCGAATTGAATCAAAACACAACGGTGTTTTGGAAATCGAAGAATTACGTTCTTTCCCATACGAAAACGAAGAAGGTCAAAAGTATGACTTGGTAATCGGACGTTCTGCGGAAATGCGTATTGTTGATAAAGATACTAAAATTACATTGGCATCTGCATTGATTCCTTATGGTGCTGCATTGTATTTCAAGAATGGTGCAAGCGTAAAACAAGGCGATTTGATTGCCGATTGGGATCCGTATAACGCTGTTATCATCTCTGAAGCAGGTGGTACGGTTTCTTATCAAGATATTATTGAAAACGTTACTTATCGTGTGGAATCAGATGATCAAACCGGTTATAAAGACCGTGTGGTTATCGAATCTCGTCAAAAATCACGCAACCCGTCTATCAACATTGTTGCAGCAGGCGGCGAAGTTGTGAAAATTTATGACATTCCGGTAGGTGCGCACATCTTTGTTGATGATCGTAAGAAAATCAAAGCTGGTGATATTTTGGTGAAAATTCCTCGTTCGTTCGGTAAATCGGGCGATATCACGGGAGGTTTGCCGCGTGTAACCGAGTTGTTCGAAGCTCGTAATCCGTCAGACCCTGCTGTTGTTGCCGAATTCGACGGTATTGTAACCTTCGGTAAAAAACTGAAACGTGGAAACCGCGAAGTATTTATCACTTCAAGAATGGGAGAAACCAAATCGTATTTGATTTCAACTTCAAAACAAATTTTGGCGCAAGAAAATGACTACATTAAGGCCGGTACGCCGTTGTCAGAAGGTGCAATTACACCGTCTGATATTTTGGCGATTAAAGGGCCGATGAAAGTACAAGAGTATATCGTTAATGAAATTCAAGAGGTTTACCGTTTACAAGGGGTAAAAATCAACGATAAACACTTCGAAATTATTGTACGTCAAATGATGCGTAAAATAGAAATTGCAGATCCGGGTGATACTACATTCTTGGAAGGCGAATTGGCCAACAAAACGGACTTTATGGAAGTAAACGACGATTTGTACGGCAAAATGGTCATCGAAGAAGCTGGTGATTCTGAAAACTTGAAACCAGGACAAATCGTAACTGCTCGTAAGCTCCGCGATGAGAACTCTGCTTTGAAACGTAGAGATAAAGCCTTGGTAATTGCACGTGATGCACGTCCTGCAACAGGTCGTCAAATTTTGCAAGGGATTACTAAAGCCTCGTTGCACACTAAGAGCTTCTTGTCTGCTGCTTCTTTCCAAGAAACTACGAAAGTACTTACGGAAGCCGCTGTAAGCGGAAAAACCGACTACTTGATCGGCTTGAAAGAAAACGTTTTGGTTGGGCATTTGATTCCTGCCGGAACGGGTTTGAGAGAGTATAATGACTTGGTTGTATACAACAAAGCAGAACACGAAGCAATGGCTGCTGCTAAAAAATAAGAGCGATGGAAAAGATTGAACAAGAAAATCAAATTAACATTGAGTTGAGCGCAGAAGTTGCCGAAGGAATTTATTCCAATTTGGCGGTGATTACGCACTCTCAATCGGAATTCATCCTTGATTTTATCAAGATGATGCCCGGTGTGCCGAAAGCACATGTGAAATCGCGTATTATTTTAACGCCGCAGCATGCCAAACGCTTGATGAGCGCATTACACGATAATCTTACCAAATTTGAAAGCCGTTTCGGACAAATCCGTGAGCCGGAAGATTTGCAAGGGTTAACCTACAATATGCCGGCTGCAAAAGCGTAAATCAAAAGCATATCAATCAAGCGGGCATTCGAGAAATCGGATGCCCGTTTTTGTTTTATTAAATATTTTTTGTAAATTTGCAAAAATAAATGCACGATGTGCGATATACGAGGTTGTTCCTCACATCGTATCTCGTACATAAAAAAACTAAAACAATTTATATAGAAAAACACTAATTAAACATAAATAAAAAAAGCGTAAGCTTAAATTCTTTTTTCGAAAACGACCAAAACTTTCAACCAGAAGAATTAATAAGCGATACGCTCACGTTGTGTCAACGGCGTGAGTTGTGTCTTATTTCTGGTTAGGTGCTTGGTCGTACCTCGAAAAAAATAAGAATTCAACTCGCGCCTTTTTTATTTACATACAGCCCCTTCGGGGCTTGATGGAAAATGATTAACAATAAATAAAACACAACATGAAAACACAACTACTTCGTAGCAGAAATGCAAAAATGCAAGAATGCAGAAGCGCAAGAGCGCAGAAATGCAGAAAAATGTTCTTCTTCTGCGTTTTTGCATTTCTGCACTTCTGCTTTATTTTCGCGCAAAC
>JAVBNF010000063.1:0-31739 GCA_031551725.1 Bacteroidales bacterium
GGCTTGGTTAACAGATGTATTTAAAGGTCCGGGGCCCGGGCAGTAATACGTACTTTTCGAAGCTGCAAATGTATTTGCACTTGATGCCGGAACGTTTGAAAATACCGGATTATTCAATCCATTGCGATACCGTAGATTTTCAGCCATCCAGCGCTTGCCGTCGGGCATAAGCACGGTTTTGTATTTTTCGCCATCACGAGGGTCGGTGAAATCGGGGGCGGCGGTTTGCGCGGACAGAAGGTTGAAGCAAAGTGTGAAAGCTAATAATAACCCGATGGTCACACGGCTACGCCGCTGGCCATGACGTGCAAATTGTAGGGGCAGACCCGCGTGTCTGCCCTTGTTCGATGGGCGAACACGTGGGTTCGCCCGTACAGCCGCAGCCGATAATTGTAAATCGTAATTTGTTTTCATGTTGTGTTTTATTTATTTGTAATTCATTTTCCAACAAGCCCCGAAGGGGCTGTATGTAAATAAAAAGGCGCGAGTTGTTTTCTTATTTTAACAGAGGTACCGCCAAGCACCCGTAATCCAAAATAAGACACAACTCACGCCGGAACACAGCATGAGCGCATCGCTACTAAATTCTTTGGATTACGAAAATTTTGGCGGTTTTCTGTTAAAGAATTTAAGCTTACGCTTTCTTTTTATTTATTAATTAGTGTTTTTCTATATATTTTATGTTAATTCATATTCTCGTTAACTTGTTGCCTTGTCAACTATACTTATTTTTCGCAAAGTTAGAAATATTTCTCGAAATTACCAAATCATTCTCAATTTTCCATTCTCCATTCTCAATTATTTTCGTATCTTTGCCCAACTAATCGGAAATTATGTACGTCATCAACGAAGAAAAAGAGCGGATTGAGATTTTACGCCGTTATCGTTTAATTATGGAAAGTTTTTCGCGACCTGTACCGGAAGAGGATAAGGTGGCGATTAAAAAAGCGTTTCAACTTGCGGTAACTGCTCATAAAGATGCTCGTCGGAAAAGCGGGGAGCCTTATATTTACCATCCGTTGGAGGTAGCTCATATTGTGGTTACTGAAATTGGTTTGGGGCCCACCGCTGTTATCTGTGCCTTGCTTCACGATGTGGTGGAAGATACAGATTATACACTCGAAAGTATCGAACAACAGTTTGGTAGTTCGGTAGCTCGTATTATTGACGGCCTTACCAAAATTGAAGAATTCTACATTTTAGGAAGCCCTTCAGCGCAAGCAGAAAACTTCCGGAAAATGTTGCTCACCCTTTCCGATGATGTCCGTGTGATTTTGATTAAACTCGCCGACCGACTTCATAATATGCGCACGCTGGATTCGATGCCCGAAGATAAGCAACTCAAAATTGCTTCGGAAACCGTTTCTTTATATGCTCCTTTGGCGCACCGCTTGGGCTTGTACACAATCAAAAGCGAGTTAGAAGACTTGTCGTTGAAGTACACGGAACCGACCATTTATAAAGAAATAACGAATAAACTTTCGCAAACAGAGGCAGAGCGTCAGGTATTTATTGATAATTTCATTGTTCCTATCCGTAAAAAATTAGAAGAAGAAAATATCAAATGCCGCGTTTTCGGACGGGTGAAATCAATTAGTTCGATTTTACGGAAGATGCGTTCAAAAGATATTGAGTTTGAAGAGGTGTATGATGTTTTTGCAATACGTATTGTTTTCGATTCTCCTTTTGAACAGGAAAAAGCAAGTTGCTGGAACATTTATTCGCTGATAACCGACATTTATCGCCCAAATCCGGAGCGTTTGCGCGATTGGATATCGATTCCGAAAAGCAATGGCTACGAATCTCTGCATACCACGGTGATGAGTGCAGCCGGCCAATGGGTGGAAGTACAAATTCGTTCCGAACGGATGGATGAAATAGCCGAAAAAGGTTATGCAGCACATTGGCGATATAAATTTGATTCCAGCATTGGCTACACCGATAGTGGTTTGGATGAATGGCTAAATAAAATCCGTGAATTGCTTGAGGAGGCAGATAAAAATGCTCTCGACTTTTTGAACGATTTTAAAATGAACTTGTTCAGTGATGAGATCGTAGTTTATACGCCGAACGGAGAGTTGAAAAATATGCCGTCCGGCTCCACAGTGATGGATTTTGCATATAATTTGCATACTGATGTCGGCAACTCGATTATCGGAGCCAAGGTAAATCATAAATTGGTTCCTGTTAATCAACAGCTTAAAAGCGGAGATCAAGTAGAGATTATTACTTCGCAAAAGCAGCGTCCAACCGAAGAATGGTTGCAGTTTTGCATCACTTCGCGTGCACATACACACATCAAGCATTATCTCAAAAATGAGAAAAAACGCTATTATGATGAAGGTAAATCGAAGTTAAAAGCGATTATGGCTGCCATGAACGTTGTGTTTG
Source organism: Bacteroidales bacterium (assembly GCA_031551725.1). GTDB lineage: Bacteria > Bacteroidota > Bacteroidia > Bacteroidales > P3 > JAVBNF01. Next base: position 2,392 of record JAVBNF010000063.1, read on the forward strand.
ATGAAAGCAAACGCGATCAGTTGTTGAATTATTTGCATATTGAAGATAAAGTTGATTTATATTACCATATTGCTAAAAATGTTGTTAGCGAGGAAGATATTAGGAAGTGTTTTCATGAAGGACAAGAAAAAATAGAAACGAATTGGTTTGCCAATCTTTTAGGTTTTGGAAAACGCGATGCGTCGAAAGCCGAAGGCCTTTCTTTGAGTGAAGCCATTCAACAGCAAATTAAAGCAAAACCGGAAGCATTGATGATCGGAGAGGATACTGATCAGCTGAAATATACCACTTCTAAATGCTGCAACCCCATTCCCGGCGATGACGTGGTGGGGGTGTTGATGCCTGAAGGCGGCATTCAGGTGCATCGTACCAATTGTCCGCAAGCAATTGAGTTAATGTCGAAATTTGGTAACCGGATTGTAAAAGCAAAATGGAAAGTGAATGAAACCGTAACATTTTTAGCGGGTCTTAACTTAAGCGGTGTTGATCGTGCGAAAATGTTGTTGGATATGACTCATGTTATTTCCGCTCAAGCAGAAATCAATATCCGCTCTATGCGTATGGACACTCACGATGGCTATTTTGAAGGCGAAATTATGCTCTATATTAATGATACCAAACGGTTGAAAGAATTAATCGTGAAGCTCAAAGCGCTCGACGGCGTGGAAAGCGTTACGCGAATGGATTAACGGATTATCGCGAAGTGTAGCCATCTCGTGTTTTTTGCAATAAGTATGCTTCAAAACTATACAGAAGAAATATTAATCATTCTCGAAAAATCCATCGAAGGTTCGAAAAAAGATTTTCAGTGGCTGCTGGATAATAAGTATCCCGAATTGGCAGCCTTTTCGAATGCTGTGAACGGCGACGATGAAGCCGTGTTTTGGTTGTTGAAAAACGGTTTTCCGGTTTTGGGTGTTTTATGCAATGCTTTGGATGAAGAGCCTTTTGCAACCAAATGGATGCAGGAATATAACGATAAGATCTTAATTCACTTTGTGAAAGCTGCGCACGGCGATGAATTATCGAAGGCCGTTTTAATAAAAAATAATTTTCATCGCTTAAAATCCATTGCCGATACGATCCAGAATCTTCAATATTTGAGGGACAAGAATAATACGTTTTGGTATAAAAGGTAGGTTCCGTTTCAAACAGCTTCCTGAAACTCTGACGCTAAATAAACAACTCCGCCGCCACCGCATCTGCAAATAACTTTCCGTAATTTGTTAGAACGTACGAATTCCCTTTTTTTATAACTTTTTTTTCGGCAATGAAATCCTCAATTTTCGGTAAAAAAACAGTTTGAAATTCATTTGGAAAATTATGTCTTAAAACGTCTTCATCAATCCCCCACATTGTACGGATGGCGGTCATTACGTACTCGTTGTAACGATCTTTTTGGGTTAAAATTTCTTCTTCAAAATCCAATTCTGCTTTTTGTAAATGCAAAATATACGACTTCACATCCGGCGTATTCCAACGACGGCGGCCATTGAAATAGGAGTGTGCGGACGGTCCAAAACCCAAGTAGGGCGTGCCGTTCCAATAATTCGAATTGTGTTTTGAAAAATATCCGGGTTTTGCAAAATTCGAAATTTCGTAGTTTAAAAATCCGTGCTTGTCAGTTTTATCCAATAAAATTTGAAACTGTTCAATAGCGCAGTACTCATTGATATCTGCCGATTTTTTTAAACGGATTTGATGATCCAAAATTGTGTTTGGTTCCACTGTTAAGCAATAGGCCGATAAATGCGGAATATCTAAGTTGAAAAAAGTATCCAGATTCTTTTTCCAAATTTCATTAGATGTTTGTGGAATACCGTAGATTAAGTCGATAGATAAATTATTGAAACCTGAATTTTGTGCGTTTTGAACACATTCAATCGCTGTTTTGCTATCGTGGCAACGGTTTAGATATTTCAAATCTTTGTCGGAAAACGATTGAATACCGATGCTCAAACGATTGATAGGAGTATGTTTTCGTAAGTCTTCCAGATATTCTTTGGTTAAACTTTCCGGATTTCCTTCCAACGTAATTTCTGCATCCGGTGCAATATCGAAATATTTTTTTAGTGCTCCAAAAATTTCCGATAAATCTTCAATAGGTAGGAGGGAAGGCGTGCCGCCGCCGATATAAATCGTTTCAAGTTTCGATTTTTGAATTTTAGATTCCAATGATTCGAAATTCGAAATTCGAAATTCTTCGACTAATGCCGTTTTAAACTCTTTCGAAAGACTTGTATCTGTCGAAGAGTAGAAATTGCAATAGATACATTTTTTTTTACAAAAAGGAATATGGATATAGATTCCGGCCATTTATTTTTTTAATAAAATTCGGAAAGTCGTACCTTTATGGATAATGGATTGCACGACAAAAATCGAGCCTTGATGATAATCTTCGATAATCCTTTTGCATAAGGCTAATCCGAGCCCCCAGCCACGAGTTTTGCTGGTGTATCCGGCTTTGAAGATGGTTTCGAAATTTGCTTTCGCAATGCCTTTTCCGCTGTCGCGAACATCAATCACCACATGTTCTTTGGTCTCGGAAATACGAATGTCGATGCTTCCTTCGCTGTTTCCAATGGCATCTACCGCATTTTTGCAAAGATTTTCAAGGACCCATTCAAACAATTGAATATTAATATTTGCAAACACAATGCCATCTTCCGGAGTATGTACTGCAAAACGTACTTTTTGCGAATAGCGCGACGAAAGATAGTGCACGGAATTTTTGATAACTTGGGTTAAATTTTCCATTTTTAAAGTTGGCTTTGAGCCAATTTTTGAAAAACGTTGCGATATCACTTCCAGACGCTTTACATCCTTGCTGATTTCGTCCACTACATCCGAATCAATATCTTGGCTGTGAAGGTATTCAATCCACGCCATCAGTGATGAAATGGGGGTTCCTAATTGATGAGCCGTTTCGCGTGACATGCTGACAAAAAGTTGATCTTGTTCCGATTTTCCGGTAATCCGGAAGTTCATAATCACAATCACCACAAAAGCTGCGAGGATAACGCCCATCACAAACGGAAATAATTTCAAACGGGTAATTAGTCCCGAACGTTCGTAATAAACTATCATCGTGCTTTCTTGCTTGCCGCTGATCTCAAGCGGACGGTTTTGCGATGCCATGTTGTGCAATGTGCGGTGCAGTTTCGACGGCGTATTGATGTCTGCAGTGTCAATATTTCCTGTAAATAATACTTTCGAAACAATGGAATCTGTAATAATTACAGGTACGGAAATTGAGTTTTCGACAATATCTTTGAAAAAAGAATCGAATAAATCGTCCAGTGTTATCCTGAGTTTGGTAATTGTTTCCGACTCGCCATAATACAAGAAGAATTGCGTGTCGCGTCCATCAGCATACGCAATAGGTTGATTCCGAGAAAATTCTTTTAATAAATTCCCTTTAAGGATGTCGCCTTGTTTAATAATCTCAGCATTTACATTTTTGGTAAGTAAAACATGTTGCCGGGCATCTGTAAAGATCATCGGAATGGTGGTGTTTTTTTCGATAATCCGGCGATTGGCTTCGAATTGTTCTGCATTGTGTGTGGAGGCAAGCATACGTTTGAAAGCAGTAGACCACGTTTCAATGCGCATGCGCTCGTCATTGCTCATACTTGCAAAAAACGATTCCACATAGGCCATCGTTGTCGCTTTTTGCTGAATAGCATCGGCCCACACGCGCACACGTTCACGCTCTTTTTGTGCCAGCTGATCGGCCAAAATTCGTGTGATGCCATATGAAAGCGCCACAATGGCTAATGCCGAAATCAGCAAAATCCAGCGAACTTTTATGGTTTTTAATATGCGATCCACAAAATAACTAATTATTTAGAGGAAAAAGTACCCGTCATTCGTCACTTGTCCCTCATCACTTGAATTACAAAGATAAGGATTTTATTTAATATGGGGTAAAATTAGAAAAAAAAACACCCTGTTTTTTGCACTTCACGTGGTCTAAGAAATGACAAAAATGGACTTATTCTTTTTATTTTTAAATATTTAGTTTTTTTGAACGTTGCATTTCACGTAATCACAAAAAAAAGGATGTAAAACGACTGCTTTTTAGTATTAACTTTGTGCGCGAAATCAATTTACTAATTAATAAAAAAAATGATTATGAAAAAAATGAATGTCTGGGGTCTTATTTTTGGAGCTTTCGTCCTTTTATCAGCGTGTTCCAAGGTAACGGAAGAAAACGAACAAAAAACATTTGCAAACGCTGTGGCTAAAAAAATTACACTTTCTGCTTCAGGAGCGGAAATGAAAGTGCAAAGTACAGGAGGGCAAGCGTATTTATTGGAAACAGAAACAGGACATCTTTATACAACATGTAAGGGTAGCTGTGGTAAAACACATGTAAACACATGTTCTGGCATAGGTACTAACTGTGAAGGCGGTGGAGTCATTATCTTGCCTAACTCATTAGAACTTGTGAAATCTGCCGATGGTGTAAAAGCTAAGACTTATTCCGCTTTATGTGTTTATGAAAACGATTTTTCGAATGAAGAAGTTTTCCTTTTTCCGAACCGTTCTTTTCTCATTGAAGCTGTTCAGTCCGGTCAGGCTCAATTTTTAAATATTCCGGAACAAACATTTGAACGCGATCCAAACACCCATACATTTGTTATTCAAGGTGTAACATTTACTGAAAAAGCATTATTTATTAACGAGTAAACTTATAAAATACCCTTTTAAAGCCAAAGTTTTTGATTTTATTAGAAACTTTGGTTTTTTTTTGTATTTTTGCCAAAAAAATACATGAAGAAAAATAATGCGATCGAAGGTTTAATTCATTTAATATTTTGGTTTTGTATGGTTTATGTTTTTGTAAACTATACTTTTATTCGTCCTCGAATTCTTGTTTGGAAAGAATTGGTTTGTATTGGATTTTTAATGACAATTGTTTATACCAACTACTTTGTACTGTTTCCTAAAATTTATTTAAGGAGGTACTATTTTATTTATTTTGCATCTGTTATTTTACTGTCATTCGCTTGTACAGCTGCTGAATTTAATTTTACAAAAGCGGAGATTTTTGTAGCTTATCTGCCTAAAATCGAAGAGCCGATTTCATCAGAAATGCAGTATTTACGACGATATGTAATTATTGAAGAATATGTAACACTATTTCTTCGTGATATAGCCATTATGCTCGCCTTGTTTCCTGTTTTGCTATACAAAGAAACCCAAGCTAAATACGAAGAATCAGAGCGTCGCCGTAAGGAATCTGAACGCCGTCGAAAAGAAACGGAATTAAAACTTAAAAACCGTATCAACAATCATTTTCTAATGAATGCATTTGTTGAAATTGAAGAATTAGCACGAGCGAAATCGGATAAAACCGAAGAAATGATTGCTAAACTCCATAAAATATTTCATCATTCCGTATCCATGCAGGATTATGATGCTGTAAGGATAAATTTTGAAATAGACTTTATTCGCGACTATTTGAGTCTTGAAGAAATGGTGAATCCCGATATGCAGTTTACTTTTGAAGTCAAAGGAACACTTGAGCAACAGAGAATTCCACCCATGTTGTTCGAAACACTTATTAATAACGCTTTTAAGTATTCAAAAGAAAATACCGTTATTAATATCGAACTGGATTTTCTGAAAAAAGGATACATTCGTTTCTTTTGTAAAAACGAATACGATGAAAGGTTTTTGAAGTTGCAACCATCTACGGGAAAAGGCATCTGTAATCTGAAGGAACGTTTAGAAACCATGTATGGAGTTCATTATGAAATGGAAATTGTACACGATGAGAAAAACTATCAAGTCGAAATTGGAATTCCGGATCAGTTGCCGCTTCGGTAGAGATATGAATATAACTTATGTTTTTCGTCAAATTCTTTTTGTGAGGAACGGGGGATTTCAAATCGGTTGTTATCAATCATTTGCAGGGTGTATTCCTCACGTTGGACAACGAAGTCCATATTTAGAAACACGCTTTTCGAAATTCGTATAAATTGGACGGGCAATATTTTTTCTAACTGCCTCATTGTGTATTGCCAACTTATATAGCTTGCTTTCGAAACCTCCCCGTTGAAATCGTCCCATACATAGAATTGTAAGCGGTGGTCTTCCATTTCGATATGCATCACTGAAGAAAGGCTGATATCGCCTGTCTTTTCAGATGTTGTTATATGCCCTCTGTATTTTTGAATGTCGATGCGAGTAACTGTGAGCGATGATATGCTGTTTGCTTTCAATCCTTGAATCCTCATTAGTTCATCTTTCCTTGAAAAAGAAGTTTCCAGGGCCTCGTGCAGTTTTTGTTTGTCAATAGGTTTACCTATAAATGCAAATACATTCTTTCGTACAAAATAATTAAGGCTGCTTACGGCATATTTGTTGTGAAACAAACTCATTAAGATGATCAGTGGCAAACGGCCGGATAGTTCCAAGCGATTGATAAATTCGAAACCGTTTTCTGTCGGCATTTCGATATCCAGAATAATCAAATCGACATTCTTGCGATTTACAAAATCAGAGGCCTCTATGCTGTTCGAAAACCCACCGGAATAGGTCAGCGTACCTGTCAATAACTGTTCCTTTTGTAACAGTTTGATAGCTTTATGAACGGAAGAAATATCCTCCTTTTTGTCATCCACAATAATATAAGACAGGCTGTTCATAATGCTTCGCTGTTTGCAAATGCAAAGATACATTTTTTTTTGTAAAAAATACATTTCACGAAGTCAAGAAAAAAATCAATATTTTGATTATTAATTAATTGATGTTTTTTTTCGTGCATTTCACGAAGTGCACTTTTTTTTCGTGTAATTTGTATTGAAAATTATTTTACATTTGCAGGGAAATGCAACGGCAGTGTTGTTTTTGTGCGATCTGTTGTAACAGAGATATATAATCGGCTAAGCGAGGGAGTCCGTATACTTCAACTCATAAACCCTTTATGACGAAAGTTCTGCTTTATCGAACGAAGGACTCCCTTTTGCTTTTTTTATGTCAGTTAGTAACTTAAATATGTAAAACGATTATTATAAAATAATAAAGATAAAATAATTATGGAACATCTATTAGTTGGTGGAGCTCAGTCTGTTGGGAAAAGTGAAAATATATACACTTTGGTGAGAGATTTTTTAATTCCGAAGGGATTTCAAATTATTGCAGGAACTTTTCCTGCAACTTTTGGCGATTTTAAAGCATTATTTGAAGGAGTTGATAAAAATGGTAAAACTGTCAGAATCATTGTAAATACTGCTACAGATACGGTCGATATAATAAATGATTTTAAAAAATTTAGCAATAGTAATTTGCCTGCAGATATTTTAATAAGTTCTGTTCGTGATGATAATTTTTGGCCACGAAAAGAATTTTTTACAATAATGGGAATTGTCTCAAATGTAATAGAAGTGCCTCTTGCGAAAATTACTCGTCGAGGTGCAAATTTCAACATTGCGTTGACTTGGTATCAAGAGAAAAATTATAAATTATTGACATATATTTTAGAATCATCACCTTTTAATTTATAGCAAATAAACTCTGCTAATTTTCCAACAACCATTTCCACACCGGAATCATTTGAATTATTTTATCGTCAACAGCGATCGTTTCTTCTGTGTCCATAGTTAGTATCAGTCCGGAATCCAACGAAAAAGTCGTCATTGCTTCCAAAAGACCCGATATCTCGCGTTTTTTTGTTTTCTCATCTTCAAATACATTGCAAACCTGTATAGCTTCTTTTACGTGGTAGCCATCGCGGATCACAAAATCACATTCGAACTTGTTTTGATAGTAATAAACTTCTTTTTTACGGCGTTTTAGTTCCACAAAAACGATATTTTCTAACAACCGGCCGGTGTTTTCCGAAAAGTTAAAACCTAAACGTTTTACAAAAGCCGTATCTATAAAGTAGGTTTTTTTTGCGTTCTGGATTTGCTTTTTTACCGAATAATCAAACTTGTTTATCTGAAAAAGCATATAACTGTCTTGTAAAAACGACAAATAATTCTTGATAGTCGTTGCGTTTTTCACGCCGGTAATTTTGGTTAAAGAATTATAACTTGAAGTTTTTGCAGCGTTGCTTGCCAAAAAGAACACCAATTCCAACATCTCTTTTTCGTTTGTGAGCTTGTTGCGCACCATGATGTCTTTGTATAATATCGTTTCAAACAGATAACGCAGCGTGTCGTTTTCCTTGGTTTTCAGAAAAACAGGGAATCCGCCTTGTGTCATATATTCATTAAACAAAGCCTTTATTTGTGCGCGCCCGATAGTCGAAATTAAATCGCGCTTTTGGAATTTATGTCTTTTGAATGCTATAAACTCGTTAAAAGAAAACGGGAATAACTCGTGCTGAACGTATCGCCCTGTGAGGTGAGTGCCCAATTCGCGACTCAGCATTTTGGCGTTCGAACCCGTTACAAATACCTTACAGCCTTGATCATACAAACGACGAACAAAGCGTTCCCAACCTGAAACGTTTTGGATTTCGTCGAAATAAAAGGTTTTTTGGACACCAAATAACTCGATAAAAAGTTCGTAAAGTGTTTGAAAATCTTTAACGGTAAAGTTAACTAAACGCTCATCATCAAAGTTGAGGTAATAATCCTTTTCTTTTTGCTTGCGGCGTATCTGCTGCATAAGTGTGGATTTTCCTGAACGACGAATACCAGAAATAACGACAACCTCTTGATGTTTGAAATGTCTATCCGGAAACGGTCGCTGAACAGCATCATCAGCCGTTTCTATAAAAACCAATTGGTCGGCTATAACGGTCTTTAATATGTCTTTCATAATCAGATTACTTTTATTTTGCAAATATAATAATTTCTTTTTTAAATAACAAATTTATATTAAAAACTTCTATTCTAAATAGAAGTTTTTAATATAAATTTACTATTAATAATATGTAATTTTACTAAAAATTAGGTATTGTAAATATATAATTTATTATTATTATAAAATATAAAAAAAATCTTGAAAATTTGTAACTTTTTCTTTCCAACCCTCGTCTTACTTACAAAACAATTATTTTATAACATTGTAAAAACGAAAATTATGAAAAGATTATATCGCAGCAAAAAGTATCGTGTTTTTGCAGGTGTAGCAGGTGGATTGGCCGAATATTTCAATGTCGATCCTGTATTGGTGAGGGTGCTTTTTGTGCTTATCACACTTATGGGAGGTGCAGGCGGATTAATCTATTTGATATTATGGATGGTAACACCGCAAGTTCCCAATGAGTTGGCTGAAATGGATACTAACTTTGAAGCACAACCGGAAACTCCGCTTTCTCCCGAAGAAGCTGAAGAGAAAAAGAAAAGAAATGAACGCCTAAGAATGGCTGGAGGTGTGTTATTAATCGTTTGCGGATGCTTATTTTTCGCACAGAATATCATCCCTTCGTTCATTACTTACTTTTGGCCAACACTCCTTATTGTCGGCGGAGTACTTTTGTTATACGGTTCAAGAAAATAATCTAAAAATTGGAAAAAATGAAATACAAAGGAATATTCTGGGGATTGCTTTTAGTTACAATTGGAATCCTCTTCTTGCTGAAAAATTTAGGTTTAATCTGCTTTAGCTGGTGTGGTTTATGGATGATTTGGCCGGTATTGCTGATCTTTTGGGGAATTACCATTCTGCCGGTAAATGATCTGACTAAAACAATTTTGTCTGTTATTGCTATTATATTGGGCGTAGTCCTACTTTTAACAGCTCCGCGCTGCCATAAAGGATTTTACAAAGGCTTTATCGAAGAACATGCTAAAGGCACAGTCATCTTTAAAGAAATGGAAGACGGCAGTAAGAAAATAGAATGGCAGGTGCCGGGTGAAGCAGATAGCAACGACACCGTAATTGTTAAAAGCGATACAATTGTTATTGATGCTCGCGGCGTAAAAAGTCGTTCACAGTCTTCACCGGAGAAAAAACCGCAATCGGAACTTCCACAAAAACAGTAATCCAGTCCGCCATTGCACCATTCCATAATCCCGGAAGTTCGAGCGCCTTGATGCTTAGGCTTCCGATGGATTTAGAACTGATAAAGCATGTTTGCGGATCTACATATTTCTGCAAATCAAAAACTTCGCCCTTGTAGTTTCTCACGCCGCACACTAAGTCCACCGGATTAAAGTGCGTAGCATGTTGCAAAGCGTATTTTTGTTCCTCGTTTTTCGTGTCCACTTGCGACGACTCCACAATTTGTAACGAACTTTCGTGATGTGCATTTTCCACCCAAAAAGGGCCGCCGCCGGGCTCGCCTTCGTTTTTCACCATTCCGCAAATACGGATAGGGCGGTTTAAGTGGTCGAACAATGCTTGTTGTTTATCTTTTGTGCTGAGTTTCTCGAAATTTTTGATATTACATTGTAATTGATGAAATAAGAATCCATAAATTTCTTGTAATTTTACCTCATCAAGTTCACCTTTTTCAAGAATATTTAGGTATTCAAAAATATTTTTTTGTAATTCCAATAAATAACCGCCGATTACTTTTTTATAAGTAAAAGTCGGCGTTTTTAAATGGTCAGGCGCAACATTATCGATGTTTTTCACAAAGATAATATCACCTTTTAAATCTTTCAAATTTTCAATCAAAGCGCCGTGTCCACCCGGACGAAACATCAAATTGCCTTTGTCATCGTGAACGGGATTATTATTCATATCCACCGCAATCGTATCGGTTGACGGCTTTTGGATAGAGTAGGATATGTCGTATTTAATTTGAAATTTTTCTTCGTAATAGGGGAGCTTTTCATTCACTTTATTAGTGAATTTTTCCAAATGTTCTGGCGAAACCGTAAAATGCAATTTCGCTTTGCCGTTTACATTGCAATAGCCTGCCGCTTCTACCAAGTGCTCTTCCAAAGCTGTACGGCTTTCTGCGTTTTTATAATGATGAAAGAGTAATAATCCTTTGCAAAGATTCGCATAGTTCAATCCTTTTTCATCCAAAATGAAATCAATAATACTCACGTAATCGTGCTTTTCAAGACAATCTTTTAAATCTACTTGATGTTTTTCCATTACTTTAAACAAATCTTCATAGAACGCCACTTCATGTAGATGATGCATCAGATAATGCACGCCGTTGGAATCTTTCTCATCTTGCATTTTTTCGGTCAAAGCATTGTTTTTCGCTGTCTCGCGATACTCGAATAAGGCTTTAAACATTCGCGTTGCTGCGCCGGATGCCGGTACGAATTTCACAATCTCGCGTTCGCGGATAGCAGATTCGTATCCATCCAGTAATTCATCAATTTTACGAAGGTCGAAAACCATAATGCCGTCGCCTTTGGTGGCCGGACGAACCAAATGTGTGAATGCAAAACCTTCTCGAAAACGTTCTAACTGACAGTTAAATTCAGCTTCCGAAATGCCTCTTTGGGCAAGCTGTGCGAGATCTTCTCTATTAAGCATAATCTTCAAATATTTAGTTTTGTCATGGCGAGCACCGTAAGATATGGCCATCCGATTATTTTAATTTTCCTTATCTTTTTTGCTCTTTTTTCTTTCCTGAATCCGTTGCCACAATTGGTAGAAACTTGGAATAAAAATCGTTCCTAACAAAGCACTGGCAATCATTCCCGCAAACACAGCAATACCGAGCGATACACGGCTTGATGATCCGGCACCTGTTGCTGTTACTAAAGGCATTACACCGAGGATAAATGCAAACGACGTCATCAAAATCGGACGGAAACGACGTGTACCGGCCTCCAATGCCGATTCAAAAATCGATTTACCTGATTTGCGGTAATCGCGCGCAAATTCCACAATCAAAATTGCATTTTTCGCCGAAAGCGCAATCAATAGCACAATACCAATTTGTGTATAAACACTGATTGGCTGCTTCATAATCACACACCCGATAATCACACCAAGCAGAGCAATGGGCACACCCATAATAACGGCGGCCGGGCTGGTGAAACTTTCATATTGCGCAGCTAATACTAAATATACAATAATCAAAGCCAATGCAAGGATAATAATGGTCGTGCTTCCGGCTTGTTTTTCTTGAAAAGCCATCGAAGTCCATTCATAACCCCACGAAGTGCCATATTTCTGATCGGCCATGCTTTCCATAATCTGGATGGCTTCACCGGAACTTTTGCCAACGGCGCCCATGCCCGAAATCATCGCTGCCGGATACATATTGTAGCGATAAATCAATTCACTTCCTAATTGCGTTCTCAAAGTCGTAAATGCAGAAAACGGAACCATATCACCGTCACTGTTGCGAACGCTGATCTTCAAAATGTCTTTCGGATCCGAACGGTCGTTGGTTCCGGCCTGTAATTTTACTTGATAAATTTTACCATATTTAATAAAGTCATTTACATATTGCGAGCCTAAATAAATAGAAAGCGTTTTGAATACGTCGTTCAACGAAAGTTGAAGCATTTTTACTTTCTCGCGGTCGATATCCAAATATAACTGAGGAATGCTTGCGCGGATACCTGTACGTAGATACATTAGCCCCGATTGATTATTACCGTCAAATACCGTTTCGTCGGCCATTTTTTGCAATTCCACATTGCCGTAGCGACTGCGATCTTGCAAAATAAACTCGAAACCGCTGCTTTGTCCCAAGCCGGTGATAGCAGGAGGGGAGAACGCCATAACGTCAGCATTGTCAATACTTGCTGCTTTTTCGTTGATAATTCTGGAAATAGCGGCAGCCGATTGATTTTTGCCTTTACGCAAATCCCAGTCTTTCAAGATAACAAACACGGAACCGGCATTTGTCATGGCCGCTTGTTCCATCATCGAATAACCGTTGATCAACAAATAGGTTTGTATTTCCGGAATGGAATCAATAATAGCACCGACTTCTTTTAGGGTCAAACGGGTTTGGTTGGTAGATGAGCCGTCCGGCAAATCCACGCTGGCGATCAAATAACCTTGGTCTTCATTCGGAACGAATGATGTCGGCCAAGTCATAAATCCAAAAATGGCAGCCGCTGAGAGTGCGAGGAAAATAACCATTGTCATGGCCATTTTTCGTAAAGAGCCTTTTACGATCCAGCTGTAACCACTTGTTAGTTTATCAAAATAGTTGTTGAAATATTTAAAAACAAAGAACTTGCTTTCTTGATGAGGTTTTAGGATGAGTACACATAAAGCCGGACTCAGTGTAAGCGCATTAAAACCACTTAACACGGTTGCCACTGCAATCGTTAACGCAAATTGTTTGTACAACTCTCCGGTAATTCCACCGATAAATGCAGTTGGAATAAATACTGCCAACATCACAAGTACAACGCCGATCAACGCACCGGATACTTCATCCATCGCTTTAATCGTTGCTTCTCGAACAGACGGCACACCTTCTTCCAAGTGTTTAAACGTATTTTCAACAACAATAATCGCATCATCCACCACAATACCAATCGCAAGGATGATTCCGAAAAGTGTTAACGTATTAATAGAGAATCCCAGCAACTGCATAACTGCAAACGTTCCAATCAGTGAAACGGGAATAGTAGCGGCCGGAATGAGTACTGCACGCCAATCTTGCAAGAAAAGCATAATTACGATAAGTACTAAGATGATGGCTTCGAACAAAGTATGATAAACTTCTTCGATGGATTTGGATACGAATTTTGTAGTGTCAAGTGTAACTTCCCATTCGACTCCTTTCGGAAAAAACTTACTGAGTTCATGCATTTTTGCTTCCACTCCTTGAGCAACATTCAACGCATTGGCGCCTGGAAGCTGATAAATGGAAATAGCCGCAACCGGCTTGTCTTTCAAGGATGACTCGGTGTAATAATTCTTGCTTCCCAATTCGATGGTGGCGACATCTTTTATACGCAGATATTGCCCATCGGGAAGCGCTTTAACGACAATGTTTTTAAATTCTTCTTCCGTTTGTAAACGACCGGTAACGTCCAACGAATATTGATAGATTTGTTCGTTAGCTGTGGGTTCTTCGCCGATTTTTCCGGAAGTTACCTGCATGTTTTGTTCTTGCAGAGCTGTGCTGACATCGGATGGCGTAAGCCCACGAATTTGGAGTTTGTCCGGATCTAACCAAATACGCATACTGTAATCATCCGATCCGAAAAGGTCAACTTGTCCAACACCGGGAATACGTTTCAACTCATCCGTGATGTTCAACTTCGCGTAATTTGAAAGGAAAAGGCCGTCAATATTGGGATCGGACGATTTAATCGAAATAAACATGACGATGTTTGTCGATTTCTTTTCTGTAGTAATCCCTAAACGTTTGACTTCTTCGGGCAAACTATTGCTTGCAATACTCACACGGTTTTGCACTAAAACGGTGGCCATATCGATATCGGTTCCAACTTCAAAAGTAATGGTAAGAGTATAAGTTCCAAGACTTGAAGAAGTGGACGACATATAAATCATGTTCTCCACGCCGTTCACTTGTTCCTCAATAGGAGTAGCTACTGTTTCGGCGATAGTTTGCGCATTCGCACCCGGATAAGTTGCAGTAACTGTAACGGTTGGCGGTGTAATGGTTGGATATTGCGCAATCGGCAATACCCCTATACATACTAATCCCGCAAGGATAATCAAAATGGAGAGTACCGCTGCGAAAATAGGTCTATTGATAAAAAAACGAGACATTTTTTGTTTGTTTAATGTTTAAAGTTTAATGTTTAAGAGAAGAGCATTCATAACCCATATCTCATAACTCTTATTATTTGTCCTTCGAAACTGTTTTTACTTTCTCGTTTCCTTGCTTCTTATCTGTTTCTGGATTCATTGCATCTCCGTTTTCTTCCGGTTTCGGGCTTTTTGTTGATACGTTTAAGGTTTCTTTAACGGGAACGATTTTCAAACCATCACGGGCTTTCATCAAACCGTTTACAACAATAAGGTCTTTGGTGGTGATGCCGCTTTCTACTTCGCGCATATTGTCGGAATCCAACATGCCTACTTTAATTGAACGATATTCCAACATATTCGAATCGTTTACAACATATACAAAACGTCCGGTTTGATCGGTTCCGATAGCTTCTTCCGGAACGATCATTGCATTTTTCTCAACATAAAACGGAAGGCTTACTTTTACATACAAGCCATCGGTTAAATCGCCTTTTTTATTGTCCACAATAGCGCGCATATCCATAGAACCTGTTGCTAAATGAATGTTTGGCGCAAAATATTCCAACGTGCCTTTATACATAGTCGGATTTTCTGAGCCCACATAAATTTCAATATTTTTTAGATTAAAATCGGGATTTTTTTGCGCATCATTTTGCAAAATAGCCAAATATTTAGAATCTTCAATACTGAAATTTACATATAATTCATCATTTTGATATAAAGAAGCTAAAACACCGGATAAAGCATTTACATAATTACCTTTATCCACAAGACTTTTGGAAATTTCACCGGAGATAGGGGCTTTGATGTAGCAATAGTCCAAATTGGTTTGTGCGGTACGTAAATCCGCTTTCGCAGAAGAAACGGAGGCTTTGGCTTTATCCACGTCGGTTTTGGCCTTTAAAACGTCCATTTCACTCACGGCGTTACTTTTTGCCGCTTCGGTAACTCTATTCAATGCAATTTCAGCCAAATCCAATTGAGCTTTAGCTGTTTCGAGATTTGCTTTGGCAATTTCTACTTTGTCTTCGTAAGTGCGAGGCTCAATTACAAATAATAATTGACCTTCTTTAACCATTTTACCGGGTGTAAAACATATTTTTTCCAAATATCCCGATACGCGGGCAACAATTTCCACTTTTTGTTTGGATTGCAAATAACCCGGATATTCCACATGATATTGCAAATCGCGTGTTGCCGGATTTGCCACAGCTATTTGTGGAGCCTCCGAACCTTGAAATGTATTTTTCTTGCTTCCGCAACTTGTCGTTCCAAGTGCAACAGCTAAAGCAACTAATAAACTAACCTTCTTTATCATAATCTATAATGTAAATTTAATTCCTAATTCCGTCATGGCGAGCATAGCGGGGCCACCTAATTAATTGTTCCATTTCCCACCGATAGCGCGATAGAACTGTATCAAATATTGCAAATTATTGCCTTGCGATTCTACCATTTGACTTTCGTAGCTTAAAAGCGAACGTTGAGCATCCAACACGTTTTGGAAATCAATCAAACCTTGCTTGTAAAGCGTAAGTGCAAGATCTAAAGTCAACTTAGCCTGTTCGTAAGCCAATGTTTTTGCTTCGGTTTCTTTGATTGAACTACTGTATAATGTCATCGAATTATCCACTTCTTGCAAAGCGTTTAATACCGTGTAATTATAACTATTGATGGATTCGTCCAAGTCGGTACGGGCATATTTGTTCACCTGATAGTTGCGTGCGCCGCTGAAAATTGTCCAACGTACGCTCGGTGCAATTTGCCAAGTCATATTTTCTTGATTGGTAAAAGTTTCAAAATCTTTAGAGCCATAGCCGATACTTCCGTTCAAGTAAAATTTAGGCCAGAAATCTGCGCGCGAAGCGCCCAACGACGCGGCTTTGGATTCAACCAAATGTTCAGCACTCAATACATCCGGACGTTGACGGATTAAGCTGCCCGGAAGTCCAACCAATATGGTTGTTGAAGAGGTTGGAAGAGGTTTTACTTCAGATAAAAGTTCGCGCATATTCCACGGATATTCACCGCATAAAACGCCTAATGCATTAATCAATTGAGCAACATTGGCTCCTAATTGCGGAAGCATGGCCAATGTGCTGTTGTAAACCGTTTTTGCTTGTGCAACATCTAATTGCGATGCCAAGCCCGATTTATAACGCGCTTCCGTAATTTGCAAAACAGTATCTTGCGAAGCCAAGTTGCGTTGTGCCACTTCCAATTGTGTTTGCGCTGTACGTAAATTAACATAAGTGGACGAAACTTGTGTACAAAGCATCACCATGATACTATTGAATTCTTCGCGTGAAGCATAATAGTTTTCGCGTTGTGCATGTGCCTTTCCGCGAACACTTCCAATAATGTCTATTTCCCAACTCATGTCCAACGATGCTGTGAGCGGTCGAACGGTTGTTTGTGGTAAACCGGTAATGGATGCACTTGTTTGCTGAGGTGCATAAGCACCGTTTAACGAAATCTCCGGATAATAACCGCTTTGTTGTGATCGCCAGAGAGATTTGGCTTTGTCCACGCGATTTAATGCTATTAAAACATCCGAATTGTTTTTAATCGCTTTATCAATTAAAGAATTCAATAGAGCGTCATCCAGTAGATGTTGCGATTGGTAATTCATTTCCGGATCAGCTGTGAATACTGTGCTGTCCTGAAAATTCCATTGTCCGGGCAATGAATCGATTTTCTGTGGATGCCCTGCGTGGGAGTACATCCATACAAAAGAAAAAACAAAGAATAAAAGCCTTTTATACATTTTTAGTAATTTGCAAAAAAATTAGAAGCAAATATATGAAAAAAAAATGGGTAATCAAAATTTTGATTACCCATTTTTTTTCACTTTATAAATCTTAGTTGACAATTAACTTTAAGCGTTGGTTGTCGACAATCACAATGTAGATTCCCGGAGTGTAATTATCCAACGGAATTTTGTGGATTGTTTCTTTTTCCAACAATTGTTCAAATTTCGGAGCGCCACCTTGCATGCTGTAGATTTTCACCCATGCCCGGTCTTTTTTACCTGTGAAATAAAGCCCGAATTGATCGTGCGCAGGGTTAGGCGTTAAGAACACGTTGAAACTGACTTCCGTTTTTTCTTGTACATCAGTAGCTTTCGCACGGAACACCGTGAAATGGTAGATTTTTCTAACAGTGGTGTCGTGAGCAACAACATTCAAACTGAATACGTTGTTTCCGACTTTCAATGGAGCGTCTTCAATATTGCCTTCTACTTTCGCTTTGCGATCAGCGGCAACACCTTTTATTGAAATGTCATCAACGTCATTATCCACATAAATCATATATCCAACAGTGTTCGGATGGAAAACGGGAGAGAGGTTGCCGGCATTGAAAACAACATCGTCCAAATCGGCATTTTTCGATAATACCTCCGGTTCTTCTTCCTCTTCGTCGTCAGGATTTGGCGTGTCAACATCGGCAGCACGGATAATGGTTACCGAATATAATTTTTTATAATTGGTGTCTTGTGCAACTACCTCAAAACCGAATACGTTGTTTCCAATTTCAAGCGGCATATCTACAATGTTTCCAACAGTGGCCAATGAATCTTCAACATGAGCTGTGATGCTGATTTGGTCAACACGATGTGCAACATTTACAATGTAATCCAAAACATTCGGATCGAAACCGGCAACACTATCGGTGCTTAACGTAAAACCTGTTAGGTTTGCATTAGTAGATAAAGCCGGTGTAGCTGTGGAGTCTTGACGAATAACAGTTACAGTGTAAATTGCCTGTGTGCTTTCGTCTTCAGCCGTCACAGTGATGCTATATTCGTTTTCACCAACAGCTAAATCAACATTTACCAAATTGCCGCTAACAATAGCGCTGTCGTGTGTGGCTGTTCCAACTAAAGTAAGTGTGTCTACGGAATGTTCAACCGTAACTTCATAATTCAAGGTAGAAGCACTGAAGTTTGCAATTGCTGTTCCGTTTACTTTAATACCCGACAAACTTGCATCGGATGAAGCAGCGCGAGTGATGTTGACAGTGTACGTCTTCTTGTAGTTAGTGTCTTGGGCAACAACCTTGATTTCAAATGTGTTGATGCCTACTTTCAAAACCTTGTTATCAACAGTTCCGCTTATACTTGCTGTTAAATCTGAAGGGATGGCAGTAATAGTCACTGTTTGAGTACTGTTTGGATAGTCAAACGAATAGAGCGTAGTATTTGCATCGAAATCGGAAACCGCTACACTGTTTATAGAGATCAAACTCAGATCGGCATTCGTCGATTTTGCACGGATAATGTTTACAACATAAGTTAATTGGGTTGTTCCATCTGCGGCAGTAACAACAATATTAAATGTATTTGTTCCAACATTTAGATTTGCATTGTTTGCAAGTCCGGTAATTGTGGCATCTGCTTGCGCTTTATCAACGGTAAGCGTGGCTCTGTTTGTTTCATTTCCAACAGAAATTGTGTAAGCCAATGTATCTGTATGGAAATTAGCAATAGCAGTTCCATTAAATGAAATACTGCTCAAGTGTGCGTTGGTCGATCTTGCACGGATTACAGTGATGGTGTATGTTTTTGAAACAGTATCGTCTTGTGCGACAACAACAACATTGAATATGTTTTCACCCACATTCAAACTTGAATCACTTACCATGCCGCGAACCACCGTTGCATAAGCATCGTCTGTTTCCGCGTAAATAGAAGCAGTGTTCGTTTCGTAGTCAACATCGACGATATATGATAGCGTATTTGCGTCGAAATTGTCAACAGAAATTCCGTTTACGGAAAGGCTGCTCAAATCGGCATTGGTAGATAATACCTCCGGAGTTGCAGTGTCATCACGAACAACATACACGGTATACGTTTTAGTTGTTCTGCCGTTTTGTGCGGTAACAACCAATTCGAATTTGTTAGAGTCAATAGCAAGTGGTGCATTTTCTATTGCGCCTACATAAGTGGCGGTAGCATCTGCAAGCGTAGCAGAAATAGTAGCCGTTTCTGTAGTTCCGCTAACACGTTTCCGATAAGCAGTATTGCTCGATGAAAAACCGCTTATAGCTTCATTGTTGACGAAAATGGCACTCAAATTTGCATTTGATGATGAGTCGCGAACAATTTTTATATCATAAACCAATTGAGTGCTTTTGTTTTCGGCGGTAACTGTCAATCTAAACGTTGTGTCGCCCACTGGAATCGCAACATTCGTCACAAGTCCGGCAATACGTGCATTGTTGTGCATTGTTGTCGCTGTGATGCTGACTTGATGCACACTGTTTTGAACTCCTACCGTATATTCATGAGTATCTGCATTGAAACCGGCAACCGCTGTTCCATTGACTGCTATCGTATTCAGTTTTGCATTTGAAGACGAATCGCGGATAATGGTAATTCTGTATATTTTTGTAAATGAAATGTTTTCGGCAGTTACGAATAATTGGAAGGAATTACTACCAACGTTCAAATTCTGATTAGTCACTTTTCCGGACAAATTGGCCGTTGCGTCGGCAACAATTCCATCAATACTTGCCTTGGTAATGTCGTTTCCGACACGAACCGTATAAGTAAGAGTATCTGCATTGAAAGGTTTAACAGTATCTCCATTTATCGTGATAGCCCTCAAATAAGCGTTGGTCGATTTTGCGCGGAGTACATTCACTGTATACTGAAGTTGTGTTGTTCCGTCTTCTGCAGTAACTGTTAACACAAAAGAATTGTTTCCAACATTTAAGGCTTTGCTTAACGTTCCTGAAATAATGGCGCTATCATGAGCAACAGAGGCTGTAATTGTCGCGTGAGTTGTATCATTCGGGAAGTCTACGCTATATACAAAGTCGGTTTGGCTGAAGTTGGCAACAGGTGTTCCGTTTACAGCAAGTGCACTTAAATGAGCATTTGTAGATTTTAAACGAGTAACGGTCACAACATACGTTCTTTGGTAGTTTGTATCTTCGGCTTTAACCGTGATCTCAAACCTGTTTTCTCCAACAGTCAAAGGAGCATTTGCCACTGTGCCAGCTAAAGTAGCAGTTGCATCAGCTTTTACTGCATCAATAGTCGCAGATACCACTTCATTCGAAACAGTATAAGTGTATTCGGTCGTATTTGCACTGAAAGCAGGAGTAAGTTGATTGCTTCCATTTACAGTAATTCCACTCAAGTTGGCGTTGGTCGATTTGGCTCGAACCACATTCACAACGTATGGACGTTGCGTAGTACCATCTTCAGCGGTAACTGTTAATACAAATGTACTTTCTCCCGTGGGAATTGAGATTGCGGAGCTAACAGTTCCTGACACTGTCGCATTGGCATGAGATGTGGCAGCTGCGAGCGTAAGCATATTTGCGCCATTCAAAACAGGAATTGTATAGTTGAGTGTATCTGCATGGAAAGTAGAAATAGCTGTTCCATTTACCGAAATAGATTTTAACGTGGCATCGGATGAAGGTGCACGTCTAATGGTAATGGTATAGTTTTTGGTTTGAGTCGGATTTTGAGCAGTCACTAAGACATTAAATACATTGTCTCCAACATTTAAGGTGTTACTTCCAAGATTGCCTGAAATTGTAGCTGTGGTGTCGGCTGCAACAGCACGGATATTGGCGGTGGTAACATTGTTTGCAACATTCAATGTGTAAGTAGGGGTATTTGCATTGAAACCTGCCACCATGTTGTTATTTACAATCAGACTATCTAAATTTGCATTTAGTGATTTTGCACGATCAACTGTTACGATATAAGTTTGATGAACGCTCGTATCTTCAGCAGTAACGACCAAGTAGAATTTATTTTCTCCAACCTTCAACGAAGCGCCGGTTACAGCGCCTGTATATGTGGCGCTATCATGGGCAACACGTCCGCTGATACTGATGGTACGAGTGTCATTATCTACAGACAGATTGTAGGTTAATTTCGTCATACTGAAGTCCTCAATTAGACTGCTGTTAACGGAAATGCTCGCTAAACGGGCATCAGTAGATGCAGCGCGAATAACTTTGTACGAAAATTCATTGTAGATATTTCTATTTTCAGCAGTAATTGTAAATGTGATATCGTAGCTTCCGGTTGATAAATCCTCAAGTTTAAATTGATTATTTTCATTTTTAGTCAAAGGAGTAAGAGGTCCTCCGTTTTTTGAAACTACGCATTCAACCGTTGCACTGTCGTGATTCGGAATGGTGTTAAATACGATTTCATCAGTCTCTGCACTAACCATAACTGCATTTTCAGGAAGATCATCATTTTGAATAATACTTCCGGCAGAAGATGGAGTGAAGTCAAATGTTTTAACAGTAGCGTCTGTAGAAGGAGCACGCCTAACAGTTACCGTATAACTACGAGTGTTTCCGGCTTCGGAAGCAGCTGTCAATGTAAATACATACGTTCCTGTTTTCAGACTATCTAAAGAGAAGGCATTGTTGTTGTTCGCCGTAAGGCTAACAGCCGCACCACCATTCTTAGATACTGTGCAAGAAACAACTTCGGCACTGTCGTGCGTTGTTTCCGCTGAAATGGAAATCGCATTCACATTGCTGCTAATATCTAAGTTGCTGTTATCTGCAAGATTGTTAAAGACTACAACCGCACCGCTATCCACTTTAATGGTTTTTAAACTTGCATCTGTGGAAGGCATGCGGATAACTGTAACCACGTATGGACGACTAACAGTTGGATCTTCGGCCGTTACCGTAAAGGTGAATGTATAAGTACCGGTATGTAAATTATCCAGATTGAAAGTTCCGTCGCTATTAGGAATGATGGTTGAAGTAGTGCCGTCAGCTTTGGTAACGGAAGCTGTCACAATAGCACTGTCGTGGGAAGGAGTAGGTCTGAAACGAACAACATCCACATCACTTGTAACCTCAAGCGCAGTGCCTGTTTGTACGGGAAGATTCACAATACCGTCCACAACCGTTTGATCCGGATTTTGAGCAATTAAGCCGGTTTCAACAGAAGCCGAACGAATAACGGTTACCGTATAAACTTTTCTAACATCAGGATCTTCTGCAGTAACTGTGAAAAGAACTGTATATGTGCCTGTTGTAAGGTTGCTTAAAGTGTAAACACCGCTCAACGGAGACAATGTTTGTGCACTGCCGCCATTTTTGGCAACCGTACAAACAAAAGAAGCACTGTCGTGTGCCGCTTCGGCTGCTAATTTCACTTCTGTGATACGGCTGCTCACAATAACAGTATTCGAAGGGCTAATCGCCAAATTATAGAATTCGTTAGTTGTGTCAATTGCAATACGTTTTAAATCGGCATTCCCCGAGCGTCCGCGTTTAACAACGGCAGTATAAGTACGGGTTGTAGTTTTATCCTCGGCAGTTACCGTGAAAGTGAATGTGTAAATACCCGTATTTAAATTTCCTAATGAAAAATAACCATCTGTTTCATCAATCGAAACAGCCGTTTCTCCATTTGCCGACATCATACAGGTCACAGTGGCGCTGTCGTGATTAGGAACAGGAGTGAAGCGAACAGTACTTACAGTTGCATCTACTCTCAAAGTGTCCAATGTAGGAATCGGCATGTTGGCGATACCCAAAACCGGGTTTTGGTTAACAGGGAGCTCTTTCAAGCTGGCATCGGTCGACGAGCGTCTTTCTATATTAATAGTATAGGTTTTAGAAACGTTTGTATCTTCGGCTTTTACTATGAAAGTTACTACATAGTTGGCGGTTACAAGTCCGGAAATTGCGAATTTACCATTTACTTTAGCAACAGCAACAGCTGTTCCACCGTTTTTAGCAATACTGCAACTTACTTTTGCACTGTCATGAGTGGGAATTGCTTCAAAGCTGATGCTACGAATTTCGCCGTTTAGGCTAAGCGTATTGTTTGCTTGAATCGGCAAACTGAATACCGAAGTTGTATCTGCTGCCAACGTTTTCAAAGAAGCATCTCTGGATGGAGCTTTAATTACATTAACGGTGTACTTTTTGGTAGCTACAGCATCAACGGCAACAACAGTAAATTCAAAAGCGTAACTTCCTGTTTCAAGTCCGCTGAAAGCAAAAATACTGTCATTGGGGCTTATCGCATTTTTCGTCCCACCGTTTTTAGCAACGGTGCAACTGATGTTTGCTCCAACATAAGCAGGGGTTGCTATGAATTTGATGTTGTTAACTGCATTCGTAATATGAATGGCATTGGTTACTTTCGGATTTAAATTAAAAGCATTGTCGCTACTCGTGGTGTCAGCAGCAAATGTACTGAAACCTGCAACATCCGGAATGGTGATAACACGGCTTCCTTGAGCAGTGCAAGTACCATTCGAGACGCTTAAATTAAAGGTGAAAACACCGTCTTTATGAGCGTTTAACTTCACGCCTTTATGATTGGCCGCGGTCACATCTCCGCCATCACAAAGCATCATGATGTCTCTGTAAAGGTTTTCACCGAAAGGAGAGGCAAAACTTAAGTCGCCTACAAGTGGGAAAGTGGGAGCAACAGTTGTCGTAACAAGCAAAGTACTGTTTTTATAGTATTTTACGTTTGTAGTAGTTACTACAATTTTCAAAGTATCGCCGATTTGGCAAACACCTGCATATTTATAAACTCCTTTTTCAGAAATTGTTAGAATATTCTTGGCAGTGTAAAATGCATAATCAATGTCCGTATATGGTGTTTTCGCTGCATCGGCAACTTTTGTCAAGCCGAATGCTTTGTACGAATCAACAGAGTTGACTACCGTGCTAATATGTCCTTGCGAACTGATATATTCACGTGTGAAAGCACCGGCAGCATCGCATTCCGTGCTGGTTGATTTCGTAAAACCACCGCCGGAAATAACGTTGGTAGGAACCCATGTCAAACCTGCTGTAGCTTGACCGGTAGCTACAACGTATGTAGTGTCGATAAATCCGTTGGCAGACCAGTGAATACGAATGTTATTTACAGTATCGGAAACAAGTGGGAATAATACAAAGTCTTTGCCCATTTCGATCAACGTATCATTACCTGCATCAATACTGAAATTATCGCAATTCGGTTGCTCGAAAATAAATACCATCATGTGTCCGGCCGGAGTTTGGCAGCCTACACCGGTTGTTTCATTGGCATAGAAAAAGTGAAGGCCGAGTGTTGTATCCGTATCCGGATAAGGAATTGAAGAACCGGTACCGATATGTTCGGTTAAACCCGGATTAGTGTACCAGTTGATCACACCTTCATACATCGGAGTTGCACTCAAATTCGCTTTATTGTCGATTGTGGAATAAACGGTGTCGTTCAACACAGTTGCGGCAAATACGCGCGTGTCTACTGAGATCTCAACAGGATTAATAGCTGCATAGCATTGATCGTGTTGATTGCGGACATAAATTGTTTGATTATCGTCTATATTGCTCAAAGAGAACGTATCGCCTGCAACAGCATTGCTGAAATCGGCTGTTAGCGACCAATACGGAGTTCCCAATGAAGGATGATCGGCATGAAGCGTAACGGAGTTGCCCTTGCAAATAGCAGTCGCTCCGTGAATGTTCAACATGGGAAGTTCGACTTGGCTAACATCAAAACTTAACTCAGAAGAGGAAGAGCCGTTAAGAGTAACTATTTCTTTGTAAAACGTTTTATCTGACGTGATATCTGTACGGAATACACGTGTAGGCAACGTGCTGTCGCCCCAGAATGTGATATTTTTAATTTCTTGCTCTCCAATATTCGACACAAAGGAAACGTCGCCGTAAAGCGCAACTCCGGGTGCAACATTGTTGGTATAAATGGTTTGCCCGTTTTTCGTGTAAATAATTTTACCGCCTTTTAGCTCAACGGTGAGAGTGTCGCCAATCTTGTAAGAAATCGGGTAAGCTAGTGGCGTTGTGGGTGTTCGATACACTCCGTTCTCGGAAATAATAAGATTCCCTGCTGCAAGATAAATTGCATAATCAATGCTTGAATAATATACCGATTCAACATTGGCAGGTTTACTCAAACCGAAAGCGGTAAATGAATTGACATCCGAAACAACCATCCGGATATAACCGGCTGACTTGACCAAATCGGTTGAATAGCAACCTGCTTCATCACAACCTTCGGCAGAACTGCGAAGCGTACGCTCTTTGGTTTGAACAACCTTGGTGTAACCCGTCCAGTCACTGCGATAGAATGTATCGTCAATAGCTCCGTCTGCGGTGTACCAACGAATTAAAACAACATCAGTGTTGCCAAAAACAATGGGCAATGCTGCGGTGTCGCCTTTACAAACGATGGTGCTCGTTTTTTCAATTCTTTGCTCTCCTTCGGCCCGTACAAGGTCAAACGTACTAAAAAGAGCGATCGTACATAGAAAAGCAGTAAAAAATTTTTTCATATACTCTGTTTTACAAAAAATACTCCGTACAAGATATAATTATCCACGTGCGAAGTTACACATTTTTTTTGTAAAAAACAAAGAAAAATTTTAAATAATTGAATTAAATGTATTTACGAATATGTAAATACGTTTTTTTTGCTAAATTCCAATTGCGACTCCGATGCGGACAATGGGGTTGGAATAGAGCGAATAATCTTTCTCATAAAGATCCCAAAGCACCAGTAAAGTAAAGGCTGCACGATCACCTAAAGGCAGATTTGCACCAACACCGGCAAGGGGATAAGGCACCCATTGGCGGTCAGCCGGCGTGTTGTTTTTGTAGTAATTGATATTGTAGTTGAGCGCACCAAGTTCGGCATGGACAAAAAGCTGACGAATTGGACTGAAACGCCCGTAAACATTGCCCCCAAAGGTATTGAAAGAGTAGCTGTAATCTCCGTTTATAGTAGAATAGGTTTCTTTGTAATATTGATAGGTTAAACCGATGCCCGCTTGAAGAAACTTGTTGAATTGATAACCTGCTATAGGAGAAATGTCCACAGATGTAACAGTTCCGAACATCAAACCCAAATTTCCACCTAAAACCAAACGGTCGGCTTCAAATCCGGAGCGCTTTTCCGGAGTGGGGTTTTCCTGTTGTTGTTTGGCGTAATAATCTTTCGAAGATTGAAACTCTTGAGCAAACAAAAACGAAGGCAGAATCGCTAAAATAAAAATTAAATTTCGCATACTATATCAAAATGTAATGCAAAGATACGATAAAAAAATGAGACGATTCAATATTTTGAATCGTCTCATTTAATGTAGAAATTTAATTTCTATTTGTTTACTTGGAATTTTTTGTTTCCGGTTTTGAAGAAGTCAACGATTTGATTACCGGCAGCTAAGCCTGCATTCAAGTTAGCTTCAGCGGTTTCTGCCCCCATTTTTTTAGGAGAAGCAAAAACGCGTGTTCCGAATTTTGCATTCAAATCAGCTTGTGTATCTGCTGCAATGTCGGTAACGTACTTCAAGTCAGGACGTTCTTCCAATATTTTCATCAATTCAGCTTCGTGAATAACCTCTTTACGAGCAGTATTTACCAAGCATCCGCCTTTCGGCATTTTAGAAAGCAAGTTAAGTCCGATGGATTGTTTTGTTTCTGCTGTTGCAGGAATGTGCAATGAAATATAGTGGCAAGTGCTGTACAAATCTTCGATGGAAGCAGCAACTTTAACACCGTCTTTTTCAATAGCTTCTTTAGCAACAAACGGATCGAAAGCGTAAACTTCCATACCCAATGCTTTTCCGGCCAAACCAACAAGGCGGCCAACGTTTCCGTAAGCGTGGATACCGAGTTTTTTACCTTTCAACTCGCTGCCTGTTCCCGGTTGGAAGCAGTTACGAGCCATGAAAACCATCATTCCGATTGCTAATTCAGCAACGGCGTTGGAGTTTTGTCCCGGAGTGTTCATCGCAACGATGCCTCTTTCGGTACAAGCGGCCAAATCCAAGTTGTCGTATCCGGCACCTGCGCGAACAACGATTTTCAAATTTTTTGCAGCATCGATAATTTCCTTGGTAACTTTGTCGGAACGCACGATTAATGCATCAACATCTGCAACAGCAGCCAAAAATTGACTGGTTTCAGTGTATTTTTCCAACAAGCACAATTCGTTACCGGATTCTTCAACGATTTTACGAATACCGTCCACAGCTGCTTTCGCAAACGGTTTATCTGTAGCAACTAATACTTTCATTTTTTTTAGTTTGGAATGTTTAGATGGTTTAGAAAATTCAGAAAGTTTAGGAGATGCTAAACCTCCTAAACTTTCTAAACTTCTGAACTTTTAATAATTATGCGTTTGCTTTTTCAAATTCTTGCATGCAAGCAACCAACGCTTTTACGCTTTCGATTGGGCAAGCATTATAAGTAGAAGCACGGAATCCGCCCACAGAACGGTGGCCTTTGATACCAACCATGCCGCGTTCTTTAGCGAAAGCCATAAATGCATCTTCTTTGTCTTTGTATTGATCTTCCATTACGAAGCAGATGTTCATTAACGAGCGGTCTTCTTTGTTGATAACCGTTCCTTTGAACATTTTGTTGCGGTCGATTTCATCGTACAACAAACCTGCTTTTTCTTCGTTATGTTTTTGCATCGCTTTCAAACCGCCTTTCGCTTTCACCCATTTCAAGGTTTCGTTCATCACCAAAATAGGGAATACCGGAGGAGTGTTGAACATTGAATCTTCTTTGATGTGTGTGCGGTAGTCGATCATTGTAGGAATAGGACGAGTTACTTTTCCCAACATGTCTTCTTTCACGATTACGAAAGTAACGCCGGCAGGACCTACGTTCTTTTGTGCACCACCGTAAATCATAGCATATTTAGAAACGTCAACCGGACGGCTCATGATGTCAGACGACATGTCAGCAATCAAAGGCACCGGAGAGTTGAAATCTTCTTTGATTTCAGTTCCGTAAATAGTGTTGTTGGTTGTGATGTGGAAATAATCAACATCGGTAGGGATGGTCCAACCTTTAGGAATGTGGTTGTAAACATCATCTTTAGAAGAAGCAACGCAAACAACATCGCCGAAATATTTCGCTTCTTTCATTGCTTTGTTAGCCCAAACGCCGGTATCCAAATAAGCAGATTTAGCGTTCATCATGTTGAAAGGAACGTAGCAGAATTGAGTGCTGGCGCCACCACCCATGAACAACACTTTGTAACCTGCAGGAATGTTCAAAAGCTCTTTCCAGAGGTTTTCACATTCTTCCATTGTTGATTCCCAGTCTTTTGTACGGTGAGAAATTTCGATAACCGACATTCCTGAACCTTTAAAATCTTTAAGAGCTTCGATTGCCGCAGCTACTGCTTCTTTCGGCAGAATGCAGGGACCTGCATTGAAATTGTGCACAGTTTTCATAATAATTTATTAGTTTTTAAGTTAGATTTCTAAATATTCGGCAAATATACAACTTAAATTGATATTTACGAAATTTCTGTGAAAATTTTGTGAATTTTGGAATTTTTCATATCTTTGCGGAAATAATTAGTTAACGAGGCGACGAGTTAACGAGAAAACAAATTAACATAACTTTTTATAGAAAAACACTAATTAAACATAAATAAAGAAAGCGTAAGCTATAATTCTCTGTTCAAAAACGACCAATTTTTACGAAGAAGAATTTATAAGCGATACGCTCATGCTGTGTCCGGCGTGGGTTGTGTCTTATTTCTTCGTGGGTGCTTGGTCGTACCTTGAGCAGAATAAGAATTCAACTCGCGCCTTTTTTATTTACATACAGCCCCTTCGGGGCTTGATGGAAAATGATTAACAAATAAATATACACAACATGAAAACACAACTACTTCGTAGCAGAAATGCAAAAATGCAAGAATGCAGAAGCGCAAGAGCGCAGAAATGCAGAAAAATGTTCTTCTTCTGCGTTTTTGCATTTCTGCACTTCTGCTTTATTTTCGCGCAAAC
>JAVBNF010000039.1:0-11710 GCA_031551725.1 Bacteroidales bacterium
ACGTGTTCGCCCATCGAACAAGGGCAGACACGCGGGTCTGCCCCTACGGTTTACCCGATGGATTTTTCTGCAATTCTGCATTTTTGCATTTCTGCCGACTTTCGCACAAACCTCCGCCCCCAATTTCACCGACCCTCGCGATGGCGAAAAATACAAAACCGTGATTATGCCCGACGGCAAACGCTGGATGGCGGAAAATCTGCGGTATCGCAAGGGTTTGGATAATCCTGTATTTTCCAATATTCCGGCTTCAAGTGCAAACACCTTCGTTGCTTCGAAAAACTTGTATTACTGCCCGGGTCCCGGACCATTAAATACTTCTGTTGGACAAGCAGACCCTTTAGCCTGTGAATATTGGGGTATGCTCTATCCGTTTTGGGTGGCTTATGCCAATGCTGCAAATACGGCGGTAAATGCAACGCTTGGCGAGCAAGGTATTTGTCCGACAGGCTGGCATTTACCAACAGATAATGAATGGAACTTACTATTCACAAAAATCGGCGGCGAAACAGATGCAGGGAAACTACTCAAAGACACAGCACGAGGCACATTTGCAAACAACCAAGCATATAAAAGATATTGGATAAACTCTGCTTTACAAAATAATAACACTTACGGGTTCTCTGCTTTGGCTGCGGGCTTGCGTACCACTGCTGGCGCCTATTTTGGCAACGGTACGCAGGCTCTTTTCTGGACAAGTACGCCAAATATCAACGGAACTCAAGCAAGCTCAAAAATCTTTAATCATAATTCGAATGCTATAACCGGCTCCTCTACACAAATGCGCGCGGATGCATTGTCCGTGCGCTGTGTGGAAGGTGTTTGCGAAGAAGGTATTCGGATTCCGTTTTTAGTTTCCAAAAACGGCTCCAAGACCTTGAATGATGCCTTTGATACGGTTGAATTTCTTCCTGCACAAGGCAAGGCTTTTTCATTTTTTGTGTTTTCACTTCCAACAAAAACTGGTGTTTGGAAATATACAATCACACCCGTTTCCTCCACCGTTCCGAGTGGTGTTTCTGTAAGTGTGGCTACTTTTTATCAGCCCCAAAATATGAGTTCTGATACACTTGTTGAAATTCTTTTCAAGAATCTTTCCTCTTCCAATACAGGTCAAACGGTTCAATTTAACATTATTGCATCTAATTCCAACTATTGCAGTATTAATCAAAATCTTTATATCACATTCAAAGAATATTCAGGTACAACAATGACCGATTCCAGAGATGGAAAAGTTTATAAGACTGCCTTAATGCCTGACGGCAAGGAGTGGATGGCCGAAAACCTCAACTACCAAACAGGTATGACTTTCCGCAATGCATCCAATCTTCCATCAAGTAGTGATCAAGGCAGTAAATCTTTTTGGTGCCCGGGGACAGATGAAAAACCCGGAAATCCGAATACGACAACCGTCGATGATTGTGAGAAATATGGTGCACTCTACACTTGGTATGCTGTCGTGTGGTTGGACGGCAATTCCTCTAATGGAGTGATTCCCGGTTCGTACAATAGTAACTACTCAACCGTCGGTACTAATAACAACCAAGTGGGAGGACGTGGTATTTGTCCGCCCGGCTGGCATGTTCCAACCGATAATGAATGGGGTATAATGCTAAATGCAGTTGAAACGACAAATGGGAATACAGTATCAACGGCAAAAAATGCTGCTGGATTTTATAAAAATCATAACATCGGATCGTTGACCGTTTCAGATCAATTAGGAATTGATGCTGGCGAAAGATTAATACATAGTAACAGAAGTAGAGTTGTTCGTACGGATCAATACGATTTTTCCGTACTTCCGGCCGGCATTCGTTATGGCGATGGATCTCGCTCTGGCCTACGTGGTCAAGGAGGATACTTTTGGAGTGCGTCAGGCTATACTTCTTCGGGTGCATGGAACCGTCGTTTCTTTCCCTGGGGTGGAACTGTGATACGAGATGTGACAAGCTCCACTCACGGCTTCTCGGTGCGCTGTTTGAAAAATTAGGAAAGGTGCGAGCCGCTTATTTATCTTTTCGAGAAACTTTGGTCGGTTTCTGTGGAGAATTTCGACTCGCTTTTTATGTTTTTATGAGAAACCCGACAGGATTTCAATGTCTGTCGGGTTACAGAAATAGCATCAGAGCTTGATATTGATACTCATATCTTTTTCCACTTTGAATTTTGCATCTTTGAACTTCGGAGGCCCCATGAAACCCTTGGCGTTATTGCTTGCAGCGGCCGGTTCGGTGGGACCGAACATGCCGTGATCCAATTTGCCGTTTTTGTTTTCATCCACAATCGCCGAAACAGCATATTCGCCGTTTGGAAGATTGTCGAAGACAACTGTCATCTTTTCATTGTTGATAGGCATCGTTTTTAAAACAACCGCTTTTTTGTGAAAGTTTGCTTCATCATAAACTTTCACAATTAAGTTGCCTTTAAATTCTTTGATTCCACTTACGTTTACCGTGAGTTTGTTTTGTGCAAAAATGATATTTGCAGCAAATAAAAAGCATAAAAAGATCTTGATTTTCATATATTGATTTTTATTTTTATTCAAAAAACGCTTCTTTAAAATTTAATAGATAAACCTGCTTGGTAGTACGAGTAATGGCAGTGTACATCCAACGCAAGAATTCAATATTTAACATATCATCTGTAAAATATCCTTGGTCGATAAATACTGTGTTCCATTGTCCGCCTTGGGTTTTGTGGCATGTAAGCGCGTAAGCGAATTTCACTTGCAAAGCATTGATGTACGGATTTTCTTTGATAGCTGCAGTGCGCTTGCGCTTATTTGGAATATCTTCGTAATCTTTGGCCACTTCATCATACAGCATGCGGTATTTGGAATAAGGGAGCGCGGCTTGTTCGATCGCAATGGTATCCAATAAAATCTTCACATCAATGGGCTCGATATTCGGATAATCAATCAAGCGTACAGTTACATCCGCAAATTTAAAACCATACATTTCCTCCAGTTTCCGGATGCGCATAATCTCCATCATGTCGCCGTTGGCAATGAAATCGGACTCAGTGGTTTCGGGCAGCCAAAAGTAATTATTTTTCAAAACCATCAACAAATCGCCCGTAGAAATCTCGGTTTCTTGAAATAAAACACGATTGCGGATTTCTTGATTGAATAAATTCGCACGTTTATTGGAACGACAAATAATGCACACGTCGTCGCGCCCCACTTGCGAATAGGCTTGATTCAAATAATCTTCAAGTTCATTACCTTCAATGCGCAAAATATCAGGATAGTCGTGCGTGTCGAATAACGGAAGTTCCGCATCTTCGAGCGCAATCTTTGTACGCAATAGCGTTGCATTGTACAAAATCCCCGAATCTTCCGCTTGACGTACGACTTGTTTTAATTCAGAAGTATGGATTTCACAATTGCAAAGCGTTTGCAAATATTCAATATCCAAGGCCGGACTATCGTCCCAACCCACAGGCGGAAGCTGTGCTGTGTCACCAATTAAAATCAATTTGCAATTGATGCCTTGCGAAACATAATCGAGCAAATCTTCCAAAAGGCTTCGATTTCCAAACATTTGTTCTTCGGAATGATTGAAATCCGGAACCATCGATGCTTCATCGACAATAAACAACGTGTTTTTGTACGTGTTTTTTTGCAAAATCGTTTTCGTTCCTCCATTCGGATCTGTGAACGTTTTATAGATTTTTTTATGAATGGTAAACGCCGAATGTTTGGAATATTTGCTCAATACTTTTGCCGCGCGGCCTGTGGGTGCCATAAGCACCGTCCGCACGCGGATTTTCGGCATCGCACGAACCAATGCGCCAACAACCGATGTTTTTCCTGTTCCTGCATAACCTTTCATCACAAAGATTTCGGGTTTGCGAAGTTGATACACAAAACTGCCGAGCGATTCAATTAATTGCGATTGGTCGTCTGTCGGTTCAAATTGAAATTCATCGAAAATAAGTTGTTGTATATCGAATTCGGTGAGCATTATTCTTCTTCCTCTTCGGTTTCTTGAGTGGAATTTTCGGTTGCTTCTTGCGTTGGAACAGCGGGATTTTCTACAGAAGTATCTTCTACCTCTTCTTCATCGTCGTAAATAGAATCGGAATCTTCGCCATTTATTTGGCGCATTTTGTAAACAAAATCGCCTTTTTTACGTAAAGTGGAAATGTCGAATTCATAGCTTCCGCGGCCTTCGCCTTCGCGCGATTTGCGTTTGGAAGGTTTCAAGGATGTGATTTCATTATTAAAATCTTCATCCGAAGAAAGTGCCTGCATCAAGCCGTTTGAATAGGAAAAGAAGTACCATTTCTGACGCGAAATTTCAATATAAATATTCAACACATCGCCGCGGCGGTTGCGTTGCAATTGTACGTAGCCGTTGAGTTGGCGGTTGATCTGCTCATTGCCGATATTTGCAACTCCCAAGCGTCCCATCGAAATAAACGATTTGCTGTTGTCGTCCCACTGCATTTTTAAATCGGAAAATAAAATGGCATATTTAAACTGACTCGGAATGCGTTTGTAACTGCCGTAAGATGAGATTTCTTTAACCAAACGGTCGGCATCTCGATGATTTAATTTTTTATAAATAAAATCGATAAACTTATCGGTATTTATTTCAGATCCGGGAGCCGATGATTTTTTGATGGTGTTTGTCATTTTTTCCATCGCTTTCGCTGAAAAATGGAACGAAAAACCGGCTACGGCATCCATCAAAACATCTTTTTTCTTCAAATCTTGGCTTAAACTCCCGAACATATCCGGAATCACACGTCCTAAATCAACTTGAGGATTCAACTGATCGTATGTTTTTAAAATACAATTTCGGGTATCCAGTGAAACATAAGAGGTGTTCAGCGAATCTTCCGGATGGTCGAGCAAATAAGCGTGCGTTTCGGTATCGTAATGCAGCGTCCCGAAAGCAGGAACTACGGGCAAATCGACTGTTTTTACTTGTGTAAAAAACGCCGGAGCCAAACTGCCGTTGCTTTCGAAGAAGAAACCGCTGCCGAGGCGTTTCAAAGAACGTGAACGCGGATTTTCAGCTGTCGGATCAGCAATTGGAATAGCCACTTCATATGGATCAATGCGAGTGGAAAATGGAATGCCGCTGCGCTCGCCCAAAGCATCGCATGTGTGGCTGATATACGCATTTCCTGTGAAAATTAACAATGAATCCTGGGCATTTAAAGTGACCAGTCCTGAAAAACGGAAATACGGATTTAAAGCTAATGCCGAATCGTTGCTTATTTTTGCAGTGCCTTGACTTTCGCCATTGAATGGAGTTATTCCTGCAAAAGAAATAGGATGTAGTTGATGATTAATATCTAAGTAATCATATTTTCCGGAAGCTGTGTATTTCGATCGCGAATTAATTTTTACATTAGCTGCATATAACAAATGATATTGCGATTCGCGATCCATCAACACGCTTGCATTTTTAATTTCTTGAATATCCGCATTGGGTTTAATTTCCAAATGTCCGTCGATAGGAGCAATGGCGGCATCAGCAACAAAAATTACACGTGCATCATAAACATCTAAGGTGCCGTTTTCAATTTTATAATTGGCGCGTGGGGATTTGAATTGCAAAGAATCCTGTTTCGGATGAATGGAAATAAAATCAGATCCCGGCAAAACATCTATATTTGCAACCAGATCATTAACACTCATTTTGCTTAATTCTTCGTTGCTGAATAAGGATTTTGTTGAGTTTTTCAAATCCAGTTGATCCGATTGCATATCGAATTCCATTTCATTCATGTAACAAATATATTGAATAGCAGGCAAACTCACCATTGAAGCATCTCCGTTGGAAGTAAAAAGCCCTTTTTTTGTGTCAAAACTTATATCCGCATGATAGTTTTCCGATTTAACGGCTAACTTCTTATCTTTTGTACGAATGAAAAAATCAACCGTGTCTCCGTTAAAAGACGTAGATTTAAACAGGTAATGCCGACTGACCATTTCGGAATTATTCTTAAAGAAAATTTGTCCGGAACCTTCGGTTTGCTCAGATGATAAAAGTAATTCACCCTTTAACTTGATTTCATTTTCATACATTGCAAAAAGACTGTCGGTGTTTTGCGCACGCATCAAATCATTGTAAGGATACCATTGTATATTCGCTTTTTCAACATTTGCAAAAGGAGAAATTGTTTGTTCCGACGAACGTTTTACATCCAACGTGCGAACATTTGATTTCATGGAATCCAACATGAAAATAAAACGTTTGGATTGCAATTCGGAAGTTGCGTATGTAATTCGTCCACAGCCAATAAGCCCGTCGTTGCTAAGTGTAATGGAGTCAAAAAATTGTCCGTGATTTTTATAAACCGGCATTCCATTTTCCGGAAAACGGAGAGGGAAGCCAAGCGAATAATCGGGCATTACGCGAAGCGATTCGTAAATAACAGGAAAAATATCGCCGGAAACCAAATGCCCTTTAAAGCGCAGTGCATCCGTTTCGAAATTATTCATATTTTCCAAACGGAAAGAATCTACCGCAAAATAAAAACGATTACGATCGTAGACACCTTGTTGCACATTCGGCTGATCGTAAAAAACATACGATGTTTCAAGGCTTTGGAAAATCGGGTATTTTTTATAATTTTTCAAACCCGATTTATTGTTCGGACGATCGATAAAAATAGTTCCCGATAAATATTCGATTTGTGTTCCGATACGCTGTAATGCGTGATTCCCATAAATATCGGGTTCGCCTTTTTTTACCGAGAAACTCAGCGTGTCTACTACGTCGATAATAATTGCAAAGCTATCGTAAATAAAGTGACAGCCGGAGGCGTAAAAGTCAAATTTCCCACTGTGGATAAAGCCATTAAACGAAAGATCGCGATTTTTTTGGACACGCAATGTCCGGTTTGTCGGGCGGAAATACACATTTTGTGTGTCGCTCAAATGTACATGTTTAACTCCATACACCCACAAGTCATTTGTATTCAAATCCAAACGGGAGTTGGTGTGCCCCATGATTTCTGATTGAATTTGCAAAGCGTCATAATCAATATTTTTCGCTCCGGATTCTTGGTAATTAAACAGCTTGTCCTGTAAATATACGCTTTCCTCTTTAGCATTGTAAATTACAAAACCGTGTGATGCCAGAAAGTTGATGAGTGCTTTGATTTGTACCGGTGAAAGTCCGAAAAATGGGACTAAATCATTGATCCATAGTTGCCTGTTGTCATATTTTTGAGATGCTTTGCGAAGTAAAAAGAGTGGGTTTTTATCACTTTTATCAGTAATTAAATCATATTCGCTTTGCGAAAAAATATTAACGGATTCCAATCTTAAAACGCCTTCTTTGCCCGGAATATCAAGTCCGCGCATATCCAAATAACTCGAGTCGATCCGCCAATAAAGAGCATCGAAATACATATTCACTTCATGATAAGTGTTTAAAAAAGGCAGTTGATATACATTCGTTTGTGGATGTTGCACGGTCAGTAAGCGGTTTTCATTGTCAAAACGAATTTCGGCCGACACTTGAAACATGGAATCAGTTTCCAAAAGAGCTATAAATTTCCCATCAGAAGTCGAAATACGTTTTTTGCGAATAATAAAATTGGGTGAGCTTATTTTAACTTTTGTTTTATTGTTTTGCAAAAAAGAAATGACCGCCGGCTCCGTTTTATCGCCGCCTTGAATCCGTGCGCCGGCATGTGTGAATTTCCCTTTGAAATTAACATTTTCAAAAAGATTTTCGATGGTTAAATTGTAATCGTATGATTCAAATTGTGGGTACAATGCGCTTTCCCCTTTGCGTCCGACCGTGATTTTGTCTTGTACTTTCCCGGGAATTTCGGTAGTGAAAAAGTTCCGGTTTGTATATTTTACATCGTTTGCCGTGTAGCGTGAAGTCTTTAAATCAATCGTATATTTTGATAATTTTACAAAAATCTCATCAGCACTATAACCGGCTGCTGTGAAATTAACTTCTCCGCCTTCGCCCTGCCATTCCTCGGAAAGTGGGAAGAAAGTACCGTTTGTTTGATAAAGAAAAATAGTGTCGCTGTTGGAAAAGCACATTAAATCTGCATTTTCAAAAATAAAAGCAGGCTTTTCGTTATTGATGAAGCGAAAAGATTTCAGACTAACTTGCCAATTGGCAGCCATGCTTTTGTATAGTTTTTGCTCATTCAGCAATAGGCTTGTTGCATCAATGAGTTTATTGAAATCGCTTATTTTTCGACCTTCCGCAAGTATTTTCATCGCCTCGAAAAGCGGTTGCAAATTTTGAATCGCAACTTGCGAATTGACAAATTTAAGTTGGGTTTGCAGAAAATTAAAGAAGTTCGGGTAAGTTTTAATTTTGTTTTTGAGCAAAGCATTCGAAACATTGATCAAATGCTGTTGTTCAAAGGCTCCGAGTTCATCATTGAAGAAACTTGCATATTCTTTCAATAATCTTTCGGTAGCATCTTTCTCTTCTCGACTGGCATTGCGATCGGAGGCAAAGTATACGCGAAGTTCATCAATATAAACGGCCGGGTCGTCCGTGAAACTTTTAAAATTTTGGGCGTGTAAAACCGTTGTGATTAGTAGGATTATGAAAAACCAACCTTTTTTCATTTTACAAATTTAGCAGCCACCCAGTTGTTTTTGGTCAAATGATTTGCATATTGCAATTGAAATTCTTTGCAGCGCTCCGTAATGGCCGGCAGGTCTTCGGTATAAAATCCGCTTAACAGCAACACGCCGCCTTTCGGCAAACATGCTGCGTATGCCGGAATATCATTCAGCAAAATATTGCGGTTGATATTGGCAATGATAACCTCAAAATTCCGCCCTTTCAGATTCTCCGCATCGCCCAACTCCACATGGATTTCAGGCGTATCGTTGCGTTCGCAGTTTTCAACAGAATTCTCATACGCCCACGGATCATTATCGATAGCCGTAACATCGGAAGCGCCGAGTTTTTTTGCCAAAATAGCCAATAAACCCGTGCCGCAGCCCATATCCAAAACGGTTTTCCCTTCAACGTTTTCGGTTTTCAACCATTCCACCATTAACGAAGTCGTTTCATGATGTGCAGTTCCGAACGACATCTTGGGTTCGATAAGCAAATTGAAACGTACACCGGAAATCGGCTCGTGGAAAGGTGCGCGCACGTAGCAAAAATCATCGAATTGTACGGGGCTGTAATTGCTTTCCCAGACGGCATTCCAATTTTGTTCTTCGATTTTTTTTGCTTCGAATGAAATTTTTTCATCGTTCCAAAAATCGTTTAACAACGTTTGCAACGCTTGTAAGTTGTAATCTTTTTCTTGGATATAACCTTGTAAAATTTGGTCATTTTCAACAAAACTTTCAAAGCCGATTTCGCCCAACTGTGCCATCAGCACTTCGAGTTGAGGTTCTTTGAGGGAATGGGAAAGGGATATTTCTAGATATGTCATTTAGATAAAGTTTCTGGTTTCTAGTTTCTGGTTTCTAGCTCCCCAATCAGAAACTAGAAACTATAACTTAGAACTATTTTAAAAAGAATCAATAATTGTTGCAAAATCCGCGGCAACCAACGACGCACCGCCGATTAAGCCGCCGTCGACATCCGGTTGGGAGAAAAGTTCTTTGGCATTTTTCGCATTGCAACTTCCGCCATACAAAATGGACGTTTTCTTTGCAATTTCTTTGCCGTACACTTCTTGAATGCATTCGCGGATAAAGGCGTGCATTTCCTGTGCTTGTTCGGGAGTGGCGGTTTTACCGGTTCCGATGGCCCAAACGGGTTCGTAAGCGATAATTAATTTAGCAAAATCAAGCGGGTCTAATTTGAAAATGGAGTTGCTCAGTTGTTGTTTTACAATATCGAAATGCTTGTTGGATTCGCGTTCTTCGAGAACTTCGCCGCAACAAACGATAGGGATGATTTCTGCTGCCAATAACGCTTCTACTTTTTTACCGATTTGTGCATCGCTTTCGCTGAAAAACTTACGGCGTTCAGAATGTCCGACAATACAATATTCGATTTGCATCGATTGGAGCATTTTTGCGGATATTTCGCCGGTAAATGCACCGAAATCGTTTTCGTTTACGTTTTGTGCACCTACGCTGAATCCGCACTGTTCTGCAAAATCCATGGCCATTTCCAAGTATGGAGCCGGCGGGCAAACAATCACATCCACATCCGACGATTGTTTTTCCAAGATTTCGCAAAGATCATCCATCAAATCTGACGCTTCTTGAAACGTCTTATTCATTTTCCAGTTTCCGGCTACAATTTTTCTTCCCATGACAAAATATATTGTTTAATGTTTAAAGTTTAATGTTTAAAGAGGGTTTGAGGTAAAGATTTTATTTTCATCTGCAATCATTTCCCGGATACGGTTTTCAATTTTGGGCCATGAAAAATCTTTATCAATCATATTAATAGGTTCGGAGAAATCTATATCTACAAAATATCCCAGACTTCTGGCTGCACGCATATAGCTTGTATTTGTGTATTTTGCTTCATATGCATTGAACATTTGCATTAAAGAAAATTTAGTTGACAAATAAGCCATATCAATGAAATCTTTTAGTCTTGTTCCGTTATCGGAAATAACTGCTAATTTCATGGCTGCAATATCTTTTAATGAAAACATCCGGATGTTATCTTCAATATAAATTTTTTCTAAAAAATTATATTCGTGTAAAATAAAATCAACTTTAATACCGTCAATGCGTCCCATTATAGTACCTCCCGGCATTAATTGTTGTGTGATAAAAGAATATTTTTTTGACAAATGATGTTCGATACTTCGTGGGTCAAATGGTTTATTTGTAAACATATCAATATCCACGCTCAAACGGTGTCCCAAACATAATGCCAATGCTGTTCCGCCAACTAAATGGAAATTTGCGAAAACATCGTCTTGCATCAATGTTTCTAACAATTCAAAAGTTGCTCTCTCAACAGTTTCCGTGTGTAACATCTGAGTTCTTCCTTTTTTAAGTTAAAAAATATGCAGACAAAACTGATATTGCGTTCCGACAAATAGGGGATTTCTTTAATGATCTTTCGAACATTTTTTACTCCGCCATAAAGTTTAAACATGGCTAAGAAGTCTTCACTTGAACCTCGTTCAATTACTCGTTGAACGACTAATGTGCGATGTTGGGTATAATCTAACCGTTCCACATCCATATCCCAAAAAAGATAGTTATGCAGTTGCATTTCCGGTTTATATTCCTGTTCCCAATTTTGCCACATAAACGTGCTCGCTATATTTTTGCAAATATACGAAAAAATATGAAGAGTTGCAAGAAAATAAATTGCTGCTAATGATTGGTTTATGAATAAATTTTGCTTATCTGAAAAAAATATTTACCTTTGCAAAATAAATGTACGATGTATGAGATACGATGTACCAGGATTGACTCCACATCGTACATGAAAAAACGAAAACAATTTATATCGAAAAAACACTAATTAAACATAAATAAAAAAGCGTAAGCTTAAATTCTTTTATAGAAAACGTCCAAAACTTTCAAATCCAAAGAATTTAATAGCGATGCGCTCATGCTGTGTTCCGGCGTGAGTTGTGTCTTATTTTGGATTTGGGTGCTTGGACGTACCTCTATAAAAATAAGAATTCAACTCGCGCCTTTTTTTATGCATATTGAGACCCTTCGGGTCTCGATTGATTCAAACATAAAAACAAATAAATAACACACATGAAAACACATTTACAATTATCGGCTGCGGCCTGTACGGGCAACCCTTGCGGTTGC
>JAVBNF010000023.1:0-22616 GCA_031551725.1 Bacteroidales bacterium
TATTACAATCAAAATCGAAGGCATTCGACCTTGGGGAATCTGACTATCAAAGAATTTGAAAATCTAAAAACTAAAAAAGTGGCGTAATCAAAAAAAATCACTTATCTTTGTGTACGGAATTTGTTACTAAGACCACAACTGGATTTTCAGCGTTAGCTACAGGTTACAAGAATGTTTCGAATTTTGTTTATAGAGGTTATAATACCTATATATGGTCGTCATCTGGGTATGATGCTACCTATGCATGGTACCGTTACTTCAATTCGCCCTCTACGCAAGAGTATCGAGGTTCTTACCAACGTTACTTTGCGTTTCCTGTCCGTTGTATCCAGGATTAAAGCAGGATGGTGAGAGTTAGGGTGTTACATGCCGTGGATATAATCCTTGATTATAGTGTGGAGAATAAGACAATCTACTTGCGGCATAGTAATGACCTGACCTAAAAGCAAAACGTCCCACATCCTTGGTGGTGTGGGGCGCTTTCGGTTTTTATTATTGCAGCTAACT
This sequence comes from Bacteroidales bacterium, assembly GCA_031551725.1. GTDB lineage: Bacteria > Bacteroidota > Bacteroidia > Bacteroidales > P3 > JAVBNF01. Next base: position 508 of record JAVBNF010000023.1, read on the forward strand.
GCGTAAAATTGCGAAATTTTAAAAATCTGTGATATTCAGACGTGGCATGCCACGTCTCTACAGTTTTTATCCGGCCAATACCGTCACTACATTATTTTTCACTTCCACAATGCCGTTGGGAATATTCACGGTTTTTTTTGTTTCATTTCCGCTTTGTTTGATGGTAACAACGCCTTTTTTCAAGGCCGCAATCATAGGGGCGTGGCGGTCTAAAACTTCAAATAAACCGTCAAGACCGGGCATTTGCACGGCCGTTGCTTCACCTTCAAACAAGGTTTCTTCCGGCGTGATAATTGAAAGTTTCATAGGATTATGCTTTCGATTCTGCTAAGATTTTTTCGCCTTTCGCAATTGCTTCTTCAATGGTTCCCACAAGATTGAAAGCGGCTTCGGGATATTGGTCAACTTCGCCGTCCATAATCATATTGAAGCCTTTAATCGTATCTTCAATATTTACGAACACGCCCGGAATCCCCGTAAATTGCTCAGCAACATGGAACGGTTGCGACAAGAAACGTTGTACGCGGCGTGCCCGGCTAACAATCAATTTGTCTTCGTCACTCAACTCATCCATACCCAAAATGGCAATAATATCTTGTAAATCTTGATAACGTTGCAAGATATGCTTCACGCGTTGAGCCGTTTTATAATGTTCTTCTCCAACAATTTTAGGTGTAAGAATACGGGAAGTTGATTCCAAAGGGCTTACAGCCGGGTAAATTCCCAACTCGGAAATTTTACGGCTTAAAACCGTGGTCGCATCCAAGTGGGCAAAAGTGGTAGCAGGAGCAGGGTCGGTAAGGTCATCCGCAGGTACGTAAACAGCTTGTACAGAAGTGATAGAGCCTTTTTTTGTGGATGTGATCCGTTCTTGCATCAAGCCCATTTCGGTTGCCAAGGTAGGTTGATATCCTACGGCAGACGGCATACGTCCCAACAATGCCGAAACTTCGGAGCCGGCTTGTGTAAAACGGAAAATATTATCAATAAAAAACAAAATATCACGTCCTTCGCCGTTTTCGCCGCAATCGCGGAAATATTCGGCCACCGTTAATCCCGTTAAAGCCACGCGGGCACGTGCTCCCGGGGGTTCGTTCATTTGTCCGAACACCAAGGTTGCTTGCGATTTTTTGAGTTCTTCGCGATCAACCAAACTCAAATCCCAACTGCCTTCGTCCATGCTTTTCTTAAAAGCATCGCCGTAGCGGATAACGCCCGAATCGATCATTTCGCGAAGCAAATCATTGCCTTCACGGGTACGTTCGCCAACACCGGCAAAAACCGTTTGTCCGTGGTATTTCTTGGCAATATTGTTGATCATTTCCATAATCAACACAGTTTTTCCAACACCGGCGCCACCAAAAAGACCGATTTTACCGCCTTTTGCATAAGGCTCAATCAAATCGATAACTTTAATTCCTGTAAAAAGAATATCTTGCGTCGTTGTTAACTCTTCGAATTTCGGCGGAAGGTTGTGAATCGCATTGCGTTTTTCATATTTTACAGCTTCCAAGCCATCGATACTTTCGCCAATTACATTAAAAAGGCGTCCGTTAATATCGGGACCAACCGGAACAGAAATGGCATTTCCGCTGGCAATCGCTTCCATACCGCGGTAAAGCGTATCGGTAGAATCCATGGCAATGCAGCGCACCGTGCGTTCGCCGATGTCTTGCTGGCATTCTAAAACGATTAAAGTTCCATCGTCTTTTTTTACTTCCAAAGCCTCATAAATATTGGGCAAACGACTATGGTCGTCGAAAGCAACATCCACTACCGCGCCGATAATTTGTGAAATTCGGCCGACACTTTTTACATTATCCATACCTCAATAAATAGCTAAAAATTGTACGAATGTACGAATAATATTTGACATACGTAAAACTTTTTTGAAAAAAGTAAAAAAAAATATGTAAGTTTGTAACTTGAAAACAAAGTTCAGTGTCATACATTTAATAAAAATACACGAAAAATGAATTCAAATACTTTTAACTGTTTAATTATTACGGTTTTTGTCTTGGTTTTTTTGCCGTTTTGCATGCATGCGCAAAATACCATAAGCGTTGAAAATTATAACAAACTCAGTGTTTCCGGAGCTTGTAAAGTGTATTTGAAGTCGGATATGCAACAAGCAAATGTCGTAACAATAAAAACAGCCATTCCGGATGGTCAGGAAATTAGGGTTTCAAGAGGAACGCTTTATTTGAAAGGTAAAAAAGGTGCCGAATATATTGTTTATCCGCAAAACATCACGGAAATAGAAGTTGCCGGAATTGCTGTTGTTTTAAATGAAGACCAATTGAGTTTTCCTGTTAATGATATTGAAATAACAGGAACAGCAAGTTTAAACGTTCAAATTTCGGGTGTGGATAAGTTGAAAATCGATCAAAGCGGAGCATCCAAAACAAATTTGAATTTGAAAGATGTAAAGTTGTTGGATGTTGATATTTCCGGCGCCTGCTCCATGTATTTAAGCGGAAATGCAAATGAGATTAAAATGGATCAAAGCGGCGTATGTTCTGTGAATACGAGAGGTTTAATAGTTGATAGGTTTTCATTGGATGCAAGTGGCGCGGGAAATACAAGTGTCAATGCGAAGAATGTTAACGCCGATTTGTCGGGAACTTCATCATTGACATATAAATCATATCCAAATCAAAAAGTAAGAATAGATAAATCGATTACAAATAATGTAAAAGTTTTTGACGGAAACGTTCCTGCAGATACAATACAAGACACAAACGATGCAGAAAGCATTGAAGTTAAAGAAGAATCATACAATTATAATTATCCTAACGATGATGAATGGCGCAACATGCACAAATCGTTTAATAAATGGCTAAACAGGCGTAAGTTTGATGGTCACTGGGCCGGTTTTGAAATGGCTGTAAACGGCTATGGGAAAAGTGGTTTTACAACTTCATTGCCTGGTGGTTACGAAGATATGGAACAAGATTTCGGACATAGTTTTCAGTACAATATCAACTTGTTTGAACACGATTTTGTGATTGGAAAAGGCAATTGCGGCATTGTTACCGGACTGGGTATGACCTTTAATAATTATCGTTTTCATGATAAAAACATTGTTCCAACCACAGAAAACGGTTATTTTGAAATTACGCACGACAATACCCCAAATCGCGGTTATACAAAGAGTAAACTGGGTATGTTTTGGCTGCGCGTACCTGTTTTGTTCGAGTGGCAGAGCGATCATCACAGATGGTCGAACTTTTACGCTTCTGTGGGCGTGGTAGGCTCTGTGAAGTTAAGCTCCAATACCAAACAAAAGTACAATGAAAACGGCAAGCAAACCGTTAAAGATTTCGATGATTTTTATTTAAATCCGTTTAAGGCAGAAGTTGAAGCTCGTGTGGGAGTTGGATGTTTCGGCGTGGTGGCCAGTTATGGATTCACGGAAATGTTTAGAAATAATAAAGGCCCGAAATTATATCCGTTCAGTATCGGACTTAGCTTGTTGTTTTAAGGTTTTTTCATAAAAAACGAAAAATAGAAAAAAATTTCGTAACTTCGTGCATTCAAAACAAGGCTTTATGCTTGATGAAGATTTAAAAAAACAATTGTCACATTTGTCGGACGAAGAGTTGTTGGCGCTTTTTGTAAAAGGCGACGACCGTATGATGCAAGCCTTGATACAGCGTCATACCAATTCGATTTTTGATTTTATTCGTATCTATTCGGTAAATGGAAAAATGGCCGACGAGGTTTTTAAATCTACTTTTATCCGAAGTATTGAACAGATACGCAGTCGAGTATTTCCGGAAAATATTGTTTTTGCGGATTGGTTGATGAACATCACTCGTGAAGAAATGGCCAATGCGCTTATCAACATGGAAAAGAAAATACTTGTCAAGTTACATCAGCCTGTTGAACAGAAATTTTCAAAAAATATTCAGTCCGATGATTTGGAAAGTCTATCTTTAGATGTTAAAAATCTGTTGATTAAACATAAAAAGCCAAGTAAAAAATGAGATTTCGGTTTTACATAGGGCTTTTTATTTTATGTTTAAACATTCCTATTTTTGCTCAAATCGACTTGAATAAAAAAGAGCAGGAAATAAATCTACTTTTTGATAGCGTGGCAGCCGGAAGCTCGCAACACGTTCGATTTCATGCAAATGAACAGTTGATTTTATTACTCGATACTGTTCTGAATGCTGCAAATGCTTTTGATTATTCATTTTCCAATTTAAAAATAACCATTTTAAAATCTTCCGATAATCGTTTCCGTATGTTTAACTGGATGGTTCCGAATGATGACGGCACTTACGAATATGCGGCTTTTGCCCAATATCGCCCGGAAAATTCGAAAGCCGTTCGTGTTGTGAAATTTGCCGATCAATCGTATTTGCTGTTTAATCCGGAACAAACAGCTACAACGCCCGATAAATGGTTTGGCGCCATTTATTCCGAAATCATCACAGAAAAGGCAAACGACAAAACAATATATACCTTGCTCGGTTGGAATGGAAATAGTAAAGTGTTGAATAAAAGAGTGATTGAAGTAGTTAGTTTTAAAGCTAACGGTGATCTAGTAATGGGGCAGAGCAATTGGTTTTTACTTGGAAAAGATCGTAAAAAACGCATGATTTTTGAGTATAACCGTAAAAGTAGCATGTTGCTTCGTTATGATAAACAAAGCTATACAGACGATAAAAAATTAAATTCCAAAAGTAAGGAAATCAAAACCTATATGATTATTTTCGATCGCCTGATACCCAAAAATCCCGATTTAGCGGGCCAACGCGAGCATTACATTGCAGGCGGCGGTGTGTATGATGCATTTATTTTTGAAAATGAAAAATGGGTGTTCAAGGCAGATGTGAAAGCCCGAAATCCGGAGAAAAAGAAAAAATAATGGTTAATTGTTAATGATAAATGGTTAATGAAGCTACGCCTCCATTATTCATTACTCACTGAAAATTACCAAACGCGAAGCACATTAACCATTGATAATTAACCATTAATAATTTAAAAAGTATGATCACAATTGATTCAAAATTTACGGAAAAATTTATCAAAGCCGACGAATGCCATGCTTTGGAAGCACAATTGCAAGATTTGCAAAAACAATTGATCAATCAAACCGGAAAAGGTAATGACTTTCTTGGCTGGGTGAATCTTCCTGATGAAATTGACGATGCAATTTTGAACGATATCCAAAAAGTGGCGGACGATTTTCGCGCAAAAAGTCAAATTATGATTGTGATTGGCATTGGCGGTTCATATTTGGGTGCGCGAGCAGTGATTGAAGCATTGAATCCTGCATTCGAAAACCTGGACCCGAATCGCAAAAATCCGCTGATTATCTATGCCGGACATCAGTTGAGCGAAGATTATATGCACGAATTGTTGCAGGTTTTGGATCGCAACGATTACACGATTACCGTGATTTCCAAATCCGGAACTACAACTGAACCTGCAGTTGCTTTCCGCATTCTGAAACAACATCTTGAGAAAAAGTACGGTAAAACGGAAGCCGGAAAACGTATCATCGCCATTACCGACAAGTCGCGTGGCGCTTTGAAAAAACTCGCAGACAACGAAGGTTACAAATCTTATGTAGTGCCCGATAATGTGGGCGGACGTTATTCTGTGCTTACGCCGGTGGGATTATTGCCGATTGCCGTTGCCGGAATTAATATCCGCGAACTTGTAAATGGTGCGCGTGCAATGAAAAAAACAGTAACCGAAGCAACAAAATTAAATGAAAATGTTGCATTTCAATACGTCGCTTTGCGTAATTTGCTTTATCGTCAAGGTAAGAAAATTGAAATTATGGTGAATTATGACCCACGCTTATTTTACTTAACAGAATGGTGGAAACAACTTTACGGTGAAAGTGAAGGCAAAGAAAACAAAGGCATTTTCCCGGCAGGTGTAAATAATACATCCGATTTGCATTCAATGGGGCAATACATTCAAGAAGGTGAGCGTCATTTGTTTGAAACGGTACTTTCGATTGAAAAAAATAAATACACTGTAGAAGTTCCAACTGATGCGGAAAATTTGGACGGAATGAATTTTATCGCCGGAAAACGAATGGGTTATATCAATCAAATGGCACAATTGGGCACTTTGATGGCGCATGAAGACGGCGGTGTTCCGGGTATTCAAATTTCTATTCCCGAATTAAGTGCAACTACAATCGGCGAACTGATTTATTTCTACGAATTTGGATGTGGATTAAGCGGTTATCTGTTGGGGGTTAATCCGTTTGATCAACCGGGGGTAGAAGCATATAAAAAGAACATGTTCAAGTTATTAGGTAAAGAATAAGACAAAAATAAAGACTATTTTCAAAGCCGTTAATTTTCTTTAACGGCTTTTTTATTTGCATAAAATCAGATCGTTAAGTCTAAATTATCAATAATTTATAATTCATAATTCATAATTCATAATTTTTTCGTACCTTTGCAAAATGGTCAATTGTGCTCGAAAATATAGTTTGTTAGTATTTGCCTTATTATTCATGGCTTCTTGCAGCGAATATACGAAAGTGCAGAAATCGCACGATTCGGAGTTAAAGTATGCAACAGCGCGCAAGTATTTCGATCAAAAAAATTACGGCAAAGCATTGACATTGCTCAATGACGTTGAGCCTTTCTTTCGCGGCCGTGATAAAGCAGAATACATTACCTATTACATGGCCTATTCGCATTATTACGAAAAGGATTTTTACATGGCAGCGCATTATTTCAAAAATTACACAAGACTCTATCCTTCCGGCAAATTGGCTGAAGAGTGTTATTACATGAGCGCTTATAGCTTGTTTTTAGATTCGCCTTACTACAAACTTGACCAAACGAGCGCGATTGATGCGATGAAAGAAATGCAGTTATTTATCAACTACTATCCGCGTAGTTCACGCATTGAAGAGGCTAACCGCATCATTGACCAGTTGCGCGAAAAATTGGCACATAAAGATTTCGAAATAGCGAGATTGTACTACAAACGTGATATGTATAGTGCATCCGCCATTGCATTTGCAAATGTGGCCAAAGATTTTCCGGAAACCAAATACCGTGAAGAGGCATTGTTCATGGTGGTGAAATCGTATTATTATTATGCTAATCATAGTATTGCAAGTAAACAAGGCGAACGCTATGAGAAAGTATTGGAAGCCTTTGAAAAATTTGAGCGTTCATATCCCGATTCACCGTTTTTGGAAGATGCTCAAAAATTTCGTAAAAATAGTTTAAAGAAATTAAATTTGGAACAAAATTCATAAAAATATGGACTACAAAAAATCAAAAGCAAGCACTGAGGCGATCACTCGTAATGTTCAAACATTTGATAGCGAAACGGGTAACATCTATGAAACGCTTGCTATTTTGTCAAAACGTTCGGATCAAATTGCATCGCGTGTAAAAGAAGAATTACACCAAAAGTTGGCTGAATTCGCCAATAACAGCGACAATTTAGATGAAGTGTTTGAAAACCGCGAACAAATCGAAATCGCGAAATTCTACGAAGCGCTTCCGAAACCAAGTTTGATTGCAACACAAGAGTTGATTAACGATCAAATCTATTTCCGCGATCCGCACGCTGAAAAAAGCGAAAAATAATTTTTAATGCTGCAAGGTAAAAAGATATTACTTGGCATAAGCGGTGGCATTGCTGCTTATAAGGCTCCCGAAATCATTCGCTTGTTTTCCAAAAAAGGAGCAAGCGTCCGCGTGGTAGCCACTCGTAATGCACTTCAATTTACTACGCGCGTAACTTTGGAATCGCTGTCCCGTTGGACGGTTTATTCCGATATGTTTGCGCCTGTTGCAACATTTTCTACCGAACATATCGATTTAACCGATTGGGCCGATGTTTTTGTAGTTGCGCCTGCAACAGCAAATATCATCGGAAAATATGCAAACGGCATTGCCGACGATGCGCTTTCGACTTCGCTCATTGCTTTCAATAAGCCCGTTTTTATTGCTCCTGCGATGAATTGCAAAATGTATGAACATGCTTCATTTGTAAGAAACCTGGATTTTCTCAAAGAACAAGGCGTACGTTTTATTGAGCCTGTCTATGGACAATTAGCTTGTGGTTACGAAGGTAAGGGCCGAATGGAAGAGCCTGAAGCGATTGTAGAAGCTGTAGAAAAATTTCTTCAACAGCAGACTCGCTTTGCCGGAAAAAAAGTGTTGATTACAGCAGGTTCGACGCATGAAGCGATTGATCCTGTAAGATTTATTGGTAATCACTCCAGCGGAAAGATGGGATTTGCATTGGCGCAAACCTTTGCTGAAAATGGTGCTGAAGTAACTTTGGTGAGTGGGCCGACCAGTTTGCAAATAGTTCATCCGAATATTAAACGTATAGATGTTGTATCTGCACAACAAATGTATGAGGCTTGTATCCGTATTTTTCCGGAAACGGAGATTGCTATTTTGGCTGCTGCGGTGGCCGATTTCACACCGGAAGTTGTTGCCGATTCTAAAATCAAAAAGCAAGATAAGGTGTTGGAAATAAAGCTAAAACCAACTATTGATATTTTAGCAGAACTTGGTAAACAAAAGAAAAATCAGAAATTGATTGGCTTTGCTCTTGAAACCGATAATGAACTCGAAAATGCAAAGAAAAAATTAGTTTCCAAGAATTTAGATATGATTGTATTGAATTCGTTGAAAGACGAAGGTGCCGGTTTTGGAACACCGACTAATAAAATCACAATCATCAACAAAAATGGTGAGGTTAAACCATTTGAAATCAAATCAAAAAAAGAAGTAGCACAAGATATTCTTGCTGCTATTTTTGCTAATTAATAAAAAAGTACTATTTTTGCAAAACAAACTAAGCAAATAACTAAACTAATTTTTATAGAAAACACTAATTAAACATAAATAAAAAAAGCGTAAGCTTAAATTCTTTCTTGAAAACCACCAAATTTTTCTAAATCCAAAGAATTTAATAGCGATGCGCTCATGCTGTGTTCCGGCGTGAGTTGTGTCTTATTTTGGATTAGGTGCGTGGTGGTACCTCAAGAAGATAAGAATTCAACTCGCGCCTTTTTATTTACATACAGCCCCTTCGGGGCTTGATGGAAAATGATTAACAATTAAATACAACACAACATGAAAACACAATTACTTCGCAGCAGAAACGCAAAAATGCAAGAATGCAGAAGCGCAAGAGCGCAGAAATGCATAAAAATGTTCTTCTTCTGCGTTTTTGCACTTCTGCACTTCTGCATTACTTTCGCTCAAACTGCCGCCCCCGATTTCACCGACCCACGCGACGGCGAAACCTACAAAACCGTGCTTATGCCCGACGGCAAACGCTGGATGGCCGAAAATCTGCGGTATCGCAAGGGTTTGGACAACCCCGTATTTTCAGATATTCCGGCATCAAGTGCAAATACATTTGCAGCTTCGAAAAGTACGTATTACTGCCCGGGTCCCGGACCACTAAATACGTCTGTAAACCAAGCAGACCCTTTGGCTTGCGAATACTGGGGTGCGCTTTATCCGTTTTGGGTGGCGTATGCGAATGCTGCAAATACGACTGTCAACACAACGCTTGGCGAACAGGGTATTTGTCCATCGGGATGGCATTTGCCGACAGATAATGAGTGGAATCTGCTTTTCACAAAAATCGGCGGCGCAACCGATGCCGGAAAACTACTCAAAGATACAGCACGAGGCACATTTGCAAATAACCAAGCATGGAAAAAACAGTGGACAAATGCTGCTTTACAAAATACAAATTCATTCGGGTTCTCTGCTTTGGCTGCGGGCTTGCGTACCACTGCTGGTGCCTATTCAGGCAACGGTACGCAGGCTCTTTTCTGGACAAGCACACCAAATACCAATGGCACTCAAGCAATTTCAAAAATCTTCAATCATAATTCTAATTTAGGAACCGGCTCTTCTACACAAATGCGTGCGGACGCATTGTCCGTGCGCTGTGTGGAAGGTGGTTGCGACGAGGGTTTTCGTGTTCCGTTTTTGGTTTCAAAAAATGGTTCAAAAACTTTAGACCAGGCTTTTGATACGGTTTTTGTTGTTCGGAGTTCGGTATTTTATTATACTGTTTTCGCTTTGCCGACAGCTGTTGGCACTTGGTCGTATACGGTTACGCCTGTTTCCTCTTCGCTTCCAAGCGGCGTAACTGTCGATGTTCAGTCTTTTTCCCAGCCCCGTATTATGGGTACAGATATTCTGATTGAGCTTCTTTTCAAAGGTCTTTCTTCCGCCAACGATGGTCAAACAGTTAAGTTTTCCATTGTTGCATCTAATTCTAATTATTGCAATATCAATCAAGATTTATTTATTACGTTCAAAGAGTACACCGGTTCAACCATGACGGACAATAGAGACGGCAAGGTTTATAAAACCGTTGTTATGCCCGACGGCAAAGAGTGGATGGCTGAAAATCTCAATTACCAAACGGGTATGACTTTTCGTACAGCCTCCAACCTTCCCAATGGTACTACTGGCGGTGGTCAGGGAAATCTTTCTTTTTGGTGTCCAGGTACTGACGATAAGCTCGGCAATCCCAGTACGACGACGCTTGTCGATTGTGAGAAGTACGGCGCTCTCTATACTTGGGACGCTGCAATGTGGCGCGACGGTAGTTCCGCTAACGGAGGTATCGGCGGTACTTTTCCTGCAAATTATAATATGACAACCGGTAATTCACAGGTTGGCGGTCGTGGTATCTGCCCCAGTGGTTGGCATGTTCCTACCGACAATGAATGGGGACTGATGTTAAATGCCGTGGAAACCACTAATGGGAACACCCTTTCTACAGCAATCAATTCCGTAGCAAACGGCGGATATAAAAATCACAACATCGGCTCTTCTTCCACCCAGTATTGGTTGGGTATTGACGCCGGTATACGATTAATGCATACTTCCGGTGGTAATTATTCAGTTACTCGTACCGATCAATATGGTTTTTCCGCGTGTCCGGCCGGCTGGCGTAATTCCGATGGCACGCACTTCTACCGTCGTGGGACGGGCGCCTACTTCTGGAGTGCATCAGGTTATGACGCTTCGAATGCGTGGAGTCGGCACTTCTACTTTGGTAACGCTTCCGTGCTCCGTCGCCCGGACCCTCGTTCGCTCGGCTGCTCGGTGCTCTGCCTCAGGGATTAGTCATGGCGAGCGAAGCGTGGCCATCCCGTCATCCAAATTCAAGGACAAACGGCGGTCGTTTCGTAGGTCGCACGTGCTGTGGCTGAGTTTGTTGGAAACGTTTGTCCTTCTTGTAGAGACGCAATGCATTGCGTCTCTACACCATTGCCGCCGGCGTAAAACCGGCGGTTTTTTTTTGTCAAAATTCTCTAAAATAAAAAAAATGCAACCTCATTAATAATTAACAATTACAATTAACAATTTTTTCGTATCTTTGTGTACTAATTATGAAATCTATGCTAAAAAAAATATTCTTCGGAATTTGTTTCGCTTGCTCACTGACGCTTTCGGCGCAGACTGACCCAAATGTCAAAGCGTTTGATATGCTCAAAAATCTTCAGATTTTTTCGGAAGCATACAAACAGTTGCATTTGAATTATGTGGACGAAATCAATCCCGGCGAATTGATGAAAACCGGTTTGGATGCCATGTTGGGATCGCTCGACCCTTACACCAACTATTTTCCGGAATCGGATATCGAGGATTATAAAATCATGACGCTCGGTCAATACGGCGGCATCGGTGCGTTGGTACATTATCGTAACGGCGCCATTTATATTTCGGAATGTTATGAAAATTATCCCGCATTCAAAGCAGGATTGCAGCCCGGTGATAAAATTTTGAAAGTAAACGGACAAGACGCTGTTTCGAAAAATAGCGACGATATTGGTGCGATGCTTAAAGGGCAAGCCGGAACAAAAATTACGTTGTTGATTGAGCGAGAAGGACAAAAGCCGTTTGAAAAAGAAATTACCCGCGAAGAAATCAAACTTGATAATGTTTCATACGTGGCTATTTTGCGCGATAGTATTGGCTATATCAAACTCGATGGTTTTACACAAGATGCCGCACACGATGTGAAGGATGCTTTTCTCAAATTGAAAGCACAAGGTATGAAAGCCTTAATCTTTGATTTGCGCGGAAATGGAGGCGGTTTGATGAACGAAGCCATCGATATTGTGAATTTATTTTACGAAAAAAATCAAGCGGTAGTGAGCATGAAAGGAAAAGTGCAGGAACGGAATGTAACTTATTATACGAAACAACAGCCGCTCGATTTGGATATTCCGATTGCAGTAATGGTCAATCGCGGAAGCGCTTCTTCGTCGGAAATTGTGGCCGGCGCCTTACAGGACTTGGATAGAGCAGTGATTATCGGTCAGCGTTCGTTTGGAAAAGGCTTGGTGCAAAACGTTCTTCCGCTCGATTTTAATGCGCAAATGAAAATCACGATTGCCAAATACTATATTCCCAGCGGACGTTGTGTACAGGCAATTGATTATTCCGAAAAAGATGAAAACGGTCATGGCAAAAAACTTCCGGATTCTTTGCGATCAGCGTTTAAAACTAAAGGCGGACGTACGGTTTACGATGGCGACGGCATCGAACCCGATGTCGAATTAGAACCTGAAATGATTAGCAATATCGCTTATAGTTTGGTGACTAAATATATGGTTTTCGATTATGCAAATCAGTATAAACGTAAAAACGCTTCTATTCCGGACGTTGATCAATTTGTAATTACGGATGAAGAGTATGAAAATTTCAAACAATTTCTTTCCGGAAAAGATTTTGACTATACCACCAAAACCGAATATCAGTTGGATGAATTCGAGCAAATCGCTAAAAAAGAAGAGTATTACGATGCGTTGAAAGATGCATTGGCGGAGTTGCGCGTGAAATTTCAACACGATAAACACGCCGATTTGGAAAAAAATAAAGATGAAATTAAAGAACTTTTGCGCGAAGAAATTGTATCAAGATATTATTATCAAAAAGGCCGCATTCGCGCTTCTTTGATGGAAGATAAAGAAATTGATACCGCAATTGCTACCTTGAAAGATAAAACGAAATATAAAAACATTTTAAAAGGGAGTAAATAAGGGTTTGAGAGGTTTAGAAAGTTTAGAAAGTTTAGGAAGTTTAGGAAGTTCAGAAAGTTTAGGAGATAATTTTAAACATTCTAAGCCATTCTAAGCCATTCTAAACCATTCTAAACCATTCTAAACTTTCTAAATAAAAACCATATGAAAGAAGCAATCATCATCCTGACAGGAGGAGGCCCCGCACCGGGCATGAATACGGTGGTAGCAAGTGTTGCTAAAAGTTTTTTACGCAAAGGTTATCGTGTAATTGGCTTGCACGGCGGATATTCGGGCTTGTTTAGCCAAACACCGCGCATGGTGGAATTCGATTTCGAATTGGCCGACGGCATTTTTAATACCGGTGGTTCGTATTTGAAAATGAGTCGTTTTAAACCGTCTGATAAAAACTTTGCAGAAGATTTTAACTTGGATTTATTTGCTAAAAATAATGTAAAACTCCTTGTTACTGCAGGTGGCGATGATACTGCTTCTACGGCGAACCGCATTGCGAAATTCTTGAAAGAGAAAAATTATCCAATTGCCAACATCCACGTTCCGAAAACAATCGACAACGATTTGCCGTTGCCCGATAATGCACCCACATTCGGTTATCAATCCGCGAAAGCGCAAGGAACGATTATTGGAACAACCGTGTACGAAGATGCACGTACCAGCGAAAATTGGTTTGTGGTTTCTGCAATGGGACGTTCGGCCGGCCATTTAGCACTGGGCATTGGAACTTCGTGTCATTATCCAATGATTATTATTCCCGAAATGTTTAATAAAACGACCATCACTGTTGAGAAAATCGTTAATATGGTTGTTTCGGCAATCATTAAACGTAAACTCATGGGCATTAACTACGGCGCTGTGATGATTTCGGAAGGCGTTTTCCACGAATTGAGCGACGAAGAAATTAAGAAATCAGGTGTTCAGTTTACATACGACGATCACGGTCATCCGGAATTGGGAAAAGTTTCGAAAGCCCATATCTTCAATGAAATGCTGGAAAAAAGAGTAGCCGAATTGAAATTGAAAGTAAAAAGCCGTCCGGTGGAAATCGGTTACGAAATGCGTTGTCAAACGCCGATTGCTTTCGATTTGGAATATTGTTCGCAACTTGGTTTCGGCGTTCAAAAATTGTTCAGCGAAGGTCATACCGGATGTATGGTTTATGTAAATACTTCAGGTAAAGTAGCACCTTTATTCTTGAGTGATTTGCAAGATCCCGTTACCGGAAAAATTCCTCCACGTGTAGTTGAAATCGGACCGCATATTCATTCGATCATCGATAATGTTTTCGATTATATTTCTCCCGAAGATTACGCTGCCGCTAAACAATACGTGCCGAATCCGGAAGAATTCGATTTCAATAAAATTTTGAATTGGTAATATTTCGTTTAGGGTTTAGAGTTGAAGGTTTAAAGCTACGCCTCTCTAAACTCTAAACCCTAAACTTTAAACTTTTGAACCTCCTTTTAGCGTCCCAATCTCCACGAAGAAAACAACTCTTAGAGTTGATGGATTTGTCGTTTTCCTGCATTCATCCGGATGTAGATGAAACCGAGCCCGACGGCATGCCGGTTGAAGAAGTGCCCTGTTATCTGGCAAAGAAAAAGGCCGATGTGATTGATTTTTCACAATTCGCACCGGATACAATTGTCATTGCATGCGATACGATTGTAGTGCTGGATGGGAAAATCATCGGAAAACCGGAAAATGAAATTCACGCCAAGGAAACTTTACGGCAATTATCCGGCAAAAAGCATACGGTTATTTCGGGGGGTTGTTTGAAAAGCGAACAAAAAAGTGTTTGTTTTTCGGATTGCACCGATGTTTATTTTCGTGAATTAACCACAGGAGAAATCGAACACTACGTTCGGAAATACAAACCTTTCGATAAAGCCGGCGGCTATGGAACGCAAGAATGGATTGGGCTTGTGGGAATTGAACGCATTGAAGGTTCTTATTTTAATGTGATGGGATTGCCGACGGAGAAACTTTATAAAGCGTTGATTGGTTTCTAGTTTCTAGTTTCTGGTTTCTGGTTTCTGGTTGGCTACGTTCAAAACTAGAAATTAGAAACCAGAAATTTTACATTTCTTCCCCGTGCAAAATATTCAAATAACTTTTATACCGCTGTAGATAAATTTTATTTTCTTCTACCGCTTTTTTAACAGCGCATTGCGGTTCGTGTTCGTGTGTGCAATTGTCGAATTTACATTGATTAGCTAAAGCGCGCATTTCCGGAAAAAACAAAGAAAGTTCTTCTTTCGAAAAATCGACCATGCCGAACTCTTTGATGCCGGGCGTGTCGATAATATAAGCCCCAAACGGGGTTTCGTGCATTTCTGCGAAAGTGGTCGTGTGGCGGCCTTTCTCATTATATCCCGAAACATCGTTAACTTTCAAACTCAGATCCGGCGACAAAGCATTGATTAATGCCGATTTTCCAACGCCAGAATTTCCGGAAAATAAACAAATATCTTCGTTCATCATCGCACGCAATTCATCTAAATGAATGTTGTGTAGTGCCGATGTGTCGAGGCATTTATAACCTACATCTTCATACATTTTGCGGATTTCCGTGTAGTAGGAGAGGGTGTTGTTTTCGTAAATATCAATTTTATTAAAAACAATCGTTGCCGGAATTTGATAGGCTTCGGTGGTAACTAAAAAACGATCCATAAACCCAAGCGGTGTGCGCGGTTGGAACATACTTACAACCAAAAATGCCTGATCGACATTCGCAGCAATCAAGTGTGTTTGCTTGGAAAGATTAACCGATTTGCGGATAATGCAGTTTTTGCGTTCGTGAATTTCGTTGATTAGCCCTGTGTTATCAGGCGTTAATGTAAACCCAACATAATCGCCAACCGTAATCGGATTGGTCGTTTTAATTCCTTTAATACGGAAATTGCCTTTGATTTTGCATTGGAAAATCGCGGAATCGGGCGTACGAACGGTATACCAGCTTCCGGTGGATTTAACAACAAGGCCTTGCATCTTATTTTTTTGCAGGGGTTATTTTGCGGAAGCGCAACGACATCACGCCGAAGAAGGCTTCTTTAAAAATCTTTTTACTCATTTTCGAAACGCCGGCAGTGCGGTCGGTGAACACAATAGGAACTTCTACCACTTTAAAACCAAGACGGTAAGCAGTATATTTCATTTCAATTTGGAAAGCATATCCCACAAATTGAACATTGTCCAAATCAATTGTTTCGAGCACTTTTCGCGTATAGCACATAAAGCCGGCAGTGGCGTCTCCGAACTTCATGCCGGTAATCATTCGAACGTAAGCAGAAGCATAATACGACATCAACACACGTCCCATCGGCCAATTGACAACATTTACCACGCCGTTTACGTAGCGTGAACCGATAGCGGCATCGGCGCCCCGGTCGTGGCAGGCAGCGTACAAGCGCAATAAGTCATCGGGATTGTGCGAAAAATCGGCATCCATTTCGAAAATATAATCGTATCCGTTTTTCAACGCCCATTTAAAACCGTGGATATATGCAGTTCCCAAGCCCAACTTGCCTTTGCGTTCTTCGATAAACAAACGGTTCGGGAATTCTTCCATCAGGCGTTTCACAATCGCAGCAGTACCATCGGGAGAATTATCTTCAACTACCAAAATATTAAATTCTTTCGGAAGCGAAAACACTTTGCGGATAATAGCTTCGATGTTTTCTTTTTCGTTATACGTCGGAATAATGATAATGCTGTCTGACATGATATTCTTGTTTGAGAATGCAAATATACGAAAATAAAACCGTATCCCCATAAATAATTATCCGATTTTTATTTTTATTGAAAATTTCCCTATTTTAAGTGATTGATGAAAACATTTCGAAAGTGTAATTTTGCAACATTATTTCGAAAATCGTTTTTAATATTGTAAATTTGCACTTTTTTATGAAAAATCTGATGACTAATTTTGATTCTTTAAAAAATATAATTTGTGTTTGTGTGTTGTCCGCTTTTGGACAAAACTCCTTATTTGCCGGAAGTACCGGAGATTCGATCTCCGGGCCGGTGGGAGTTCATATTCCTGAAAGCTTATTTGAAGAGGTATACACAAATCCGGCTTCCATGCCGTGGTCCACTTTTTTACCCGGTAATGCTGTGCACGCTTCCTATGGTTATGAAAATTGGGAAAACTTAAATCTGGTTTGTTTGCCGGGAACTCGTTTGTCTTACTATACTGTTGAAGCAGAGTATAGCAAACAGATTAAAAATACTACTTTTTGGCTGCAAGGATCTTATAACAATAGTTTGATGTTCGATCGTGCGTGGGACAACGTTTCTGAAGCTGCCCACATGGATATGGGGCCATACGTAATTGCCGATTCAATTGGAGGAAATTCGTACGGTCAACGTTGGGGATTTTCCGGTGGATTTGCTACGCAATTTAATAAATGGATATTGTCCATGGCGCTTTCGTATGATCCCGGAAAGGATTTTCGTAAAACCGATTTGCATCCGAAATCAACCAAAAGTAATTTTCGTGCAGAATTAAGCATTGCCGTTCCTGTAAAAAAATATTACGTCGGTATCACCGGAATTTATAATGATTATCGTCAAGATTTGAAAATAAATGTCGATGATCCCAATGAAACTTATGATTTGTTTACGTTGAGAGGCTATGGTAACTCCGATCAGCACACGGTTTCTGCCGCGAATCCTTTTAGCTGGACATATGATGGATATCGATTGCTTGCAAACGCTTTTCTTTTTCCGGAAAGCGGGGAGGGCTGGCTGGCTAATTTTAAATATAAATATCAGGATTTGGATTCTAAGAATGATGCTAATCAAGAACGCCTCTCTTATAATACAAATGAATACGGTTTGGAATTTGGACGTGTATTTGCACAAGACAACGGTGTACTGCAAATCAAGCTGGGTGCCAATTACACCGCAGGAATAGGAACCGAACGTAATTTTGTATTCACATCAACCGATCCGGTAGATGAAAACGAAAGATATGGAATGACCACTTGGGATATTGCTGTAACCGCCCGTCGTGATTGGGATTTCGGTTCGAATAAACATTTTGCACAACTTGCTGCCGGACCTCAGAATTTGAACGACCGTTACAATTCGTCGCCTTACAAATCAAACTACAACCATATTAATTTGGGTGCAGCATGCGGAACCGAATGGTCGGTGAAAAAATCTACATGGAGTGCAACTGCCGATCTTTCTTATTTGGGATTGATTAATAAAGAACAAGTATTTCCGGAAGATAATGTGGTTTTTGACAATGCGAATTTTCCCGATTATGACAATTCATATCGTTTAAGTCCGTTTGGAGCGGGCTTGCAATTGGGATATGAATATCAGGTTTCGGAGGCTGCAAGTGTGTTTTTAATGATGGATGGGCACTTTTATAGAGCCGAAAAGTTGAATGCATACACGACGAATGTCAGTATAGGCATAAAATTTTAAGAATTTATTTTGCTGAAAAATAAAGAAGTAAAAAATATTTTGAAAAAAAACATAAAAAATATTTGTAAATTCAAAAATTCTTACTACCTTTGCAACCTCGTTTGGGAGCTTAGCTCAGTCGGTTCAGAGCATCTGCCTTACAAGCAGAGGGTCATAGGTTCGAATCCTATAGCTCCCACCAAAATGAAACAAAAGGCTCCGTAGCTCAACTGAATAGAGTATCTGACTACGGATCAGAAGGTTGCAGGTTTGAATCCTGCCGGAGTCACAAGAAATTAAAAAGGCGATCAATGATCGCCTTTTTCTTTATATCGTAACTTGTAATCCGTCGTATCCTAAAAATACATTCGGCGGGAGTTCTGCCGACACGGAGTCATGGTCGCCAAGCAAATGGCTAATGTGTGTTAAATAGGCTTGCTCCGGTTCGATCAAACGAATAATGGCCAACGCTTCATCCAAGCTGAAATGCGACAAATGTTCCTCTGTCCGCAAAGCGTTGATGACTAAAACTTTTGTCCCTTTAATCTTTTCCAATTCCGTTTCCGAAATTGTTTTGGCATCTGTAATATAAGTCAGATTGCCAATGCGGAAGCCCAAAATCGGCAGTTTATGATGCATCACCTCAATAGGGGAGATGGGAATATTGTGTGCTGAAAACGTTTTTTGACCTACTTCATGCAAATGAAATTCCGGAACACCTGGATACGGATTGGTTTCAAAAGCATACGCATAAATTATTTTCAATTCATCTAAAACAATTTTTTGCGCATAAATATCCATCGGTCGTTGTTGCAGGTAATTGTAAGCCCGCACATCATCCAAGCCGCTGATATGATCGCGGTGTGCATGCGTGAGTAAAATAAAATCCAAATGCGTAACATTTGCGCGCAGCATTTGCTCACGAAAATCAGGTCCGGCATCAATCAGGAATGTTTTCCCTTGATGGCGGATTAAAGCCGAAGATCGCAATCGCTTGTTTCTGAAATCATCTGAAGTACAAACGCTGCATTTGCATCCGATAATCGGAATGCCCTGCGAAGTTCCCGTGCCTAAAAAAGTAAATTCCACTTTCGTTAAAAAATTTCGTACAAAGGTAAGAAAAATCATTAATAATTAACAATTAATAATTAACATTTAATTTGTATCTTTGTATTATGTTAAATAAATTTGAAATAACCTCCGATTTTGTTCCTACCGGTGATCAGCCCGAAGCCATTCGCCAGCTGACGGAAGGACTGAATCGTCATGACCGTGCGCAGGTTTTGCTTGGGGTTACAGGTTCCGGAAAAACATTTACCGTTGCCAATGTTATTCAGGAAGTGCAACGCCCAACGCTCATCTTAAGTCATAACAAAACATTGGCGGCACAGCTTTATAGCGAGTTCAAGCAGTTTTTTCCTAATAATGCTGTGGAATATTTTGTTTCATATTATGATTATTATCAACCCGAAGCCTACATTCCAACAACGAATACGTATATTGAAAAGGATTTGCAAATCAATGAGGAAATTGAAAAACTTCGTTTGAGTGCCACTTCTGCTTTGCTTTCCGGAAGGAGGGATGTAATTGTTATCTCTTCCGTTTCGTGCATTTATGGTATCGGAAATCCGTCCGATTTTAATGAAAACACCATTCATATCAAGCGTTCGCAAAAAATCAGCATGAAACAGTTGATGCTTGAGCTTGTCGGTAGCTTGTATTCGCGCAACGAAATCGAATTTAAACGTGCCAACTTTCGTGTAAAGGGCGATACGCTTGATGTTTATCCCGCTTACGCAGATTATGCTTATCGTATTATTTTCTTCGATGATGAAATCGAAAGCCTCGAGATGATTTATCCCGACAATGGCGGACGTATCGAAGAAATGGATGAAGTAACCATTTTTCCGGCAAACATTTTTGTCACTTCGCAAGAGCGTATTCATGAGGCGGTGCATGATATTCAGTTGGATTTGGGAAAACAAGTGGAATATTTCAATGAAGTTGGAAAACGTCAGGAAGCCAAACGCTTGGAAGACCGCGTGACATACGATTTGGAAATGATTAAGGAACTCGGCTATTGCAGCGGTATTGAAAATTATTCACGTTATTTCGACGGACGTCCGCAAGGCTCGCGCCCTTTCTGTTTGATGGATTATTTTCCGGACGATTACCTTTTGGTGATTGATGAAAGCCACGTAACTATTCCCCAACTCCATGCCATGTATGGCGGCGATCGTTCGCGCAAGCAAAACCTTGTGGAATATGGTTTCCGCTTGCCTGCCGCCATGGATAACCGCCCATTGAAGTTTGAAGAATTTCAGGAAATTCTCAATCAGGTTATATATGTGAGCGCAACACCTGCTAATTTTGAACTTGAAGAAAGCGATGGCGTGGTTGTAGAACAGGTTATTCGTCCCACCGGGCTTTTAGACCCGATTATCGAAGTTCGTCCGAGCTTAAATCAAATGGACGATTTACTTGATGAAATCGAACAGGTTATTGCTCGCAATGAACGTGTTTTGGTAACAACGCTTACCAAACGCATGGCCGAAGAAATGAGCAAATACCTTATCAATATTGGTATTCGTACACAATATATCCATTCGGATGTGGAAACCTTGGATCGTGTAGAAATCTTGCAAAATCTCCGTGCAGGCTCTATTGATGTGCTTGTTGGTGTGAACTTGCTTCGCGAAGGTTTGGACTTGCCCGAAGTATCACTGGTAGCAGTGATGGATGCCGACAAAGAAGGATTTTTGCGTTCCGATCGTGCGCTTACGCAAACGGCAGGACGTGCCGCACGGAATATAAACGGCAAAGTAATTATGTATGCCGACAAAATTACCGATTCCATGCAGCGAACGATTGACGAAACCAACCGTCGCCGCGAAAAGCAAATGAACTACAATAAAGCCAACAATATCACGCCGACGCAAATCCGCAAGGCTATTGATAATAGTCTGGTACATGCGAAATCGAAAGCGACATATTATGTCGAAAGCGAAGAACTCAACATAGCTGCCGATCCTGTTGTTCAATATATGAGTAAAGGAGAAATAGAAAAAGTCATCCAAAACACCAAAAAACAAATGGATGCAGCCGTGAAGAAATTAGACTTTGTGGAAGCTGCTCGTTTACGTGATGAAATAGCAGGATTGAAAAAAAGAATGGAATAATTTCATTTATTGAAAAAAAATATTTAACTTTGCGAAAATAATAGGTTAACGAGGTGACGAGTTAACAAGTTAACAAAAAAATAATATATAGAAAAAACATAATTAAACATAAATAAAGAAAGCGTAAGCTATAATTCTTTTCTCGAAAATCGCCAATTTTCCAACACGAAAGAATAATAAGTGATGCGCTCATGCTGTGTTCCGGCGTGAGTTGTATCTTATTTTCGTGTGGGTGTTTGGCGATACCTCGAGAAAAATAAGAAATTCAACTCGCGCCTTTTTTATTTACATACAGCCCCTTCGGGGCTTGATGGAAATAAATAACAATTAAAAATACACAACATGAAAACACAATTACTTCGTGGCAGAAACGCAAAAATGCAAGAATGCAGAAGCGCAAGAGCGCAGAAATGCATAAAAATGACCGTCTTCTGCGTTTTTGCGCTTCTGCACTTCTGCATTACTTTCGCTCAAAC
>JAVBNF010000071.1:0-30758 GCA_031551725.1 Bacteroidales bacterium
TTGACACCATAGACCATCAACAAATTAAAAACGTTCAATATAAATTAAATCGGAGACCGCGTGAAAATCTGAACTTTAACTCGCCGTTCGACTATTTTGCACCGTTTTGCTAATTTATGCGTTTGGATGTTGACTCTACGTCGTTCATCCTCCATTTTCCATTCTCAATTTTTTTTCGTACCTTTGCATCCTTATTTCTAACCAAAACAACAAGATGAGAAAAATTTCCCTTCTCTTTTTCGTGCTGGCGATGCTCTGCACGAAGACTCTTTTTGCCGCTTACACCTTCAGCGGCGGCAGCGGAACTGCTGCAAAACCTTTTCAAATCAAAACTGCCAAAGATCTCGATTCGTTGCGTTCGTACATCGGCTCTTCCAAAGAAGCCGTGCACTTTCGCATAATGAACGACATTGATTTGACAACCTATCTCAAAAACAGACCCGAAGGCTGGAACCCGATCGGAACAAGATCCGGAAGGACAACTTCTTTCTACGGAAAATTGCACGGCGGCGGACATAAAATCATCGGCTTCCGCATCAATCGCCCAACAACAAACAACATCGGTTTGTTCGGCTTCACCACCAATGCCGAAATCGACAGTTTAGGCATCGAACTTGCCGACAACGACAGCGTTTGTGGAAAAGACCACGTGGCCATCCTCATTGGGGAAGCCACCACCACCAAAATCACAGCTTGTCATGTGCACGGGAAAGTAGTCGGAATAGGAAATTTCGCCGCCGGACTTGCCGGATACCTCGAACACACCGAAGTTCGTCGCTGCTATGCCGACGAAGTGAATGTGTTCGGCGTTTCGCACAACGGCGCACTCGTGAGCGGCGTGCACAAACAAAGTTTAATCTCGGAATGCTACGCAACCGGAAATATCAAATCGTCTAACGAACACGTGGGCGGGCTCATCGGCTGCGCATTCGACGGATCGATCATCGAAAATTGCTTCGCCATGACCACCGTGGACGGCGGCGGACCTTCTGGCGGATTGATCGGCGACTGCTCGGACGTTACCGTAACCGGCTGCTATGCCGTGGGACAAGTCATCAGCCAGCAATCTGAATCCGGCGGACTCATCGGACACTTGGGCAAACACAGTTCTGTGGACAGCTGTTATTTCGATGCGCAAGTTTCCGGACATACCAACGGCGTGGGCGTGGTGGACACCGGCGTAAATGCCCCTACCAAAAACAACATCGAAGGAAAAACAACCGGCGAACTGATGGACAAAGATACCTACAAAGGCTGGGATTTTGATGACATCTGGACCATCGAACCCATTTGTAATTATCCGTTTTTTCAATGGCAAACCGCGCTTACCAAAAGTTTTAATGCCAATTTGAAAACGCTTACCGTAACCATTGCCAACAAAAAACAAACGCTTACGCCTGCTTTCAATCAGGATTCGTTGAACTACATCATCCATGTGGCAAAAGAAATTGATAACCTGAACAGCATTGTTGGAACCACTGTTTGCGCAACGGCACATGCCGACAATCTCGGCGCTGCCGGACTCAAACCCGGAAACAACATTTTCGAATTGGTGGTATATGCCGAAGATCCGAAAATTACAAAAACATACACCGTAAACGTTTTCCGCGATTACATGCAGGGCGATGGCTCGGCAAGCAAACCCTTCTTGATTACCAATGCACAAGAATTGAGCAACGTGCGCAATTATTTGGGTGTGGAAAATGCAAATATCCACTTTTTGGTAGTGAATGACATTACCGATATGCCGGCTTACATCAACGCCAACTACGGCGCACAAGGCTGGTTGCCCATCGGCAACGAAGACCATCATTTATTTGCAAAAATCCACGGACACGGACACAAAGTAACCGGCGTGCGCATCAACCGTCCGACCACGGACCACGTGGGGTTGTTCGGATTTCTTGAAAATACAACCATCGACAGCCTCGGCGTGGAAATTGTTTCCACCGACAGCGTAGTAGGACACGATGCAGTAGGTGCGTTTGCCGGATACAGCAAAAACAGCACCATTGCCGCTTGTTATTCTATAGGAAAAGTGGTGAGCACCGATGCGTACATCGGTGGTTTTACAGGATACAACGACGGCGGAAACATCACCAGCTGCTATCATATCGGTTCTGTAAAAGGAGCCAATACCGTGGGTGGATTTATTGGGTATGCTTCGCATGGCGATAAAATTTCGGGCTGCTACGCTGCTGCAAAAATCATCACAAACGGCGCGGTTAAAGGCGGTTTCGGCGGAAGTGAAATGAGTAGTAGTTTCGACAAATCGTATTTCGACAAAGAAGTAGCAGGTACCGATGTTGGCGTAGGACAGCCGTTTCTGGGTTCTGTGCAGGTAGAAGGAAGAACATCCAACGCCATGTACAAAGATACCACTTATAAAAACTGGGACTTCGCAAACACTTGGAAAATCGACCAAAACTGCGGATATCCCTACTTGAAATGGCAACGTTCGCACCAAAAATCCACAAATAATATTTTGGATTCGATTACATTTAAAGGGCAACCGCAAGGGATTGCCCCTACAATCCTCAACCCTCAATCCTCAATCACGATTAACGTTCCGAAATCCGTTGATAAAATCACTATCGCCGGCGTGCCGCATTGCAACTTGGCAACCGTAAAATCATACACCAATGCGACGTTGAAATCGGGCGAAAATACTTTCGATTTAACGGTTACGGCCGAAAACGGCGACAAAAAACCATATACTGTAATCGTGAATCGCGAGATCTTCGATGGCAGCGGAACTGCCGACAGCCCCTATCTCATCTACAATGCCGAAGATTTAGACAATGTACGTTTGTATTTGGGAACAGCCAACGCCGGCAAACACTTCCGTGTGATGAACGACATCATCGACATGGAAGAATACACCGCGCATCATTACGGAGCAGAAGGCTGGCTGCCGATTGGCGAAAGCGGCAACAGTTTTCGAGGTATTTTTCACGGTGGCGGATATGTGGTATATGATTTGAGGATAAACAGAAGCTGCACTGCTGCCGGACTTTTTGGAGTGATCACAAATGCAACTTTTGATAGCCTTGGCGTGGAAGTTGCCGCTAAAGACACGATTAAAAACACACAATCCATTGGGGCAAGTGTTGGCATTTTGTGCGGAGTTACTGCCAATTCGAATATTTCAAATACGTATACAAAAGGAACTGTTTCCGGACTTGATGCCGCTATTGGCGGATTTATCGGTCAAGCCGGAATGGGACAAATTACAAACTGCTACGCGAAAGCAAATGTATCGGGATCTTCAATGTCTTCAGTTGCTGCCTTTGTCGGTTCGTCAACCATAACCACTTATACAAACTGCTATGTTGCAGGAAAAGTAAATGGAAACGGCAGTGCAAATGCAAATGCATGTATTAAGAGCGGTAATGTGGCAAATCTTTTTTATGATAGCGACATCTCTATCGTTGGGAACAGCACTGTAGGCGTTCAAGGAAAAACTACCGCTCAAATGCTCCAAACCTCCACATTTACATCTTGGGATTTTACCAATATCTGGAAACAAGACAACGCTTGCGGTTATCCGTATTTGAAATGGCAAAAACGCCCGAAAGACATCAAGCCCGCTTTGGCAAGTTTAAGCATTGCCAAAACCGCGAGCAATATCGGCGTTTTGGAAGCCTTAACGCCTGCTTTTCATCCCGACAGCACAACCTACACTGTTGAAGCCGGTCGTTTGGTAGATACCATCGTAATTAACGCGGCGGCTGTTTGCAACGGCACCGTAAAAGGAAAAGGCAACATCCGTTTGCATTCCGGCGAAAACGAAATCAAAATCATCGCTTACGCGGAAGATACCAACTACCAAAAAGTATATACGATTACCGTTACCCGCGAACCTTTAATAGGATCCGGAACAGGAACAAACCCCTTCCTCATCCACAACGCCTACGAACTCGATTTGGTGCATAACTACGTTGGTGCAGCCGGAAGCGGCAAACACTTCCGTGTGATGAACGACATTATCGACATGGCGGAATACACCACCCAAAAATACGGCGCCGAAGGCTGGTTGCCAATTGGCGACGAAAATGATTATTTCGAAGGTATTTTTCACGGCGGCGGACATGTAGTGTATGATTTGAGAATCGATAGAAACCTTCCTAATGTCGGACTTTTTGGTTCCATAAGTGGAACTTCAATAGACAGTTTGGGAGTAGAAGTGCTGCCCGGAGATAGCATAAAACCAGGAGCATTAACCGATGCAGGTGGAATTTTTGCCGGATATATTGATCTTTCAACGATCTCAAATTGCTATACAAAAGGAAAAATTTGTCATCAAGGGGGGCTTGCAGGAGGTTTTGCAGGGGCAGCTACAAGATCTCAAATGAGCAATTGTTATTCGCAATCCGTTTGGCCTATCGATAATACCTATGGTGCCGGTTTTGTGGGAGACCCGGGAAATACTGGTGGTTTCGGATCTGACTTTGAAAATTGTTATGCGGCTTCCAAAAATGCAGTGGGAGGCTTTTGTGTTCTCGCCTCTGCAGGATCTGTAACAAATTGTTATTTTGATACTACCTTTTTAAAGTCAGTTCTTCCCATCTATGATTTTGGTGGTGGAAGAACCACCGCCGAAATGTTTCAGCATACCACCTTCGCCGGTTGGGATTTCACCAATGTTTGGAACGAACACGATCTTTGCGGATATCCGACCTTAAGTTGGCAAAAGAATCCCAAAGGCATCAATGCCGATTTAGCGAGCCTGAGTGTTGCAAAAACGGCTTCAAATCAAGGATCGCTCGGCACACTCACGCCCGCTTTCCACAAAGATTCGCTAAGCTACAGAATCGAAGTCGGAAAAGCCGTAGATACCATCAACATCAACGGAGTGCCGGTTTGTCCGTCTGCCACCGTCGGCAATATCAACAATAAATACCTTCACTTTGGAAACAATGTTTTCAAATTAGTGGTTACCGCCGAAGATACGAATATCAAAAAAGTTTATACCATCAACGTGGTTCGCGAAGTTTTCATCGGTGTGGGCACACCCGATAATCCGTTCAGAATCCGCAATGCGAGAGAACTCAATGCCGTTCGCACCTATTTGGGACCCGCTTATAAAAATATGCATTTCCGCGTCGAAAACGACATCGTGGATATGGATTCGTTTACCAATGCAACTTACGGAAGCGCGGGCTGGCTGCCGATTGGCGGCTTTACGCGCGGCGATGATGCACTCGGCTATCCGAATGCTTTCCAAGGAATCATTCACGGCGGCGGACATGTGGTTTACGACCTATGGACCAACCGTCCCGACAGTTGGGATCAAGGCTTGTTCGGCTCCATTTACCAATCGAAAATCGACAGCCTCGGTATTGAATTCGGTGCGCAAGGAATCACCGGAAAAGACTACGTGGGCGGAATGGTCGGCTTCTGCAACGATTGCGACATCACAAATTCCTACGTCGGAAAAGGCGATATTCGCGGAAACGCCGCTGTGGGCGGAATGGTTGGACGTTTGAGCGAAACTTCACTCATCGAAAACTGCTATTCGCTGGCCAATGTATACGGCTGGGACTCCATCGGCGGTATTGCCGGTTACCAAACCGACGGGCAAATCATCAAAGTGCACGCAAGCGGAGTTATCGATGCCGAAAGCTATATGCAGGGCGGACTTTTGGGATATCAGGTGGACGGACAACTTTGTGAAAACAGCCATTTCGACAAACAAATCTCACAACTTCCTTACGGAATCGGTTCTTCCGAAGTAGATACCCTTTTCACACGCGGACGCATGACCAACGCCATGATGCAAGATTCTACATTCCATCATTGGGATTTTAACAACACTTGGGAAATTGACAATGCTTGCGGATACCCACGCTTGCAATGGGAGAAAAATATCCGCAAAAGCGTAAATGCAAATTTAAGTTCCATTTCTGTGGATACGCTTTCAAAAGTGGTTTCTTCCACACTCACGTGGAATGTGCCGCACACCACAAGCAAAGTGAACATTTCCGGAATGGTAATCTGCAACACGGCCAGCGTGAAATCGCTTAACAACGTGGCTTTAAATTATGGAAAAAACACGTTCACACTCATCGCTGTTGCGCAAGACACGAACTACAAACAATCGTACCAAGTCACCATTCGCCGTGCCAATGCGCCGATTGTGAATGATCCGAAACTGGACACGGTGATCGTAGCCGGAGGAACGTTGTCGCCGGCCTTCGACCCAACGGTTTCCAACTACGAATTTGAACTCCATTGCGGTATGACGCAAGCGGAGATCTTCCTTTCTGTAAATGCAGGAAACACCATTGTGGTCGACGGACAAGATTACGGAACCGATGCCGATGTATTTGTTTCTGCCGGAACCCCCGGAAGTATTCACGATATGTTGATCAAGGTTGAGAATACAACCGACACCAATACATACACCATTTTGGTAAAAAATCCGTTCGACAGCACTTTGATTTATCAGGCATATAGCAATACCTTGGAAATTATCAATAATCCGGTTTACAACGGCGGACATTCCTTTATCACAAATCAATATCAATGGTTTGCGAATGGACAAACAATTCCGGGAATGTACAAAGGTGTGTTATATATTCCTTCCGGTCTGGTTCCGGGCACAAAATACAGTGCAAATGTAACGTTTACAGACGGTATAAGAATGAATGTTTGTCCTTATACCGAACCGCAAAACTGGCAAAGAATGCGTGTGTATCCCAACCCTGCAACGGGAAAGATAACGGTTGTCGGTTGTAAAGACAGGGCATGCCTTGCCTCTACTATTAAAATTTACAACTCCTTCGGCATCCTCATCAGTACCGCCCCAACCAGCGGCGAAAAAACCGAAATCGACATCTCGCATCTCCAAAAAGGAAGCTACGTTATCAAACTAAACAACGAAACCGCAACTATTATTAAGCAATAAAATTCAATCATCAAGGGCACATATTCTTTGTGATCTTCGTGCCCTTTGTGGTTAATTAAATACAAAAACCAAAATTTTCACATAACTCGCAATTCATATTATAAAAATATTATTATGAAATATTTAATTCAAATAAGTTTCTTTGTTTTCTGTTTAAACGGATTTATTTTCGCACAAAAAACAGAACTGGAAATAGGTTCAAAAACGGCTCCAAAACAAGAACTTTCCGTTCGCGGCGGAATCGGTCTTTCTTCGCTTTTATACAGCCCTTCCGAAGGAGATGTAAAAGGCAGAACAGGCTGGTCGCTCGGTTTGGGATACGACTACAACCTCAACAAAATGTTGGCTTTGCATACCGGATTAGAATACACCTTCTATTCCGGAAAATTAGAAATCGACAATATTCTCTATGGATACGACATCCCGTCGCCTTATCCGAATATAAATGAATCGTACACCTTTATTGTTGATGGTTTTGATTACACCGAAAAACAAACGCTCCACTACCTCAACATTCCGGTAATGGCTAAGCTCACGTTGCCCATTGGCGGCTTCGGATTTTATGCAATGGGGGGTTTTAAATTCGGCATTCCGCTTTCCGCGAAATACAAAGGAGAATTTGAAAATGTTACCACTTCTGCTTACAGCGCTTACTCAAATCAGTGGCACGAAAACGAGCCCGATCACGGGTTTTCGGACTATTACAACATGGAAACCGATGGACAATTCGATATAAAACTTCAAACAGCCTTGGCGTTAGAAGCAGGATTGTCTTTCCAATTCCCTCACGGTGGTAAGGTTTATGCCGGTTTATTTTTGGATTACGGATTAAATAATGTTTTGAAAAATTCCGGTGGATACCTTCTACAATATCAAAACGAAAATCCAACAGTTTTCGAATCTGCTTCAGCAATCCCTTCTTACACCGACAAACTCCAAACCCTTGCTTGCGGATTAACCCTCCGGTATTCTATAAATCTTGCGAAATAAAATAGATTAACCACAAAATACACAAAAGGCGCAAAGAAGAAACATCTTTGCGCTTTTCTTTTTAAACTATTCACAAAATTCGGACAATTCAAAACAACCGTACGGTATTTTCGTACATTTAACTATCAACCATAAAATCTGCGCAAATTCGCGTAATCTCCGAAAATCCGCGATAACCCGTCAGCGCAGCTGACAATACGCACCGCGTCACCGCGTAATAAAATTTCTTAATTTTTACATCAACCTCTTTTTCAGACATCCAAATGTTAATTAAAATAACAAAATGTTAAAAATTCTTAATTCTTGTTTATGAATGAATTACGTGTTGTTTTTTTGATTATATTTGCAGCGAAATTTTAAATTATTTTAACATGAAGAACATTAAATTATTCGAAAATCAAAAAATCCGCACACATTGGGATAATGAAAAAGAGCAATGGTATTTTTCTATTATCGATGTAATAGAGATATTAACGGAAAGTCCAAGGCCTCGAAAGTATTGGAATGCTTTAAAAACCAAACTTCAAGAAGAGGGAAGTGAAGTGTCCCTAAAATTGGGACAGTTGAAAATGGAAGCTCCAGACGGTAAAATGCGAGAAACCGATGTTGCAGATACCGAACAACTTCTACGCATCATCCAAGCAATTCCTTCTCCAAAAGCAGAACCTTTTAAACTGTGGCTTGCAAAAGTCGGACATGAACGCATTCAGGAAATCAACGACCCTTCGCGCGGTCTTGAAAGAGCACGTGAAAACTGGCTGAAAATGGGGCATAGTGAAAAATGGATTCAACAACGCATGAGCGGTCAAGAAACTCGTAACAAACTGACCGACTATTGGAAAGAATCCGGAGTGACTCAAAAAGATGAGTTCGCTTTGCTTACAAACATTATTCATCATGAATGGTCGGGAATGACTGTCAGTCAACACAAAGAAATCAAAGGACTTGAATCCGAAAACTTGCGCGATCACATGTCAGAAGCAGAATTGCTTTTCACAGCTTTAGCTGAACTTGCTACTCGTCAAATTGCTGAAGTTCAAGAAGCAAAAGGCTTGCGCCAAAATGCAAAAGCCGGCAAAAAAGGAGGAGCTATTGCGAAAAATACGCGTGTTGAATTGGAAAACAAAACCGGAAAATCAGTCATTACAAAAGAAAATTTTCTTCCTCCAACACCAAAATCGAAAGAATTGAAACAATACACATAAAATCAACTATTTAAATATCTTTACAGGTGACAGAAAATCAAAAAAAATTTGATTTTTTGTCACTTCCCAATCCTCTTTATTTAGAATTTATCAACAATTGAAAAATGTTCGCGAAAATTTTTGTATCTTTGAAAAATATGTAAAGACATATAACCCTATTTGTATTTCAAATAATTAAACAATAAAAAACGCGAAAGCTATGACTCCCGAAGGAAAAAAATGTGTGGAAGACCACAAACACTTAATGGAAGGCGCCATTGCGCATTTTGAGAAAGAATTACACAAAGTACGTGCAGGCAAAGCAAGCCCGCAAATGCTCGAAGGTGTAAAGGTCGATTACTACGGAAATCCAACACCCATTGAGCAAGTAGGAAGCATCAATACACCGGATCCCAAACAAATTGTGATCCAACCTTGGGAAAAACCTTTGTTGGGAGCAATTGAAAAAGCAATTTTGGCCGCAAACCTCGGTTTTACGCCTCAAAATACCGGCGATGTCATCCGCATCACGCTTCCTCCTGTTACCGAAGAACGCCGCCGCGACCTCGTGAAAAAAGCAAAAGAAGAAGCCGAAAAAGCAAAAGTAGCTATCCGTAACGTCCGCCGCGATGCCAACGAAGTCGGAAAAAAATTAGAAATGTCTGAAGACGAGAAAAAATCGTTCGAAAAAGATACTCAAGACATGACCAACAAATTCATCGAAACCGTTGATAAAATGTTGGCAGAGAAAGAAAAAGAAGTAATGACCGTTTAATTTAATTGAGAATGGAGAACTGAGAATTGAGAATGAAAAGGCATTCTCCTCTCTCCACTCTCCACTCTCCATTCACACATGTCTTTCGTCCACCTCCACGTTCACACGCAATACTCCATCCTCGACGGAGCTTCGCGCATTCCCGACTTGATCAAAAAGACCAAGGAAATGGGCATGGAAGCTATTGCCATCACCGACCACGGATCGATGTTCGGATGCTTGGAGTTCTTCAATGAAGCGAAAAAACAAGGCGTAAAGCCTATCATCGGCTGTGAAGTTTACGTGGCCGAAAAAAGTCGCTTTGAAAAAACCGGAAAAGACGACCGCAGCGGATATCACTTGATTTTGTTGGCCAAAAACAAAGTCGGCTATCATAATTTAGTTCGCTTATGCTCAATTGGTTGGAGAGAAGGATTTTATTATACGCCGCGGATCGACAAAGAAGTTTTGGAAAAATACAGCGAAGGGCTGATCGTTTGTTCCGCTTGTTTGGGTGGCGAAATTCCACAGCTTTTGATGAGCGGCGGCGTTGACAAAGCCGCTGAAGCCGTTGAATGGTTTAAAAATATTTTCGGGGATGATTTCTATCTCGAAATGCAAAACCACGGCCTCGAAGATCAGCAAAATGTCAATAAAGGCCTCATCGAACTCTCTCAACGCTACGGCATTAAACTCATTGCAACCAACGACATCCATTTCGTAAACGCCGACGATAAAGAAGCTCACAAAATTCTTGTGTATCTAAACACGGGAAAAAAGATGAGCGACGAGCATCAGATGATGTACACCGGAGAAGAATATCTCAAGTCTCCGCAAGAAATGGCTGCTTTGTTTCCAGATTATCCGGATGCCATTACAAACACCCTCGAAATTGCTGAAAAAGTAGAGGAATTCAAACTTCAACGCGACATTCTGCTTCCGAAATTTCCTATCCCGGAAAATTTCGAAAACGAAATGCAATACCTGCGCCACCTCACCATCGAACGTAGTAAAGAACGCTGGGGCGACCCGATTCCGGAAAACATTCTCGAACGTCTAAACTTCGAACTCGACACCGTGGAACGCATGGGCTTTCCGGGCTACTTCTTGATTGTGCAGGATTTCATTGCCGAAGCCCGAAAAATGGGCGTTCTCGTCGGTCCCGGACGGGGTTCTGCCGCCGGTTCCGCCATTGCCTACGCAATTGGAATTACAAACGTTGACCCAATCAAATACGACTTGCTGTTTGAGCGTTTTCTTAACCCGGAACGGATTTCGATGCCCGATGTGGATATTGATTTCGACGATGCCGGACGCGAAAGAGTGATTCAATACGTTGTAAATAAATACGGTGACGGGCGTGTGGCACAAATCATCACGTTTGGAACCATGGCCGCCAAATCGTCCATTAAAGACGTGGCGCGCGTTTTAGACCTGCCGTTAATCGAATCCGACCGTTTGTCGAAATTAGTCCCTACAGTCCCCGGAATGACCCTCGACAAAGCGTTTAAAGAAGAGCCGGCGCTCGAAAAAGAACGCACTGAAGGCTTGCCGCTAATTCAAAAAACCCTCAAATTCGCCAAACAACTCGAAGGTTCTACGCGCAGTACCGGTACGCACGCCTGCGGTATGATCATTGCGCCCGACGACCTCATGGAATACGTGCCCTTGAGCAATGCCAAAGATAGCACACTACCCGTTACGCAATACGAAGGAACGCTGATCGAATCGGTAGGGCTGCTGAAAATGGACTTTCTAGGACTTAAAACCCTCTCCATCATTAAAGAAGCGCTCAACAATATCAAGCTGCGGCACAATATCGATATCGACATTGATGCCATTCCACTTGATGACGAAAAGACCTTCGAACTTTTCGGACGCGGCGATACCACCGGTATTTTCCAGTTTGAAAGCGATGGAATGAAAAAATATCTGATCGACTTGAAACCCAATCGATTGGAAGACCTTATTGCCATGAACGCCCTCTACCGTCCAGGGCCTATGGAGTACATCCCACAATTCATCAACCGCAAATTCGGTCGCGAAGAAATCACTTACGACCTTGCGGATATGGAGGAATACCTCAAGGAAACCTACGGAATCTGCGTGTATCAGGAGCAGGTGATGTTGCTTTCGCAAAAATTGGCAAACTTCTCCAAAGGCGATGCCGATACTTTGCGTAAAGCAATGGGTAAGAAGCAAATCGAAACGCTGAACAAAATGAAATCCAAATTTATGGATGGTTGTACGGCGAACAATCACGACTTGAAAATCTGCGAAAAAATCTGGACCGACTGGGAAGCCTTTGCCTCTTACGCCTTCAACAAATCGCACTCCACTTGCTATGCTTTCATCGCTTACCAGACCGGTTATTTAAAAGCCCATTATCCGGCCGAATTTATGGCGGCCGTTTTGACCAATAACCTCAGCGATATCAAGCAAATAACGTTCTTTATGGAAGAATGTAAACGCTTGAAAATCGACTTACTCGGTCCGAACGTAAATGAAAGTCAGTTAAACTTTACAGTAAATAAAGCGGGTGCTATCCGTTTCGGTTTAGCTGCCGTTAAAGGTGTTGGAGAACAGGCTGTTGAAGCATTAATTGCTGAACGTAATGAAAACGGCGCGTATCAATCCATTTTCGATTTTGTGAAACGCATCAACTTGCGCATGCTCAACAAACGCTGCATGGAAAGTCTCGTAAAAGCAGGTGCTTTTGACGATTTTAAACTGCATCGTGCGCAATATTTGTACCAAAAACCCGGCGATACGGCCACTTTCCTTGATAATTTGATGAATTTTGCATCAAAATATCAGCAAAACGTTCAATCGGCGCAAGCCTCTTTGTTTGGCGACAGCCACGAAGAAATGACCGCCGATCCGGAAGTTTATTACTGCGAACCATTTCCGAAAATTGAAGAACTAAAGTACGAAAAAGAAGTGACCGGTTTCTTTATTTCCGGCCATCCGCTCGATGACTACAAATTCGAAATCAATCAATTTAAAACAGCAACAATCAACGAGTTCAAAGACGATTTGCAAGCTGTGAGAAATAAAGAGTTGAAGTTTGGTGGAATCATTACAAATGCACAACATTTAACCAGCAAAACAGGCAATCCATTCGGACGTTTTACCATTGAAGATTTTGACGATTCGATTGAAATTACACTTTTCGGGCAGGATTATGTGAAGTTTAAAAATTTCATGATCAGCGGATTATTTGTCTTTGTGCAAGCAGGTGTGAAAAACCGTTGGGGCAAAGAAGATATGTTTGAGCTGAAAATTTCGGAAATCCAACTGCTCGAAGATTTAATGAAAACCCAAACCCGGAAAATCGTTTTAAAGCTCGATTTGCCGCTTGTGAACGATGTTTTTATTCAAAAGATAAGCAAGCTCGTAAAAGAACAAAAAGGTTCTTGCAATCTTATTTTTGAGATTTCCGATACGGTCAATAAAATCGGGCTTACCATGCCGGCGCGCAAATACAGCGTCGATCCTTCGGCATTTATCCGCAACGTTCGCGAGGAACTTCCGGAACTGCAAATTAAATTGGGATAATTTCAAATTAGCAACACAAAAACTTCTTGAAATTTATTAAATCAAGACATTTTTTATTGCTATTTTTTATTGCTATTTTTTCTTTTATTTTATAAATTTGACATTATTTTGATAAAGCACTGATTATTTTTAATTTATGATGCTTTTTTGTCACTTCTTACTTTCAAATAAAAAAATAAAACTTCTTGAATCTTTAAAAATCAAGAAAGATTAATAAGTTTTTTGTACCTTTGCAAAAAATTACAAAATGGTAGAAAAAACGCCTCCATTTATTATTACAGAAAATATTTTAGATTTATTTGATAATTCTGAATTCCTTTCTGCATTAACTTCAATCAATAATGAATACGCTTATTGGGATCGCGTAAAATACAAGGCTAAAGTTCTTTCTATAGATCCTGTAGATGCCTGGAATGCAGTAAAAATCAGTCGTCGCAGCAATCGGAACCATATTTCATTTGGCACTTATCACTTTCGTTTTTCTTCTACGGATTATATCCAACGAGCCTTGCATTATTTCGACATGAATATTGGTGGATATTTAAGTTCACAAGGACTTATTCCAGAGAAAAGTAAAAATCAGTACATGATTAGTTCAATCATGGAAGAAGCAATTTCCAGCAGTAAAATAGAAGGAGCTAATACGACTCGAAAAAAGGCAAAAGAAATGCTGAGGAGAGAAGAAAAACCTCACAACAAATCCGAGCAAATGATTGTAAATAATTATCTAACAATCAAGCATATTGTTCAAAATAAAAGCGACGAATTAAGCATTGATAAACTTCTTCAAATACATGGTTTAATTAGTAAAAATACCCTAGATAAAACAGAAGAAGAAGGTTTTTTCAGGGATACGAATGATATTTTTGTTATCAACACATCAACAAGCGAGATTGTACACACGCCGCCTTCACACGAAGAAATTCCCGGCCTTATAAAAGATTTGTGCGTATTTTTCAATCAAGATAATGAACCTTTTATTCATCCCATTATCAAAGCCATTATCATTCATTTTATGATTGGATGGGTCCATCCTTTCACAGATGGGAACGGACGAACAGCTAGAGCGCTTTTTTATTGGTATTTGCTTAAAAAAGGATATTGGATGGCCGAGTATTTATCCATTTCCAGAATCATTCAAGATCGGAAAAATCAATATGAAAAAGCGTACCTCTATACTGAAAATGACGAAAACGACTTGTCTTATTTTATTACTTTTAACCTAAAAGCAATGGAATTAGCTTTTGACGCATTGAAAACCTATCTTAAAAGAAAGCAAATCGAAGCACGCGATTTAAGAAAATTTATCAAAATCCCGGAAATCAACGAAAGACAAACTCAACTCTTGGAACTTTTTTCGGAAGAGCCCGAAATTGTGCTTAATGTAAAAGAGGTGCAAAACCGATTCTCGGTTTCAAACTACACAGCTAGAGCGGATTTGATGAAACTGGTTAGGTTTGGTTTTCTAGAAGATATACCTGTGAATAAAACCAAGGTAAATTTCGTAAAGTCTTCTAATTTTGAGTCTTTAGTTAATCAAAGGGATTAATCCTTCTTGAATCTTTAAAAATCAAGAAAGATCAAGACGTTTTATTTTATGCGTTCAAACGATGCTTTTTCACCAGCATTTCCAACCATACCGAGCCTGAAAGACAAAGTACTAAAAGCACAATTCCAAGGCGAATAACGCCGATATCCTTACAAAAGAAAGATAGAATAATAAAACATAAATTCACGCCGCCCAAAATCAACGATGATTGAAAATGGTTAAATCCCAATTCCAACAAACGATGATGCAGGTGGTTTTTATCGGCTGCAAAGGGCGATGTTTTTTTCGATAAACGAATAGTCGAAACACGGGCCAAATCGAAAATAGGAAGGATTAAGATCCCTAAGGAAACTGCCGGTGCAGAACTTACCGGGAAAAAGAGATCGGGATTTTTGCAAAATTCATTGAAATGAATCGTACACATGGCTATCAAAGTTCCTAAAACCAGAGAGCCGGAATCGCCCATAAATGTTTTATTTCTCAATCCAAACACATTAAAACGATAAAAACTTCCCAATGAACCGACCATTGCAAAACACATAATCGCCCAATCAACATCCGAATTTACAAGGAAAAACACACCGAACGTACTCAAAATCACACCACCGATAGTGGCTCCCAAACCGTCAATTCCATCAATTAAATTAATTGCATTCGAAATGCCGACAATTGCAAAAAGAGCAAGAATTGCGCCCCATGTTTCTTTGATCTCCCAATAGCCTAAAAATCCGTGAAGGCTTGTAAAGCTGAGATTTCCATAAATAATCAATCCGGCGGCAATAAATTGCGCAACAAGTTTTTTATCGGGAGAAAGAATTAAAATATCATCTTTCAAACCCACAAAAAAGATGATAAACAAGGCCGCATACCAAAAACGATAATCGGCAGCAATACTGTCGCCAACAAAAATAATCGTGCAAAGCGTAAATGCAATGAACAGAGAAACGCCGGCCAAATTAGGCGTATTATATCGATGCGACGTACGCTCGCCGGGTTTGTTCAGCAAGCCTTTTTCACGGGCGATGTGATTAACAGTAGGAATAAACCGGCCGGTTATCAAAAATGCCAGAATCAAAGGAAATCCTACGCGGATAAGAGCTGCCCAATCGCACACAACGTTCATACAAATCCTATTTAAAATTTCGAAATACGTAAAATATGAGCATAAACAAAACGAGTCAATCCGGAAGGGAACAAACGCAGCATCCCTCTTACGAATATGCTCGAAATATATTGAGAGTAGTTTAAAAAACCAATCTCGTATCCTTTTTTAAAGCATTCTTTTTCTGCTTTATAGTATTTCCAGCCGTGACGGCGGTCGATAAACATTTTACCAACACGCGCATATACCAACGGCTCTTGCAAATTGTAAAATTTCATCCCTTTGCTCATCATCCGCATCCACAAGTAGTAATCTTCAATTCCTCTGAGATGTTGATAATTACCTGCTTTTAAAACGCTCGATTTACGAAAAACAACAGTCATATGATTCACCGGACTGCGTTTTTTTCCGAATCTAAAAAGTTCTTCGGGCGTTTGAGGTAAAATGCGGTATCCGGTAATATGGTCGATAGAATTCTCAAATTCAGCAATATTCGAACTCAAAATGTCAATTTCCGGATGTTCATTCAGGAATTTGATTTGGATT
Source organism: Bacteroidales bacterium (assembly GCA_031551725.1). Classification (GTDB taxonomy): domain Bacteria; phylum Bacteroidota; class Bacteroidia; order Bacteroidales; family P3; genus JAVBNF01. The sequence goes on from JAVBNF010000071.1 coordinate 16,594, forward strand.
TCGAAACGGTCGTTTCGCGCAATATCATCCGCATCCATGCGGGCAATGAGTTCATATTTGCATGCTTCAACCCCGATTCCCAAAGCAATTCCCAAGCCTTGATTTTCAGGAAGGTCAATCACTTTTAAAATCTCAGGATATTTCTTTTCGTATTCGACTATTTGATTATCAAGCTCTTTGGTTAAAGGACCGTCTTTGATAAGCACGATTTCGTTGGGCACAAGGGTTTGATTTATAATGCTGTCAAACGCCGCCGAAAAAAATTCGGGACGTTCTTTGTAACATATCGGCATTAAAACAGAAAACATTCAACTCCTTTTCTTAAACAATCGATTTGAAAAAATCCAAATACCTTGAAGACATAACTTCAACAGTATAAGAACTTTGGTAATGCTCAAACGCATTTTTCACATATTTTTCTTTATGCTCAACAGCGCGTCGAAGCGAATCTTGCAAAGATACAATATTTTTTAAAATAAAAAAACATATTTCTTCTTTGGTAAAAGCCGAACGGATAACTTCTATATCCGACGCAACCACAGGGCATTGTGTAGCTACAGCTTCGATAATTGCCAACGGAAAACCTTCTGAAAATGAAGGAAGAACATACACATCGGCATATTTGAAATAGCGATAGGCTGCTTGTCGGGCGCCGATAAATAAACATTGGTTACTCACTCCTAATTTTTCCGCAAGATGTTTTAAATGAGCCGATTCATCGCCGGATCCAATCACACAAAAAACATAATTAGGCATTCCCGGAAGTGCTTCGATAACTTGATAAAGACCTTTACGTTCGGTAAGCACTGCTGCGGTCATGATTAATTTCCGGTCGCCTTTGAATTTCAGAATAATATTTTCATCCGAAATATTTACATTTTGAGAGAAATCGAGTGTGCGCCCATTGGCGATGGCCACGCATTTTTGCTTGCGGAACTTCGGTTTATAGAGCTTTTCAATGCTTTCGGAAACAAAAGCAATACCGTGATGGCGGAGCAAAAAAGTGCAAAACATTTTTGCAAAAATACTTCCCCAAAAACGGCCATGTTCAATTGTAAATTCTTGCTTAATATCGGAGTGGAAAGTAGAAACAAATTTCGCACGGTGTTTTCTGCGACGATGGAAAAACACGTAGGCATTTGGGCGCAATCCGTGAGTGTGAACAATATCAAATTCATTAAAATCAATGCGTTCGAAAAAAGAAATATGGTCGGCCTCGCAGGGAAAATCCAACTCGTGAATTTCGTCCATATAGAAAACCTTCACATCGTGCCCTTGTTTTAAAAGGGTACAACAGATGTCAAAGGCAACAATCACCGGTCCTTTATTTGCTAAAGAGGGAGCAATAACCGCAATTTTCATAAGGAGGTTTTTGTTGATGAAAAATTTGTATAAATATACATAAAAGCCACACTTACAAATAAGTACGGCATGTAGGTAACTGCTTCAGACATGGCTTGTAGAAAGAAAGGAATAAAAATAATCCAGGCTTGACCTTTTGTTTTTTTCAAAAAGAAAACCAGCAAAGCACACAGCAAAATAAAGCCGATAAGTCCACCTTCCATCAAAAAAATAAGAAAATAATTATGCGCATAAATCCCCAAAAATTCGGTTGATTTTAAAAACCCAACTCCAAACAAAACAGATGTCCAGTTTGCTTGTTTATAAAAACTTATTGTTTGATTTAAAATAAAAAATTTGGAAACAAAACTATCATCAAAACGTATTTTTTGATACATAAAAACCAGTCCAATGATGCACAAAATAGCTGCAATAGCGAGAAATATTAGTTTCAAGTTTCTGGTTTCGTCATGGCGAGCGAAGCGTAGCCATCTAAACGATTTTTGATAAAAGAAATGTTTATACAAAAGCCCGATTACAAAGGCAATCCACGCTGCACGCGAAAATGTGAGAATGAGCAAACCGATTAAAATTATTCTCGCCCAAAAATAATCTTTTTTCGTTAAAAATGTATTTCGTCCTTCGTTTTTATTATTCGAAATCCACCATAAAATAAAAAAGTAAAGTGCAACTATTTGCAAGGCTACGGCATTGGAAGTTACATACATCGGGCTACAAAATTTCACTCTGTAAAAACCTAAATAGTAGTTAGTTCCATTGTAAACGGTATATATGCTATAACTATAGCGCAAGATACATTCTGCAATTAAAATGATTACAGAATAGAAAATAAATTTTCTGCCTAATTTTTGAACGGTTTCAAATGGAAGCTGCGACAAAACAAGTACAGAAACTGCGAAAAACAAGGGTGCAACCACCACTCCTATCATACTTCGGAAAGGTGCATCGATATAGTATTGAGAAAAAAACAGGGAAAATGAAAATAAAAATACCAATCTCAAATCGCGTAAAACAGTGGTCGCATTTTGGTTACGCAATGGATTTTCGGCAAAAGCACTGTCAAAAACCGGAAATATACATAAAAGAGAAAGAAAAAACAAAAGCAAATTGGGCGGAAACGGCAGCCATGTGTGGCTTGTGAGCCCGGCCAAAGGAATCAACAAAAATGCTGCGGTTTGAATAAACCATTGCCGGTTGCGAGTTCCGGCAGCTTCGCGCATTTTTGTATAATAGGCTTTCATTCTAGCGGGTTACACGAATTCGTTCGATGCGGCGAGCGTTTAATGCTTCTATAAAAAAAGCAAAAGGTTTAATAATGATTTTATCGTTTTTGTGCGGCATGGTTCCGGTTTTTTCCAAAATCAAACCGGCCAAACTTTCGGCATCTCCACGGATACTATCGAACGTTTCATCGTCGATATTTACAATCTTGCAAAAATCGTTGAGAGAGATTTTTCCATCGAAAAGCCATGTGTTTTCATTGATTTTACGATAAAAAACCTTGTCCGACTCGCTATCAAATTCGTCGTGAATATCGCCCAGCACTTCTTCCATCACATCTTCGAGCGTGATGATTCCCGAAGTTCCTCCGTACTCGTCCACCACAATGGCCAAATGGGTTTTCTTCTCTTGAAAATCGGCAAGCAAAGTGTCGATCTTTTTATTCTCGGGCACGAAAAATGCCGGTTTCACAACCGACAGCCAGTCGAAATCGTCGGCATCGTTGATATGCGCCAATAAATCTTTGATAAACAAAATCCCTGCAATATTATCCAGACTTTCTTTGTAAACAGGCATGCGCGAATATCCGGAATCGAGCACTTTTTTCATCAAATCCTTAAAGGAAAGAGAACTCTCAACCGCGTCCACATCCACACGCGAACGCATGATTTCGCTTACATCAATATCGCCAAATTTCACAATCCCCTTGAGAATCTTGGATTCCTGCATTTCGGTATTGCTCTCGTTTGTTGCAATATCAATCGCCTCCGAAAGTTCATCGATGGAAATATTGCTGCTTTTTTTAGCAATACGTTTGTCGATAACCGAAGTGCTTCGTACCAAAAACCAAGCCATCGGATATACGGCTTTCGAAAGGCTCACAATGACAGGAGCAAGCCTAACAGCCGTTTTTAACGGATATTGGGAAGCATATATTTTGGGAAGAACCTCGCCAAAAAGCAAAAGGAGGGAAGTGATAATCACTACTTCAAATAAAAATGCTAAAACCGGATAGTTTTCAAATGAAAATGCACGATGTACTAAAAAAGTTGACAAAATAACGATTGCAACATTAACTAAATTATTAGCAATTAATATAGTTGCAAGTGTTCTTTTGGGTGTTTCGAGCAGTTTCAACAGCCATTTGTAGCTTCCATTTTTTTTCGAACGGATTTCATTAAAATCGTTTGGCGAAAGCGAAAAAATAGCCGTTTCGGAGGCAGAGCAAACGGCAGAAGCCACCAGCAAGCCAAGCAAAACAATGAGGCTTACAAAGTCGAATAAAGAGGTTTTAAAAACCGATGAAATAACTTCTGTTTCCAATTAAATTTGATTTTGTTTAGGCAAAGATACAAAAAAAAGTGAAACCTGTTCAAAAGTTCCTTTTGACAACTATTTATTTTTTTTCGTACCTTTGTAGTTCTTTTTTACAAACTAATTTATGAAAAAATGATTTTAAAAAGAAAATTTTTCGCGACACTCTTGCTTTCAAGCGCTTCATTAGCTGCTTTTGCAGGAGGTATTTTTACGAATACCAATCAAAGTATTCATTTCCTCCGCAACGTTGCACGCGATGCTTCGATGGAAATTGATGCCGTATACACCAACCCGGCCGGCGTTAGTTTTTTGAAAGATAATGGATTTCAATTTTCATTAAACTCTCAAACCGTTTGGCAAACCCGTACAATTTCGGCAAATTATGCGCCTTTTGCAGCAAATGCCAACCATCCGCTAAATCCGAACTATGATTACAAAGGTGAAACCTTTGTCCCTGTATTGCCTTCCGTAATGGGAGCATGGAAAAAAGACCGCTGGGCGGTGTCCGGTTTTTTCGGTATTGTAGGCGGCGGCGGATCGGCTGAATTCGACAACGGATTGCCTTCTCTCGAAGCGCCAATTTCAACAATTATGGGGTTGGCAACTCCTCTTGCAGGAATTGATCCGGCATGGGGATTTAATCAATATCGTATTGAAACAATGGAAATGACCGGTTCTTCGATGGTTTATGGCGTTCAACTTGGTGCATCTTATCAAATTATCGAAAATATGCTTTCCGGTTATGTGGGTGGACGCGTAGCCATTGCCAGAAACAAAAACAAGGGCGAAATCGAAGATATTAGAGTAAATTCCGGTGGTTCGTGGACTTCTGCACCGGTATTTTTCGGTTCTATAATGTCAGATCCCAGATTTTTATTTTTTCCCGCTGCATTGCAAGAAGGAGTGGCAAAAGCCGCTGCCGGAACTTCCAACAAAGAATTGGATAATTATCAAACCGGAACCGGATTTGCACCGATAATCGGCGCCGATTTTAAAATGGGCAATTTGAACATTGGTGCCAAATATGAGTTCCGTACACACATTGAAATGACCAATCATACCGACAAAGATGTAATTGTTGGTGTGAACCCCGACGGCACTCCAATAACCATGTTCCCCGACGGTTCGAAAGTGAATGGCGATATGCCGGCTTACCTGGCGCTCGGAGCTTCTTATTTGTTTTTCGATAAACTTGTTGTTTCTGCCGGTTATCATTTTTATGATGATAAAAATGCCAAATATGCAAAAGATAAACAACAATATATCGACAAAGGTATGCAAGAATATTTGATTGGTGCGGAATACCGTTTCAATGAAAAATTCCTGGTAAGCGCCGGATATCAAATTTCGCGCACAGGTGCCACAGATGCTTACCAATCGGATATGAGCTTCAGCTTGAATTCGAGCACACTCGGCCTTGGTTGTGCTTATAATTTCACCGAAAAAATCCGCTTGAATGTAGCTTACATGACTACATTCTACAAACCGTGGGAAAAAACTTCGCCCAGTTTCTATGGTACGCCTGTCAGCGGCACCGAAACATTCGACAGAACAAATAATGTGTTCGGTATCGGATTGGATTTCCGCCTATAATTTTCAGTAGACAAGAGAACGATCCCATATCGTTTTCTTGTCTTCCCGTTTTCTTGTTTTACAATTTAAATAAAAAATATGAAAAAAATATTATTCCTCATCGCTTTTATAGCTTGTATTTCAGTTATAAAAGCAGAAAAAGAAGCGCCGAACGGATTTAAGGCATTTCGTGTGGATTTGGGTGTAGGTTATGCAACACCGCTTAAGTCGGATGCTGTAAATGGTGGTTTTGCTTTCAGCATTGAGCCGAAACTCACCTTTTTTCAACACATCGGGGTCGGTCTTCGTTACGAAGGCGCAATGATGACCAGTATTAAAAAAGACGGAACTTCCGGAGATTTGAACCTCAACGGTTCTTATATGATTACCGGTGATTATCGTTTTAATTTTACAGGAAATACCTTCCGTCCCGTTGTAGGAATGGGCTTGGGGGCCTTCACCATTGGTGGGACTTCTGCTGACGGCAACAATAATACCGCAAGCATTTCCGCGCAAACCAATTTCGGGGGAATGTTCCGCGCAGGCTTTGACATTCGACATCTTACCCTTTTAGCTGAATACAACATCGCCGGGAAAAATGGCAATGACAAACGTGCCGACTATTTGGGCGTTAAACTCATCCTCTTTTTGTGGGGTGGTGTGAAAGACAGCAACTAATTAATTATTCGATTGTTAATTGTTAATGAAGCTACGCATCCATCAGTTATTAGTCGCTAAAATTGCTAAACGCAAAGCTCATTAACAATTAACCATTAATAATTAACAATTGAAAAAGATTTTTTCTCTCCCTTTTATTCTTTTGGTGCGGATTTATCAATATTGCATTTCGCCGTTTTTTCCGCCTACATGCAGATACGTACCTTCTTGCTCGCAATATGCAGTGGAAGCGCTTCAAAAACATGGCCCGATAAAAGGATTGTGGCTGGCTATTAAGCGCATTGCTTCTTGTCATCCGTGGGGCGGCAGCGGTTATGACCCGGTGCCTTAATTCATTCTTATTTTAAAGTTGCAAAAATTTGTTTTTTTTCATACCTTTGCGCATTATAATCAACATCCGAAATCATGGAAGAGCAAAAAAATAATTCATCACAAGAAATTGATCTTTTACAAGTTTTCTTAAATATTTGGAACTGGTTGGCGAAGCAGTTCTCAACGTTATTTTTGTTTTCAAAAAAATATTTTTGGATTTGGGGAGCATTTTTACTCCTTGGTATTGCCATCGCAATTTTCCAAAAAAAGATTGCGCATCCGATTTATGAAATGAATATGCGTGCAAATACAGGTGTTGTAGATAGAGAAACAATTATCACAAAAGTCAATCTTTTACAAAGTGCCATCGCCAACCAAAGCATTGGAAAAGAATTAAACATAAATTCTTCGGATGCAGCAAAAATTATCACCATTAAAGCCTCTCCTGTTGATGTTACCGAAAAAGTGGCAGGTGTTATAACATCTGAAAAAGAAAACAAAAACAAACTTTCACAATATATAAAAATCAATGTTCTGCTTTCGCAACCAAGCGACATTAGTAAAGATATTGAGAAAGGCCTCGTTTTTTATGTTGAAAATGATGCGTACATCGCACAAGAATGGGAGATCTTTAAGGTAAATAATTTAGCAAAACAAGAAATTATTAAAGCCGAAATTTCGAAACTGGAAGAGATGCAAAACGCCAGCATTAAACGCACCGGCTCCATCGCAACATTGGGCAGTCAAATGCTCATTGCTCCTGAGCAAAATTACCATACAGAAATATTAAATCTTACCGATCAATTGCTCGAACTTCAAAAAGACTTTGTGCTGAAAAAACCTCTTTTGGTGCAGAACTCTTTTTACACCCCAACTCCCGTATCGGTTGCTGCAAAAATTGCACTTTACGCCATTTCCTTTGGCATTTTAGGCCTTATTGTTTCTGTGTTTGTTGATCAGCGGAAAAAGGCCAAATAACCTTAAAATTCTTTAACATACTATGTCCGACGACAAAAAAATTATTTTCTCCATGGTGGGAGTGTCTAAGATTTTCCCTCCATCTAAGCAGGTATTGAAAAATATTTACCTTTCGTTTTTCTATGGCGCCAAAATTGGTATTCTCGGTCTAAACGGCGCCGGTAAATCAACGCTGTTAAAGATCATCGCCGGTTTGGAAAAATCATATCAAGGAGAAGTCGTTTTTTCTCCGGGCTACAGCGTAGGCTATTTGGCACAGGAACCTGAGCTTGATGAAACCAAAACGGTAAAAGAAATCGTTCAACAAGGTGTGCAAAACGTAGTTGATATGCTCAAAGAATATGAGGAAATCAACAATAAATTTGCCGAGCCGATGAGCGACGACGAGATGGCCAAACTCATCACCAGACAAGGTGAAGTAATGGAACTTCTCGAACAACATGATGCTTGGGAACTCGACACCAAACTCGAACGCGCCATGGACGCGCTGAACTGTCCACCCGAAGATGCTTTGGTGAAAAATCTTTCCGGAGGCGAACGCCGCCGTGTGGCTTTATGTCGTTTGCTATTACAAGAACCCGATATTCTCTTGCTCGATGAGCCTACCAACCACTTGGATGCCGAATCTATTTTGTGGCTTGAACAGCATTTGCAACAATATAAAGGAACGGTTATTGCCGTTACCCACGACCGTTATTTTCTCGACAATGTAGCCGGCTGGATTCTCGAACTCGATCGTGGCGAAGGAATTCCCTGGAAAGGCAATTATTCGTCTTGGCTGGAGCAAAAAACAGCTCGTATGGAGCAGGAAGAGAAAACGGAATCCAAACGCCGCAAAACGCTCGAACGCGAGCTCGAATGGGTGCGCATGAGTCCTAAAGCCCGACAATCCAAAGGAAAGGCGCGTTTGAACGCCTACGAAAAAATGCTCAACGAGGATACCAAACAAAAAGAAGAACATCTCGAAATCTTCATTCCAAACGGCCCGCGTTTAGGAACGAATGTGATTAATGCAACCAATGTTGTCAAGGCTTTTGGCGACAAAGTGTTGTTCGATAATTTGAATTTTTCGCTCCCTCCTGCCGGAATTGTGGGCGTAATCGGACCGAATGGCGCCGGAAAAACGACTTTGTTCCGCTTGATTATGGGCTTGGAAAAACCCGATAGCGGCGATTTTTCTACCGGCGAAACCGTAAAACTGGGATATGTGGATCAACAACATTCGAACGTGGATCCGGAAAAAACCATTTGGGAAGTCGTTTCCGAAGGCAATGAACAAATCCAATTGGGTGGACGCTTAATTAATTCCCGTGCATATATTTCCCGTTTTAACTTTGGCGGCGGCGACCAAAATAAAAAAGCCGGTATTCTTTCGGGTGGTGAACGCAATCGCTTGCACCTTGCGCTTGCGCTGAAATCGGAAGCAAACGTGCTTCTGCTCGATGAGCCTACCAATGATATTGACGTAAATACACTACGTGCGCTTGAAGAAGGCTTGGAAAACTTCGCAGGTTGCGCGGTTGTTATTTCGCACGACCGCTGGTTTCTCGACCGTATTGCCACACACATTCTCGCTTTTGAAGGCGATGGACAGGTGTATTTCTTCGAAGGCGGATTTTCCGATTATGAGGAAAATCGCAAAAAACGCTTGGGCGATGTTACGCCGAAACGTTTCCGGTATAAAAAGCTAATGTAAAATATATTTACCACAAAGGACACGTGGTATAATAAATAAGGCCGTAAGATTTTTTCTTACGGCCTTATTTATTTACAGTCTTATGTTCTTAAATATGTCCTTCCAGTAATTTGTCCAAGCGTGCCGCAATTTCGGGGTTTTTACCATCGGCAAATATTTGTTGTCTCAAAGTATAGAATACCGTTAAGCATTCTTGAACTTCCGGCTCCAATCCACGTTGGAATTTACGCGGAAAGCGTTGGAAATATTGCAAACGTTTTTCAAAATCGTTAATCAACATGGTTGCTTGCTCATTGGCTTTTTCCATATTTCCTGCTTGCGCGTAAACCATTACCATAAACACGGCGTTCTGATCGTACTCGATTTTTTTCACAGGGAAAAGTTCGTTTGCTTTATCCAAAATTGCAATTGCAGAATCGTTTCTACCGGCAGCCACAAGGCCTTGTGCGAGCATCACGTATTGTGTACGCGCCTGTTGAGCAGTTCCCAAACTTTCCGGATCCACAAGCGTACGTTCCTGTTCGATATTTCCCCACGTAAATTTATTCATAAACAAATCGTAGGTTTTATCTAAATTAATACCATTGTCATTTCTTGAAATAACACCTGCATGTTCATTCACATAAGGCACTAAACGATGAACAGTTCCTTCCATTTGTGCGTAGAGCGGAGTAGGAAGAACATTGCGTTGAGCGTACGGACTTGCAAAGTGGATAGGACGTTTCCAACCGTTTGTTCCCATAATATCCAAGAAAGCGAGGCTTCCGCGGGAAAGATAGTTGCCGAAATCGGGTGAAATTTCCCAAGAAATTACTTCCGGAGCACGTGCAAGTTCTTGTTCGGTAAATACACCTTCTTTTAAAAGTTCTTCTTTGTTAATCGTCATTTTCACGCGGCGTGTAGGAAGCTGGCATTGCAAATTACGCATGCTGTTCAAATCACCGTTCACACTTAAAACACGGCTTAACAAATCTTTCAATTCGATGTAATCACCGCCTGCTTGTTGTGGAAGCGCGGCAATATCATTCACGCCTTGTCCGTATTGTCGAATATCCAATGAAAACGGAAGAGGGTCCGAATCATATACTTTTTTAAATAATGGAATAATGTGCCAATAACTTCCGGCAAGTGCGCTATTGATTACACGCACGTCTGGACGCACGTTTTCCACTTCTTGGCAGAACCAAACGGGGAAAGTATCGTTGTCGCCATTGGTAATCAAAATACCGTCTTTTTCGCAAGACTCAAGCATATTTCGTGCAAAATCACGAGCCATTTTTTTATTCGAGCGGTCGTGGTCGTCCCAGTTTTGGCAAGCCATTAAGCCAGGAACAGCAACCAGCGCAGCCGCTGTAACAGCAATGCTCACGCCTGTTTTCAGGGATTTTTTCTTCATGAATGTCGAAATCCAGTCGGCCAAAGCCATCACACCCAGACCAATCCAAATCGCGAAAGCGTAGAAAGAGCCCACAGTTGCATAATCCCGTTCACGCGGCTCGGTGGAAGGTTGGTTCAAATACATAATGATGGCCGCTCCGGTCATAAAAAATAATAAGAACACGACAAACGAATCTTTTTTATCTTTTTTGTAATGATAATAAAGGCCTATTAACCCGAGTAATAACGGCAAGAAATAATAGGTATTTCGCGCTTGATTATTTGCAATATGATAAGGCAAGTCGGTTTGAGGTCCGAGGCGTGCTTCATCAATAAAATTGATACCGCTTATCCAGTTTCCTTTCAAAACATCGCGATTTCCTGCTCCATCGTAGCCTAAACCTTGAATATTGTTTTGACGACCTACGAAATTCCACATGAAATAGCGCAAATATTCCCAACCCACTTGATAACGCAAGAAGAAGCGAATATTTTCAGCCATCGTCGGACGGTGGTCGCCTTTAGCGCCACTCCAATATTTGTAATAAGGGCCATAAGGTCTTCCGCCGGATTCGTGTGCTCCCATACGTGGAAACATCATCATATCTTTGTCAGCATAAACATAACTTACATCACGTCCAAGCGAACGGTAGTTTCCGGCCTCATCATCACGAATGTAAAGTTCTTTCCCTTCTTTGGAGTTAATTGCTTGCGCACCCCACCATTCGCCTTGTACAAGCGGACGAGAACCGTATTGGTCGCGATTAAGGTAAGACAATAAGGTTAACGCATTTTTAGGTTCATTTTCGTTAATCGGCACACCGGCATTTGAACGGATCACCAAAATAAAAAACGTAGAATATCCGATTAACACAAATACAAAGCATAGAAGTGCTGTGTGCAAAATTACTTTATGTTTTCGAATAGCATAAATGATTCCCCATGCGATAGCACCAATAAGCACTAAGAAATAGAAAATGGTTCCGGAATTAAACGGAAGTCCTAAATTATTTACAAAAAACAAATCGAATTTTGCCGAAAGGCTTACGGTATAAGGAATAATCCCCCACAAGATAGTGCCAAGTAAAATGCCCGAAAGTCCGACGGCATACCAAAAACCTTTACGCGTTTGCGGAAATTTTTTGTAATAAACCACAAATACAACGGCCGGAATAACAAGCAAGTTCAGCAAGTGGACACCAATAGCCAAGCCAATCATAAAGGCAATAAAAATAATCCAACGCAAATGATGCGGCTCATCGGCAACAGCTTCCCATTTCAAGATCGCCCAAAAGGTGATAGCTGTGAAGAATGATGACATGGCGTAAACCTCGCCTTCAACGGCTGAAAACCAAAATGAGTCGGAAAATGTATAAGCAAAAGCACCAACTGCGCCGGCGCCAAAAATTGCAATCATTTTACCCATTGTCATTTCACCGTTTTTCAACACCAATTTTTTCCCCAACATGGTAATTGACCAGAAAAGGAAAAGGATGGAAAAACCACTGCAAAGTGCAGACATACAGTTTACTAAAAATCCAACTTTCATAATATCGCCGAAAGCGAACATTGAGAAAATTCTTCCGATTAATTGGAAAGTAGGTGCCCCGGGCGGGTGACCGACTTGAAGTTTAAATGCAGTAGAAATGTATTCACCGCAATCCCACCAACTGGTAGTTGCTTCTGCGGTTAACACATATACGGCGCAGGCTGCAAGGCCCACAATCCAACCGATAATGTTGTTCCAACGTTGATAATGTTGCATATAGTCTAACTATTTGTATTGAAAAAGCAAAGATACAAAAAAAATTAAGAATTCTTGAGAATAATTGCAAAAATGATAAAAAACTATGTTTTTCAAATTTTTCGTATCTTTGCAAGTTCAGAACAATTTTTTTAATGGCCAAAAAACATAAATACGCTTTCGACATTCATACACTCTCCGTGAAGCAGGTGCGGGTTACAGCCAAAGACCACTTGCGTAAATGGGGTGGATATTTGGCAATCGGCATTGCTTTTTTCGGCGCAGCCCTCTTTTTTTCGTTCTATTTTTTGGATACTCCGAAAGAAAGACAACTTCGCAGGGAGCTGGATTCTTACAACCGCCAATACAAGCAGCTCGAAAAACGAGTGGATCAATTAACCACTGTTTTGTCCGACGTACAAGGGCGTGACCAGGATTTATACCGTATGATTTTCGAGGCTGAGCCACCGAAATCGGCCATGCGTACACCGGATTTGCACGAATATGAAGCGATTCGCGAACATGTTTCCGACGGGGATGTTTACCGTACAACCGAGAAAATTAATAATTTGTACAAGGATTTGTACAAACAGTCAAAATCGTTTGACGAAATATACAAACTTGTTAAAAATAAAAATGCGATGATGGCTGCCATGCCGGCCATTTTACCTGTAAATAAAAAGAGCGTACGTTTGGTGTCGGGTTTTGGGATGCGCCTCCACCCTATTTTCCGGATGTTTAGAATGCATACGGGTATTGACTTTGCAGGTCCGAAAGGAACACCCGTCTATGCTACCGGCGACGGAGTTGTCCGCAGCAGCGGCGATTTGAAAGGCTATAGCGGATATGGTATTTCCGTTCTGATCAATCATGGTTTCGGCTATCAAACGTTGTATGCGCATTTGAGTAAAACAGCCGTTCTGCCCGGGAAAAAAGTAAAACGCGGCGACCTTATCGGATACATCGGCTCTACAGGTACTTCTACCGGCACTCACTTGCATTATGAGGTTATCTTAAACGGCCGTCAAGTCAATCCGATTTATTATTTCTTCAACGACCTCTCGCCCGACGAGTACGAAGAAGCGATTAGGCAAGCCAGCGAAATTAATCAAAGTTTATCTTAAGATGACAACAGAAAAAATGTTTTACACCATCGGTGAAGTTGCCGAAATGTTTAAGGTAAACACTTCGCTCATTCGCTTTTGGGAAAAGGAATTTGATGTAATCAAGCCGCAGCGCAACAAGAAAGGCAACCGCCTGTTTACACCTCGCGATGTAGATTATTTTCATCAAATTTACCACATGGTGAAAGAAAACGGCTTTACGCTGCAAGGCGCAAAAGACCGCCTGAAAGCCAACAACCGTATAGCTCCTTCCGAAGATCCCAACTTCGAAATCCTGAAAACATTAAAAAAAACACGGGCATTTTTGCAAGATTTAAAAGAACAATTGTAATTTTTTTATTTCAAAAATAATTTCTAACTTTGCAGAAGTTAAGTTAACAAGAAAACATAAAACTATAGAAAAACATAATTAAACATAAATAAAAAAAGCGTAAGCTTAAATTCTTTATCTCGAAACGACCAAAATTTCAACAACGAAGAATTCATAAGCCATACGCTCATGCTGTGTCCGGCGTGAGTTGTATCTTATTTCGTTGTTGGTGCTTGGTCGTACCTGAGATAAAATAAGAAATTCAACTCGCGCCTTTTTTATTTACATACAGCCCCTTCGGGTCTTGTTGGAAATGATTAACAATTAAATACAACACAACATGAAAACACAATTACTTCGTGGCAGAAACGCAAAAATGCAAGAATGCAGAAGCGCAAGAGCGCAGAAATGCATAAAAATGACCGTCTTCTGCGTTTTTGCGCTTCTGCACTTCTGCATTACTTTCGCTCAAAC
>JAVBNF010000065.1:0-56553 GCA_031551725.1 Bacteroidales bacterium
TTTGACACCATAGACCATCAACAAATTAAAAACGTTCAATATAAATTAAATCGGAGACCGCGTGAAAATCTGAACTTTAACTCGCCGTTCGACTATTTTGCACCGTTTTGCTAATTTATGCGTTTGGATGTTGACTCTACGGGTTCCTACACCTCTAAAAGCGAATATCAGTTTAGTCCACGTTTTTTTTGTGCCTATCCGGAAGAGGTTAATGCTGAAAAACAGCAAAATATAATATTAACCTCAAATACTTTATTTATGAAAAACAAAATTCTACACTTGTTTGGGCTTCTTTTAAGCCTTTCCATTTGTTATTCTATTTCTGCCCAACAAAAACTGAATGTGCAGAAAAAAAACGGCGAATATTTTTCCGTAAATTTATCCGATGTTCAGCGATTGGATTTTCGTTCAAACCCAACGGGAACAGCATTGCCACATAGAGATACGATTGTGAAGAAAGATACCATTACTATCATCAAACGAGATACAATTTATATTCAAAAACCATCCAACCAAGTTCACTCATCGTATGTTCCGGTACAATTAAAACTTTCTCCAATGCCGGTTACAACGGTGCTTAATGTAGAATGTGAGCAAACAATGGATGAAATAATCTTGCTGGATATGCAAGGTGTTGTTATACTGAATACATTTCCAAGAGCCAAAACAACACAACTTTTAATGTCGTATTTAGCAAGCGGATTTTATATTTTGCAGGTAAAAACCGTGAATGGAATACAAAGTCAAAAAGTAATTAAAAACTAAAAAAATACTATTATGAAAAAGATATTTTTAATTTTAACAATAATTTCTACATATTTTGTCGTGCAAGGACAAAATGACACCTTGTATATTTTGAATGAGGGCTCTGTGGTTTACAAACGAGCAATAGTAAATATTGACAGTATTATTTCTTACCCGCCAAAAACAATACCGGAAATATTAACTTCGGCTGTGTATAATCTTGATTCCACTTCCGCAAGTTGTGGTGGACGAATTATTTCAGATGGCTACGCAACCGTTACTGTTCGTGGCATTTGTTGGAGTAAAAATCCGGAACCAACCATTGCCGACAATAAAACTATTGATGGTAGTGGAACGGGGAGTTTTATATCCCGATTGGCGGGTTTGCAAAACAACGTCACTTACTACGCGCGAGCTTATATAACAGATGGCGAATATCTCATTTATGGAAATCAGCAAAGTTTTGTTGCAAAAAGAGATAGTAATTTTCCTGAAATGGTTGAAGTGACAGGCGGAACGTTTACTATGGGTTGTACGGTAGAACAAGGAAATGATTGCGAAGGTGATGAAGTTCCACACCAAGTGACGTTAAGTAGTTTTAGGATAAGTAAATATGAAATCACAAATAAACAATTTGTCACATTTTTAAATGCTGTAAATGTTGGAAGTAACGGGGTTTATAATGGTTTAACCATGGTTTTCGGAGGGAATGGAGATGGCTATCCAATGCGATCTACCCCCAGCGGATGGGAAGTGAAGAGTGGCTATGAGAACCGCCCAGCGGTGATGGTAACCGGAGTTGGAGCCAGCGAATATTGTCATTGGGTAGGAGGACGCTTACCTACGGAGGCAGAATGGGAATTTGCCGCACGTGGAGGCAATCAAAGCAATGGATATAAATATGCCGGTAGTAATAATTTAAATGACGTTGCATGGCACAACCAATTCGAAACGAAGACTATAGGGCTGAAACAGCCAAATGAACTTGGATTGTATGACATGAGTGGAAATGTGAGCGAATGGTGCATTGATTCATACGATGGCGATGCGGGAAATTCTCTATATTTTATTTTTTTTATTCGCGGAGGTGGATACAACGACAGTGCAATACAATGCCGGGTGTCGGAACGACGTGCTGCACCCGGAACAGGTATGGGTAGTGGTGATTTAGGATTTAGAGTAGTTTTCCCATAGAAAAGTTCAATAATAAATAATTATAACATCATCATCATGAGATCAAACGACATCATAAAACAAAAAAGCACAGAATTTGCAAATGCATTTGCTCACGTTTCTAATGTAGGAGCAAAACAAATTCAAAAATACAATATTGATTGTTCTGATTTATTGGAAGAATACCACACGAATGATATTCGAAATTCCCCAAGATTTGAATCTTTATTTGCCGCCCTTCAGAAGATTGAAGGTCCGGCGTTGTATTATTTTGAAGTTCTTTCTTCGCATTCTTCAAAAGAAATCGTTGATGCAATCGAAGAATATTCCAGAACAGAGACTCCAAGAGCTATTCCTGCAATCAAAAAGAATTATCCGAATACGAAAATATTGTATGTTGGAAAAGTGAAAAGAACCATGTGGGGGCGATTGATACAGCATTTAGGATTTCACACATACTCAACAACCCAAGGGCTTCAACTTTTCCAGTGGGCAACAAAACTCGGCTTAGTGGTCGAATTGACGGTTATGGAATTTGAGCCGGAAATGGAAAACTTAATGGCAGTGTTAGAAAACGAACTCGCAGAAAGCATGCAGCCAATATTAGGGAAGCATAAATAAGTATACTCATCTAAGTGGCTCTACTTAGTTTTACCACAGAGCACACAGAGATTCTCCGTGAACTTCGTGTTCTCTGTGGTGAAATTCTGACTTTTGAATCTGCACCATCTGAGGGAAACATTACAAATTCCCTAATACAAACTCTTGCATATTTCTATTGCTGTCTTTGAGTTTGCATAGTAAAGTTATAAATACACTTATAACTTTTTAGAATATACAAAAAGTTTTATTTGTAATTAAAACTTTATTTATGAAGCGACTATTATTTTTTCATCAAAATATCATACACCGCCTGATGAATGTCGGTGCGGATATTCATATCGGAAAGTTTCGTATTGTGCGCATCCGGATACACGCGGTTGGAAAGAAAAACGTACAATAATTGCTGATCTGGATCGGCCCAGAAATAAGTGCCGGTGAAGCCCGAATGCCCGAAACTCGCGGGCGAGGCAGACTTACAACACGGACCATTGGTAATCCAAGCGGCTAAAGGCTTGTCAAATCCTGCTCCACGACGGTTTCCGGGAAATTGTTGCTTGGTAAACGTGTTAATTGTTTCGGATTTTAGATAGCGCACTCCGCCGTATTCGCCGCCTTGCAACAACATTTGCAACAGCACCGCCAAATTTTCTGCAGTGGAAAACAATCCGGCAGAACCGCCTACGCCGCCCATCAAGGCAACGGTTGGGTCGTGTACATATCCGTGTACCAATTGATGACGGAACAATGTGTCGTTTTCCGTAGGAATAATGCGGTTTTTATCCACTTTATCCAATGGTCGGAACGTTGTATTTCGCAAACCCATCGGTTTGTAAAATTGTTCATCCACATATTCATCCAAGGATTTTCCGGTTTCTTCTTTTACAAAATCAGCCAATAGTTGAAAGCCGATATCGCTGTATTTATAGCCTTCTTCGGGCAAGAGGGGCGTGCGTACGATTTCATCGCGCAAAAGCGGCCAAATATGTTCTTGGGTAAATGCGTTTTCGGCAACAGGCATACAATAAAGCGAGTCGTGCTCAGCACAGAGATACATTTTCCCATCCATGAAAATGGAAGGTTTTAAGCGTGCTTGATGTGCCAAAACCTGACGAAACGTAATGTCTTTTTTGTTCGTTTTCTTCAAATAAGAAAGATGTCTCGACATTTTATCATCCAAATCATACTTGCCTTTTTCATACAATTTCATCATCGCAAGCGTTGTGGCAGCTACTTTGGTAAGCGACGCAACATCATACACATCATTGCGTTTTACAAAAGCAAGAGAGTCTTCATAAGTGTGCGAGCCGAACGATTTGTCGTAAATTACTCGTCCGTTTTTGGCGATGAGGATTTGACAGCCGGGATAAGCTTTTTGGGCAATTCCGTTGAGTGCCATTGAGTCAATTTTTTTAAATTGAGAAGCGTCAAAAGTTGTTTGTTGCGAAAATGGAATGTTTAAAACTGTTTGTTGTGTAGAAATTCCCGTTTTATATGGAAATTCATCCGAAACGGTAACCGGCAAATGTCCTTTTGCAGGAATTGCGCCAAACAGCAATTGTGCCGCGGCTTCTTGCGCTTCCGACGCTTCCTGGTAAGCAATCAGCCAAGCATCCATTTTGCTGTTTTTTTCAAATAAAGCAGCACTGTACGGACTTGCGAAAATGGTTAACACAAATTTACTTGATAAATTTTGCAAATCTCCAATAAAATCAATATTCGATGGCGAAATATTATAGTTCTTTGCAGCGGAAATATTCGTATTTGCAACTGCACAGATAATCAAATCGAAATCTTTCAATATTTGTAAGAGCGAATCTTTTTGAAGTGAAGAAATGTTTTTCGACAGATTGAAATGCGTCACGTTTGCATATAAATCAACGGTTTGTTGAAATATATTTTTCGCCGTATCGCCAACGCTCACACACGCAATTCTTTCATAATCGGAAATTTTCAACGGAAGAATGTTGTGTTTATTGCGTATCAGCGTAAGCGCAGAACTGTAAATTTGTTTGTTCAGTTCAAACATTTGCGGAGTGTTCAAATCGTCCATCAAATGTTCTGTCGAAACCGGCTGCATTTGATGAATTCCAGCGTCGTATTTGGCTTGGAGGATTTTGCGGCAACTTTTGTTAATCCGTTCTTCGGTTAAAATGCTATCGGCAATTGCTTGTTTAATGGCGCTGAAAGCTGCCGGAACGCTCAACGGAACAAGCAAAATATCGTTGCCGGCCAACAAAGCTAAAACTTCGGTTTCGCCCGGTTTTCCGGCACTTGTGAGGCCTTTCATTTCCAATCCGTCGGTAAAAATCAATCCCGAAAATCCCAATTCTTTTTGTAAAAACGAATCCACAATAATAGGGGAGAGCGAAGCCGGACGCTTGACGGTATCAAGTGCAGGCACGTTCAAATGTCCTACCATCACGCTCGAAACGCCTTGTGTGAAGAGTGCTTTGAAAGGGTAAACGTCAATCGAATCGATATAATTTCTTGAATGATGAATGGTTGGAAGCGCTTCGTGCGAATCGGTTTCGGTGTCCCCGTGTCCGGGAAAATGCTTGGCAGACGTTAGTATGCCTTTGTGCTGAAAGCCTTTCATGTAGGCCACGCTTTTATCGGCCACATCGTATTGAGATTCGCCGAATGAACGTGTATTGATGACCGGATTTTTCGGATTATTATTAATATCGGCACAAGGGACAAAGTCTATATGGATGCCGAGTCGTTTGCACTGGTCGGCAACCAAGCCGCCCATTTGGTAAATCAAACCATTATCGTCAATAGCGCCTAAAGTTTGCTGTTTCGGAAACGCAATTACGCTGTCCATACGCATGGCCACGCCCCATTCGCCGTCGATGGAAATCATCAAAGGCACTTTGGCACGATTTTGATAAAGATTGTTCGCTTTCACAAGTCCGGCGGGCGTTCCCTTGAAAAAACAAACGCCGCCTACATGAAAACTATCGATTTCTTTCGCGACTTTTTCAAAATAAGCAGAATCGTCTTTTGCAAAAGAACGACTAACGATTAATTGCCCGATTTTTTGATCAAGCGTAAGCGTATTCATTAGGCTATCCACCCAATTTTGTTGGGAAAAAGCCATAAACGGACAAAGGACAAAGAGAAAAGCGATTATTTTTTTCATACTAAACGTGCATTATACTACAAATTTAGTGAAAAAAGTAATCGCTTTTTCGAAAAAATCAAATAGATTTTAACGATGGAGTTTTAATAAATCGAATAAGTGAAAGATATTAGGAAATTGCGCGGTGACGCTACGCGTATCTTTGCCTGCGGCAAAGGTTTCATGCAGATTTTCGGGGATTACGCGGATTTACGCAGATTTTTTAGAACTAATATTTCGGAAACCTTATTTTTTATATCGAACCTGAAATCAAAACCACTACCAATAAAGAGATAATCGCGTAAAGTTCCGGGAATACCGCTAAAATCAAGGTGTTTCCGAATACATTATGTCCCGATCCGATGGCAGCAATACCGTTTGAACAAATAGAAGCCTGACGAAGTGCTGAAACATAAGCAACAGCGCCCAAAATTGCGCCCGCAAATAAAACAGCGGCAGCTCCAAGCCATGTGATTTCAGGAATCAGTTTGCTCGACATTACAAAATACCCCACAAATCCGTACAAGCCTTGTGTACTTGGCAAAGCGGCAAGTACCAAGCAGTTTCCAAATCCCGAAGGATTCTTTTTAATCGCACCCAATGTTGCATTTCCAGTGTTGGCCAAGCCCACAGCACTTCCAATTCCAGATAAGGCAACCATCAATCCGATGCCTAAATAAGCTAAAATAATAGGTTCCATATTTTTATTGTTTTAATTGTTGTTTATTTTCTTAAAATTAACAAACGATAAACTATAAACGATGAACGATAATGGGCTGTCGTTTATAGTTTATCATTTATAGTTTTTTAAACGGTTTATACTCTCTTCCATTGCCTTCAAATCCGGCATTTTTATAAAATTCTACAAATGTCAGACGCATCGGATGCACCAAGGCGCCTAAAATATTGAGTGCAAAATTTAAACTGTGTCCGGCCAACAAAATCAAAATGGTAAAAAACCAACCCACGTACGGGATTCCGCTTCCGGCATCCATGGCGAGTGTGTTGAATACACTTCCCAAAATGCCGCCGGTGAGGCCCAATGCAAACAAACGTACATACGATAGCAAATCGCCCAGTAATCCCGTGGCAACGTTGTATGCGTTCCAGATTCCTAAACCGAAATTGGTAAAAATATTGTTGTCGGGATTGTTGTAGAAAAAAGCCGACAACAGGCCGATTCCCATGAATCCCTGTAAAATATAAATCACCAATTGAGGCAAGAGAATATTTAACATCGGCAGTCCGAAACACGCGGCGGCACTTAGCAAAAACACCATCCAGCCGATGTTTCCAACTGCATATTTCCAATTTTTCCGGATGATGATATTGGTAATATTCACTCCCATCCCGAACACAACCTGCACGGCTCCGAGGCCGAAAGCAAGCGCCATCATGTTGTTTTGATCGAAAAAATAGTTTTTGAATTTCGCCAAAGCGGGAACTTCCACAAGCGAAATGCCGAGGAACGTTCCGGAAAGCAAACCGAAAACAATGGTTGCCAATCCGAAATACAGCGCCAGATTTGCAAACGATTGCAAATCTTTTTTCAGTTTGAATTTTGCAAAAACAGCGCCGATAATGATTAAAATTCCATAACCCGCATCGCCCAAACAGAAACCGAAAAACATCATGAAAAACGGCGCGAAAAACGGCGTTAAATCCAATTCGCGGTAGGCGGGCAATGCAAATAACTTGGTGATAAATTCGAAGTTTTTTGCAAATCGATTATTTTTTAATTCGATAGGCACATCGTCTTCCGCTTCAATTGTTTGTTTTTCATAATACACATCGGCAGATTTCAGTCCGGCGAGCATTTTTGGTTCTTCCGCTTCGGGAACATATCCGGTTAGAATCCGCACCTTGTCTTCGGCAGCAGCATCGGCATGCGTAGTAATGCGGTCGAAATGCGCTGCACTTTCGAGTTTCTTCAAGTCCGCTTCAATTAGCTTTACGTAAGCGGATAATGCAATTAGTTTTTCATTGATGATTGCAATTAAACGGCTCAAAGATTCCACTTTTTCCAAACGTTCGGCATGCGATTGTTCGGGCAAAAATAGTTCCACCGCATCAATTGCAATGGGCTCTTCCGCGGAAGCGATCAATATAAAATATTTATTCCGGGCATCTTCATGAATAATTTCAACCGGATAGTTTTTCGTCCATTCGTCCGAAAAACGGGCGCGGTCGCAAACAAAAAAGTGCAAATACAAGCCGGCTTTGCGCAATTGTTCGAGGGTTTTGGGATCATAGTTGCCCCAAACTTCAAATTCCGCATTTGTTTTCTGCAAACGTTTCAACTCCATTTCACGCGCGGCACGTTCTTTTTTCAAACGCAGATATTCATGCACCATGAAAACAGGCTTCCGATGAATGGTTTTCGTCCGGATGCCGCGTTGTTTTTTCAATACGGAAAGTTCGGAAATACATTCTTTGTACAATTTCAGCCAATGCAGTTTTTGTTTTTCGCGTTTGCTGAGAGTCACGTTGCGGCTTTCGACGTCAACGATTCCCAACGTTTGCAAGCGTTCCAAAAACGGATCGAAATCGTTGTAGTAGCATACAAACAGGTATTTCGACATTTTCACAATCATTGCTCGTCCTCCTGTTGTCGTTTTTTTACAATTTTCTGCGAAGCCTTCGACAAATTATCTTCATCTTCCATAAAACGCTTGATTTTACGAATAGCTTCCTGATATCCGGGGATCTGTACTTTTTCATACAAATTTACTTTCTGCGTAGTTTTACGGCGCGCATGATCGAGCAAACGCATTTTCTCGTAATAAAACTCGCTTTCGATACCTGTCTTTGCAAGTTCTTTTAAGATTTTAATTCCTTGCGGAACCCAAAATGGCTCGCTGTATAAACGGAATTGTTTTTCTTCAAAAATCAAGTTTCCTAAAACAGGAATAGGCACGCCGGCAATTTTGGTTGTATTAATTTCAATATCTTTTACCGCAATCAACGCCGGATCGAATTCATTCCAAAGCGCGTGCACATAGTCGTAAGCCTGCATTTGGTCTTGCAGTTTAATTTGCAAACGTTCGGCTTCGTTTTTGGCACGCTTCACTTCCGCGCGTAAAGCCGACTCTTTGCTCTTAATGGTAGGCAAAGCGCGTTCGCGTATCTTCAACTGCCGATCGAGGGCGTTGAGCGAAGTTTTGTTATATTGGAAGGTAATAGCCACTATTTCCAGTATTTTTCTACCAGTTCATTTTTAATCGACACTTCGTTTTTGTCAAAATAGGTTTTAAACAAACTCCAGGCCGTGTCGAGCATTTCGTTTGTGTCGATGTTTACATCAATTGCCAATAGCGATTCGGCGTACTCTTTCGCGAAAGCGAGGGCGCGCGTATCATAATCGGAAAGCTCGAAACCGTTTTCCAATTTGGTTTTCGCATTGGCCGCGTCAGCGTATAAACGAATAGCAGCGTTCATCACTTGCGGATGATCTTCGCGCGTTTGTTTACCAATTACCAATTGTTTTAAGCGCGACAAGCTGCGGAACGGGTCTACAATCACTTTTCCGGTGTCGGTATCGGCACGCAAAAACAACTGTCCTTCGGTTATATAACCGGTATTATCGGGGATGGCGTGCGTAATATCGCCGCCGCTTAATGTGGTTACCGAAATAATGGTAATTGATCCGCCATTTGGCAATTCCACGGCTTTTTCGTAGATCTTTGCGAGATCGGAATACAAGGAGCCGGGCATGCTGTCTTTCGACGGAATTTGGTCCATACGATTGGAAACGATGCTCAGCGCATCCGCGTAAAGCGTCATATCCGTAAGCAATACCAAAACTTTTTCTCCTTTATCCACCGCAAAATATTCGGCAGCAGTAAGCGCCATGTCTGGAATCAAAAGCCGCTCTACCGGCGGATTTTCGGTGGTATTCATAAAACAAATAATACGGTCAAGTGCACCGGCATTTTCAAACGATTTTTTATAATACAAATAATCATCGTTACTCATGCCCATCCCGCCAAGGATGATTTTATCTACTTTTGCACGCAACGCAACCATGGCCATTACTTGGTTGTAGGGTTGATCGGGATCGGCAAAAAACGGAATTTTCTGTCCGGAAACAAGCGCATTATTCAAGTCAATTCCCGCAATGCCCGTGGGGATAAACTGCGACGGCTGTTTGCGGCGAAACGGATTTACGGACGGGCCGCCAATCTCACGGCGTTCGCCATCTACTTGCGGACCGTTGTCAATCGGGTTTCCGTAAGCATTGAAAAAACGTCCGGATAAATCGTCGCTCACATTCAATGCGGGCGCTTCGCCTAAAAACGTAACTTCCGTATTGGTTGCGATGCCTTCTGTTCCGGCAAAAACCTGCAACGTAACATTGTCGCCGTTGATCTTTACCACCTGTGCCAAACGGCCGCCCACCATGGCCAGCTCGTCATTTGCAACGCCGCTCGCTTTGATGTTGATCGTGGCTTTGGTAACGCCGTCGATTTTGGTGTATATTTTTTGAAATGCCTTTGTATTCATGTTTTTTTACTTATGAATTATGAGTGCTGAGTGATGATTTTTAGCGTAGCTCACTCATCTCTCATCTCTACTATTTATGCTTTTGATTCCTCAATAACGCTATTCAACTCTTTCTCGTAATTCGCAAATGATTCCGATTTAAACTCCGAATAATTCAGCTGTTTGCAAATATTAATTAGTTTTTTGTAGAAATTCTGACAATGTTCAAAATCGTTAAATTCGAAATTCGTTTTGCAAATATCAATTACTTTTTCGTACATGTACTGTTGGCGGTTGAAAGGCGTGGATGCGTCGATTTTGTCGAATGCATCTTGTTGCAAAATCACAAAGTCGATAAGTTCCGATTTCCAGAAACGATCGTGAAAATCAATCGGCACACCGTCATCCCCAAGGATATTGATTTGCTCTTTCACTTCTTTTCCGCGAAGCACAATATTTTTACCTTCCAACACCAAATCCACCCATTCCGGATGAATTTTTTGCTTTAAATAATCAATAATTTCGGGATATTCCAGATATTTTGAATAACTATCCACCGGATCAATGGCCGGATAACGCTTGCTGTCCGCACGTCCTTGCGCCAAGGCGTAAAAACAGCGCGCCGCTTTTTTGGTCGATTCGGTTACGGGTTCTTTCAGGTTTCCTCCTGCCGGAGAAACCGTACCAATAAAGGTAATGGAGCCGGTTTGACCGTTGTTTAAATGCACAAATCCTGCACGAGCGTAGAAGTTCGAGATAATCGCCGGCAAGTCCATCGGAAACGCATCGGCGCCGGGGAGTTCTTCCAAGCGGTTCGACATTTCGCGCAAAGCCTGTGCCCAACGCGAAGTGGAATCAGCAAGTAACAGCACTTTCAATCCCATCGAACGGTAATATTCGCCAATCGTCATCGCTGTGTAAACAGAGGCTTCACGCGCCGCAACAGGCATGTTTGACGTGTTGCAGATGATTGTTGTACGTTCCATCAATTTACGTCCGGAACGCGGATCATCCAAATGCGGAAATTCCGCAAAAATTTCGACCACTTCATTCGCACGTTCGCCGCACGCTGCCATGATGATTACATCGGCATCAGCTTGTTTCGACAAACTGTGCTGCAACACCGTTTTTCCACAACCGAACGGGCCGGGAATAAAGCCGGTGCCTCCTTCGGCAATGGGGTTAAACGTATCAATCACACGCACGCCGGTTTCCATGACTTTCGACGGACGCGGTTTTTCCTTATATGCCGTAACCGCCATTTTCACAGGCCAGCGTTGCGACATGGTAATTTCGTATTCGTTATTTTCATCGTCCGCAATCACGGCAATCTTATCGTTCACCGTGTATTCGCCTTCAGGCGCAAGCCATTTCAAGGTATAAGATGCGGAAAATTTGAACGGCACCATGATTTTATGCACCAACCAATTTTCTTTGACTTCGCCGAGCCAATGAGTAGCCTGTACGGTTTCGCCAACATTTGCAAGCGGCTTAAACATCCATTTTTTATCAGGATCCAAGGCAATGGTTTTCGCTCCGCGTTTCAAAAAAACGTCCTGCATTTGCTCAAGGTCGTTTTGCAGTCCGTCGAAATTTCGCGAAAGCAAACCTGGCCCCAACGTAATTTCAAGCATATGGCCTTCGAATATAGCGTTTTCGCCAACTTTCAAGCCGCGTGTGTTTTCGAAAACCTGCGCGTATGCTTTGTCGCCGACAATTTTAATGACTTCCGCCATCAGCTGATCGCCGCCGCACGAAACATAGCAGATTTCGTTTTGCGAAACAGGGCCGTCGGCTTGGATAATCACTAAGTTTGAAATAATTCCTACTACTTTGCCTTGTGTTTTCATATTTTTATGTACGATATACGATGTAAGATGTACGAGGAGGCGCATTTTACATCGTGTATCAATTAAACGTTTCCGGTTTTTTACTTAATTCTTTCATCATTTGGTCTAACAACTGGCGGCCTTTGACTTTGTCAAGGTGCTGCCAGCGTTCCAAAATATCTATTTTTATCAAAAAATTCAATATTACCGTAATATCGAAATTATTGAAAAAACTTAATTCATCGGCATATTTCCAGCGCAATGCGTCGAAACGAAATTCGCGGTCGTAGATATTTTCCGAATCTAAAATGGTAAAGATTTCTTCGCCGAGCGGAATTTCTTTTCGCAAACCAAAATCACCATTGTTCGAATGCAAAAAAGTTTCGATCTCTTCTGCATTTCCGATTAAATGTTCTTTCACGGGAACATTCATTTTATGCGCCATTACGGCACTTTGAACGTTTTTCAGCATGCGGTGAAATTCGTACCAGCGGCGGATAAAATCGTTTTCGGATTTCCCTGCAAATTCATAAAACCGCTGCCAAACCAAAAGTTCCAAATCCATTTTTGTTTCGGAATCTTCGGAAGGTATTTTATATTTTTCGAATTCTTCTTTTAAATCTTCATCTTCGTTTTCTTCTTCTTGTGCACGGAAAATCTCTATAATCTCGGATAAATGAGTGGGCAGTTTGCTTACATCCTGCAAACCTTCCGACAATTGTTCATAATCGTAATTCCCTTTGTTGATAAAGCGATCCGAACGATTTTGAAGTAAAAAAATCAAGTTTTGAAAATCGTAAATACTAAACAATTCATCCACAAACATGCGATCTTTTGGATGTAGCGTTTGTTTGATGTCGTGCAACAACGTATTCCATTGGATATGCTTGGCTTCATGGCCGTCGAATACCAAATCGGGCAGTCCTGCAACTAAATAAAAGTATTTACGTGCAGACATCGCTATTCCTTTCCAAACAATAATTCTACAATATTCGAACGGAGATGTTCGCGAAACAGATTTGCAAAATCCTGTTCGGTAAAGGTAATCATGTAGCCTTCGCCGTGTTTTCCAATTTTAAACCCGGACTTGATGCCTCTGTCGAAACGCACGTCCACGCCTTTTTCAATTTCCTTGGAAGCCGTATTTTCAATAAGTTTAAGAAAATCGTCTTTTTTATTTTGCGGAAGAATCACATCCACATCATATCCGCCTTGAGCGTTCGGATTAAATTGTTTAACGGCCGTTTGTACTAAATCTTTCACGAAAGCGACATCATCAAAGGCTTGCGCCATTTGAGCATTAACGGTTTTGGATACAATTGCATTTTCAATGGCTTGTTTGCTTGCTACCAATGTCTGGCGAGCCGTCATTTTAAGTTCGGCTTCCGTATTTCGTTTCAAGGTTTCGGCGTCTTTACGGGCGTCTTCGAGGATTTTCACCGCTTGTTTTTGAGCGTTATCCACTATTTCCTGCGCATCTTCTTTCGCTTTCGCTAAAAGCGCTTCGCCTTCCTGTTGACCTTTAGAAAGCCCATCACGATAGAGTTTCTCCGTCAAATCCTGAAGTTTGTTTTCCATAATTCTTGATTTTCGTTGAATAAATCAAAGTTTTTTAAGAAAACAAATGTACGGATTTTTCTTGAAAATAGCAATAAAAAACCGTCGGATTAACATCCGTAGATTGAACTTACGTAATGAGGTATAGCTTATTCTCTATTTCTGAATAATAGAAGAAATAGCGTATAAGGGGATTATTTTTATTTTGTTGAAAACCCCGAAATTTTCCAGTGACGAACGAATGCCGTAAGGAGTATTTTTCTCTTCTAAAAAGCGAAACAGGCTTTGCATGCTTCCTTTTGTCCCTGATTTTATTTCAACAGGAATAATATTCGCTTTCTCTTGTATAACATAATCCACTTCCGCTTCACTTCCTTTCTTTTCGCGGTGCCAATAGTATAATTCCATTGGATTATTGGATGGCGCAGATTTAATCATTTCCAATCCTGCAAAAAGTTCGGCAATAGCGCCTTTGTTTACCTGTTCCAACGTATTGCTTATCAAAATATCTCCAATATTCAGTTTGAGAAATCGTTGAAAAATACCGGTATCAAGAATTAAATATTTCTTTAGTTTGGGGTTTATTTCTGCGCCTAACGGAATTCCGTTTGACGACGAATGAACGACGGGATAAATAATGCCTGCAAGTTCTAACAATTCCAAACTTTCTTTTACTTGTTTCTGGTTTTCACAATTTTCAACTTTTGAATATATGAATTTGCTTCCTGTTTGTTCAATTACCGATTTAAAAACCTCCCTTAATCTCGAAACGGGAACACGTTTTTTATATTTCGCGAAGTCGTCGTACAAAGAAAGTATTAAATCGTCCAAAATTTGCTGACAATCCAATAAAGATCTACCATTTGCATATGCAGCCACCACTTCCGGCATGCCTCCGATTGAAATGAATCTCACCAAGTGCTCCATGCATTTTTTATGAACAGCTTCCCCCCAAGCGGCTTCCGGTCTTGCTTTTAGGAGAGCATCTGCTAAAAGTCCTGCGCCTATTGCCCGCAGGTATTCGTCGAATGAGAAAGGGTAGAGAAACAAAGAGCGAACACGCCCTACACCAAAAGAAGGCAACTCCCCCAATGCAAATTCCAGCAACGAGCCTGCAGCAATTACGTGTAATTCAGGCATTTTTTCATAAAAATAGCGCAAAGAAGAAATAGCGGGGAGGCAGCCTTGTGTCTCATCCAAAAATAATAAAGTTTCCCCAGAAATGATAGGAATGCCATAAATCGAAGATAATTCTTCACAAATACGTTGAGGAGTCAAATCTTTTTCAAAAACCACCTTAACATCTGGCTTTTCGTCAAAATTTACTTCCAAAAAATACTTGAATTGCTTTCCAAGCTCTTTCACTGTTGAAGATTTACCAACTTGACGAGCGCCTCGAAGCAA
This sequence comes from Bacteroidales bacterium, assembly GCA_031551725.1. Taxonomy (GTDB): domain Bacteria; phylum Bacteroidota; class Bacteroidia; order Bacteroidales; family P3; genus JAVBNF01. Next base: position 14,914 of record JAVBNF010000065.1, read on the forward strand.
AATGGGCTTTCTTTCCAGTGACACTTTCCACTTGGAAAGTTCTTGATCAATATTTCGCTTAATGTAAGTCATTTTGAATGCATTTTTTACAAAGATAATAAAAAAATGCAAAAAAGAACGGCTGAAAATAAAATATTTTCCAAAAAATCGGATCTGAAAAATCAAAAAAATGACAAAAAATAGGATCGAATAAGAGGGGGGTTACGCTACCAATTCTTCTGCCCGATGCACCGCATCTTCGATTTGGTCGAAAATATTTTCGGCGCCGATGAGGTCGAAAAGGCCGCCTTTTTTGAGTTCTTCAAGTACGGAATCGCTTACGCCCGAAAGGATGATTTGTGTTTTATCGGCTTTACATTGTTTGTAGAAAGCAGTTAGATTTTTTACGCCGGTCGTGTCCAAAAACGGCACTTTTCGCATGCGGATAATACGCACTTTCGGCGGTTTTTGTACCTGTTTATAGGCTTCTTCAAATTTATTCGCAATGCCGAAAAAGAACGGTCCGTCAATTTCAAATACATCTACACCTTTCGGCAAATGGAGGTTGTCGCCCGGATCATCGGAATAATCGCCGCTGTCGATTTCATCTTTCACCACCTGAATGTCAACGGTTTTTGAAACGCGGCGAACAAAGAGAAACAACGCAAGCAAGATGCCGACTTGCAAGGCAACCGTAAGGTCAAAAACAACCGTTAAAAGGAATGTTGCCACCAAAACAGCCATTTCATCGCGTGAATTCTTGAAAATCGCAACAAACGAACGCCATTCGCTCATGTTATAAGCCACAACAACCAAGATTCCGGCCAAGCATGACATGGGAATTAATTTCGTCCAACGTGCAAAAATCAATAAAATCAGCAGTAAAACCACGGTATGCACAATTCCGGCAATGGGCGTACGTCCGCCGTTCTTGATGTTGGTCATCGTTCGCGCAAGCGCACCGGAAGCGGGAATACCGCCGAATAGAGGTGCAACAATATTGGCAACACCTTGTCCGATCAATTCGGTATTTGAACGGTGTTTGCCGCCAATGGCGCCATCGGCCACCATCGCGGAAAGTAATGATTCAATGGCAATTAACAGTGCAAGCGAAAAAGCTGTTGGTATCAACGTGCGGAACGAATGAAAATCGAAAGGCGGAATTTCCGGTTTAGGAATGCTACTATCGATATCGCCGAAGCGGCTGCCGATGGTTTCTACCGGTAATTTGAAAATAGCAACCACTACGGTTGTTAAAACAATGGCAATCAATGTTCCGGGAATGGTTTTGTTAACTTTCGGCCAATATAAAGCAAGTAGTATTGATCCTATTCCAATAGCTGTTGCATAGTAATTGATTTTATGTGCATTGTGAAAATAGCTCATCCATTTTTCGTGAAATTCGCTAGGCACATTATAAATTTGCAAACCGAAAAGATCATTAATTTGCAAGGAAAAAATCACCAAGGCAATCCCTGTCGTAAATCCAACAACAACGGGATAGGGCATAAATTTAATGATGTCGCCCAATTTGAGCAAGCCCATCAGTACCAGCATCACCCCTGCGAGGATGGTTACGGCCATCAAACCGCTCATTCCGGTGGTTGCAACTACGCCGCTGATAATGACAATAGCTGCGGCCGAAGAACCGCCGATTTGTACGCGGCTTCCGCCTAATGCCGAGATGAAAAATCCGGCAATGATGGAGGTCAGCAAACCTTGCTCGGGTGTAACTCCGGAAGCAATACCATAAGCGATTGCTAACGGCAGTGCAACGATTCCCACAATAATCCCGGCCACCAAATCTTTTTGAAATTGCGCGCGGTTGTAGTTTTTCAACGTTGTAAGGAGTTTCGGTTGAAAAACATTCGGGTCGAAAAATTTCTTGTTCGCTATATTATTGATCCAGGAATTCAAATCGGAGCTTTAAATTTTGTGCAAAGATATGGATTTTTTTAATAAATTTCAATTTAGCACTGTTTAAATTTATAATTTTCGACAGGATTAACAAGATTTACAGGATGATTTTGCCTTCGGAAAAATAAAAAACATGTTAATCCTGTCGAAAAAGAACTTTTGTTTAATTTTTTAAACAGTTTCTCAAGAAAATTAATTCTTTCAGTTTTTTTATATAAAAAAACCTAACAGGTCTACGAGACCTGTTAGGTTTAGTCTTTGTGATTTATATTAAAAAATATCTTAATACTTAAATGTAAAACCGGCTACTGGTTGGAAAAATCCCATAGCTCCGGTTCCTAAACCGTCATAAAATGTATGAGAATAATTCAAGCCGAGGTTGAAAGAAACATAATCGGTGAGCGCATAACGAGCACCAATTTCAGGCGCCAGCATGAAAGATGTTTTGTTGTCAATGGACGAAAATTCGCCATACAATTCTTCATTAAATACAAAGTTTGCACCTAATCCAACGCCGCCGTATATCATCAATTGTTTGGATAATTCCAAGTTATATTGTCCGTAGAACATAAACGGCATGGATTGAATGGAGCGCGTGATTACTGCATTTACAGCGTTTCGAGGATTTGTATTGTCGTAATAAGTTGCACGGTCTTTACGTTCGTAAAAATCTTGATAAGCAAAACGTACGCCGATTTCGAGTTCGTCTAAAACGGCATAACCGATGCGGAAATCGAAGCCGTTCCAACTTGCTTTTCCAACATAATCTTTGAAGTCCCCAACAGGAAGTCCGACGTTATAGTTGACTTGGATGTTTCCTTCCTGAGCTTGTATGTTTGTAAATCCGCACAATGCTACCAGCATGATAAGGATATGTCTAATCTTTTTCATAATTCTTTCTATCTTTTATTCGGTTAACGAGCGTTTTTATTCAGATATGTAGATTGTGCAAATGCTTGATCAATGAACTTTGTAATTTCTCCGATTTGGAAAATATTCGTTTCCCCGCTACCCATCATTGCATTCCAGATGATGTTCGGATTTTCGGGCGTCGGATTTGTGTTTTTCGGATCCATCATCGTAATGGTGTACAGATACGTATTTGTATATGAAACAAAATAGTAAGGAGAATAATAAGGCCCGTACCAATACCAATAGTACCAATCGTATCCCCAATAATTCCAATAATAATAAGTACTGCTGATAATACTTGCTTTTGTAATGGTTAATGCCATATCGGGGCGTACGCTTGTATCTGTCGTGTTAGCCGGCTCATAGCCAAGGGCAGCCATTTTTTGACTTAAATAGTTGATGGCTTGTTGATCGGTATTGTTGGCTTTTTGCTTGGTTTTTACAATGTCGCCGCCGCCGCCGTCAAGAACAAAAACAGTATCTGAGATCCAAAAAGTGGTTTTAGTTTTATAATCCAGATTCTTTACTGCATTGGTTTTGTAAACAATAGCATCTTCATCCGACATGTTGTATGGATCTTTTCTACATCCGCTTGATAGCGCCAAAATTCCAATCGCTACCAATAAAAAACTGTACTTTTTCATATTTTGTTAATATTAAATCGTTTAAACGCTAAAAATTGATTTTAATATTTTCAGCTTTTAGCAAATAAACAAATGAGATTAATTATTGTTCATTTCATTCATTGTTTTTGCAAAACGTTGGCCATATTCCAGCGCTTTTTGCAAGTGTTCCGCATCGGGGCGGAAGAAATGCGTGAGCGGCGTTTCGAAAAATTTGAATTTATTCACTGTGAAATTTGCTTCGATGATCTTGGTGGCTTCGCCGCTCCAGCCGTAGGAGCCGAATGTACCTGCGAGTTTACCGCGGTCGCGCAAAGGCGTCATCAATGCAAAACATTGGTAAATTTGCAAAAGTGTGTTTTGATTGATGGTTGGCGATCCGAAGATATAAGCGTTTGCCTGTTCGATTTTCGCGCCAAGCTCATCAAGCGGCATCGTTTCAATGTCGCATAAATCTACTTCAATGCCTTCAGAACGCAGGCCGTCGGTAATTTTTTGCGCCACTTCGGCGGTATATCCGTAAGCGGAAACGTAAGCAACGAGCACTTTGTTTTTCTGCGGAAGCGTTACAAATTCGCTCGACCATTGTTCGGATAAATCAATATATTTTTTCAGATTTTTTCGTAAAACGGGGCCATGTCCGGTACAAATCAAATCGATTTCAAGCGGGCGGATTTTTTCAATCGCTTTCAGCATGAAACGGCTGAACGGGCGCAAAATAACATCGAAATAATATTTGAAAGCGTCGTCGTAATTCGGTGCCGTATCTTCAAACATGGTTTCGATGGCGAAATGCGCGCCAAACGAATCGCACGTAAAAAGAATTTTGTCTTCTTCCAAGTACGAATACATGGAATCGGGCCAATGGAGGTTGGGCGCACCGATAAAGCGGAGGTTTTTATTGCCGAGCGAAAGCGTGTCGCCATCTTTAACCACTTGCGATTTGAATGGAACATTCAGAATATTTTCTAAGTAGCGAATGGCATTTCCGCTTCCGACAACAGTAGCATTTGGTGCAAGTTTAATCAATTCCAAAATACTTCCTGTGTGGTCGGGCTCGGTATGATTTACTACAATATACTCGATTTCGGACGGATTGCAAACTTGCTTGAGTTTGTTGAGGTATTCGTCCCAGAACTTGAGTTTGGCCGTTTCGATAACCGTTTTTTTATCGGCATTGATAAAATAGGAATTATACGTGGTTCCGTATTCTGTGGTCATTACAATATCAAAACGTTTGATATTGGTATCGCAAATGCCCACCCAGTCGATGCCGGGCTTGATGTTGATAATTTTATTTGTGTTCATGATAATTTGCTATTGAAAATTTTTCAACAAAGGTACGATTTTTCCAATAATATTCAATATTTTTGTAAATTTTCAACTTGATAATGACTATCAGACCTGTAAAATTGTGAAAAAATCTTACCATCTTACACGTCTTACGGTTTTACGATCTTTTTTTTGTATATTTGCGAAAAAAAATGGTATGAAACAAACATCTAAAAAGATTTTTACAGATATCGGGTTCTGGATTATCGCAGCAATGATTATCGGTTGTTTGGCCGGTTTTTTGATGGGTGAAAAGGCTTCAATGTTTGCGCCTTTGGGCAGTCTTTTCATGCAAATGATCAAGATGTTGGTTGTTCCGTTGATTTTAGTATCGATCATTACCGGCGCTATTTCGCTTGGCGCAAGCCGGAAAGCGGGCAAAGTGGCGATCATTACTTTTTTGTTTATTGCGATTACCTCTTTTCTTTCGGGCGGACTTGCGGCGTTTCTCGGCATCGTTTTCGAACCGGGCACAGGAATTCCTGCCAATTTAGTAGAAGCATTTCAGTCGGACGCTCCGGCGCCTACAGTTCCCAGTATGGGTTTTTGGGATTCAATACTCGGTTTTATTCCGGTAAATCCTTTTGTTGCACTGATTCAAGGAAACATTATCCAAATTATCTTTTTTTCCTTGTTTCTTGGCTTTGGAATAGGCACCATTGCGGATGAAAAAAAGCAGGTTGTAACAACTTTTTTGGATGGTATGCTGGATGCCCTCATTTGGTGCATCCGCGTTGTGATGTATGTTGCGCCGTTTGGCGTTTTCGGCCTCATGGCGGATGCTATCGGAACTCTGGGCTTTGAAATTTTCGAAAAACTTCTGAACCTGCTTTGGCTCGATATTATTTGTATTTTGATTATCGGATTGGTGGTGTATCCGCTATGTATCAAATTCCTGTCGAATATCCGGATTACGGATTTTTTTAGACACATGCTTAAACCGCAATCGGTGGCGTTTTCCACCTCATCATCAATGGCCACATTGGCAGTGAATATGGAGGTTTGCGAAGAAGATTTGAAGATGCGCAAAGAGAGTGTGGGCTTTGTTTTGCCGCTTGGCGCAACGCTGAACATGACCGGAAATGTGATTTACTACGTCTTGGCGGCGATTTTCTTTGCTCAATTCTACGGGATGGAGCTGACAACAGGCGCTTACATTGCCATTGTGGCTACTTCGGTTATCAGTGCAATTGGTCAAGCTGGAGTTCCTGGACCAACGTTCACGCTGTTTGCCGTTTTCATTGCGGGCGGAATTCCGCTGGACGGCATTCCGTTGTTATTTGCCGTAGATCGTTTGTTCGATATGGCGCGCACCGTACTCAATATTACCGGCGACGCTTGCTGCGCAGCGGTGGTGGACAAAATGACGGAAGAGAGAACTCACTAAATATAAATCGCACCGCCGATATTGTCTTTGCAGGCTCCTGTTACGCTTTGCAAGCAGTTGGGTTGTTCCAATATTCTTAAGACACCGAGAAAAGCAAAAATCAAGGCTTCTTTATAATCGATAATTTGTTTGTTGGGTACAATGATTTTCGCATTGCAATTGGCTTGTATGCGTTCAATTAAAAATCTGTTTAAAGTTCCGCCGCCGGTTGTTAAAACGGTGTTTTTGTGATACGGATTGATACAATTTGCAATTTGAATGGCGATATGTTCAACGCTTGTGCGAAGTAAATCTTCAACAGGAAATTTTTCAGAAAGCAAAACTTTGAAATATTGCTCAAACCATTCAATACCGAGAGTTTTCGGAGGGGTTTTTGCATAAAAATCCAAGGCATTCATCTGCTCTAAAACTTCCGGAATGATTTGTCCGCTGTGCGCTGTTTGACCTTCGCTATCAAACGCTTTTCCTTGGCGAGAAATAATGTGATTCAAAGCCATGTTGCACGGCGAAATATCAAACGCTTTTCGAGTGTCATTTTCGAAATACGAAATATTGGCAATTCCGCCTAAATTCAAACAGAAATCATAATCTGCAAAAAGCATTTTATCGCCGATTGGAACTAAAGGCGCGCCTTGTCCGCCCAATGCCACATCGGTATTGCGGAATTGATTGATGGTTTTGATGCCGGAAACAGCTGCAATTGCCGCACCGTCTCCAATTTGCAACGTGAAATTGCGTTCGGGTTGATGGAAAATAGTGTGTCCGTGAGACGAAATAAAATCCGGTTTTAAATTGTTTTTCTGTAAGAAATCTTTGCACCAATTTCCAATCAAACGTCCGTATTCGACATTGAGTAAAGACAACTCCAATCCTGAAATTTGGGTAGCAGTTTGCAAGCGTTTTTTCCATTCGGCAGTATAGGGGATGGTTTCGGCTTTTACAATTTCGAATTTCCATTGATTGTTTTCAAAAATGAAATTACAAAAAGCCAAATCCACGCCATCGAGCGAGGTGCCGGACATCATACCGAGAACAGAGAAATGCATTTTAAGTTAAAAATGAAAAGTTAAAAAATGTCTAATAATGTTTCTAATTTGATGCCGCGGGAGCCTTTAATTAGAATATGTGCGTTTTTGATATTTAATGATTGAATGTAGGATTTTGCATCTTCTGTTTTCGCGAAAGCGTGAAGATTTTCTGATGCAATTTTCTGAAAATGTTCTCCCACCAAAACTACATTTTTTAGTTCGTATTTTTGTAAAATTTCTAAAACGTGTTTATGCTCAAAGTCGCTATAATCGCCAAGTTCGAGCATATCGCCCAAAATAAGCCATTTGTTGTCCGCGCGGATTTCCGCAAAGTTTTCAATGGCAGCACGCATGCTGGATGGGTTGGCGTTGTAGGCATCCATCACAATTGTATTGCTTCCGCTTTGGATTACTTGCGAACGGTTATTTTGCGGCGTGTAGTTTTCAATTCCTTTTTTGACAAGCTCGAGAGGGACATTGAAAAATCTGCCGATACAAGCGGCGGCAAGAAGGTTTTCGAAATTATACAAGCCGGCTAATTGCGAATGAATGGTACTGTTTTCAATTGTAAAATCGACAAAAATATTATTTTTATCCGGAGTTCCTACAACATCGCCATGTGTGCTTCCATAAGTTGTTCGAGTGATTCCTTCGGAAATCTGCATCAACAAAGGGTTGTCTGCATTTACAAAAATAGTTCCGTTTCGTGAAGCCACGCTTTTGTATAAATCCGCTTTGGTTTTGATAATGGTAGCTTCGTCGCCAAATCCTTCCAAATGGGCTTTTCCGATGTTGGTAATGATGCCGTGTGTGGGCATTGAGATTTGACAAAGTTCGCCGATTTCGCCGGCATGATTGGCACCCATTTCAATAATCGCAATTTCCGTATCTTTTGGCATCGATAGCAACGTTAGCGGAACACCGATGTGGTTGTTGAGGTTTCCTTTTGTGGCGTGCACTTTATATTTGGTGGAAAGAACAGCGTGAATCAGTTCTTTGGTAGTTGTTTTTCCATTGGTGCCGGTAATTCCTATGAATGGAATATTTTGCTGTTCGCGATGTGTTTTTGCCAACTCCTGCAAGGCTTTCAAAACATCGTCGACCAATAATGTTTTTTCATTTTCATGAAAATCCGGATTGTCGATAACCGCGTAAGCACAGCCGTCTTCCAAGGCTTGATGCACAAAACGGTGAGCATCGAAATTTTCGCCTTTGAGTGCAAAAAAGATGGAATCTTTCTGCAAAGCCCGGGAATCCGTCGAAATAATAGGATGTTTTAGATATATTTGATATAATGATTGGATATCGGTTTTCATTAGTTTGGAAAATTTGAGAAGTTTGGAAAGTTTGAGAAGATCAAACAATTTAAACCATTCAAACTTCTCAAACGTCGTAAACTTTTACGGTAACTGTTGTGCTGCTTGAATGATTTGTTGCGCCTGTTCGTTGTTGCCTACTTTCTGATAGATTTGCGCCATCAGCATATAAGCGGGTTTGAAGTCGCCGCGAGTTTGTAAAATGGTATTCAGATTATCCATGGCACCTTGCAAATCATTCATTTGTACTTGGGCATTGGCGACAATCCAAAGTCCGGAAATATCTCCCGAATTGTATTTCGAAATCATTTGTCCGGCCATAATTGCATTTTTAAAATCGCCGGCCATATAATACAAATTGGCTTTTTGATACAATGCACTTGTGTTTGTCGGATCTACGGAAATCCAATGGTTGACCAGATAAGCCACGCTGTCCATTTGCTGCGTGTATGTATAAACCTGAATCAGGTTTTCAATAGCCTGTTCATTATTCGGATCAACTTCCAAGGCTTTGCGCAGATAGGCTTTGGCTGTTTCGACATCGTTTCTTTTCAACGCTTCGGAGCCATAAAAATCGGATTTATCCGTACGTTTCAACACAATACAAATCGGATATCCATCCACTTTTATCTGATAATCTGTGTTTTTTGGTGGGAATGCCTGTCTGTTTTTTATCAAGCCCGGATTCATTCCGGTGATAGTGAAAATTGCGTAATCCCAATCGTTGTTTCCGCGTTCATACCAGCGGGAGAAATCGATTTTAAAATCGGCAGTGTCTTTTCTGAAAAAATATTCGACAGATGCCGTATGCCACGATACGACTTTTATTTTTTCGCCCGGTTTCAAATGCGAGCGGTCGGCATTTTTAAGAATCCATTCCGATGCTTCTCGAGTGGAATGATAGTAATAATCCATTTCATAATTGCCATATGCACCTTTTATTCCGCCGATGAGTTCATTGAAATAAACATATTCGTAAGGATGATTTTTTACAATATGAATGAGCGGTTTTATCAATAAAATAAAAGGAAGAGCTATAAAAATAATTTTCAGATATTTATTTTTTGCCAAGTCAATAAGACCGCTGAATCCCAACGCTGCCGCTGCTGCCATGGGAGGATATGCGAAAAGAGAGTGTCTCCAACCGCCGTAAACGTTTGCTTTTGTGTATGTAATCCAAAAAATTGGAAAAATAAATGCAAAATAAAGTAAAAATGTGGTAAAGCGTTTTTCTTTTTTTAATCCGCCTGTGAAAAAATAAAGAATTACACCAACAATCACAGCAATTGGAATGGTAATCAAAATAAATTTAGGCGTATAATACCATGGTAGTCCGGAAGACCACTGCATAATGCCTTCGAAATTTTGACGAATGGAGATTTCGAAATGAGACATTTTGGAAAAAGCTGTATATACGTTGGAAATTGGAGATACCAGTGCATACGGCCAAATAAGAACGGCAATGAGATATCCGGCAAGCGAAACAACGATTCCATAAAAAAACATTTTGTATAATTGCTTTTCGATGCCAAATAAAGCAAGCGTTTTCTTCCCTTTTTGATTTTGATAAGCCAAAAACCATTGGTAGGCCAAATAGGAAACAGCAAAGACAGCGAAATAGGCGATGAGCAAAAGTCCGCCGACACGTATACCGATTGCCAAACCAATGCTTAAAGCAAGCATTGCCATTGTTTTTATAGATGGTTTTGGGAAGCTATCCAGGAAACGGGAAATATAATAAACACCCATCATCATCATTGCTGCAAACGGAATATCCTTTAAGTTGTTAAAAGAATGTCCGAGGTAGCGTGGTGATAAAAATAGAATTAAGGCGGTTAAAATGGCCGCATACCATTTCTTACTGATATGATAAGCCAGCAAAGAAGCGAATAAAATACCCAGCCATCCAAAAATAATATTCACAATGTGGCGGACAAAAAGAATGTCCTCGAAGTTGAATACAGAGGCAATTAATTCGGAGAGGTTATCCGGAGTTTGTCCGTATTCCCTGCTGTTTTCTGCGCTGCTCAAAGGTCCGACGGTATATGCAACGGTATCTTCACCGAAGGTTCGATAAAAATCCAATACGGCCTTGGCATGTTTGAGGTGATAACCTTCGTCGCCGGACATGCCGGCGTTACGGCCCCCAAAAAGCATGGATACAAGAATAACAGCAAGAGTTGCAACAAATATCCGGAAGCCTGCTTTCTTATTATTCTCTTTTTCGATTTCCGTTGCGATCGTTTTATTTTCTACATTCTTTAAAGGTGTATTCTTTATACTTTTATTTTTTTTCATGTTCTGCTCACTGTTTTATTTATTCCACGAAATTGCAAATGCGAACTCTATCTTTTTGCAGATTGAACTTGTCTGAGCAAATTTATTCCATCCGTGAATGAAGGATTCTCATTTATAATTTGTTGCAGAAAGTTTTCTGCCCTGTTGTAATCTTTCATTTCATACCAGCAAACTCCCATCAGATAAGCGACAGACAGGTCTGACGGGTCTTGTGAGAACGAAATATTAAAGGCTTCAAGTGCATTGGAATATTGTTGCAAGCCATAATAAGCATATCCAAGGAACCGATTTGCATTCTGATCTGTTGGAAAGAATTGCCTATATGAATCCAGCATCTTGACTGCATTTACATTATCCCCTGTTCTGTAATAACCATAACCCAGCCAAAAATAAAGTGTATAATTACGCGGATTATATTCATATGCTTGCTCAAGATATGCCATTCCTTCTTCAATTTTATTTTCTTGAAGCAGCTCTATGCCTAAATAATCCGTATCTTTTCGTCTGTCTACAACACAAAACATAGGGATATCATCTACCGTTTCCTTGTAGACTGTTCCTCGTGGCGGATAGAAAAACGATAGTTGTTGAGGGTTAACAAAAAATGTCATAAGCACCGCGTAATCACATTTAGTAGCAGCATAACCTCTAAAAGAAATATCAGTTACAACCACTTTTCCACGCCATTTTTCCGGAATATGGTAATATTTACATACTGGTGAATTAATGGTTACTACCATCGGGCGTTCTTCCGAATAATTGTCAGGAGAATTGTTCTTCAACACCCAGTCAATTCCATGCGTTCCACCAATTTGAGACTGGTTAAAATCATATTTTTTAAATGCTTTTTTTGTACCACCTACAAATTCATTATAATAAACTAATTGATAAGGTGTATTTTTCACATTCCATACAAAAAGATAAGCTAATGATAAAACAACTGCAGATGATAAAAGCCATTTAAGAGTTACGGACTTCCACATTTCCAGCAATTCCTTATAACCAACTGCAATTATTACCGGTGCCGTAACATAGGCGAACAACACGTGCCGCCATCCATCATACACATTTGCTTTTGCCATTGCCATGTATATAAAAGGAAATATCAAAGTAAAAACGAGGATGAAAACGTTGAATATTCCGATTTTTTTATATTTCCAAAGCACAACAAAAAAAGCTAAATGAAGCATGATTAAGATCGACAAAGGAGTGGTAATATAGAACATCTTTACCAAAAACCACGCGGGAAGCTGTAATGAATCGATCATCTTGCCACCATAAATAAAAGGAATACGTTGTGGGAATTTGTTTACTACGGTTGTTGCATCCAGAATATGTTTAAATCCTACTTCATAAAAATTCGGATAAAACAATAATCCGCAAACAACGCCAAGGAAAGCAGTCAGAATCAAAACGCCCGTAATTTTCAATATTTGTTTATAATTTTTAACGACGAACAAATTATAAACTTTTAGAATTGAGACACAAGCAATCAATGAAAATAGAATCAAATAGGCAACAATCAATACCCCACCTATCCGGACACTAAGGGCAACTGCAATTCCCACCGCGATTCCTAATGCATTCTTCATTGAAATATCAGGAAGTTTTCGGAAGAACCGTATTATGAAAAACAATCCTATTGCAAAACCCAACGCATGAGGCAAATCTTTGGAATTCCATAGCATTTGTCCAAGGAAAAAAGGTGTTAAAAAGGTAATCCAGAGAGCCAAAGAAGCAGACCTCCAGCCTGCCAATTCCCTGGCGATTAACCCTATAAAAATCAATACAAAAATATTCCAGAATACAAGATAATACAAACGCGCACTAAAAACATCTTCGAATTTAAAAATCCGGTGCAATCCGGCAAACGTTCCGTCAAAACCAACTCCATAATATTTCTCATTTGGATACGAGGAGTTCTCCTCAAATACAAAATCCAAACAAGCGGTGTCTTTACTTCCGGAAAGGAAATAATCAAGACACTGTTCTCCGTAAAAATATTCAATAACACCGTCTCCAACCAAACATGACTTGGAAGTCATAAAAAAAAGAAGACAGAAGATAACAGCAATGCTTATCCAAAAAATAAATTTAGAATTCAGTTTTTCAAGTTTTTCCCAAGCTGTTTCCAAAGAAGATTTTTTTCTCGTTACTTGCTTGAGATCGGCTTTAGGTGGAATGCTCTTTTTGCTCGCAGGATACTTTTGTTTTTTATTCATTGATTTAAATAAAAAATATAAGATTAGAGATTTTTCTTTATTTCTTTATTGATTGCCCTAAAATCGCCGAAAGCTTTAAACCCAATTTTAATAATTCGTTTGAAATTAATTGAGTTTACTCCCATTTGACGTGGCTTAAACGTGATCGGTGTCCAAAAAATTCTTTGTTTTTTCTTCACGGCAATAGCAGAGATTACGACGTTGCTAAGGAAAAAATCTTTCGGAATAATATTCAGATAATCCTTCAACTGTTCACGTTTCATAAGTCTGAACGGAGTGTTGGCATCTTTTACCCAAGCACCCAAGCAAACAAACACCACCCAACGAAGTACCTTTGTAACCACCACACGGGAGAAACCATCTTGACGGCCGCCGCGTGTTCCTATAAGGAAATCGTAGTCGTTGCGTTTTTCCCAGAATAGCCAGAACTCATTAGGGTCTGTTTGCCCGTCGGAATCTGTTTGGAAAACAAAATCTGCACCATGATCGATAGCATATTGATATGCATACAAACAAGTTGATCCGTGGCCGGAATTTGCCTTTGTTTCTGCAACAAAACAAGGATATTCTTTTGTAAGTTCAAGCATTTTTTCGTAAGTATTATCCTTACTTCCATCATTAAAAATGACCAACTTGCTATTGTTTCCGATTTTCTCAACAACAGGGTGCCATTGTTGAACAACAGATCGGATATTATCGGCTTCGTTATATGCCGGCATCACAATGTATAATACTTCACTCATGATAATATAGTTTTTTTGAAAGTTATCAATTTATTTAAAAAGAATTGGACAAGAGCAACGGTAACAACGGTGATTAATTTGGCAGAAATTTCATCCCAGTTGCTCATAGTAACCATGTAATACAGCATTCCCGAGCTTAAAGCTAAACCGATTAAGCCAATTAGATAAAAGAAAGTAAATCGTGTCCACATTTTATCTTTTACCCGGAAATTTATATGCCGGTTTAAAATAAAGCTGCAAAAAATTCCGCAATGAATACCAACAACATTTGCAACAAGATACTGAACATTTATTTTGCAGAGCAATGTATATACAGCAAAATCCAAACCTGCGCAGAATCCGCCGATCAATCCGTATAAAATCAGATTTCTGTATCTATTAAACAATTTGATGATAAGATTTTTCAAAACGTTTAAATTAATTAAAATTTTCCAATACTTTTTCAACCACTTTGTCCATGTCATAATACTTATACTCGGCGAGTCGTCCACCAAAAAGGATATGCGGCTCTTGATCTGCCAAGGCTTTGTACTTGTTGTATAGTTCGGTGTTTTTATCGTCGTTTACAGGATAATAGGGCTCGTCGCCTTTTTGCCATGTTGCAGGATATTCGTATGTGATAATGGTATCGGGTTGTGTGCCGAATTCAAAATGTTTGTGTTCAATAATTCGGGTATAAGGCGTTTCGGCATCGGTGTAATTAAACACTGCATTTCCTTGGAAGTCTTCTGTATTTTCCAATGTTTTGTGATCAAACTTGAGGCCGCGGTAATCCAATTCTCCGAAACAAAAATTGAAATATGCATCAATAGGTCCGGTATATACAACTTTATCCGCGATGGAAAGCAATTCGTTTTTATGCTCCAAAAAGTTTGTGTTTAAGCGGACTTCTATATTTTTTAAAAGTTTTTCAAAAAAAGGTGTATAGCCTCCGATGGGAATTCCTTGGTAGGGATCATTGAAATAATTATTGTCAAATCGAAATCGAAAAGGAAGTCTGCGGATAACAAAAGCCGGAATATCCGTGGCTTTCATTCCCCATTGCTTCTCCGAATAGCCTTTGACAAGTTTTTCATAAACATCTTTTCCTCCTAAAACAAGTGCTTGTTCTTCAAGATTTTGGGGGTCTGTGATGTGTGAAAATGCTTTCTTTTGTTCTTCAATTTTTGCCTTTGCCTCTGCAGGCGTTTGCACTTTCCATAGTTGATAGAAGGTGTTCATATTAAAAGGCAGATTGTACAAATCGCCTTTATAATTCGCAACAGGCGAATTGACATAATGGTTGAAAGAAACAAATTGATTGAGATAATCCCACACTTTTTTATTGGATGTATGGAAAATATGTGCACCGTATTTATGAACGTTTATATTTTTGATTGTTTCTGTAAAAACGTTGCCGCCAATATGGCTGCGCTGCTCAACAACCAGGCATTTAAAGCCTCTTTTAGTGGCTTCATGTGCATAAATGGCGCCGTAAAGACCGGCTCCTACAATCAGATAATCATACTCTTTTTTCATCTTCATTTTTTTTATTAAAAACAAATCGGCTGTTTAATAAATATCCCAGCAAACCATTCGGAACAACCATAATTGCAGCGCCCAAATATTTGGAAAGATCAATGCTATAAACATAGATGAAAGGGAAGTAGCTGGCAATAAAATCCGCTACCATATTGTCGATTCCCAAATATTCAATTAAGGTAATTCCTCCAATATTTGTGAAATAAAGGAGTAGATATACTGCAAAAAAGCGATGGATAATTCTGTTTGATTTATTTTTAAAAACTAAATACCCGTACGATTTAAAATTAAATAGAAGGCTTAAAATAGTGCCAAACAAAGCGGCTAAAGTATAATGTAGCCCAAAAAAGGTGAAACATGCAAAAAAGAAATAACCAACAGCCGTATTTAGTGCTGCAACAAGTGCAAAGCGGACGTATCGGTGTTTTAAAAACTGAATAACCGTTTCTTTCATAAATGCTTTTTGTTGTTTTACAACTTTTTAGTTTTGTAAATAAACTGCAATATTACGAAAAAAATGCCAAAAAATCAAGTAAAAACAAATGTATAAAAAAAATACTAATTCCTAATTCTTAATTCCTAATTATTTTTGTATCTTTGCACGATAAAAATCAGACAACGTGAAGATCGAAGAAATTGCCGCAAAATATTCTCCATCAGATATTGAAGACAAATGGTATGCTCAATGGATGAAAAAAAATTATTTTCATTCCGAACCCGATAACCGTGAACCCTATTGCATCGTTATTCCGCCGCCCAATGTTACCGGCGTCTTGCATATGGGACATATGCTTAACAACACCATTCAGGATGTGCTTGTGCGCCGCGCCCGCATGCAGGGCAAAAACGCTTGCTGGGTACCCGGAACCGACCATGCGTCGATTGCTACGGAAGCGAAAGTGGTAGCCAAGTTACGCGAAGAAGGGATTGATAAGAAAAATCTCACACGCGACGAGTTCCTCAAACACGCTTGGGAGTGGAAAGAAAAACACGGCGGCATTATCCTCGAACAACTCAAGAAACTCGGCGCTTCCTGCGATTGGCAACGCACGAAATTCACGATGGACGAAGATTTGTACGAATCGGTAATCAAAGTTTTTGTCGATTTATATAACAAAGGCCTTATTTACCGCGGTGTCCGCATGGTAAACTGGGATCCGAAAGCGCTCACTGCACTTTCGGATGAAGAAGTTATTTACAAAGAAGTTCAAAGCAAACTCTATCATTTGAAATATCAAGTGGTGGATTCCGACGAATGTATTGTGATTGCAACCACACGCCCCGAAACCATTATGGGCGATACGGCCGTTTGTATGCATCCGGAAGATGAGCGTTATCAGCACTTGCGTGGAAAAAAAGTCCGCGTGCCTTTAATCAATCGCGAAGTTCCCTTGATTTTCGATGAATATGTGGATAAAGAGTTCGGTACCGGTTGCCTGAAAGTTACGCCGGCGCACGACATCAACGACTACAACCTTGGCTTAAAATACAAACTCGACAGCATTGATATCTTCAATGATAACGGTACACTTAACGCAAAAGCCCAAATTTATGTGGGCGAAGATCGTTTTGATGTTCGTAAAAAAATAGCAATCGAACTGAAAGAAAAAGGACTTCTGCTGAAAGAGGAAGACTATATGAATAAAGTTGGCTGTTCCGAACGTACCGATGCTGTGATTGAGCCGAAATTGTCCTTGCAATGGTTTATGAAAATGGAAAACCTTGCAAAACCTGCATTGGACGTGGTAATGGACGATACCATTCATTTTTACCCGGCGAAATTTAAAAACACCTACCGTCATTGGATGGAAAACGTGAAAGACTGGTGTATTTCGCGTCAATTGTGGTGGGGGCAGCGTATTCCGGCTTATTATCTGCCGAATCGCGAAGTGGTGGTTGCCGAAACAACCGAAAAAGCATTAGAAACTGCACAAAAACAATTTCCGGAATTGAATTTGAAGATTTCCGATTTGCAACAAGATGAAGATGTACTTGATACATGGTTTTCCTCATGGTTGTGGCCCATTTCGGTATTCGATGGTATTCGCCATCCGGAAAATAAGGATGTAAAATATTATTATCCGACTAATGATCTTGTAACTGCGCCTGAAATTCTCTTTTTCTGGGTAGCGCGCATGATTATTGCAGGTCTGGAATATGAAAAACAAATTCCGTTTAAAAATGTGTACTTGACCGGAATTGTCCGCGATAAATTAGGACGTAAAATGTCGAAATCACTTGGCAATTCGCCCGATCCGATCGACCTGATGAAAGTTTACGGCGCCGATGGCGTACGCGTGGGCATGCTGCTCACTTCGCCTGCCGGAAACGACTTGCCGTTCGACGAAAGTCTTTGCGAACAAGGACGCAATTTTTGCAACAAAATCTGGAATGCCATGCGCCTTGTAAAAGGCTGGGAAGTGAAAGACATCGAACAGCCCGAGTATGCGCGTGTTTCCGTTGATTGGTTTAATGCAAAATTAGATCAAACCATTGCCGAAATTGAAGATCATTTTGAAAAATACCGTTTGAGTGATGCTTTGATGACCGTTTACAAATTGGTCTGGGACGATTTTTGCTCATGGTATTTGGAGATGATCAAGCCGGCCTATCAACAACCGATTGATAAGAAAACACTGGATTCAACCATTGATATCTTTGAAAAAATAATCAAACTTTTGCATCCGTTTATGCCATTTATTACGGAAGAAATTTGGCACACTTTGCGTGATCAAAATCAAGATTTGATGATTGCTGAAATGCCAAAATCAGAAGTGTTTGACGAAAATTTAATTGCTCAATTTGCACAAGCGCAAGAATGGATTGCCGCTATCCGTAATATTCGCAAAGAAAAAAATATTGCAAACAAAGACACTTTGGAAGTCTTTGTAAAATTAGGCGCTCCGTCGGTAAAAACATTTGATTCTATTGTAAGCAAACTTTGCAATTTAAGTAAGTTGGAATATACGGATACAAAAGTTGAACAAGCTGCATCTGTGTTGGTCGGGTCAACGGAAATTTTTATTCCGATTGGCGATAAAATCGATGTGGAGGCCGAAATTGAGCGTTTGGAAAAAGACTTAATTTATCAACAAGGATTTTTGAACTCGGTAATGAAAAAGCTCGGCAATGAAAAATTTGTAGCAGGTGCTCCGGCACAAGTAATTGAGGGCGAACAAAAGAAAAAAGCCGACGCCGAATACAAAATCAAAACGCTGGAAGAACAATTGGCAAACTTGAAAAAGTAAGTCCTTATTGGTTTTTTTGGAATTCTTGAAGATTGGCCATTAATTTCTGGCGGCAGAAAAAGATACGGCTTTTTACCGTTCCGATGGAAAGGTGTAAAGCATCTGCAATTTCTTGATATTTATAACCATTCGCCATCATTTCGAACGGGATACGCTGTGCATCATCAATTTGTGCAATTTGGCGTGAAATTTCATCTAAAAAGATATCTTGCTCGGGCTCATGCGATTCGTACTTAATCGAGTCGTCATGTGAGGCGCGGTCTTTTTGTTCCTCTATAATAGAAATATGTTTCCGTGAACGCCGGTAAGTATTCAAGAAAATATTTTTCATAATCGTAAACGTCCAAGCCTTTATACTTGTAGTGGGATCAAACTTGTCGTAATAGGTGAGCGCTTTAAGCAGGGTTTCCTGTACCAAATCGGTTGCGTCGACCTTATTTAGCGTAAGCGAATATGCATATGTTTCCAACTGCGGCCGCAATAGAATAAGTTCTTTTTTAAAAGAACCTCCGGCTTCTTGATTTGGAATTACTTGATTTTTCACAGCACTTAGGTTAAAAACGGGCTATTTGTTCTTTCGTCCTACAAAGATAAGCATTTTTTTAAGACAGCCAAGACTTTTTAAAAACTTAAAAATATTTAAAAAATTATAATGCTGATTTTGTGGTACTTGTAGAAAATAACTAAAAAAAATTAAAAAAAACACTAAAAAATTTTAACATTTCAATTTTTTTTATTAACTTTGCATCGAAATTAATTAACAAACCTTTTAAAATTTAAAACGATGAAAAAAGTATTGGCATTCGCTTTCGTAGCTGGAATGATTTCTTTCGCAGCTTGTGGTGGTAACAAACCTGCTGAAGTAACTGAAGAAGCTGTTGTAACTGAAGAAGTTGCTCCTGCAGTTGAAGAAGCTCCAGTTGTTGACTCTACTGTTGTTGCTCAATAATTCGAGCCATCCAGAGTACAAAAGCTGTCCATTTGGGCAGCTTTTTTTATTTGTATTAATCCCAATAAACTTTTTTGCTAAAGATTTAGCTATTATCATAAACAAAAATTTGAAAATGAATCCAATTTCCAAACCGAAAACCGTCGATGAGTATATTGCGCTCGCCAAACCCGAAACCAAAGCGCATTTGGAAATCTTACGCAGTTTAATTCATCAAGTTGCTCCGGATGCAATGGAGTATATTGGTTATGAGATGCCTGCATATAAATTGAATGGGCGTGTGTTTGCTTATTTTGCAGGTTTTACCAAACATGTGAGTTTGTTTCCAGGGCCCAATGCCATTGAAGCATTTAAAGAAGAGTTAGCAACATACAAAACTTCCAAAGGTACTGTTCAATTTCCAATTAATGAAAAACTTCCTCAGGTTTTAATTAAGAAGTTGTTGAAATTTAATATGAAAGAAAATTTAGTGAAAGCGAAGAAATAATTCGAAAAATTCGTAAATCAGCAATATCAAAGCATGTTTTGGGAGGAACAAAAGAATGGGAAACGTGTATCCGCTTGTATCCATAGCCATATGTACGTATAATGGCGAAAAATATTTGAAAGAACAGTTAGATAGTTTGATTCAGCAAACATATCAAAATATTGAAATTATTGCTGTTGATGATTGTTCAATTGATCAGACATTTCGAATATTAACCGAATACTCTGAAAAATATCCGTTCTTTAAAGTTTTTCGAAATGACGAAAATAAAGGGCTTTCGCGAAATTTTGAAAAAGCATTGTCTTATTGTAAAGGTGATTTTATTGCCATTTCGGATCAAGATGATATTTGGAAGTTTGATAAAATCGAAGTGCTTTTAAATAATATGCAAGATAATATGCTTGTTTATGCCCAGTCTGAAACGATAGATGAAAACGGGCGTTATATCGGGCGTGTGTCTATGCATGCTCACAAGGCATATTCCGGTTCTGACCCACGCACGATGGCCATTATGAATTATACGTGGGGACACAATATTTTGTTTCGTAAAGACTTAATACCATTGGCTTTTCCTTTACCTGAAGGTATGGATTATGATTGGCAAATTGGTGTGGCTGCACTCAATTACGGACGCGTTCAATTTGTAAATCGAGTGTTGGTTATGCATCGCCGACATGCTCAGAATGCCACGGCTAAAGCGAATAAGGTAAAAGAGAAATTAATAATAGGACTTCATATTCGTTTGAAGAATATTTTACTTTTGAAAGATTTGCAATACGAAGATTTCTTTCGAAAAATGCTGAAATTAAGCGATTCGGGGACATTATTTGGCCGAATCCGTTTGTTTTTCTTTTGCATGGCAAACATGGATGTTTTGCTTGCTGTTTCTGAGAGAAGTTTGTCCTCAAAAATAAATGTGATACGTAAATGTTGTTATCGTTAAACGTGTGTTTAATTTTGTGTTTAAATAAAAATAGACTACTGATATCAGTAGTCTATTTTTATTTAGCTGTCGGGATGATACGATTCGAACGTACGACCACACGCCCCCCAGACGTGTACTCTAACCGGGCTGAGCTACATCCCGAACGGTTTGAACTGCAAAGTTACGAAAAAAATATTAATTGGCAAAATTTGGTTTTTTCGTAAATTTACATCAATAAAAACCAATAAAACTCAAAATATGAACCGGCTAAACAAACTTATCAAAAATAAATTAGGATTACCTGAATTAGCTCAAGTACTGACAGAATTAGCACATCCCGAAATCCCTTATCAAAAACCGACAGCAAGAAAACGGGTAGATGCAGATACGATAAAAGCGGTGCTGTCTATGGGGATAAACCATCCCGATTATGGTCAGTCACGCGTATCAGAAGAACTTCGCAAACAAGGAATTTTTATTTCCGAGTGCGGAGTTCGCAATATTTGGATTCGCAATGAGATGGAAACATGCGGAAAACGCTTGAGAGCTCTTTTTCTTAAAATTGAAAAGGAAGGAATGGCGTTAACAGATGCACAAATATCTGCAATAGAAAAAATAGCGAAAGAAAAGCAAAATTATATGGAAATGCAAATACATGCTCCCGGAGATTTGGGAACACAAGATACCTATTATGTCGGGAGTTTCGAAGCATTGGGCGATATTTATCAACAAACATTTATTGATGTGTATTCCCGAGTTGTTTTTGCAAAATTGTATAATTGTAAAACGGCTCTTACTGCCGTAGATTTGCTAAATGATCAAGTAATTCCGTTCTTGGAAGAACACCAAGTGCCTCTGATTCGAATTCTTACCGATCGAGGGGTGGAGTATTGTGGAACAAAGAGGTATCACGAATATAAATTATATTTATCCGTAGAAAATATTAAGCATCTTGAAATCCGGACAAAAAATACTCAGGAAAATCATATTTGTGAGCATTTCCATCAGTTACTGCAAAGTGAATTTTATGATGTCGCTTTTCGCAAGGGAGATTACCAGTCTATCGAACAACTGCAGGAAGACTTGGACCAATGGTTGAATAACTATAACACCCAAAGGTTGCATTATGAGAAATATTATTCGGGAAAAACGCCCATGAATATATTTAGAATCGCGAATTTAATTTGTGCGAAAGAAAAGTGCTTGGAACAGCAAAAGATAGCTAAAATGCAAACCGTTGGAGAATGTGTTATTTCCAGCGCCAGCTAAGCATCAAATGCTCAATGTCTTTCTTTACAAACGCAATGGCCGGAGCTAAAGAATCATTATTCGGCGCTTGATTAAAATATAAAGAACCGCGCACAAAATGCTTTTCGTTGTCTGTTAAATAAAACTGACAAGGAGAAGCAACGCCTGTTCCTTGGATGTCGAAAAACATACCATAAACATGATGTTCCGGATCTTCATAAGCCCGGTCTAAAATGCCCGAAGCACGCGGAATATGCTTGTTTACAAAGTTATTTGCATCTGCAATATAATCGTTCAAATTCTTTTTAACAACATGATGTGTTAAATAAACGGTTGCATTTAAAGTGTAGAAATCGATATTTACACTGTTGGGAAGTTTCTTTTCATCAAGAGGTGTAACTTTTGCATATGTTGGATATTCAAATGTATAAGGCTGTACCGAATCAAATTGTTGATACGTATGTTGAGGTAATTCGATTCGAATATACGCCAAAGGCTTGGGCGTAGGAGTAGGACGGTTGCATGCCGCCAATGCTAATGCCGATAATAAAAACATAAAACCACGCCTCATTATAATTGAGAATTGAGAACGGAGAACGGAGAATGAAGGAGAGATTAATTCTCAACTCTCCATTCTCAACTCTCCATTAATTAATATGCTCGTGCAAACAACACTCTTTGCGTCGACGGTTTGCCCGAAAAAACGCATTTGCCGTCTTCTTGCGGATTATCCAATGGAATAGCACGAATGGTCGCTTTTGTCGCTTCCTTAATCGCTTGTTCCGTCTCCGGAGTACCGTCCCAATGCGCATACAAAAAGCCGCCTTTTTCGATTTCCACCAAAAACTCATCCCACGAATCTACATTGCGGGTTTGTGATTTACGGAAATCGAGTGATTTTTTATATAGGTTATTCTGAATATCTTCCAATAACTGTGGCACGAGTGTATTTAAATCGTCTTGTTTAACAACTTGTTTTTCCAATGTATCGCGGCGAACAACTTCGGCAGTACCTTGTTCCATGTCGCGCGGACCAATGGCAATGCGAACCGGAACACCTTTAAACTCATATTCGTTAAACTTCCAACCCGGTTTTTGAGAATCGCGGTCGTCGTATTTCACCGAAATACCTTGTTGTTCCAATTGTTTTTTCAAAACGGCCACCTTTTCGGAAATTTGTTCGAGTTCTTCAACTTTTCTGTAAATAGGAACAATTGCTACCTGAATTGGAGCTAATTGCGGAGGCAATACCAAACCATTGTCATCGGAGTGTGTCATAATTAAAGCACCCATCAAACGTGTAGAAACGCCCCAGGAGGTTGCCCAAACATATTCCAGTTTATTTTCTTTGCTTAAGAATTTTACGTCAAACGCTTTCGCGAAATTTTGTCCCAAAAAGTGTGAAGTGCCTGCTTGCAAGGCTTTTCCGTCTTGCATCAAGGCTTCGATACAAAAAGTTTCCAATGCTCCTGCAAAACGTTCGTTAGCGCTTTTTACACCCTTAACAACCGGAATAGCCATGAATTTTTCAGCAAAATCGGCGTAAACCTCCAGCATTTGTTGGGCTTCTTTCATTGCTTCCTCTTGAGTGGCGTGCGCTGTATGGCCTTCTTGCCACAAAAACTCCGCCGTACGAAGAAACAAGCGGGTACGCATTTCCCAACGTACCACATTCGCCCATTGATTCACAAGAATCGGCAGGTCGCGGTACGATTGAATCCAATTTCTATAGGTGTCCCAGATAATGGTTTCCGAAGTTGGGCGCACAATAAGCTCTTCCTCGAGTTTGGCATCCGGATCAACCACAATTCCCTTGCCTTCGCCACCATTTTTTAAACGATAATGCGTTACAACCGCACATTCTTTGGCAAAACCTTCTACGTGGTTGGCTTCTTTACTGAAAAAGGATTTCGGTATAAATAACGGGAAATAAGCATTTTGATGACCGGTTTCTTTAAACTTGCGGTCTAATACCGCTTGCATCTTCTCCCAAATCGCATAACCGTAGGGTTTGATAACCATACAGCCGCGTACTGCAGAATTTTCAGCTAAATCAGCTTTGATAACCAGTTCGTTATACCATTCTGAGTAATTTTCTTCTCTTTTTGTAAAATCTTTTGCCATTTTTTAGCAAGTTTGGTACGATAATTGTAATACATATTTTGAACGCACAAAATTACGGATTTTTGCGCGGTTTTCCAAAAAAAAGAAACAAATGAAAACAAATCTGATCATAATAAGCCTCTCAACACTCGCTTTTGCCGGATGTATGAGCTCATATCAGGTTTCCCAATATGGAGACGATGTTTATTATTCTCCTAAAAAAGATGGAACAAAAATGGTGCTTCCGTCATCTACGGTTACTACTCCGGCAGAGCAACCTGCTTCGCAATCGCGTGCCATTGATGATGTAAAACCTCATTATAATCAACCGGATGACCGCTATAATCAGCCGGAAGATTTAAGCAAGAGCGAGCATAGCCAACAAACTTATCAAAACGAACAAGAAACCGCTCAATACCAAAATCAAAGCGTTTCCACAAACGATAGTTTTAATTATGATGATTATTATGATTATGAATATTCGTCTCGCATTAAACGTTTTAGCTCAGATGCGCCCTCTGATGATTATTATTCGGACTCTTATACCAATATCTATTATTATAACTACGATCCTTATTATTACGGGACCAGTATTTACATGGGATATAGTTGGTTATATCCATCATTTTCGGTATATTACCGTCCATCTTGGGGCTGGAGTTGGGGCTTTTCATGGGGCTGGAGTTATCCATATGCTTACGGATATGGTCCTTACTATCCTTATTGGGGATGGGGCGGCTATGCTGCCGGCTACAATAATGGATGGTGGGATGGTTATTACTATGGCCGCAATTGGGATTATTACTATAATTCTTGTGACCCTAATTCGCGTACGCAAATTGACTACGGCCCGAATCGTCGCTCGTCACATGGAGGGACGGCCGATTATAATGGCGGAACAGCCCGTCAACGTGGTGGAAGTTCTGCCGGAGTTGCTGATGGAACGAACGTTTCCGGCGGTGCATACAGCCCACGTTCGCGTGGTTTAGCCGATGTATACGAACAATCTGTACCGGCCGATCAACGAGGCGTTCGTCAGCGTTCAACAACGGGAACGACAACAACGCCGCAACAAAGTGCACGTCCGCGTTCGGGAACTTCCGGTACACAAGATAATGCAGCACCAAGACGCGACCAAAACTATTATCAAGAACGTTACGGAAGTCAACAACAACGAGGAGGAACAACAACGCGTCCAACACAATCGGAAGCACCTCGCCGCTACCAATCGCCAACCAATACACAGCCGAATAACAGCCGCGAATACAGCACGCCACAATATAATCGCAGCACGCAACGCGGATCCGATGGGTCTAATTCGGGAACTTATACCAACCCGGGCGCATCTCCGGCTCGTTCGGTAGAGCGTTCATCAGAACGTGAACGCCCATCAACAATTTCCGAACCTCGCAGTAGTTCGTCGCCGACCTACACGCCATCGAGAGAAACTTATTCAGCGCCAAGCACGCCATCAATGCCGTCGGCTCCATCAATGCCTTCGCGTGGTGGTGGTTCGAGCGGAGGATCATCCGGAGGAAGTAGTGGAGGTGGAAGACCGAGATAATAAAGGATGTTCAATATTAAGTATATGAAGAATTTTACTAACATATTAAAATTGACAATCTGCTTTTTGAGCGTGATTGTTTGTGCGAATGTTTATGCGCAAACGGATGATGATGCGTTGCGTTATTCGTTACCCTATTTAAGTGGAAATGCACGCTATGTAGGGATCGGCGGTGCTTTTGGTGCATTGGGCGGAAATTTGTCAACGATGAGCAGCAATCCTGCCGGAATCGGTATGTATAATGTTAGTGAAGCGTCCGTATCTCCGGGTTTGACGATTGATAAGACCTTTTCTAACTATCAAGGCGGATCACAACAAGAAGATTTGCAAACACGTGGGAATTTTGGAAACTTTGGTATTGTCGGTGTTGTTTATGAAGGCAGTAAACTTACTAACGATTGGCGGAAAGTACAGTTGGGATTTGGGTTTAACCGTTTGAATAATTTTAATAATCGCACATTTATAAGTGGGAAAAATACTGTAAACAGTCAATTAGATGCATGGACAGATGATATGAACAACGGCTATAACAGCGCTTATTC
The DNA here is from genome assembly GCA_031551725.1 of Bacteroidales bacterium. GTDB lineage: Bacteria > Bacteroidota > Bacteroidia > Bacteroidales > P3 > JAVBNF01. Next base: position 41,258 of record JAVBNF010000065.1, read on the forward strand.
GTCTAGTTTGGCTTATGATTTGGCGTATATTAATTATGATACCGCTGCAGGAAATTATTATAATATTTTCTATCCTTTTAATGGAACACAAAAGAAAGATATTCAAACAAGCGGATATGTAAATGAAATGACGTTTTCGATTGGAGGAAATTACAGCGATATCTTATATTTGGGAATGACCGTTGGTGTACCCTTTTTGCGCTACTATTCGGATTCTAAATATACTGAAACAAAAGGCAGTGATTCTTACGATTTTTATGAACATTTATCCACAGAAGGATATGGTATCAACGCTAAATTCGGTGCTATTGTGCGCGCTACGGATTTTTTGCGTGTAGGTTTGGCTTATCATACGCCGACGAAATATATGGTAAAAGATCACTACAATACTTCTATGTATGATCCGGTTTACAATTATCCTGCATATAGTCCGAATTCAGAATATGATTATGATATTTACACACCGGATAAATTTGTTGGAAGTTTAGGATTTATTATTGGTAAAATAGCTGCTATTGGTGTTGAATACGAGTTTGTGAATTACAGTAAGATGAAAATGCATCCGACTTCCGATTTCGAGGATGTGAATGCAACAATTAAAGAATCGTACCATTCAACTGGAAATCTGAAAATAGGAGCAGAAGTGAATCTGGCAGCATTCCGATTGCGCGCAGGATACAATTATTATGGTTCGCCGTATAAAAATTCGGATATTAATGATTGGTCGGGTTCTGCATATACCGCTGGCTTGGGATTCAATGTCACCGATGGCGTAACCTTTGATGTGGGTTATGTTTATACACAACGCAATTACGATTATTTTCTATATTCCAGAAGCTATGTTCCTCCTGCTAAAATAGAAGGCAAGGAACATCAAATCATAGCCACATTAGGCTTTAAATTTTAACCTTTTTTTCATAAGTTGTTTTTGGGAAGCGGGCGGTTCTTCAGGGAGCTGCCCGTTTTCTTTTGCGAGCGTTGCTCGCACACTACGAGTTATACTCATAGTGATATACATTCGCCCCTTCGGGACGTGGGGCCGTCCGCATAGCGGGCCGAGATGCATAACCGCGAGCAGAATTCGTGGGGTTGACCGTGAGCGCAGCTCATGGTCAAGGGAAGTAGCGCTCGTCAATCTCAACTCCATGCTCCCACAACAACTTGCGATACTCATCCACAAAACGAGTTGCTCCATGGTGTTTCCTCTGTTTCTTTATGTAGCCGATGATCATATTTTTGTCGCGAAAAGCGTAAGTAAAAGCTCCATACCCAAGGCTCCATCCGATAAAGTCTGGGAAGGCCGGATGTGATTTCAACCAGAATGAAGATGCTGTTTTTAGGTCGCGCATGAAATCTGCCAACGCAATGCTTGGATGCAGATCAATAAGCATGTGAATATGGTCTTCCATGCCGTTGATGCGGTAAAGGATGCAGTTTTTGTTTTTTATGATTCCCCACATGTATCTGTATAACTCCTCACTTTCTGCAAGAGGGAGGGATTTTCTTCGGTATTTGGTGCAGATGACGATGTGATATAGGACTTGTCGATAGCTTGCCATAGTGTTTTGTTTTAGATGATTGCTTTAACGATGAGTTGCACTCATCGTTAAGTGTATTTGCCCGCTACGCGGACGGAGATGCGTATACGGTCCGCCATGTGAACAGTTCCACGTCCCGTAGGGGCGAATGTGTATAGCGGTGAATATAAATTCGCCGCTATACGGAGATGTGTATATGTCTGCTACGCGGACGGAGATGCGTATACGGCCCACCATGTGAACAGTTCTACGTCCCGTAGGGGCGAATGTGTATAGCGGTGAGTGCAACTCACTGCGAATGAAATGGCCGTGAATGCAATTCACGGAAATAAAATGATGTAATTTGCGAAATACGCGGTATTCATGGCGGATGTTTATATCTTTTCATAAATGAAATATTGTTCATATATATAAACGCGATGACACCCCAAATTATTTCTTAACAAACGTTAAAAATTTGTTAAAATTTCATATTTTCGAAAAAGATTTCTAACTGTGTGAGAAAAACTACTTGCATTTGAGGAAAAAACGTAATTCATACGTACATTTTAAAACAAACGATTTAAGTTTTGTCTGTGCTTTTTGTTGTGCGTGTTTATGCGGATAATAGGACGTACAACTTTGTAGATTTACAAAACGCACAAAAGCCTAACAGTAATCAAACTGTTAGGCTTTTGTGTTATTTAAAAATGCTTATGATTAATTCAGTGCGCACACCAAGTTGCGGTCGCCGAAAGCGTCGTCAACTTTACCAACCGTAGGCCAGTATTTATCGTCGTGAGGTTGCGGGAATGCTGCTTGTTGACGGGTGTATGGACGATTCCATTCATCGGCACAAACAACATGTTGCGTATGCGGAGCGTTTTTAATTACGTTGTTTTCTTTGCTTGCTTTACCGACTTCAATGTCGGCAATTTCTTTGCGGATAGCAATCAACGCATCGCACAAACGATCCATTTCAGATAAAGGTTCGCTTTCAGTCGGCTCAACCATCAATGTTCCGTGAACAGGAAAAGCCACGGTAGGAGCGTGAAAACCATAGTCCATCAAACGTTTGGCCATGTCGCCCACTTGAATGCCTGTGCTCAAGCTAAATGAGTTGCAATCCAAAATCATTTCGTGTGCACACATGCCGTGCGTACCGGTATAAAGAATTTTGTAATCGTTTTGTAAACGTGCTTTGATATAATTTGCATTCAAAATAGCGTATTCGGTTGCGCTTTTCAAACCATTTCCACCGCACATTTTCAAATATCCGTAAGTAATCGGCAAAATGTATGCACTTCCGAACGGAGAAGCGGAAACTGCGTGAATCGCTTTTTCTCCACCTACTTTTACTTGTGTATGACCCGGCAAGAATGGCACCAAATGTTTTGCAACACCAATAGGACCAACGCCCGGGCCGCCGCCGCCGTGAGGCATAGCGAACGTTTTATGCAAGTTCAAGTGACAAACGTCAGCCCCCATATAACCAGGACCGGTTAAACCTACTTGTGCATTCATATTTGCGCCGTCCATATATACTTGACCGCCGTTTTCGTGGATGATGTTGATGATATCCAAAATGCTTTCTTCGAAAACACCGTGCGTAGAAGGATATGTAACCATCAAGCAAGATAAATTGTCTTTGTTTTCAATTGCTTTTGCGCGCAAATCTTCAACATCAATTTCGCCTTGTTCGGTCGATTTAACGATAACAATTTTCATGCCGGCCATGGCAGCAGAAGCAGGATTGGTGCCGTGTGCAGAAGCAGGAATTAAGCAAACATCGCGGTGCGATTGACCGTTAGCCACATGAAAAGCCCGGATAACCATCAAGCCTGCATATTCTCCGGCTGCACCGGAGTTCGGTTGGAACGACATTGCGGCGAAACCGGTAATGTTTGCCAAATCGTCGTTCATGTTTTCGATCATTTCATAGTAACCTTCGGCTTGATCGCGGGGAACAAAGGGGTGGATGTACATGAATTCCGGCATGCTGAGCGGCATCATTTCCGCAGCAGCGTTGAGTTTCATGGTGCAAGAACCCAGCGGGATCATTGCGCGGTTCAACGAAAGGTCTTTGATTTCGAGTTTTTTGATGTAACGCATCATCGCGGTTTCGGAATGATGAGTGTTGAAAACTTCGTGTGTCAAGAATTCCGATTTACGGGCAAAACCGCCGTCGATAGTAGCAGCAGTGTTGCAACGAGCTTCGTCGCAAACGACTTCTGTATGCGATTTTTTCGCAGCAGCGGCCAATACTTTTAGAATTTTGTTGAGGTCTGCAACGGTTGTCGTTTCGTCAATGCTAATGTTAACGTGGTTTTGCGGAGTGTAATGGAAATTCATTTGTTCCGCCAAGGCTAATTTTTCAATCTCTGTCAAATGAACGCCAGCCGGAAGTTCGATATTCAGAGTGTCGAAGAAAACAGTGTTTAATTGGTTATAACCTAATTTTTTCGCTTCTTCGTTCAAAATACAAGTTAATTTATGAATGTGCGAAGCAATGTTGCGAATGCCTTCTTGTCCGTGGTAAACAGCATACATTCCGGACATGATTGCCATCAATGCCTGAGATGTACAGATGTTAGAAGTTGCTTTTTCACGTTTGATGTGTTGTTCACGTGTTTGTAAAGCCATACGTAAAGCGCGGTTGCCTTGGGCGTCAACGGTAATACCGATGATACGTCCCGGCAATTGGCGTTTGAAATCATCTTTACAAGCAAAGAATCCTGCACTTGGACCGCCAAATCCCATTGGCAAACCGAAATGCTGCGAAGACCCCAACGCGCAATCAGCACCCCATTCGCCCGGAGGCGTAAGAAGAGCCAAAGCCATAAGATCGGTAGCAACGGCAACCAAAGCACCATTTGCATGCGCTTTTTCGGCAAGTGCTTTGTAATCGTTTACGGCACCGTTTTTATTAGGATATTGCAATAAAATTCCGAATAATTTATCAGAAAAAGGAATAGCATTTTCTTGACCAATCACCAGTTCGATTCCAAGCGGTGTAGAACGCGTTTTGAGTACGTCGATGGTTTGTGGGAATACATCTTCGGAAACGAAAAATTGATTGGCACCGTTTTTCACAGCATCGCGACTGCGTGAGTTGAAAAACATAATCATCGCTTCGGCGGCGGCAGTGGCTTCATCCAACAAAGAGGCGTTGGAAATCGGCATCGCCGTCATGTCTGCAACCATGGTTTGATAGTTCAAAATGGCTTCCAAACGGCCTTGCGAAATTTCTGCTTGATAAGGCGTGTAGGATGTGTACCAACCCGGATTTTCCAAGATGTTGCGAACAATTACCGGTGGCGTAATGGTGTTGTAATACCCCATTCCGATGAATGAGCGGTATATTTTATTTTTTGATGCAAGCGCTTTGATATGATTGAGGTATTCGTACTCGTTCATACCGGCCGGCAGTGCAAGCGGCTGTTTGAGGCGGATTTTCGCCGGAACGGTTTTTTCAATTAATTCATCGATGCTTTTTACACCGATGACTTTCAGCATTTTTTCGGTTTCTGCATGATCCGGACCGTTGTGGCGGCGCATAAAATTATTCGTCAACATAGGTTAAAAAAATTTGTTTTAAACCGCAAATATAAGATTTTTTTTGATATTTTCTTAAAAAACTTTTAAACTGCTCATTTTCTTTAGAATGTATCGGTGATGATTTTGTAATTATTTTGTTTTTCGGAAAACCATTTTCGAACGGTTTTCAAGGCTTTGTCGTAGTCTTTGGTGTCAATGTCGCCAGACGGCAAACGTTTAAGTGGATATTTTTCGATAACGGGCACCAGATATTCCATTACACGATAGCCGCAAATGATGGGCTCTTCAAAGTCCGGATCGCTCGAGAAACAAAGTTCTTCATCGGAATTTAGAATTTCTATCAGATATGAAAATATTTGATGATTACGGGTGTATACAAGATCCGGGAGTAGAAAATAAACCACGTCATCGTTGAGATCGATTTGATTGATTTTTTCCAAACACCAGTGGATAGCATGTTCGTTTCCCATGCGAGCGAGGGCGAGATTGGCATGCCACTGGAGTTTCCTTTGTGATTTTTCGGGTTCAAAAGCCATTTGTTCAAGTTTTGGGATACAGCTTTCATTTCCGATAAATCCGGCCAAGAGTATGAAATCTTTTGACAAGTATGAACTTTGATTGAAAGTTTCACAAAATATAGTTTTCACTTCGTCCGGAAAATCTTGTTTCTTCAATGAAATTAGCTGTTCGATGCATTTATTGCGTTTGTTTGTGTTGCTGTCGGAAATCCCATTTACAAGCATTACAATATCTGTATTGTTTTTTGCATGTTGTGCATTTGTAATAGTGCTAAATGCTAATAATAGCATAAAAAAAGTGTTTTTCATGTTTGATCTTTTTATATGTTTTTGAATTGCGCGGTGACACTACGTGTAACGTCAGCTGCGCTGACTTTTTATCGCAGATTTTCGGCAGATGGCGCGGATTTACGCAGATTTTATAAATTATTAACTTTTCGGATAATATTTTCTTTCAGTCTAACTGTATTGAAGTTAACAAGAAAGCCTAATTTTTTATCCGACATTTTCAAGTAGGAAACTAATTGGTTATGGTGTACGATTGTTAGTGCATCTACAGATTTAATTTCGACAATAATGCTGTTTTCGACAATTAAATCTGCCCGAAACCCAACTTCGAATTTTATGTTTTTGTATTTAATAGGAATTGAGACTTGACTCTTGGCTTTAATTCCGGCAATGCTTAACTCATATAGTAGCGCTTTTTCATAAACGGACTCAAGCATGCCAGGGCCTAGTTCGTTATATACGTTGAAAATTGCACCAATAACTTTATATGACAGTTTATTATGTTCAATCATGATATTTGATTTTTTATGTTTTATCTGCGAAAATCTGCGCCATCTGCCGAAAATCTGCGATGTGTCTTTCGCCAACGGCGAAAATACACGCAGTGTCGCCGCGTTATTATTAATTATTGTTTTTTGAATATTTTGATGAGGCTTTTGCAAATTTCAGATCTGTCCAGGAAATAGAATCTCCAAGCATGTTTTTAATGACCATTAAGCTGACATCCGGGAAACGTTCAAAAGCAGTTTGTATTTTTTGAAGTACTTCTTCTTCCACAAGTTGATCAACATTGAGTTGCCCACGTTCTACAAAATATGCAAGATGTGTTTCAATTGTACCCGGTTTTAGTCCGGATCTTTCGGCGATTTCATTGATGGAATATCCTTGCCGGAACATGTCGAATGAAACTTCTTTGTTGGATTTCTTTTCTTCAACAAGCTGCGGTTTAAATTCGTCGAGTGGCGGAATTTTCCAAGCGTTCTCTTCTTGATAATTACGGATGATGTCTAATATTTCACTTCCGAATTCATTGAATTTGCGAGCGCCTAAACCATCTATTTTTGCAAGCTCCGCATAGGTCGACGGCATTTTTTCAATTAAATCATACATCGTCTTTTTAGACAAAACCATGAAAGGCGATTTACAATGTTTGATAATCATCATCGCATCCCTCCATGCTGCGAGTTCTGCGTACAATTCGACGTGCTGTTCTTTGTGCCCGAATTTGTTGAAATTTTCTTTTTTTAACAAAAATTTTGCTCGAATGTCTAATAAACGTTTTAGATTAAATCCTTTCAAAAGTTCTTGCATGTAGATGTGTTTTACTTCCATAACTGCTTTTAATTCTATATAAATGCTTGTCCAAACAATTTTGGCACCGCTGTGTATGATAAGTTGCCCAATTTCTTCGAGTTTATTAAATGAATTGTTTTCTATTTCCGGAAGGAAGTAATTGGCTGCTTTTTCTAAACGGTCGGTTAATCCTTTATTTTCGGTTTCTTCTGAATGAATTTGAGAGATGTGTTTTATCTGTAATAAAAATTTTTCGGAAACCTTATCAATACTCTGTTTGAACATGTTTTGAGTTTCCATAAATGCGTTTTGAGTATGAGCGGGAAAATCATTTTCATGTTTTTTGATCAATGTAAAAGCCTGATCAAGCAATTGCCTGCATTCTCGAAAATCGAATATGTCTTTCAAAACTTCCAACTGATATTCGTCCTTAGCTTGTTTCAGTTGTGTTTGTGTTGGTTCTTTGTTACTGATTTTTCGAATAAAATTATTAACAACTTCGTCATTTATTAAAATCGAAGGCGTAATAGGAGAGTTTAAAACCACGCCTTCCAGCGATTTGCAGCGGCTTAAGGCAACATAAACTTGTCCGGATGCAAACGATGATGAAATTTCAATAATTGCTTTGTCAAACGTGAGTCCTTGACTTTTGTGAACGGTTATTGCCCACGCGGTTTTCAAAGGGAATTGCAAGAATGATCCTAATTCTTTTTCTTCAATTGCTTTTGTTTGAGGATTGATTTCGTATTTTATATTTTTCCAGCTTTCACGATTTAGAATGACAGGGTCCTCATTTTCATCGCATACAATAGTAATAGCAGAATCGCTGATGTTTGTGATTTTTCCGATTTTTCCATTGAAAAATCTTTTTTCTTTATCGTTTTTGATAAACATCACTTGTGCATCTTCCTTTAAAATCAAGTTTCTTTCGGTGGGGAAGGCTGATTCCGGAAAATCTCCTTCGATTTCCGCCTCGAAACAATGCGCTTCTTTCGGCAGTTTTTGCAGCCGATTGTTGTTGATTTCCTGTGCTTGCCGGTTGTGAGTTGTAAGCACAATATAGCCTTCATTTTCTTGATTCGCAAAATGGGGGATGTAACGATTGTTCAATATTTTCAAACTTTCCGCGTCTAATTTATTGTCGCGAATTTGATTTAAAATGCGAATGAAGGTCTCATCTTGCTGACGAAAGATTTGGTGTAGCTGAACGGTGATAAATCCCGCTTCCTGCAAGGCTTTGCTGCTGAAAAAATACGGTGTTTCGTAATGCGATTTCAGAAAATTCCATTCTTCATCTTTCACAATCGGAGCAAGTTGTTTCACATCTCCAATCATCAGCAGTTGAATGCCTCCGAATGCTTTATGCCCATTTTTATAACGCCGTAAAACCATGTCGACAGCATCCAAAACATCTGCACGCACCATGCTGATTTCATCAATTACCAACAAATCCGCACTTTTCAACAAGTCAATTTTTGGTTTTGAAAACGTGTATGTTTTATTGAGATTTGCTTTTTGATATCCGGGCAAAATCAATCCGAACGGCAGTTGGAACAACGAATGCATCGTGACTCCGCCGGCATTGATAGCCGCTACGCCGGTAGGAGCCGTGATCAGCATTCGTTTGGGTAAATGTTCTTTCAGATTTTTTAAGAACGTTGTTTTTCCTGTTCCGGCGCGTCCGGTAAGGAAAATATTTTTTTGTGTATTGCAGACAAATTCATTTGCCAGTGCAATTTGTTCATTTGTTTGTTCCATTAGAATTTTGTTTATTTGTTGAAGAAATTGAAGTTTTTTTAGAATTATAAAATGTTGCATAAAAATATTCCGACGGCGGCGAAATATTCCCGGCAGTGTCTGTTGCTGTAAGAAAATAGCGGTAAAGGCTGTTTGTTTGTATTTGATTGTCCGTAAAAATAGTGTTTTGAACAAGCGATGGATTTAAATGTACGATACTCGAATCCTGCATATTGGTGCGGTAAATATCATACGAAAGTAAATCGGATTCTGCATTTGGAATCCATTCGATAATCAATGTTTCGTTTTCTTGAAAAATCCTTTTGATGAAAGGCTTCGACGGGGGCTGTAAATCGGGCATTTTTGCCGATGCAACATTTGAAAAATCACTGCGATTAAACGCCGAATCAACGGCCGTGATTTTGTACAGAAATTTGTTGCGTGCATTGGGCGGAAGCCTGTCAATGTAAAAGCTGTCGCGAAAAGGTTCTGAATTCAGTAAAACGAAAAAATTACTTTTATCATTTTCAACAGTCCTGAAAATTTGATAGCCTTGTAAATCCTTTTCTTTATTATGTGTCCATTGCAAAATTATTTTTCCGGAATCAGCTTTTGCAGATGCGTTTTTGGGCGGATTAGGCGGATAAACATCTTTGATGTCAATCATGTTTTTAATGGATGCCGCTTCATTTCCGGCGCTGTCGCTGCTTGACACATAATAAAAATATTCGCCGGGAATCGGAACCGAATCGGCATATTGGAACATGTTTTTTGAAAGCATTTTTTTATTTATCCGTTCATAGTTTTTGTTGAGATTCCGGCTTCTGTAAATATAAAAACCTGCAATGCCCGATGTGTTTTCCGGATTTTCCCAGGAAATATCCACGCGCATTCCATTTGCTGAAAGCGCCATTTCCCGCGGCGGATTGGGCGGCGTTTGATCTTTTGGCGAAATTGTGATGTAGTTGGAAGCGCTGCTTTCGAAACCAAAATAATCAACACTTTTCAGGAAATAGGTGTATGAACAATGCGGGTCAAGCTCTTTATCCGTAAAGAAAATACGGGGGTATTCTTCTTGATTTTTACTGTTTTTCTGCTTGGAAATCAGCACAACTTCTTTGTTGATTTTTTGCGGCATTTTGTTTTTATTTGTGAAACGATAAATGTTTACCCCGAAAAAACGTTCTGGTTCCACTTTCCATTTCAGAAATGCTTCCGTGCCTTTGTTTTCGATTTTGAATTCGGAAGGCGGGGCAATGTTTTTCAACGAATCCAAGCAAAATTGCTTGCTTTCAATAAGAGAAAGCTCTTTTCCGTATTTAATATGTTTGATTTTGTATTGATAATTCGTGCTTTTATCTACATTTGTATCGATGTAGCACAAGCCCATATAGCGTGCAAAATCATTGTTTAAAACCACTTTTATCATCAGCATGGCGCCTAAAAAACCTTTAAGCTCGGCAGGAGTTATGTTTTCTGCGGCTTGTACAAAGGTTTTTAACGTAGAATCTTTTGTGAAAATTTTTTTGGAGATTTTGAAAACACCTTTTTTTATAGGGATTTGATTGAGTTTGATCCAATCCTTTCCGTCTTCTTTGCGGTAAATTGAAACGCCTTCCGGAAATAAAATATCGTTGTTAAACCATTTAACAATCATGCTTTGATGCGATGAGTCCGAACCCACGATAATACTTGCATTTTGCGAGAAAAGATGCTGAACAAAAAAACATAACAATAGAATAAAAATGAGTTTTTTCATGTGTTTAAAAATTATAGTTGTATGATAAATGAATATTCAATTCGCTTGACTTTTGTTTGTTTTTGAAAAAAGAAAAATTGGAACCGATTGCAAAACGATGATGTTTGCTGATGTTGTAATTTCCATTGATGCGCACGGAATGCATCGTATTTGTTGATGTTTGCATGCTTGAACGTTGGAGCGAATAAATGAAATTACTTTTAATTTTCTGTTTAAAAAAATCTTTATTTATGGAAATGGAAGAACCGTAATTGTAGTTCAAGACGCTTTCTGTTGAAGAGCGACAAAAATTAAGTGAAACCGATGCTCCGGATTTTGTCTTTTTATTGTTGACTCTATATCCTGCAGAGGCATTGTGGATGGGCGTTTTAGCTTCTTCTGATAGATTTTCATGCATATTATTGATAATTGCATTTTGAAATGCATAAAGCAAATTAAACAGATGCTCATTTTGTTCGCTTCGGATGTTGTAGCTGCCTCCGAAATCAAGATTTTTGGAGATCTGCATCAATTGTGTTTTGTCTTCTTCGAAAACGGATTTACTTTCAATAATAGAACTGAGATTTGAATAATTTGCATAAAAATTTAACACCTCCGAACATTGCCAATTTCCATTGAAACTACCGATGAATCGCTTGGATGAATTGTTTTGACGACCATCCAAATTGTTTTTCTGAATACCTCCGGACATTGCAAAATTTACTTTCTTTTTAAAAAACGGCACAGAAAATTTCATTAAAACATCTTGCAAATTCTTTGTCAAATAAGGAATTCCGAACGATTGGAAATCCGGACCAATCCGTTTATATGCAATCCCGGTTGTGAAAAATTTTGATTGAAAATCCAAACCAACATCCCAAACAGAGCCGAAAACGATTAAAGAATCGGCTTCTTTCCGTATATCGAACGTTGTTTTACTTCCTGTATATTGAACGCTTAATTTAAACTGTTTCCCCAATTGCTGATTGGTTGCAAGAGCAAAACAAAGATTTGCCTGAGGCGCAAGTGTTGTCGTATCTTCACCGGAAAACTTATCTTCGATATGGAAAATGATAAGTTCTAATTTTCGCTTTGACGTGCCGCCCGAAATCCCCATGCCATATCCCCAGCGGTCGTAGGCAATTCGTGGAGCGAAAGGCATGGAATCTGTGACTTTTGTTTTTTGTGCAAAACGCCCGTAAACGCATTTTGCTTGAAAAGGCAGCTCTTTGGGCTTAATTTCAAGTCCAACGCCCAGGAAATTGCTTCCCGAAAGGGTATAGGGTGAAAAATTCATATTTCGCCATCCGGCATGAACGGTGATCCATTTGTAGGAAGGACTAATTCCAATTTGTTTGTATGACGGCGCATTGAACGTTTGATTCTGTGAGCTTAAAGATGCAGAGAATGGGGCATTAACAACTCCAAAGAAATTGAAATTGATATTTGCGCTAAGCTCATAAGCAAACGGATCGCGGCGAGCTTCTCGATGCCATTGATGATAAATACTCGATCCTAAACTCAAACCTCCTGTAATAGTAAGCGGTTTGGCTTTAAAAACTTGTTCAACGTCCTGTGCACACAGCGAGTGTGACAGGCAAATGCTCCACAAACACAATGCGGAAGCGTATATCCAATATTTAAAAAATAAAAAAGGTCTGTTCATTTTTGCGAAAATTAAGCAAACAAAAAGTTGTTTACTTATATAAACGCGATGACCCCCTAAATTATTTCTTAATAAATGTTAAAAATTTGTTAAATTTTACTTCATCGCCTTCGGATTGAAAAGTACAATCCCGATGTTAAATACCAGACTTAAGTTTTGCTGTTGTATGGAAAGTTCTGATTTTGAGAGCAAAAAATACGAATTCAAAGCAAGGCTTAAAGGCCCGATAGGAGAGTGGTATACCAAAACGTTTGACCAAGCCATACTGCCGAAAGCAAAAGCATCGGCATAATAAGGTTTGTAATTTTCGTCGGAACGAATTAACCTGTATGGTGTAAAAGTATACAATTCCGAACGGAAGTCGAAAGATTTAAAGATAGAGAAAATTCCTTTTAATCCAACGGCAAAATATTGATTGGCGCGGAAATCGGGCATGAATTTTGTTTTACTTTCCGGTGTCGGATAGTACGCCTGTGCATAAAGCATACTGATTGTGTAATTACTCAACAGAGGCATGTCGCTATAGCAGGCGGCTAAATTGTACCCGAATGTAAATCTGCGGTAGACCTTAAAATATTGTTCTAAATTAAACTCTAAAGAAAAATATGCCAGCGATCTGCTTACTTTCTCTTGCATGTCATTTGTCGAACCCGGTGTTGTTTCCGCATGTCCGTTGTTATAGCGTCCGCGTAGTTGAAACAGGCTCCCTCGTGTTGGGTACAAAGGGTAGTTCAGTGTATTTATTTCGAGTAATAGTTGCGCAACAAAAGGGCGATAGCTTGTTACATCAGCCGTGTCTGAACGCGAAAAATCATTTTTTTGAAAATAATAATCTTTTCGCCATTCTTGCCCGGCCCCGAGTGTTATTTTTCCCCAATTAAATACGGGAATACCTGCTTGTATGCAAATATCTTTTTCGTTTTCAATAAGATAAGCTGGGTCAAGATCCTCGTAAAAATAGCTGGAAGTTTTGAAATAATTCCAATTATTAATAGTTCCGTTTAATTCTAAAAAGAATGGTCTTTTTGCAATCATATAACGTCGTATGCGAAAATCTACAGAATTGTAGAATTGTCCGATATAAATATTGGCATACATTGAATTAATGGCTTTACGCCAATATTCATAGGTTACCTTGAAAAACGCTTCATTAACGGTCGAAGAAGAAATATTGCCTCCGAATTCGGTGTAAATATTTTGGTCTTCTTTTGCTTGAATGTTTAAATGATAAGATCCCGAGGTACTATCGTAGTTAATGCTCGGATAGATCGATTTGATTTTCGGATCCGAACTACACTGCATGTATTTGGAAGCAATGGTGTTGATACTTGCTTGATTCGATTTATAAAAAAACATATCTTTCAAGTATTCTTGCTGTGCCGGTTGCAACCCTTTAACCCCGATGGAGTCTATTTTTAAAAGTGGACATTTTGCTTTAAAATGCGAGCGAAGCGTATCGGTTTCCGCTATCGACCGTTGGCGCGGTGTGCGGGCTTTGATTGCATCCATATGTTTCATTGTTTCCAAATAGCCGATATCAATAAATTTTCGAACATCTGAAAAATCAATCACACTTGATGCCGGAACGCGCGGCTCAATAAGAATACCATTTCCCGAAGTAAAAGAAAAATCCGTATTATCCATCACAATGTTTTCAACATGCGAAAGCACATTGTCGTCTTCCATTTTTGGGCGGTCATCGGCAGTTTTTGAACCAATAATAAAATCAGGGTTGAATTCTGTTTCCATTAATTTTTCAGGGAAATTATCAACAATTCCGCCGTCGAATAAAAGTTTTCCGTTTACACGAATGGGATTGAAATACAAAGGGAACGTCATAGACGCCCGAAGGCTTTTGGCTAAGTCGCCGCTTTTTAAAGCAACAGCGTGCCGTCCGGAATCTACTTCTGTGGCCACACATCTAAAAGGAATCATCAAACTGTCGAAATTTCCATGGGAGCCTGCCGTTGCTTCTGCAAAAAAGATGGCAAACATAAAATCCAACTGTTTGGTGGAAACGATATTGGTCGGAATAACCGGTTTTAATCCTTTTTTAATATCCAAGTCAATGCCGCCAAAAGCAGGATTCGGATATGATTTTCGAAAATAATAAACATCATTTACATCGGTTCTTCCCGAAATCCATTTTGGGAAATCGGACGACATAAAAATAGTTTCCATTTCATCCGGCGAATATCCGGCGGCATAAAGCCCACCAATAATCGCGCCCATGGAGGTTCCAGTAATATAGTCAATCGGAATATTATTCTCTTCCAACGCCCGAATTACACCGATATGCGCCAAGCCCTTTGAACCGCCTCCGCTCAATACCAAGCCGACTTTATTGTCTTGCGCATAGAGTGCCCCTGAAAACACAAGGCAGAAAAATGTTAATTTATAATATTTTAAAATGCTTTTTCGCATGAATGTGATTTGCAAAGGTACGAAATAATTGGAAATTATGCAGATTGAATTTTTTATTTCGTAAATTCAAAAATAATAATTAACTTTGCGAAAAATAGTTGACAAGGTGACGAGTTAACAAGAAAACAAAACATAAAACTATAGAAAAACACTAATTAAACATAAATAAAAAAAGCGTAAGCTTAAATTCTCTAATCAAAAGCGACCAACTTTAACAACGAAGAATTCATAAGCAATACGCTCATGCTGTGTCCGGCGTGGGTTGTATCTTATTTCGTTGTGGGTTGCTTGGTCGCACCTTGATTAGAGTAAGAATACAATTCACGCTTTTTTATTTGATTTCGGTCAGACGCTAATGATAAGCGGATGACCACGCAAGGCAAAGCCTTGCTCGCCATGACAACAATTAAATAAATACACAACATGAAAACACAACTACTTCGTGGCAGAAACGCAAAAATGCAAGAATGCAGAAGCGCAAGAGCGCAGAAATGCAGAAAAGTGACCGTCTTCTGCACTTTTGCACTTCTGCATTTCTGCTTTGCCTTCTCAATCCT
>JAVBNF010000038.1:0-48366 GCA_031551725.1 Bacteroidales bacterium
TTTGACACCATAGACCATCAACAAATTAAAAACGTTCAATATAAATTAAATCGGAGACCGCGTGAAAATCTGAACTTTAACTCGCCGTTCGACTATTTTGCACCGTTTTGCTAATTTATGCGTTTGGATGTTGACTCTACGCATTAACAATTAATAATTAATAATTAACAATTAATTCGTATCTTTGCTCTCTAATTTTGAAAACAAAAACACAATGGCAAAATTATTAGAAGGAAAAGTCGCTGTTATCACGGGTGCAGCGCGCGGAATTGGAAAAGCAATCGCATTGCGCTTCGCTCAGGAAGGCGCCAACATCGCTTTCACCGATTTGAATTATGACGACAATGCAAAAGCAACTGAAAAAGAACTCGCAGCTTTTGGAGTAAAAGCAAAAGGCTATGCCTCAAATGCAGCCAAATTCGATGATACTGAAAAAGTAGTTGCCGAAATTCTGAACGATTTCGGACGTATCGACGTTCTCGTTAACAATGCCGGTATCACCAAAGATACCTTGTTGATGAAAATGACTGAAGATCAATGGGATGCCGTTATTAACGTGAATTTGAAATCGGTTTTCAACTTCACTAAAGTTGTTCAAATGACGATGCTCAAACAACGTTCGGGCAGCATCATCAACATGAGTTCTGTGGTGGGGGTTTCCGGAAATGCCGGTCAAACCAACTACTCCGCTTCCAAAGCCGGTATCATTGGTTTTACCAAATCTTTTGCCAAAGAAGTAGGGTCGCGCAATATCCGTTGCAACGCCATTGCTCCGGGCTTTATCATCACTGAAATGACCGGTCAGCTTTCTGAAGAAGTTCGTAACGCTTGGGCGGATAAAATTCCGTTGAAACGCGGTGGTACTCCCGAAGATGTGGCTAATGTAAGCCTCTTCCTCGCTTCCGACTTATCGTCTTATGTAACCGGACAAGTGCTCCACGTTTGTGGCGGAATGAACATGTAATTAATTATAAATTGTTAATTGTTAATTATTAATGAAAAAGCAATCATTGACGCG
Source organism: Bacteroidales bacterium (assembly GCA_031551725.1). Lineage (GTDB taxonomy): Bacteria > Bacteroidota > Bacteroidia > Bacteroidales > P3 > JAVBNF01. Next base: position 1,019 of record JAVBNF010000038.1, read on the forward strand.
AAGCTCATTAATAATTAACAATTGATGATTAACAATTAATGATGAGTGTTTTCACATCATATCCCTGGTACTTCACCATCTTTTGTATTGCGGCGGGCCTTGCTTATGCCGCTGTTTTGTATTATAAAAACGCGAACGAAGAATTTTCAAAAAAAACGCTGTATGGCTTATCGGTATTGCGTTTCGTTTCCGTTTTTTTAATCAGTTTTTTACTGCTTTCTCCATTTATAAAAATGCAGCGCAAACAAGTGGAACAACCGCTTGTGTTGGTGTTGCAAGATCAATCGGAATCATTGAAATTGAATGATCCGAAACAATTTAATGTAAACCAATGGCCTTCGCTTTTTGATGAATTACAAAATCAATTATCTTCAAAATATGAAGTCATATCCATGGGCTTGGGCGATCGTTTGTCCGAAACACCCGATTTCACATATCCCGACAAAACAACTAATATCGCATCCGCTTTTGATGAATTGGCTATTACATACGAAAACCGCAATATCGGCGCGGTTGTACTGATATCCGACGGTATTTACAACATGGGCGAAAATCCGTTATATGCCTATCAAAAACTCGGACATCCCTTATACACCGTTGCTTTGGGCGATACGACACCGAAAAAAGACATCCGCATCCAACGTGTTAACCATAACCGCTATGCGTTTTTAGGAAATAAATTCCCTTTGGAAGTTGAAATTTCTGCGGATAAAGTACGTAATGAAAATGTGAAGCTACGTGTTTCCACAGGTGGTAAGCAGGTTTTTGAACAAGAACTTGCAATCGACCGCGATCCGTTTTTTGTGCAAATCCCTTTGCAATTACAAGCCGAAAAAGAAGGCGTTCAACGATATACCATTTCCGTTTCTTCATTGAAAGATGAATTAACGACTAAAAATAATGTTAAAGATATTTTGGTTGAGGTTATTGATGGTCGTCAGCAAATACTGCTACTCGCTGCCGCTCCGCATCCCGATTTGGGAGCTATTAAAAACAGCATCGAAACCAACGAACGTTACGAAGTAAAAGTTGCAATGCTGGACGATTTCAGTGGTAAATTGTCCGAATACAATATGCTTATTTTACATCAAATCCCGTCCACAAAAGGGCGTTCCGCGACAGCGTTATTAACCGAGTTGCAAAATAAACACATCCCTGCATGGTTTTTGATTGGTTTGCAAACCGATATAAACGCTTTAAACACGTTGAATTTAGGCTTGCAGATGCAGGTACGCAATGCACAGCCCAACGATGCTTATCCGGCGCTCAACGAGCAATTTTCCATGTTTGGAATTCCGGACGGATTGTCTTCAACGACCAATATGTTTCCGCCTTTGCAAACCGCTTTCGCGAAATATACCACAAGCGAAAATGCACAAGTCTTATTTGTACAAAAAGTTTTGGGTGTGAAAACTTCCGATCCGCTTTTGTTGATCACACAAACGCCGTATGCAAAATATGCATTCACAATAGGAGAGGGGATGTGGAAATGGCGATTGCAGGAATTTGCACAAAAAAATGAAACCGGCGCGTTCGATCAATTGACAAGCAAACTCGTGCAATTGCTCTCTGTACAAGATGATAAACGCCCTTTGAGGGTAACAGCTATGCCTGTTTACCGTGAAAACGAGACAGTGGAAATGGATGCCGAACTATACAACGAAGCTTTCGAATTTGTGCCGAACGCCGAAATTCAAATGCAGATAAAAAATGCAGAAGGCACTAAATATGATTTTCAATTCACGGCCGGCGCGCAGAACTATCATCTCAATGCCGGGTTTTTCCCTGCCGGGGAATACACGTATGAAGCATCTGCAACACACAGTGGAAAAAAATATCGCATGCAGGGGCGTTTTATGGTGGCTGCGGTTGATATCGAAAGTTTACGTTTGACGGCCGATCATCAATTGCTCTACACCATGTCAAAACGCTATGGTGGTGCAATGTTTGAACCAACACAAATCAAAGAATTAGTCAAGGCTATTGAAGCGCGCGACGACGTGCGCCCCGTGATTTATGCACGAAAAACATATAAAGAATTAATTCAATCCAAATTATTATTTACAATCATTGTTCTATTGCTTTCCGCCGAATGGTTTATCCGCCGCTACGAGGGTAGTTATTAAGAACTAAAAATTGAGAATTGAAACTTTGAAACCTCTCATAAAAATAATCTTCATCCTTCTCGGATCCATCAGCTTCGGCCTCGGTATTCTCGGTGCATTCTTGCCGGTTTTACCTACAACGCCTTTTATATTGTTAGCGGCAGGTTTATACATGCGCAGTTCCGAACGATTATATAATTATTTGTTGAATCACCAATATTTCGGGAAGATGGTGCGTAATTTCTGGATACACAAATCGCTTTCAAAACGTACAAAAACTTTCGCCATATCAACCATGTGGGGCTCTTTGATGCTATCTTCCTTTTTTGTTTCGAAAACGTGGTATCATTGGCTGATGTTCATTGCTGTAGGCGTCGGCGTCAGCATTTGGATTTTAAGCTACAAAACCTCTTCGGAAAATGAGTGAACACAACGTTTGTTGAGCTTTTTACATACAATAACATATTTTTGAATAAAAATTATCTGCGAAAATCTGTGTCATCTGCCGAAAATTTGCGATGAAACTGTCAGCAAAGCTGACGTTACGCGTAGCGTCACCGCGCAATTTTATGCATTATTTCCAACTATTTTGTATCTTTGCATCTCTATGAATACAATCCACAAAATAGCAATATTAATCTTTGCTTGTTTGCTGATATCTTGTCAAACAAAGCAAACCAATGACGATAGAACAGTTTTCCGTTACAACGAATCGGCCGGCATCTTTTCATTAGATCCCGCTTTCGCGAAAGACCAAGCCGTTATTTGGGCGTGTAATCAAATGTTCAATGGCTTGGTGCAATTGGATAACGATTTGCATGTGCAGCCTTGTATTGCGAAGCGTTGGGAAATTTCTCCCGATTTAAAAACATACGTGTTTCATTTGCGAAACGACGTTTATTTTCATCGGAATAAATGTTTCGAAAACCGCACGCGCCTTGTAACCGCAAGCGATTTCGTGTATTCGTTTAACCGGATTGTCGATTCAAAAACGGCATCGCCGGGACTTTGGGTATTTGACTTTGTAGAACAAATAAACGGAAAATACGCCTTCGAAGCCATTGACGATACAACCTTTCAAATCCGCTTGCGCGAAGCGTTTCCGCCGTTTTTGGGAATCTTGTCCATGCAATATTGTGCTGTTGTTCCGCATGAAGCTGTTGAAATGTATACCCATGATTTTCGTAAAAATCCCGTTGGAACAGGCCCATTTTACATGAAAACATGGAAAGAAGGTGTGAAATTGGTAATGCTGAAAAATGAAAATTATTTCGAAACGGAGAACGGAGAGCGTTTGCCGTACTTGGATGCGGTGGCAATTACATTTGTGGTCGACAAACAATCGTCCTTCCTCGAATTTATGAAAGGAAACCTCGATTTTATTTCCGGAATCGACGGCAGTTATAAAGATGAACTCCTTACGCGTACGGGCGAATTGAAAGCCAAGCATGCCGATAAAATCCGTTTGGATAAACATCCGTATTTGAACGCCGAATATATTGGCTTTGCAATGGGAAATGATAAGCAAAACCCTTTGCACAACAGAAAAATCCGCCAAGCTGTTGCCTACGGTTTTGATCGTGAAAAAATGATTCGCTACTTGCGCAACGGCATTGGTATTCCTGCGCGCAACGGCATGATTCCTGCCGGTATGCCGGGCTTTGACACCAATGTCTGGGGCTATTCATATAATCCGGAAAAAGCAAAACAATTATTGGCGGAAGCTGGATTTCCAAACGGGAAAAACATGCCGGCTGTCACAATTACTGCGAGTCCGACTTATGCCGATGTATGCAAATTTATTCAACAACAAATGGGCGAAATTGGAATCAAGCTGGAAGTCGAAATCACGCCGCCGGCAACCGTTCGCGAGATGATGGCGCAATTTAAAGTGCCCATGTTTCGCGGATCGTGGATTGCCGATTATGCCGATGCCGAAAATTACATGCAGCTGTTTCTCGAAAAGAATTTTTCTCCCAAAGGTGCTAATTATACACATTATTCTAATTCTGAATTCGAAAAATTATACAAAAAAGCCAAACAGGAAGCCGACGAATATAAACGTGCGGAAATTTATAAACAGATGGACAAACTAATGATGCAGGACGTTCCTGTAATTCCGGTATATTATGACGTCGTTACGCGTTTTGTCTCTAAAGATGTTCAAGATTTACAGAACAATGCATTAAACTTATTAACATTGAAAAATGTTAAAAAACAGCGACTTTAGTATTCTTGTTGCTTGCTGTTTGTCACTCGTTGCTAAAAAAGATTTGTTTTTTTTATAAAAATTCGTACATTTGCACCGTGCTTTTGCATATTTTGGAAAAATTATTATTAACCAAATAAAATAAAATTATGAAAAAATTTAGTTTATTATCTTTAGCTGCAATCACTTTTGTTGCAACTTTCTTTACCGGATGTTTTGGCGATTTCGCTTTGACTAAAAAAGTATACGATTTCAACAAAGGCCTTGGTAACAAATGGATTCAAACAATTGTTCTTTGGGCAATGGTGATTATTCCTGTGTATGAATTCTGTATTTTCATCGACTACATCATTTTGAACTTGGTTCAATTCTGGACAGGTTCTAACCCTATCGCTATGAACGAAGGCGAAATGGAACAACAAATCGTTGAAAAAAATGGTGTTAAATACCAAATGACTGCAACTAAAAACAATATGAACATTGTTCAATTGTCTGGTGCAGAAGCAGGTAAAACCGTTAATTTGGTTTATACTCCTGAAACTAAAACATGGAGCTATGTTACCGACGAAGTAAACATCGCAATGTTCCAAAACATCGAAGATGCAAATGGAAATGTTGTTGACGTTGAATACTTCAAAGCACCTACTGCTAACTTCGCTTCTGTAAAATAATTTACAAAAGTAAAAAATAATCGAAAGGCTGTTCATTCCGGACAGCCTTTTTTCGTATATTTGCACATAAATTTTTATTTCGAATTTTGTATTTGCTAATTCGAAATCCGAAATCTGAAAGAATATGAACTGCGAAATAATCAGCATCGGCGATGAATTGCTCATCGGTCAAGTAGTAAACACAAATGCCTCTTGGATGGCCGAAAAATTAAATGAAATCGGCGTCGATGTTAAAAACATAAATGCTGTTGCCGATGATGGCAATGCGATCAACAAAGCCCTCAAACAAGCTCTGAAAAACTATGATGTGGTTTTGATTACCGGCGGACTTGGACCAACCAAAGACGATATCACAAAGAAGATTCTTTGCAAATTCTTTAAAAGTCGTTTGGTTTTTGATAAAAAAGTTTTCAAACAGGTCGAAAATATCTTTAAAAAACGCGGATTGCAAGTTACGGAAGTAAACCGCCAGCAAGCCGAAGTACCGCATAACTGCAAGGTTTTCTACAATAACGTTGGAACAGCTCCGGGAATGTGTTTTGAACAAAATGGGAAAATGATTGTTTCAATGCCCGGTGTACCTTACGAAATGCAATACGTGATGCAGGAACATGTTTTGCCGATGCTTCAAAAACGAAATCACACATCGCATATTGTCCACAAAACAATCATGACGATTGGTATGGGAGAGTCTTTTTTGGCCGACCGCATTGCTCATTGGGAAGATGCTTTGCCGTCATATATCAAATTGGCTTATTTGCCACAGCCCGGTATGTTGCGCTTGCGTTTAAGCGCACGCGGAAAAGATAAAAAACAACTGCAAAAAGAAGTCGATAATCACGTAAAAACGTTAAACAAAATTATTCCCGAATTGATTTTCGGATATGACGAAGAACGTTTGGAACAAGTGATTGGTAAATTATTACTGAAAAATAAGCAAACATTGGCTACTGCCGAAAGTTGTACAGGCGGAAATATTGCCCGCATGATTACCGAAATTCCCGGAGCTTCCGCATATTTCAAAGGAAGTGTGGTGGCGTACGATAATGAAGTGAAAAAAAATCTTTTGAATGTTGATGTAAAAACGTTGAAAAACCATGGCGCCGTGAGCGAAGAAACGGTTACGCAAATGGCGTTCGGTGTTCAGAAATTATTAAAAACAGATTATGCAATTGCAACTTCCGGCATTGCCGGACCCGATGGCGGAACACCTGAAAAACCTGTGGGAACTGTGTGGGTGGCCGTTGCAACACCCCAAAAAGTCATTGCACAACGCTTTATATTCACCGATAACCGCATACGAACGATTTTACGCGCAAGCCTTTCGGCATTGAATATGTTAAGAATGGCAATGCCAGGAGACCGTAAGATTGTAAGATTGTAAAAAAAAGACCGTAAGAAAATTTTCATTTCTTACGGTCTTACTATTTTACTGTCTTACGTTCTTACTTTGCTTCAACCACTTCAAGGTCGAAAATCAAAGTAGAGTAAGGAGGAACAGCACTATTTCCTTGACGTCCGTAGGCTTGTTTGGAAGGAATAATTACAGTTGCCTTTCCGCCAACGTTCATTTGTTGTACTGCTTTGTCAAAGCCCGGAATCATACCTGGTTCTGCTGTAGTAAATTCTATTGGTTTGTATTCTCTTTGTGGAAATGCAATGCCTGCATCGGCAGCAATAGATTCAATACTGCTATCGAAAATTTTTCCATCCGTTAATTTTCCGGTATAGTTTACTTTCACGTGCTTGCCTGCACCAACTAAAGGACCATTTCCTTTTTTAGTATGCATAATGATAAGGCCGTCTGTACCCGGTTTTGCAGTGATGTTTTTCTTTTTCAAATAAGCATTTAAAGCCTCTTGTTCCTGAGCTTCTCCAGCTGCATCTTGCTCTACATACATGGCTTCTTGTTCGGCTTGATATTCTTCCATTGTCAAGAATTTATGCAGTTTTACAAGAATTTCCATTTTTACATCGGTCATACCCTGACCCGGAGCATATTTTTCCAAAGTATCATTGTTTAAAATGAAAGAAGCACTATCGCCAATGCCCATCAACAAAATTCCTTCGGGAAGATCGCCGGGAAAACTACCTTTATTAAGCATGATGGGAGTGTATTGCCCTGTTGGGTCGCCCATCACCGTGTCGTTGCGTTTAAGTACAATTGTAACCATTGCGAGATCTCCCAATTTGGGTTTCTCTCCGTCGTCTTTTACTAAAAATTTGTAATACAAACCATTTTCAGTTTTTTTGTAGCCTTTATATTTTGAGCAAGAAGCAAGACCTGCAACCATTGCAAAGGCTAAAGCAATTAAAAGAATTTTTTTCATTTTCGTTAAATTAAAATTTATTTTATTTGTGTTGAACATTAATAATTTCAATAGTATATACCAAACAAGCACGTTTTGGAATCGCAACGCCGTCGCCGATGAGACCGTACGCAAGATGCGAAGGAACAATCAGCTGTGCTTTTTCATGTGGCCGCATCATTAAAACAGCTTCTTCCAATCCCCGTGGCTCTTGACCTTGACCGATAGTGAATGTTTTAACACCTTCATGTTTGGATGTGTAAATAGTATCACCTGTAATTAGTTGAATGGTATAATTCAAACTTACAGTACTTCCATAAGCAACTGTTTTACCTTGTTTTTTTTCAAAAATATTATAACGCAAACCACTGCCGCTTTCCTGCATGCTCCAATTATAACGCTTGATAAAAGAAGCAATTTGCTCATTTTCGATGCGGAGCAAACGTTCATTCGCTTTCGCTAAATCTTCGTCGTAAGTTTTAGTGGGAGTTTGCAATGACTGTGTTTGTTGCTCCGGCTGTCTGTTGCAAGCTGTTAATGCAACGATAATTGCAAATATGAAATAATATATTTTATGATTTAAAACCACGTGAAAATTCAGGAAGTAATTCTTCAAATTTTTGTAAAGTCTCAGATAAAGAATCGAAAGAACTGCCTCCGGATGCATTTTTATGTCCACCGCCATTAAAATGGTCGCGTGCAAAAACGTTTGTATCAATTGCACCTTTCGAACGGAAAGAAATACGGATACGGCGTTCGGTTTCAGTAAAAAAGGCGGCAAACAAAACATCTTTCATGCTTAACGCGAAATTTACTACGCCTTCCGTGTCGCCCGATTGATAGTTGTATTTAAGCAAATCTTCTTTCGTTAAATGAATGTACGCCGTTGAATATTCGGGCATCACTTTCATGCGTTCGCTCAAGCATAAACCTAATAAACGCAAACGGTCTTCCGAAAAAGTATCGAAAATAGCACGGTGGATAAAATTGGGGTCAATACCCATATCAATCAAATCGGCTACAGTGTCAAATGTTTCGCGGCGGTTGCACGAAAAGCTGAAAGATCCCGTATCTGTTGCAATTCCTGCGTAAATACAAGAAGCAGCATCGCGGGTTAATAGTTTTTGGTCGCCGATATTTTTAATTGTTTGAAAAACCAATTCGCAAGTTGAAGAAATATCGGTTGTTGATACCACGTAATCAAATTGTTCGCGGTTTGGCTCAATATGATGATCAATCAGTATCTTGAATGCTTTTGATTCTGTAATCGGTTTTTCCATGGAATCAATACGGCTCAAACTTTGGAAATCTGCACAAATAATCAGATCGGCTTGTGCAATAATTTGATTGCCTAAGTCTGTATTTCGTTGGTAAACCAAAATACTTTCAGCTCCAGGCATCCAGCGTAAATTACCAGGGACTTCATTCGGCATCATCACAACCGCTTCTTTCCCTAAAGCCATTATGTAATGGAAAATCGCCAGTGAAGCACCAACAGCATCACCATCCGGATTATAATGCGCCAAAACTAAAACCTGTTTCGCCGCAAGAATATGATCTCTTAAATTTTTCATATAAGTTTGCAAAGATACAAAAAATATTAAACTTGCTCTTTTTTAGGTTGAAAAACTTGCAAAATAATATTCACTTCCTCTGCTTTCAAGGTAGAACCGTTAAATTCATAAACACGAACTAATGTTCTTAACCAGCGTTTAAAAATATCGGTAAGCGTGCAAATCTCGAAATATTCTGCTTTGTGTGAAATGTTTTCTTTTTTTAAGAATTCCTTTAAATCATTGTATGGGAACACGATGCCATTGCTGAACGGATTGATGTAAAACAAAATATCTGATACGGAATGAGGTTCTTCTGTGGTATATGCCACTAAGAAATTTTGAGGCAAGTGCACGCCGTATAAGGAAATATGATTCTTTTTTGCAAAATATAAATAAAGCAACCCTAATGTTAAATCATTTCCCTTTTTGCGCTGAAGCACTTGATGCATAAACATATTGCCCATTTCAAAAGGTGTCATTCGGTCAACAGTGAATGACTTTGTTTCAAAAATGAAATGATTGAAGACCTTCACCTGTTCCAAAGCGGTCATGTTTTCGTGTAGTTCCACCCATAGCTCGGCATTTAATTGCCCCAGCGTGATTCTCATTTCAGCTTCATCGAAATTAGGATCGACAATGCGTGAGAAAATTGCAAACATATCTTCCATATTTTGCTCTTCTCCATCCATCCATGCTTGGATTTCCTCACATCGATTGTGAATTTGAATTTGCCTTAAAATGTCTTCAACACGATCACGGATATCATCGTTTAAAGCTGTTTCCCAAACGTGTTCCAAAGGCTTGATCGCTACGTTTCCCATACCGATAAGTTCCTTGGATATTTGTGTAAAAAGCTCCTTGTCAGGCTCGTCAAGCAGACTGATAAGCGCTGTTATTTTTGATTCTTCACTCATGCGATAGCGGCAATTTTATCCATAATTTCTACATATTTTTCAATCATTCCTTTCGCCGTTAGATGGGTATGCGTTTGAGCCGCGCGATTGGCAACAACCAGGCAAACAGTGAGCGTTTCATGTCCCAATGCTTTTCCCAATCCATATAGCGCCGACGTTTCCATCTCGAAATTCGAAACACGATGTCCGTTATGATTGAATTTTTGCAAACGTTCGTTAATATCTTTTATCGCCAACGGTAAACGGATTTCTCGTCCTTGCGGACCGTAGAAACCGCAGGCAGTGGCCGTAATTCCATGTTTATAACCCGGTGCAATAGCATTAAAAAGTTTTTCCGACGATTTAACAATGTAGGGTCTTGCCAAACGTTCCGGCCATTGCGATTGTTCGATAAATGCGTCTTCTAAATCGCTTTCAAAAATCGCTTTTTCAGGAGCATAAAAATTCAGTAAACCATCCAATCCTAAAGCATATTCCGAAACACAAAGCTCATCCGACGGAATATCGGCGTGCAACGATCCGCAAGTTCCAAGACGAATTAAATTCAAACGCTTATGCTCTTTCTTTTCGGTGCGGTTTTTCAAATCGATATTTGCCAAAGCATCAAGTTCCGTCAAAACAATATCAATATTGTCTGTCCCCATTCCGGTAGAAATAATACTCATGCGTTTGCCTTTGTATAGGCCGGTATGAGTAACAATTTCACGATTCATTTGTTTGTACTCAATCTTGTCAAAAAATAGACTCAATTGGGCAACACGTCCCGGATCGCCAACCAAAATTACGGTGTCGGCCAAATTTTCAGGATGTATATGGAGGTGATACACACTTCCGTCTTCGTTTAAAATTAATTCCGATTCTGCAAAGGTTTTCATAGTTTGCTTAATTCATTCATTGTCGTCATAGCGAGCGTAGCGTGGCCATCTCGTTAAATTGTCGTCATCACCTTTTCAATTATAAACGCATACTCAAACGCCGTCTCCTTCAATTGTTGGAATCGTCCCGATGCGCCGCCGTGTCCGAAATCCATTTCTGTTTTTAATAACAATGTATTGTGATCGGTTTTCATGTCGCGTAATTTGGCCACCCATTTCGCCGGTTCCCAGTATTGCACCTGCGAATCGTGATAGCCGGACGTTACAAGTAAATGCGGATAATGTTGCGCTTTTACATTGTCGTATGGCGAGTAGGAGAGCATGTACTCGAAAAATTGCGGATCGTGCGGATCGCCCCATTCTTCGTATTCGCCCACCGTTAAAGGCAAAGACTCGTCCAACATCGTTGTTACAACATCCACAAATGGAACTTCGGCAACAATAACATTGAATAAATCCGGACGCATATTCGCCACAACGCCCATCAACATGCCGCCCGCACTGCCGCCCATAATGGCGAGTTTGGCGGGAGAAGTGTATTTTTGCTGAACGATATATTCTGCGCAAGCAATAAAATCGGTAAACGTATTTTTCTTTTTCAAAAATTTACCGTCTTCATACCATTCACGGCCCAATTCCTCGCCGCCGCGGATGTGCGCCAAAACGTATACAAAACCGCGATCCAGCAAGCTCAAACGCGCAACGCTGAAATACGGATCCATCGAATAGCCATAAGAACCGTATGCATAGAGCAATGTTGGATTATTCCCATTCAATTCGAGTCCTTTTTTGTAAACAATCGACATTGGAACCTGCTTGCCATCCTCTGCCGGTGCCCACAAACGAAGGGTTTCATAATTATTCGGACTGAAATCCGCATCCGGAACTTCTTGTTGTTTCAATAATTTTTTCTCCTGCGTCAACATATTATATTCAAACGTCGAGCGTGGAGTGGTAAGCGATGTATAGCCAAATCGAAGTAAATCGCTTTGCATGTCCAAATTGTCGCCAATACCTGCCGCATACGTCGGTTCGCCAAAATCAATATAATGACTTTCTTTGGTTTGAATATTAATTACGCGAAGAAAAGTCAAGCCCTGCTTGCGTTCTTCTACAACCAAAAAGTTATTATAAATTTCAATATCCTCGATTTTTACTTCCGGATTTGCAGGAATTACATCTTGCCAATGCTCTTTGGCAGTATTATTGATCGGCGTTTTCATCAAACGGAAATTGGGCGCATTCCAATTGCAGAGAACTAAAAAATAATCTCCCCAATGCTCAATGCCGTATTCCAATTTGGGCGTTCGTTTGTGAAATAATTTAAAATCATCAAACGGCTTGTCCGCTTCCAAATACCAAACTTCTGATGAAAGCGTGCTTTCTGTGGAAATAAACAAATATTTATCCGATTTCGATTTGTCGATATCAATCGAAAAACGTGCATTCTTTTCATGAAAAATCAGAACATCGTTTTTCGTATTGGTGTCTAAAATTGAATGACGAAAAACCTTGTAAACACGTAGTGCTTTATCTTTTACAGTATAAAACAATGTTTGATTATCTGCCGCCCAAACCGCATCGCCACACGTATTTTTAATTTCGGTAGGAAGAATTTCGCCGGTGGTTAAATTTTTGATATAAATTGTATATTGTCTGCGACTGACGGTATCCACCGCGAAAGCAACTAAATTCTGATCATCGCTGATAGCTGAAATAAACATTTCGTAATAAGCATAGCCTTCTGCCATTTCATTCACGTTGAACATGATTTCCTCATTGGCTTCCAAAGTCCCTTTTTTACGGCAGTAAATCGCATATTCTTTACCCGTTTCGTGGCGGGAATAGTACCAATAACCGTTCTTTTTGTACGGCAATGATTGGTCGTCTTCTTTAATCCGCTTCTTGAATTCCTGAAAAAGCGTTTCCTCCAAGGGTTTTAAATCTGCAGTAGATTGTTCGGTAAAACTATTTTCATCATTCAAATATTGAATAACTTTCGGCGAATCCCGCTCGTTCATCCAATAATAATTATCCACACGCTTTACGCCATGCTCAGACATAACATGCGGAATTTTTTCGGCAACAGGAGCTAATATCGGCGTGTTTGTTGGTTTCATTTGTTATGACAATATCCTAAAATAAACAGCAAATATAAGGATTTTTTGACATATTAACAACAGGCTTCGTAAAATGTTGAAATCTTTGCTGTTTCTTTGTGAAATTGAACTTGCAAAATCATGAAAAAAAAATTACCTTTGCATACATGTTATGAAACGTGCTGCTTCTGATATCAAAATACGAAATAAAAAAGCCGAATTTGAATATTTTATCATAGATAGATATACGGCCGGTATTGTATTGAAAGGTACGGAAATTAAGTCAATTCGTGAAGGGAAAGCAAATCTTGTCGATGCTTATTGCAGTTTTTGGGAACATGAACTTTTTGTAAAAAATATGCACATTGCCGAATATAAATTCGGTTCGTACTACAACCACAAAGCAAATGATGATCGAAAACTGCTTCTCAATAAGCGCGAACTTCGTAAACTGGAATTAAAAGTGAAAGATAAAGGCGTTACCATCGTTCCGCTTTTGCTTTTTGTTAATGAAAACGGAATTGCGAAATTAGAAATCGCTTTGGTAAAAGGGAAGAAGTTGCACGATAAAAGAGAGACAATCAAGGAGAAAGATATTAAACGGGAGATGGATCGGAGAGAATATTAGAAAAAAAGTTATTAACAATTGCACAAAATGACCTACCCATCGCGTTTATATATATAGTGTAATGTTAAATTTCGCAATCATGAAAACAGTCGACTATTTTGAAGAATTAACCCGTGTGTCTACGCTTGAAACGCTTTGGAAATGCGGTGAAAAGCAATCTGATTACGGCGTTCCACAACCGGAAGAAGATGATCCTTTTGCCGAAGAACAGGATGAAATTAAAGATAGCCCCGATCCCGAAACAATCAAAGCAATCCTCGATTTCTTGTATTCTACAGAAAGATATCCTTCTAAAAACGTAGGAAATATTTATAAAAACTAAAGACTTTCATTAAAAATGAAAAAAATTAAAAACGCACTGATTTCAGTATTTTACAAAGATGGCTTGGATGCTATCGTAAAACTTTTAGACGAACAAGGTGTTCAGATTTATTCAACCGGCGGAAGCTACGATTTTATCCAACAACTCGGAATCAAAGCCCATACTGTCGAAAGTCTTACTTCGTTTCCTTCAATTTTAGGCGGACGTGTGAAAACACTTCATCCACTTGTATTCGGTGGAATTCTCGGCCGTCGCGACCTGCCGCAAGATATGGAGCAAATGCAATCCTACGGAATGCCCGAGTTTGATTTGGTAATTGTTGATTTGTATCCGTTTGAAGAAACATTGCGTAAAACCAATAACGAAGCCGAAATTATCGAAAAAATCGATATCGGTGGAATATCATTGATTCGAGCCGCTGCTAAAAATCTTAATGATGTACTGATTGTCCCTTCTGTGGATTATTACGAAGAACTAAAACAATTGCTGAAAGAGAAAAAAGGCTCTGACTTAGAAGATCGCAAACGTTTTGCTGCATATGCGTTCAACGTTTCTTCGCACTACGATACTGCTATTTTTAATTATTTTAACCGCGAACAAAAATTACCCATTTTTAAGCAAAGTTTCAATCATTCAGAATCCCTTCGCTATGGCGAAAATCCACATCAAAAGGCAAATTTCTTTGGTGATTTCAATGATTATTTTGAACAGCTAAACGGGAAAGAAATTTCCTACAATAACTTGCTTGATATTGATGCTGCTGTTACGTTGATTAGCGATTTCTCTGATCCGACCTTTGCGGTTATCAAACATACAAATGCATGTGGCGTCGCTACTCGCGATAACCTTTTGCAAGCGTGGAAAGATGCTTTAGCCGGCGATCCGGTTTCTGCATTCGGTGGAATTATCATCACCAATCGAGCAATCGACGAAACTGTTGCCGAAGAAATTAACACCCTGTTTTGCGAAGTGTTAATCGCTCCCGATTTTTCAGAAAAAGCATTGGAAATATTGCGTTCCAAGAAAAATCGCATCATCTTGAAGCGAAAAGATTTTACGTTAAATAATCAAACACAACGGGGCGTTTTAAATGGTGTTTTGGTGCAAGATCGCGATACGCATATCGAACAAGCCGGCGAGTTGAAAACGGTTACTAAAAAAACTGCAACTGAAGCCGAAATCGAAGATTTATTGTTTGCCAATAAATTGGTGAAACATACAAAATCTAACGCCATTGTTCTTGTGAAAAATAAACAATTGCTCGCTTCAGGAACAGGTCAAACCTCACGCGTGGACGCGCTGAGACAAGCGATTGAAAAAGCGCATGGCTTTGAGCAAAATCTGCAAGGTGCAGTAATGGCTTCTGATGCGTTCTTCCCATTCAACGATTGTGTAGAAATCGCTGCTAAAGCCGGAATAACAGCCGTTATTCAGCCCGGGGGATCAGTGAAAGATGCCGATTCTGTTGCTATGTGCGATCAACTTGGGATTTCCATGGTAATGACAGGAATTCGCCATTTTAAACATTAATCTGGGGAAATAACAAACTGATGTTCAAAACTTCACAAGATTACGAAAAAAAAGTGATTTTTTTTTTGTAACTTTGACAAATTATAATTTAGGAATTTTTAACAAAAGATAAATTCATGGGCTTGTTCTCATTTATGACCCGGGAGATTGCAATCGACTTGGGAACCGCAAATACTGTAATCATCCATAATGATAAAGTCGTTGTTGATGAACCTTCGATCATTGCTGTCGACCGTACAACCGGAAAGGTAATGGCTGTTGGCAAACGTGCCATGCAAATGCACGGAAAGGTGCACGACGGTATTAAAACTATCCGCCCCTTGAAAGACGGTGTAATTGCAGACTTTCAAGCTACGGAAAGTTTGATGCGCGAGTTGATAAAAATGGTTTCTACTAAGAAAACATTATTTCCGCCCGCATTGAAAATGGTAATCTGTATTCCTTCCGGAATCACGGAAGTGGAAGAACGTGCTGTACGCGATTCTGCCGAACAAGCTGGCGCACGTGATGTACGCTTGATTCATGAGCCAATGGCCGCTGCGATCGGAATAGGTATCAACGTGCTTGAGCCTACTGGAAACATGGTTGTTGATATAGGTGGTGGTACCAGCGAAATCGCTGTTATCGCTTTGGGTGGTATTGTTAGCAATAAATCTATCCGTATCGCCGGCGATGATTTCAACCAAGATATTGAAGATTACATGCGTAAACAGCATAACATTAATATTGGTGAGCGTACAGCCGAAAAAATTAAAATCGAAGTAGGTGCCGCTTTGCCCGATCTGCCTAATCCGCCGGAAGATTTTCCTGTACAAGGCCGTGATATGCTTACTGGTATTCCTAAAGAGATTGTTGTTAATTATTCGGAAATTGCCTACGCACTCGATAAATCTATCACGAAAATTGAAGCAGCTGTTTTGAATGCACTCGAAATGACGCCTCCCGAATTATCTGCTGATATCTTCCGTACCGGAATCTATTTGGCCGGTGGCGGTTCAATGTTGCGTGGCTTGGATAAACGTTTATCGCAAAAAACAAAACTTCCCGTTCGTCTTGCAGAAGACCCGCTGCGCGCTGTGGCAAGAGGAACTGGTATTGCATTGAAGAATTTCGAGAAATTTACATTTCTTATTAAATAAATTCTTCGTAAGCAGGCATGAATACGCTATTCCGTTTTATCGCTCGCGCTTATTATGTGTTGCTTTTTATAGCACTCGAAGCGATTGCTTTTGTGCTTATCTCAAAAAATAACGACTACCAAAGTACTCGTATTAGCCGTGTAGCTACGGAAATGTCTGGTGCTATGAATGCTCGTTACAATGCACTAACCGATTATTTCCATTTGGCTGAAAATAATGATGCATTAGCTGCCGAAAATGCAATGCTCCGACAGAAATTAAAAGAATCATTCATGCCTTTCGATAGCACGAAACATGCCGTGAATGATACATTCTACTTGCAAAGGTATCAATATGTTGATGCTAAAATTATCAGCAATACAACTTCAGCACGCAACAATTATTTAATGATTAATAAAGGTGCCGATCTTGGAATTAAGCCTGGAATGGCAGTGATTGCTCCGAATGGGGTTGTTGGAATTGTAAAAGTGGTTTCTCCGCATTTTTCGTCCGTTATTTCTGTACTCAATTCGGAAAGTCGTGTGAGTGCAAAAATAAAACGGGGCGGATTTGCAGGATCTTTGGTTTGGAATGGAGTTAATTATAGATATGGTACACTCATAGATGTACCGTCGCATTTCGACGTGAAAGAAGGTGATACCGTCGTTACCAGTGGGTATTCGCTTAACTTTCCGGAAGGAATTATGATTGGAATTGTTCGTAAGATTAATACAACCGAAGGTGATAATTTTCACGCGTTAAAGATACAATTGAGCACCGACTTTAAAAAAGTCGATAATGTTTATGTTGTGAAAAATTTGTTTAGGGAAGAACAGGATAAATTACAAACTTTGCAGGCGATCGATGAATAACATACTGCTTAAACATATATTCCGATTTGTGTTTTTAGTGCTTCTGCAAGTGCTGATTATTAATCATGTACAAATTGCAGGAGTTGTAAATCCCTATTTGTACATCATGTTTATTTTGTTCCTGCCTTATGAAACTCCTCGTTGGTTATTGTTATTGTTGGCTTTTGCTTTGGGGTTTTGTGTCGATATCTTTTCGGAAACTTTGGGACTCCATACGGCAGCCACTGTTTTTATGACCTTTTTTCGCCCGTTTCTGCTAAATATGATTGGGTCCGGACACGAATCCGATCATCAAGGAGAGCCATCATTGCAAAAAATGGGATTTGACTGGTTTTTGGTGTATGTGTCCACAATGACGCTTATTCACCATACTGCATTTTACTTCCTCGAAGTATTTCGTTTCAACGAATTTAAAACTACCGTGTTACATATTCTGTATAGTTCCATATTGACGATAGCACTTATTTTGCTTACACAATATGTGTTCTTTTTCAGAAAAAAAGAAAAATAAAAATAACAATATATTATGACAGATTACTCATTACCTTACAAAATTGCAGACATTAGTTTAGCTGATTTTGGCCGCAAAGAAATTGCAATCGCGGAAAAAGAAATGCCCGGTTTGATGGCACTTCGCGAAAAATATGGAAAAGAAAAACCGCTTAAAGGCGTACGTGTTTCTGGCTCTTTGCATATGACCATTCAAACAGCAGTGCTCATTGAAACATTGGCTGAATTGGGCGCTGATGTGCGTTGGGCAAGTTGCAATATTTATTCAACACAAGACCATGCCGCAGCTGCGATTGCTGCAAGAGGTATTCCGGTGTTTGCTTGGAAAGGCGAAACCCTCGAAGAATATTGGTGGTGTACCAATCAAATGTTGGCATTCCCTGACGGAAAAGGTCCGCAACTCATTGTTGACGATGGGGGAGATGCTACATTGCTTATCCACAAAGGATATCAAGCTGAAAAAGATGCAAAAGTTTTGGATGTTAAAGCCGAAAGCCGCGAAGAAGCAATTATTTTACAAACATTAAAAGACATTCTTAAAGAAGATAATCAACGTTGGCATCGTACGGTGGCCGACTGGAAAGGCGTTTCCGAAGAAACAACTACCGGCGTACACCGTTTGTATCAAATGATGGAACGTGGCGAATTGCTCATACCTGCGATCAATGTAAATGACTCTGTTACCAAATCGAAATTTGATAACCTATATGGCTGTCGCGAATCGTTGGCAGACGGACTTAAGCGCGCTACAGACGTAATGATTGCCGGAAAAGTAGTAGTAGTACTCGGATACGGCGACGTAGGTAAGGGTTGTGCACGTTCCATGCGTGGATACGGTGCTCGTGTAATTGTTACCGAAATTGACCCAATTTGTGCATTGCAAGCCGCTATGGAAGGCTTCGAAGTTACAACTATGGAGGATGCTGTAAAAGAAGGAAATATTTTTGTTACAACTACCGGAAACAAAGATGTAATTACCATCGATCACATGGCTGCAATGCAAGATCAAGCCATCGTTTGTAATATCGGACATTTCGACAACGAAATTCAAGTTGAAAAATTGGAAAATTATCCAGGTATTAATAAATTAAATATCAAACCACAAGTTGATCAATTTTTCTTTCCAGACGGACGTTCGATTTTCCTTTTGGCAGACGGCCGGTTGGTAAATTTAGGTTGTGCTACGGGACATCCTTCATTTGTGATGAGCAACTCATTCACCAATCAAACATTGGCACAAATCGATTTATGGAAAAATAAGGATATTTATAAACCGATTGTTTACCGCCTTTCGAAAGAATTAGATGAAGAAGTTGCACGTTTGCATTTGGACAGAATTGGTGTAAAACTCACCAAACTCACCAAGGAACAGGCAGATTACATCGGAGTGAAACAAACTGGCCCATTTAAACCGGAACATTATCGCTATTAGTCAGATAATAAATAAATTAAATAAAATTGGAAACGCCTGTGAATTTTTACAGGCGTTTTTTTATTTGGATGAAAAAAAAAGCGTGAAATTGAAAAAAAATAATTTTGAAATAAAAAAAGTAAATTTTGGCACAAAATTTGTAAAAAAACGTTTAAAACATTGTAAAAACCAAAAATAATTCGTAATTTTGTCCGTTGAATTATAGTTTTTTCAATGAGGCTCGTTGTTAAAACACTGAAAATGAATTTTTAATGCAAAAGAAGAAAATCTGTTTTTTTGTGCTATCTGTGATTTTGCTGATTATGAGCGAAATACATGCACAACAGGGAATTCAGATTTCGCAATATATGTTTAACACAATGGCATATAACCCTGCTTACGCGGGATTTAACGGCGCAATTTGCGGTACACTTCTGCATCGTCAGCAATGGTTTGGCTTCAAGGAAGGCGACGAGAATGTAGCGCCCCAAACTACGCTTCTGAATGTAGACGCACCGGTTCGTTTTTTGCATGGAGGCATAGGCGTTGGTTTTGAAATGGACCAACAAGCCTATTTTAAAGATCAAACTGTAAAATTAGCATACGCTTACCATTTGACCACTTCACAAGGAACGTTGGCTTTTGGTACGCAAATTGGATTCAACGATAAAACGATAGATTTTGCTAAATTTAAAGCAATTAATTCTTCAGACCCTGTACTTGCAACCCAATCTGAAACATCAAAAATGATGATGAATGTGGCTCTTGGGGCATACTACTACGTGGAAGATGAGTATGAAATCGGTTTATCCGTTAATCCGATAAATGCTGCTTCTGCAACAGATTTGTTCTATAAAAATAAGCAAACATTTAATTTATCGGGAGCATACAATATCTCGTTGAATAATTTTAAACCGGGTTGGGAATTAATCCCTTCCACATTGATAAAAACAGATTTTACATCCTTTCAAATGGATCTTACTGGCTTGCTCTCAATCGATAAAAAATATTGGGGAGGTGTGTCATACCGTTTGGGAGATGCTGTTGTATTGTTAGGAGGGCTCACTTTTGAACAGTTTAAAATTGGTGTAGCCTACGATATTTCTGCTGGTCCATTCTTCAAAACAACAACTATTGGTGGAGGTTTTGAAGTATTTGTGAAATATTGCTTCAATTTAGTCATGGATAAAAAGCCGAGAAGCTATAAAAATTCGCGGTTTTTATAAAAAATAAAAAAGAAACAAAGCATTCAGATATGAAAAACAAAATGAAGTTCATCAAACAGAATTTCGGCGCGTTACTCGCTGTTTCATTACTTTTTGTAGGTTGTCAAAACTCCGGAAATGGAGAATTGATCGGAGTAATGGACCGCAACTCACCAATGCTTAATATCCCTTTCGGAACGGTATATGTTCCGGGTGGAGATTTTGTACGTGGTGGCGGTGGTGAAGATGTCGCTTATTCCCAAACGTATAATCCTAAAACGATTAGTATCAGTTCGTTCTATATGGATGAAACCGAAATAACAAACAACGAATACCGTCAGTTTGTAACATGGGTAACCGACTCCATTAAACGTCGTGTGTTGGGTGAAGTAGATCCTACTTTTTTGATCGAATCTCCAGACGGCGAAGGAGAACCGTCGATCAATTGGAAAACCAAAATCAAAAATACTCCCGAAATTGCAGAAGCAATGGAAGCGCTCTATACACCAAAAGACGAACGTTTTTATGGACGTAAGGAAATAGATACGCGTAAATTGAATTTTGAATATTACTGGTTTGATTTCCAGTCTGCTGCTGTTAAATCATTTGAAAAACAAGAACCGTCAAATGATGGCGTGTATCGCGCTTCTTTTATAAACCGTCCGCAAAGTTTGAAAAGCCGTGCAGGATACATTAAAAAAGAAGTGGTAAACGTTTATCCGGATACATTGTGCTGGATTTTCGACTTCGCATACTCTTACAATGAGCCGATGACTCGTTCCTATTATAATAGTCCGATGTATGATAATTATCCTGTAGTTGGAGTGAATTGGAGACAAGCAAAAGCGTTCTGCGTTTGGCGTGCTAATTCATATAACAATGCCCTATCGGCAAAAGGTTTGGGACGTATTGAAGATTTCCGCCTACCTACTGAAGCCGAATGGGAATATGCTGCTCGTGGTGGTATGGATATGAATCCTTATCCATGGGGTGGTCCATATGCTATGAATATGAATGGATGCTTGATTGGAAACTTTAAACCGCAAAGAGGTAAATATGCTATGGATGGCGGAGTTTATCCTGTCGTTGTTGCTCACTACGCTCCAAACGATTTCGGTTTATACGATATGATGGGTAATGTGGCCGAATGGTGTCTGGATGCTTACGATGAATCATATGACGGCTTTCTTGATTTAAACCCAAGCTATGAATACAATGCTAAAGATGACGATCCTTCAGGAATGAAACGAAAAGTAATTAAAGGAGGCTCATTTAAAGATTTTGCTGAATTTACAAAAGTGTATGCAAGATGGTATGAATACCAAGATACATGTAAATCATATATCGGTTTCCGTTGTGTAATGGCCTATCTTGGAAGAGATCGCGGAGACAACCCGAAAACCGCTTCAAACGTTTACAGATAAAAAGTAGTTTTAGAAAATTCGAATTATCAAAAATAAAATATCACAAATAAATGGGAATCAACGAAATTGTAAGAAGTAAAGGCTATAAAAATTTTATGGCTAAATTGTATGGCTTTGGTGCTGCAATTGTAATTATCGGTGCACTGTTTAAAATTCTTCACTTACCCGGTGCAAGCCTTATGTTAACCCTGGGTATGGGAACCGAAGCCGTAATTTTCATATTTTCAGCATTCGAACCGCTTCATGCAGAATATGATTGGAGTTTAGTATATCCGGAACTTGCCGGTTTAGATGGACATGGCGGACATGGACATGCGCCTTCGCAAGCCTTGTTGACTCCTCAAAAATCACCGTTATCCGAAAAATTGGATGAAATGCTTGAGGCGGCAAATATAGACAATGCCTTGCTCGAAAGTTTAAGTACCGGATTGCGCAGCTTGGACGCAACGACAAAAAACCTAAATGCAGTTAGCGAAGTTGCAAGTGTAAATGCTGTTTATGCTGAACAACTTAGTAAATTAACTGAAAATTTGAACGCCCTGAATAATACCTACGAGCAACAATTGAAAGTATCTTTGGCTCAAATCGAAGCCTCCGCACAAGCACAAGCCGAAATGACGAAAGTGCTTGAAAATATCAGCGGTTCAATCAGCAGCTCGGAAAAATACAAATCCGAAATTGCAAGCCTGTCTGAAAATGTAACTGCTTTGAATAAAATTTATAGTAATATGCTTTCCGCGATGGGAAAAGCATAGTATAAGGTACATTATCTAATAATAAAAGGAACAGAATATGGCTGGAGGTAAAGAAAGCCCAAGGCAGAAGATGATCGGGATGATGTACTTAGTACTCACGGCAATGTTGGCATTGAACGTTTCCGTTGAGATTCTTAAGTCTTTCATCATTGTGAACGACAGTGTGGAAAAAACAGCTGCGAATTTCGCACGTAAAGTGGAATCGCTATACGTGATGTTCGAAAAATCATATACCGCTAATCCGCCGAAAATGGAAGATAGCTGGCAAAAAGCTCAAAAAGCACGCCAAATGTCGCAAGAATTAAGAGATTTTGTAACCGAATGTAAATACGGGCTAATTGTAGCATCGGAAAAAGTGACTCTTGAAGAAGCAAAAGTAATGGACCCACGCGCTTTTAAAAGACAAGATAATTACGACGATCCTACCAACTATTTTATTGGTCAGTCAGAAGACGGAAGTGGGGGGAAAGCACGTGAATTAAGAGAAAAAATCGATGCATATCGCGAAGCAATGTTGGCATTGTTACCGGCAGAAAGCCTGCCGCATGTAAATATCGGATTAGATACTAAAGGACCTTTCTATGACGCCGCCGGTACCCAGCAATCATGGGAAATCCAGAATTTTTACCATACAATTATTTGTGCAGACGTCGCAATTTTGAACAACTTGCAATCGGCGATCTTAAATGCTGAATACGACATCGTTTCGGAATTGTACGCCTCCGTGAGTAGCGATGACTTTAAATTTGACAACGTGGTGGCTCGGGTGGTGCCTAAATCAACTTATGTAATGGTGGGGGACAACTTCGAAGCTGAAATTTTTGTGGCAGCTTTCGATTCCAAATCAAAAATTACGGCTACAATCGGTGGACAAACAATTGGTGGAGATAGCGGAAAAGTTGTGCTAAAACGCTTGGCTTCTACCGAGGGATCTCAAACATTGACGGGTGTTATCAACGTTCCCGGAGCTTTCGGAACAAAAACATTTCCGTTTACAACCCAATATTTCGTTGCTCGCCCATCATCTACGGTTTCTGCAGATAAAATGAATGTATTTTATGTAGGTTTGGATAACCCTGTTTCTATTGCAGCTTCAGGCGTTCGATCCGAAGACATCGAACCGGTTATTTCCAATGGAAATATTACCCGCTCGGGTAAAGCCGGAGCATTTACCGTTCGTGTAAATACAATAGGAAAAG
The DNA here is from genome assembly GCA_031551725.1 of Bacteroidales bacterium. Classification (GTDB taxonomy): domain Bacteria; phylum Bacteroidota; class Bacteroidia; order Bacteroidales; family P3; genus JAVBNF01. Next base: position 24,731 of record JAVBNF010000038.1, read on the forward strand.
CAACAATTACCATTAACGTGCGCTCGGGAAAAGGTGTCCAATCAATGGGATCCTACGAATTCCGCGTGAAACGCGTACCCGATCCGGTACCTTTGGTCAATGGTATGTCCGAAGGTGAAAACAAAACCGACCGCAATGTGTTGGCGAATGCCGGTGGTATTGTGGCAAATATGAAAGATTTTGATTTTGATGTTAGGGTTGCTATATCATCTTTTACAATGCAGACCTCTAAAGGTGGAGAATTATCACCGCTATTGAGTTCGTCAGGAAATAAATTTACGGATGATATGGTTAGCTTGATTAAAAGCGGAAAAAGAGGTCAAAAAGTGTTTTTTGAAAATATTCAGGCTAAAATGCCCGATGGAACGACACGTACACTGCCTCCCATCGTTATTACCTTAATGTAAATATAAAGAGTTTAAAGATATGAAAACAATGAAAAACGTGGTGCTTTTGTTAATGGTATGCTTTGCATTCGAAAGTTTTGCTCAAGTGGTTGAAAGTACGCCGCCTCGTGATAATTTTTACGAAAAAGAAAATACGCAAGGCCGTAAACCGCGTCCTTTTGTGTATGTCCGTGAAGCAGATGTATATATGAAACAACGCGTGTGGAGAATGGTTGATTTTCGTGAAAAAATGAATCAATATTTTTACTATCCTATCCAGCCTGTTCAAGACCGCGTTAGCTTGATGACTATGATTACAGAAGGCATCCAAAATGGAACAATCGTGGCTTATGATGCCTTGACGGACGACTTCCGTAAACCGATGACTTACGAAGAATTTACTGCACAAAATACAAAGATTGAGGAAAAAGAAGTTGAAGACCTTGATAATCCGGGACAAATGGTTACCCGTACAGACACATCTTCTTTTAAAACCGAAAATGTGAAAATGTTGCGCATCAAAGAGGATTGGTTTGTTGACAGACAACGTGGTATACGCGATATCCGCATACTCGGACTTTGCCCCGTACAACAAGTTTTTGATGATGCAAGCGGCGAATTAAAAGGAACTCAATCCATGTTTTGGTTGTATTATGACAATTGTCGCGATTTATTCGCCTCAACAGAGTCTTTCAACCGTCATAACAGTGCTCAACGCTTGTCGTATGATGATGTATTTGCTTGGAAACGCTTTTTTAACAGCTACATTACGAAAAAAGATAATCAACAAGACCGTCAAATTAACGAGTATGCTACCGGCACCCAAATTATGTTGGAGGCTGAACGTATGAAAGAAGAACTCTTTAATTTGGAACACGATTTGTGGGAATATTAATCGTATTTCTCTTCTCTTTTTCTTTGCCTTCTCAATAAATATCCGTATATTTGCTCAAAATATACAGAATTATGAGCCTTGAGTTAAATTTAGGGAAACCCCTCTGTTTTATCGACTTGGAAACCACCGGAATTAATGTGGGGACCGATCGTATTGTGGAAATCTGCATCCTCAAAATCAAAACGGATCAAACGCGTGAAATACTTACCAAACGCGTAAATCCCACCATTCACATTCCTAATGAAGCAAGTGCTGTACATGGGATTTTCGATAAAGATGTGGCCAACGAGCCTACATTTAAAGATATAGCATCAAGCATTGCTGCCTTTTTGGGAAATAGCGATTTGGCAGGTTATAACTCTTCTCGTTTTGATATTCCGCTTTTAGCTGAAGAATTCTTACGCGTAGGCATCGATTTTGATGTAAAAAATCGTCGTTTAATTGATGTTCAAACCATTTTTCACAAAATGGAAGCTCGCACATTAAGTGCCGCCATGAAATTTTATTGTGGAAAAACACTCGATAATGCGCATAGCGCGGAAGCAGATACTATTGCAACTTATGAAATCTTAAAGGCGCAACTTGAACGTTATCAAAATATTGAATATGTTGATAAACAAGGAAATGCTTCAAAGCCTATTCAAAATGATATGAATATGCTTTGCGAATTTTCTACGCAAAATAAAGCCGCCGATTTATCCGGACACATCATTTTTGACGATAAAGGAAAAGAAATTTTTAGTTTCGGAAAACATAAAGGACGGAATGTTGAAGATGTTTTTAGAGCGGAACCGTCTTATTATGATTGGATTATGAAATCAGATTTCCCGTTATATACAAAGAAAATACTCACGGGAATCTATTTGCGACAAAAACAATTCTAAAAAAATGAACAAAAACAAAACTTAATTGTTGTATATGCATTAAGGTTGTAATTTTTGTAAAAAAAACCAATAAAATCAAAAAAAATATGGGAAAGAAAGCACTCGAAATTTTGGATCTGGATGTTCCGAAATTGTTAGAAATGTTAAATGCCGCTTTGTCTGAAGAATGGCTGGCATATTATCAATATTGGATTGGCGCTCGTTTGATGGAAGGTCCTATGCGTAGTGAGATTGAGCCGGAATTGTTGGTTCATGCCACTCAAGAGTTAAATCATGCAGGGTTGGTTGTTGAACGCATTATCCAATTGGGTGGAACGCCTGTTATCGATCCGAAAGATTGGCCGAAATTTGCACGTTGCAAATACGATGCTCCGGCGGATCCTTATGTAGAAGTGATTCTTGATCAAAATCTTAACGGTGAACGTTGTGCAATCCAACGTTACAAAGAAATTGCCGACTTTACGAATGGTAAAGACCATACTACACACCAAATGGCTGTTTTTATTCTTGGCGAAGAGCTTGAGCATGAGAATGATATCGAAGATTGGATCACCGATATCAAACGCATGAAAGATGAGTTGAAGAAAGTACGGATGTAAACCGTTCAGTTCAAAAGGGAAGGGAGTTTTCAATAAGAAAACTCCCTTTTTTTTCGTAAAAAAAAACAAAAAAAAACTTGTCAGTCTCGAAAAAAATCGTACTTTTGTATATTTGGATATATAGCAAATTAATTTAAATATCATATGAAATCTATTCACTCATTCATTGCTCTTATTGCAGGCATTTTACTGTTGTCGGGAGCAACCGCTCAATCCTATGCAGCACCTGCATATTCGCGTCCCGTGCAGTACACGCAGCCGGACGGAAGCCTTTTAACAATTACCTCTTATGGTGATGAGCATTTCAGCTACAGCACTACAGAAGATGGTTATGTGATTTTTCTTAACGACGACAGATACTATGTGTATGCCGAACGTGATAACAATGGCGATTTGGTGCCGAGTAAAGTGGTTGCACGAAATACTGCAAAGCGCTCTTCGGCTGAACGTTCATTTTTAAAAGCGTATAAACCTTTTGAATCTTTTAGTGATGTACAGTTAGCCCAAGTAAAAGGCGGCACACTCGCTCAAGAGGCAGATTTGGCTGACGAACACGGAATTCAAAAATTTCCAACCATTGGTGCACCCAGGGGCTTGGTGATTTTGGTCAATTTCAGAGATGTGAAGTTTACAATTCCAAATGCTCAAGAAGAATATTCGCGCATGTTGAATGAGGAAGGATATAAAGACAATGGCGCTTTCGGAAGTGCGCGCGATTATTACAGAATGTCCTCGATGGGGAAATTTTCACCGCAATTTGATGTTTTCGGCCCTTTTGATGTGCCGGAAAACTATGCGTATTACGGCAAAAACATGAGCTCAACCTCGAAAGATGTAAATGTTCAACAAATGGTATTGTCCGCTTGCGAACAAGCCTACAATCATGGTGTTGATTTTGCTAATTATGATTTTGATAATGATGGAGTTATTGATAATGTGTTTTTTTACTACGCCGGCATCAATGAAGCCGAAAATACTTCTCAACCGGATTTGATTTGGCCTCACCGTTCAAATGTTGGTTATAAAACTTCTTACAACGGGAAATTACTTTATAACTACGCTTGTACTTCCGAATTAACAACGATTACAAACCCCAAAGGCATGTGCGGTATTGGTACATTCTGTCATGAATTCTCACACGTTTTGGGATTACCCGATTTGTATTGCACGAGAGCTTGTGAATTTACACCTTTTGTTTGGGATCATGATATCATGCATGCTGGCTTGTACAATGCTTTGGGGAAATGTCCACCGGTGTATTCTGCTATCGAACGTTTTCATCTTGGCTGGTTAACTCCGACCATTCTCGAAAAACCAACCGATACAGTAGCACTCAAACCTTTATACACTTCAAATGAGGCTATTATTGTGGCAGAAGCAACTCCAAATTTGAGTTCGATGGATCCGAATCCGTATCAATTTTATCTTTTTGAGAATAGACAACAAATCGGATTTGATACAACTTTGCCCGGACATGGAATTTTAGTATGGAAAGTGCAATATAGTCCGCTTGATTGGTCGCAAAATACACTCAATAATGACAGACCTTTTGAATCGTATACACTGTCGATTGTTCCGGCGGATATGGTGCGTATCGATTCTATAGGCAAGCGATATATATTAGGAACAGCTCAAAGTAACACGTATGCCGACTATTTTCCGGGTACAACCATGAGAACAGAATTTGAACCACTGTTTTTTCCATATAGAAAACCCAATGACGCATCCGCTCCAAGGGTAGATACGGTTAGCGTTGGAAAATTGACCGAAATCAGAGAAGACGCTGAAACCGGAATGATATATTTCAAATTCAATGGCGGACAAAACAGTCCATATATGGTGATACACGACAAAAAAGTGACTGTGGATGCCCCGAATGCTTCTTACTATGATTTGAATATTGATGCTTCTGCCGGTGTTGAATGGACAATCGCCAGCAGAGCTGAAGTGAAAAGAGATGCTGCTCGTGCCGGAGATACGAATATTCGTAAATCCGGTGATACAATTGTTTGTTTTACTTATTCGCCAATGAGCGGAACTGGTGCGGCTAACGTTCGCATTACAGCCTTGCAGGCCGGATCAACAAAGATGAACATAGATACATTAATCCTTACAGCGGAAAATTTACCGTCGAAAACCATTTTTGTGCAACAAAATCCGGTATCTATAGATGCTTTAGGTTGGGTGCATAATTTCGATTTATCCGTAGATACATTGAAAGCTGTGGCTATGAGCACTGTGTTTAGCGGTGGAATGGGGCAGTTGAGCGGTCATAATAGTCAATTTACCTCCGAATATGCCGAACGGTTCCGTAATCAAAGTCCGAAATTGATCGACTCGGTTGCATTGTATCCATCGTCAGTACAAGCCTTGAACAACTCCTCAAAAATAACGTTGCGCATTTATGATGCAAACGGAGAAACTCCGGGGACTGTTTTATTTGAAAAAGATGTTGCCATTAAGAGTTTGTCGGTATCAAATACGACACCTGGAAAAATCGCTTTGGGAGCAGATGTTGCTGTGGGGGCTGATTTCTTTATTGGGTACCAGGTGTTTTACAATAATTACGTGTATAATACTATTAATCCTCTTTTGCGAGATCTGTTTAGTTTATATGTCGCTGAATTCAACGGCCGCAGTACGGCTGCTTCGTCGGCATACCTCAAACAAAAGTTTGATACGTGGATGAATTTTACTGAAATTTATACAGCTAAAAACAGTGCGTCTTTAGGAATTGAAGCACATTTGAAATCGGCGGTTCAACCGTATGAAACGACTTTGAGCTTGAAAGGATTGGATGTGTTGAATGACACAACAAGTATGTTGTACGCAAGTTTGGATAAAGTGGGTGAAAAACCGGCGGAAATGGGCTTCCAATACAGTTCTGCCATTGATTTTTCAAACTCTCAAAAACTGATGGTGCCGACTCTTGCTTATCCGGGTACTTATCAAGCGCCGATTATGGGAACAAAAGGTCAAAAAATCTATTACCGTGCATACGCAACAGCATCTACAACTCAATATTCAAATATAGATTCGCTTGTATTTGGCGAAGCTCACAACGGATTAATCGTTTCTCCCGCAGAATTAAGTATTAGCTCAAGAAGCTACGGAATAGCGCCATTGAATATTTATACAAATCAAGCGTGGACCATTTCGACCAATGTTCCTTGGTTGCATTTTGAAACAAATTCCGGAACAGGCAATGTCAGTATGAATGTTGCTGTGGCTGAGGAAAATCAGAGTCAAACAAATGAAAGAACAGATACTGTGACTATTACAGCCGGTCCTTTTGTTTACAAACTTAAAGTAACGCAAGCCGTTCGTCCTGCGTTGGATACCCTTACTGTTGAAACTTTTGATGTAGATGCAAAAAAAGATATTGGCGGAACCAATGCAATATTGACAGGGTACATTCCTTCTGACGGCGGTGGTAATATTTTGTCGAGAGGATTTATAATCTCGCCAAAACCTAATTTTGATTCGGCTGTGGTGGATTATCCTTCTGCAACCAATGAAATTGGAGAGATTCGTCAACAAGTGACAGGATTGCAGCTTTTTACTTACTATTATTTCAAAGCATATGCGAGCAATGAAGCCGGCATGAAAGAAGGTCCGCGTAGAAACTTTAAAACACTTGAGGTTTCCACAAAACCGGTGAAAGAAACAAAATTAAAAGCATATCCGAATCCCGTGAAATCAGTGTTGACAATTAACACAAACGGTCAGAATATCGTTAATGTACGTTTGCTTGATATGTCTGGCCGCATGGCTGCATTGGCTTATAGCAAATCGGGCGATTTGGCGTATGTTGATTGCAAAAACCTTGTTCCAGGCGTGTATGTGCTGCATGTGCAAACATTAAAAGGGATGTTGACAGAACGCATTATTAAACAATAATTTTTACATAGCAAATTTATAAAACAATGATATTTTTAAAAAAATCGACGCTAATTGTTCTTTTTAGCTTTATAGCAGTGGCAGCATTTGCTATTCCAGCCAATCCGTATCCCGTTAGTTTCAGACAAGCGGACGGCTCAATGCTCACTATCCGTTTGCATGGCGATGAGTTTTCTCATTATGCAACAACGGCAGATGGTTATGTCGTTTTTAGAAATGAAGACGGAAATTATGTATATGCAGAACGCTCTACTGATGGAGAACTTGTGCCGAGTAAAGTAATTGCTAAAGATGTTGCTCAACGTAGCAAGTCGGATTTAGCTTTCTTAAAGGCATATAAACCGCATGAAAACTTTGGCGAAAAAGCAAAACAAAAAGCAAAAGCAGCCCAAGAGGCAACTTTGAAAAGCGAAGGACAAGCGGGCAAGGTGTATCCTAATACCGGTGCACCTCGTGGATTGGTGATCTTGGTTAATTTTGCAGACTTAAAATTTACAGTACCTAACGCTCGCGAAAATTTTACGCGTATGTTAAACGAAGAAGGTTATAGCGATAATGGTGCTTTCGGAAGTGCTCGCGACTATTTTAAAGAATCTTCAATGGGGAAATTTGCACCTATTTTCGACGTGTTCGGACCTTACGATTTACCTAAGGGGATGTCTACTTATGGAGGCGAAACCAGTAACGCTCGTGCAATGGTAGTTGATGCGTGCCGTTTGGCTTTTGAAAATGGCGTGAATTTTGCCAATTATGACGTGGATAATGACGGTTTGGTCGATAATGTGTTTGTTTATTATGCCGGTTTTAATCAGGCAGAAACTGATGATCAAAGTGAAGTCTGGCCGCACCGATACAATGTAGATGGTTTTACAAACGTATATAATGGAAAAATTGTGTATGATTATGCTTGTACGTCTGAACGTACAGCAGTGAGAGATACCAGCGCTCCTAATCCATATAGAATGTGCGGAATCGGAACATTCTGCCACGAATTTTCTCACGTTTTGGGATTACCCGACTTGTACAATGCATCCACTGGAGGACAAGCTATTTATGATCACACAATTATGGATTATGGTGGATACAGTGCCGCCGGAAAATGCCCTCCTACATATTCGGCCTACGAACGTTTTGCTTCCGGTTGGTTAACTCCCAAAGTATTGAAAACTCCTGCAGATGTAGTTGATTTAGCACCTTTGAATACCAGCAATGAGGCTTATGTGTTTTCTTCTACAGATTTTAACATGAGCCCTAATGCTCCGAATCCTACCATTTATTATTTTATCGAAAATAGACAACAAACTGGTTTCGACCGCTATTTGCCCGGTCATGGCTTGCTCTTTTGGCATGTCTTGTACAATCGTTATGCATGGTCTATAAATAGAGTGAATCAGTATGCCGATTCAACAACTCTTGCATCCAGAGTGGCACCGGAGCCTGCCGATAAATTAATGACGGAAAGTACACAAGCCGGTGATTATTTTCCGGGTTCGACAAATGAAACGAGTTTTAAATCACTTTATGATGTTCTCAAATACGTTCGTGTTGATAATATTACAGAAGATCCGATAGCAGAGGGTGGACATGTACGTTTTAGATTTATGGGAGGAAGTAACGGCGATTTTATCAATGTTTCCACAGGGATTTTGAATATCGATCATAATCAAAATGCTACCGCAACTTTTGATATTGATGTAAAATCTACCGACTCATGGACGATTTCTCAACAAAAGTCGACCTTGTTCCAATTAAGTAAAACATCTGGAACAGGGCCTGCTACTATTACAGTGAAAAATTTGACTCCCGGAGGAGCAGTTGTGAAAATTGATAGCTTGTTTGTTAAATATACAGGTATTATTCGTGGTGATAGTGTACGTAAATTAGTTGAAGTGCGTCAAAGTGCTTCGCAAATTGAACAACGTTGCGGATGGACCAGCAACTACAGTTTGGCCACAGATACCCTCTACGATTGTAATTTGGGAGTGGTGATGGCACAACAAAACTGTTGGGGTCAATATACAGGTAATAACAACTTCTATATGTTGGAAATGGCCGAGTTTTTCCAAAACGACGGAGAGCGCATTTTAGATAGTTTTGCATTCCGTCCGATAGTAGCGAGAGGGGCTTATCCGGATTCGAAAATTGTATTCCGAGTGTACGCTCCTGATGCCGAAAAATCGACAATGCCAGGAGTGGTATTGGCTGAAAAAGAAATTTTGTTGAAAGATATTAAACCGGGTAATGGTGGTGATTCATTGTTATACTTCGCTTGGGGCTCGGATTTGGTTGTTAATGGAAATTTCTTCTTAGGTTATAATTTACAATACGACAAAGTGCCGATGGATAGCTTTGCCTTGACTTTTGCAAGTAATAGATCAAGAAACGTACAAACATCCACTGCGGTGACGAAATACAAATGGTCGTGGATGAATTTTTCCGAATTTGAGTTTGTTTCAGAAAGACCCGATTTATTGTCCTTTAACATGGCTTTGTGTATTGATGTAAAATTGAGATGTACGCAATCCGATAACGTTGCTCCGGTTGTAAGTTTGTTGGAAACATCGAATACAACTGATACGACTGTCGTTCTTCATGCAAATTTGGAAAGAAGCGGAAGTGCCCGCATAACCGAACGTGGATTTATGTTGGGTACATCTGCTGATAATATAACTTCTCCGGCTCCGATCGCTTCCGATGTTCAGCAAGGCAAATACGAAATGCAAGTAGAAGGAGTAAAAGATTCTAAAATATACTATAAAGCCTACGCTACAAACGCAGATGGAGTAACAGTATATTCATCTGTAATCGATTCGGTTGTGTTTGGTGTAGAGCCACCTTATTTAACAGTTTCTCCGACCGTATTATACATGAGCTCTCGCAGTTTTGGAGAGTCTGAAATGAACATCCTTACAAATCAAAGTTGGAGCATCATTTCAACGACTCCTTGGGTTAACTTTAGCGAAACAACAGGCACTAATAGCCAAGCATTGAAGGCTTATGTTGCTCAAGAAAATACCGACACTTTGCACGGACGCACGGATACTGTTTTGATTCAAGCCGGAAATTTGACTTATCGCTTACCGGTTGTTCAAGACGTACGTTTGCCTTTTGCAAAATTAACGTTGATAAATGACTATATAGCACGCTCACGTACAGGTATTAAAGTGACAGCAAACGTTCTCTCCGATGGAAACGGTATTGTTTCCGAACGTGGCTTCTATTACAGTTTCGATAAAAATGTGGATACCAACACCTCTGTTAAAGTACCTGTGGGATCTGGTGTGGGATCTTATACGACCATATTTGAAGGTTTGCCGATAGATACATTTGTCTATTTTACGGCCTATGCTTACAATGAATATGGATTTGCAAGAGCCAATCCAAAATCCGTAAAAACAGTGAAAGATCCCTCATATCTCCAGCCGGCAACCAGTTTGTTTCAAGTTAAAGATACTGCAAAACCGTATTTGACAACAATTGTAAAAGCAAATGTTGTTTGGCGTGCCTCAACAACAGATAGTTGGTTGAGCCTGGATACAAATCCGACTTGCGGCGACGGATCTGTTAAAATTCAAGTGTTGAGTGCAAACACAGCGACTTCCGGACGTGTTGGTACGATTACATTGGTTGGTGAAAAAAATGTACATACAATAAATGTATTTCAAGCAGGAACTGAAGGAACGGCGACATTCCAAGTATCGCCGACAACATTGAATTTTGTTTCGCCAAGGGACAGCGTTGCCACCATAAACATCTTTACAAATGGAGACTGGACAATTACCGACTTGCCTGCGTGGATGCGTGTCAAACCTGCCAACGGAACTGGTATTGCCAGCGTAAAAGTGAGCGCAGATATTTCCAACTCCGTACGTACGGGCAGTTTTGCTGTAAACAGTGGAGTTGATAAAGCAACTATCACCGTAAACCAAGCTGTTAAAGCTGCACAAGCTGTGAACATCAACTTGACCATAAATCCGAATCCGGTTCAAACCAGCTTTGTTGTAAATGCGGCAGGATTAACCATCAAAAAAATAAACGTGATGGATGTTATGGGTAAAGAATATACCGCTCGTTATGAAAAGCACGGACAAGAATTCGTTGTTTTTGTTGAACATTTAACACCCGGCATGTATTTTGTACAAGTAGAAACCACCGAAGGTATTGCTGTTGAGAAATTCGTTAAACAATAATAATTAGATTTAGCAAAATATGAAATTGAAGTTTTTAGCCATCCTGCTTTTGTTCCCCTTTATCTTGATGGCCGTACCGGCAATTCCTCTTCCGGTAAAAGTTGCGCAGCCTGATGGCTCATCTCTCACGTTGCGTGTGCATGGTGATCGTTTCTTCAGCTATAACACAACTGAAGATGGTTATGTGATTTTTGAGAATGAAGACGGGTATTATGTATATGCCGAGCGTTCGGATGACGGCGAATTGGTGCCAAGTAAGGTAATCGCTCGCGATGAAGGTCAGCGTACCTCTAAAGACCGTGTGTTTTTGGCTGCTTATCACCCTTATGAGGCATTTAGTGTAAAGACAATGCAAAAGGTGCCCAAGCACAGTGGTTGTGACCTTGTAAGCGATTTAGAGGCACAAGAATCCGGAATGCAAAAAGCATATCCAACCAAAGGTGCGCCAAGAGGTATTGTGTTGTTGGTAAACTTCAAAGACGTTAAATATACGGTTCCCGAAGCGCAACAAGCCTTTGCTCAGATGATGAATGAGAAAGGATATAGCGCAAACGGTGCTGTTGGAAGTGCTCGCGATTATTTTGTGGAAACTTCAATGGGGCAGTTTACACCGACGTTCGATGTATTTGGACCTTACGAGTTGCCCAAAGTAATGTCTTATTACGGATATGATAAAAGTGAGTCCGAAAAAGATACCGGAGTGGTACACATGGTCACGGACGCTTGCCGTTTAGCCTATGAAAATGGTGTGAATTTTGCTAATTACGATTTTGATAATGATGGAGTTGTGGATAATGTATTTATCTATTATGCCGGATTCAATCAAGCAGAAGGAGGTTCATCGAATACGATCTGGCCGCACCGCTCGACAGTGGGGAATTACTTAAACATGTTTAACGGAAAGATTGTTTATGGATATGCATGTACTTCCGAGCGAACGAATAACTTAGATGTAAATGTACCAAACCCTCATAAAATGACGGGTATAGGAACATTCTGCCACGAATTTTCCCACGTGTTGGGTCTTGTCGATTTGTATAATACGCGTACTGATACGACGAAAAGAGTGATTCCGTGGGTAGGAGATAACGACCTTATGCACAGTGGAAACTATTTGAGATATGGTACTTGTCCACCTACTTTTTCTGCTTTCGAACGTTTTCATGTGGGTTGGTTGACTCCCGAATTTATGGATACTCCAACAGATTCGGTGGTTTTAAAGCCTTTAAGTAGCAGCAATCAGACTTATGTAATTTCAAAAACGAAATTTAACAACAATGCCATTGACCAAGATCCAACGACTGTTTATTTTCTGGAAAATAGACAAAAAGTCGGTTTTGATAGTTGTATGCCCGGGCACGGAATGTTGGCGTGGTCTGTACAATACGATCGTTATAAATGGTCGGCCAACATTGTAAATACGGAGTTGCCGTTTAACCTTATTATTGAGAGGGCGGATAGCAGTGCATCTTCGGCTTATTATTTTCCGGGAGATTCAAATGTGAGGAGCTTTACTCCTTCCTTGGCGGATTATAAATATGCTACAATAACCAATATTCGGGAAGATACTTCAAACAAACAAATTAGCTTCCGTTTTATGGGTGGCACTGGAGCACCTTACTTGTCTTTGTCGACTTCTTCTATCAAATTAGGAAATACCGGCGGAGAAGTAGATAGTTTTAAAATCCGTTCAAACACAACATGGTCGATTACGCCGGGAACACCTTCGGCCTTTAATCTTAGCGCAACTTCCGGTACCGGTGATGCTGTTATTCGAGTGACAACCAAGAACGCGACAACAAACAGTTCTTCGCAAACAATAAAAGTTTATAATGTAAACGATACCAATATTGCCGGAACAATTAAACTTATCCAAGAGAATACCGGAGTAAACAATCGTTGTGGGTGGATCTGTAATTATAATTTATCCAAGGATTCGCTTTTCCGTCGTGATTTGGATCCGACAGGAAAAAGCACTGTTCTTTGGGGCGATGCTACCGGTCAAAACAACTTCTATATGCCGGAAATGGCCGAATTGTTCAGAAATACCGGTGAGCGGATTGTAGATACGATCGGCTTGCGCTTGTTTCAAGCAGGTGCATCCAGAAATAACCCCAATTCAAATGCTACATTCCGCATTTATGCAGCGAATGGTGAAATGCCCGGAGATGTATTGTATGAACAAAATGTTCCTTTGAAAGATATTGTTTTTCAAGAAGACTCTTTGTTTTATGTGTCTTTGAAATCTCCAGTGGTTGTTAATGGTAATTTCTTTGTAGGTTACGTGCTTTATTTTGATCAATCGCCTTTAGATACATTCATTTGTACATTTGCTAAATATGGCGGACGTCCTGTTGAAACTTCTACAGCGGTACTTAAATTCCGCAACGTTTGGATGGATTTTCATGAATTCTTCCGAGACAACGGCGCCGATGCTTTTTACATCTCCTTGGCTATTGATGCACACTTGCAATGCTTGTCAAATGTAGATCCTGTGGTTAATTTACAGAATTCGGTGAATGTGGATGATACCTTGGTGTTATTAAAAGCTACGCTGGAACGCACCGGATCGCAACCGGTAGTTCAGAGAGGTTTTGAGTATTCTTACGCACCTTTCAATGAAGGAACAGGGACAAAAGTCGTTGCCGGTCAGGAAATAAGTGTAGGTGATTACCAATACACATTTAAAGGAACGAAAGATCAGGTGTTATATTTTAGAGCATTTGCCACAAATGCAGGCGGATTAACCGTTTATTCTTCTTCAATGGATTCGATTGTTATCGGACAGGCGTTGCATTATCTGACAGTGTCGCCCGGAACAGTTCATTTAAGTCCGCGTGCACAAGGTGTAGCTTATCTCACTGTTTTAACAGATTTGGATTGGCAGCTTTCTTGCGATAGTGCGTGGTTGAAATTTGACACCAATAGTGGTTCGGGAAATACGAACCTCAAACTTTCCGTTGCGAGCGAAAACACGGATACGTTGCATGGCCGATCGGCAGTGGTTCAATTTACTGCAGGAACATTAAAGTATATGTTGAATGTGTATCAAGATCCGAAAGCTCCATTTGTTGCGCCGGAATTAACAACGTACGAACTTTCAAATATGACTTGTAATGGTGGTCTGTTGAATGGTGAAGTCTTTACTGATGGAAACGGCACCGTTTCTGAACGTGGATTTTATTATAACCATGGATCAAATTCAACAGTAGATACAAATTCGCTCAAAGTAAAAGCAGGAGTGGGGGTTGGACAATTTTCAGCCATAATTTCCGGAATACCCATCAAAAAATATGTATATTGCAGAGCATACGCAATCACGGAAAAAGGAATCACTTTATCGCCGGTTTCCAAATCGCGCATGACTTTACAAGAAGATCCATCCATTAAACTTTCTGCGACTCAATTTGAAGCTAATGCAAATGCAACTCCTGAATATACGGTTACAATTACAACCAACATGGCATGGAAAGTTTCAGCAGACCAAGATTGGGTGGATTTGGATAAAACCGAAGGTTTGTCAAGCGGAACACTTAAAATTAAAGTGAATAGTGAAAATACCGCCGCTGAATCCCGCATTGCAAACATTACCATCGAAGGTGCTGTAACACGTGTAATTACCGTTGTACAACTGGGTACATCCGGAACCGTTACATTCTCGGTAAATCCTTTGTACATTGATTTTCTCGGCACAAAAGATACGGTTGCGTTTATTAATATTTTCTGCGACGGCTCTTGGTCGATTAATAATTCTGCCGATTGGATTCGCTTAAATCAAACATCCGGAACAGGAAATGCAACTGTTACAGTAACAGCTTCTAAAACGGTTACGGAGCCGCGTTCAACAGAACTTACAGTGACCAGCGGAAACGACAGCAAACAAGTAAGTATTGTACAACGTAAAACAGTTGCTGTTAAAGAAGCGCAAGAAGAAATACGACTATCAATCACTCCTAATCCGGTGAGTACTTATTTTACGATCTCGACCAATGATCAACGTATTAAAGAACTCGATGTGTTAGGTGTTGACGGGTGTGTATATCCCGTGCGTTCTCAAATAAGCGGCACTGAAGCCACTGTTTTTGTGAATAATTTGTCTAACGGTTTCTACATTGTTCGTGTTAAAACAGCGAAAGCCGTATATACCGAAAAATTCATCAAACAATAAAAATAACTTAAGTATATTATAATGAAATCACAAGCTCGTTTTATTTTTCTACTATTGTTTGCTTTTGCGGCATCTGCTGCTTTTGCAGTACCGGCAACTCCTTTTCCGGTGGTTCATCATCAACCCGACGGAAGCGCGATTACCGTGAGGCTTTATGGCGACCGTTTTTTTAGCTATCGTACCACTGAAGATGGCTACGTTATTTTTCAAAATGAAGACGGTTATTATGTTTATGCTGAACGCGATGATAATGGTGAATTGGTACCAAGTTCAGTAATTGCACGTGATGCTGAAAAACGTACGGCTCAAGACCGATCGTTTTTGTCGAAATATACTCCGCACGAGCCTTTTAGTGAAAGCACAATGCAAAAAGTTCCCAAACATCGTGGTTGCGAACTGGTAGATGAGCATGAAGATGAAGAACTGCAAAAAGTATTTCCAAGCACAGGTAATGTACGAGGCTTGGTGATTTTGGTTAATTTTAAAGATTTAAAATATGTAGTGCCTAATCCGCAACAGACCTACTCTAATATGCTCAACCAAGAAGGCTACCGTGAAAACGGTGGTTTCGGAAGCGCTCGCGATTATTTTAAACAATCGTCGATGGGAAAATTTGCACCGGTTTTCGATGTGTTCGGACCTTATGATTTGCCCGAAGATGTTGAATATTACGGTGGAGGGATAGGCCCCAGCGGAGATAGAAATGCCGTACAAATGATCAAAGACGCATGCAAGCTGGCAAGTTTGGCAGGTGTCGATTTCGCAAATTATGATATTGATAACGATGGATATGTAGATAATGTTTTTGTGTACTATGCCGGTAATAATGAAGCAGAACAAGGCCCAATTAAAACGGTTTGGCCGCACCGCTACGAATTGCCAGGCGACAGCGTTGTTTACAATGGAAAAGTGGTGAAAGTATATGCTTGTACTTCTGAACTTCGAGGGGATCAGCCAACGGCAGATTATATGTGCGGTATTGGTACATTCTGTCACGAATTCTCGCATGTTTTGGGATTGAAGGATTTGTATTGCACAGGATCAGATTGTTCCATAGGTGCTGAAATCAACTATTTCCATGATATTATGGATAAAGGAAACTATGTGCAAAACGGTAAATGCCCCCCTTCTTATTCCGGACACGAACGCTTTTATGTGGGATGGGGTACACCGACTGTAATCGATCAACCCGCCGATTTAACACTCGAACCGCTGAGTTCTTCAAATAATTTTTATTTGATATCGAAAGATGCTTTTAATATGGGAGGAAAAGATCCCAACCCAGGGAACTTTTATTTAGTTGAAAATAGACAGAAAGTAGGCTTTGATACGTGTATGCCTGGACATGGATTGTTGATATGGAAAGTGCAGTTCAATACCATCAACTGGATGCAAAACAGAGTGAATTCGAAACAGCCTCTTGGTGTGGCCATTGTTCCGGCTGATGGAAACAGGGGAATCGAACCCTCTTCTTTAGCAGCCGATTATTTTCCGGGAACGGCCAATGTTGATTCGTTTCAAACATCAATGAACAATGTAAAATGGAACATGGATCTGACGAATATTACTGAAAATGCCGATAAAACCGTTTCATTTAAATTTATGGGAGGTAACGGCAGTGGACAAAAATATGTAAATTTGTCGTCACCTGATTTGTTGTTGGATTCAAGAGATGGAGCTCAATCTACATTTGTTATTTCTTCGAATGCTTCATGGACAATCGCAAAAAACGATCCGTCAAGTCCATTTCAAATTACTCCTCTTGCCGGTTCCGGTAATCAAACAATCACAGTGACTGTCTCTGGCGAAGGTAAAAGAGAAGGACCTGTCGATACTTTGATAATTACAGCCGGATCTTTGGAGCGAAAATTACCGATACAGCAAGCATTCAAACCGCTTGTAAATCGTTGTGATTGGACTACCAACTACGATACATTGCTCAATGATAAATATTATTATTCGCTTGTAAGCGACTATGATACATCCGCGACAGCGTGGGGCTATACAATGGGGCAAAATTCAGTTGGATTTAATATCTTTGTAGATCGTTTTAACATGGAAGGTGAAGCCGTTCTTGATACATTTAGGTTTTTGGCTGCCAAAGTTTTTGCATCCGATCCGGCAACATCGAAAATTACATTCTGTGTGTATGATGATAACCATGGAGTACCCGGAAATACACTTGCTACCAAGGATGTGTTACTCAAGGATGTTTTATTTACAGAGAATGATACTATGAATGCGATGACATTCGATCCTCCTGTAATTGTAAACGGACCGTTTTATTTGGGATATAAGGTTTATTATAACAAGATCCCCCTTGATACATTTTCTTGCTCATTTGCTTCAGATACAGTCCATCGACGCGTAGGATATAATGCAACAACTTATATGAGTTATCGTGATACTTGGATGCCCTATCATTTTATTTATGGTCAAGGTTCTGAGGCTTCTATGATTATTGATGTTCATTTGGACTGTTCAAACGGTAAAAATATTCTTCCCGTAATTTCATTGGAACAACCGTCAGATGCACAGCCTACTTCTATTCGTTTGCATGCAAATATTGAGCGTAGTGGAAGTTATGCAATCTCTTCGAAAGGATTTGTATGTTCAGAAACTAAAGGTTTTGATCCCAAAACAGTTACTCCGTTATATGCTGATGGAACAGCTGTTGGTAAATACGAAGTACTGGCTAGTGGATTAACAAATGGTAATAAACTTTACTATCGTGCTTTCGTAAGAACAACGGACACCGTTGTCTATACAAACGAAGACTCATTGACAGTTGGTTCATTGCCGCCGTTCTTGAACTTGAATCCTAATAATATACTCGTTTCTACTCGTGTTGACAATATTGCAATCTTCAGTGTTTTTACAAATTTGAACTGGACGCTCTCGTACACCGGAACATGGTTTACCGTGGATGCAAACAGCGGTACCGGTAATAAAAACATTACATTAACGGTCGTAACCGAAAACTTGGACACTTTGCACGGACGTACCGATACTATCACGGTTGTTGCCGGTAATTTTGTGAAAAAGATTATCGTTAATCAAGATGTTAAAATACCTGTAACAATTCCCACTGTTACAACAGCAACTAGGGCGGAGCTAGTTACAAGAAGATCTGCTCGCTTAAGCGGAACTGTAAATAGCGCCGGAGCGGGTGTTCTTACCGAACGAGGTTTTGAGCTTTCGTTAAGCGTAAATTTTGCAACGATTTTGAAAAAAATAGTAGACTCATCGCTTATTCAAGATAATTATTCCTTGGTTGCAATGGATTTGGAACCCAAAACGTTCTACTATTACAGGGCTTATGCAATCAATGAAGCGGGAACCGGATATGGAACAGGACGTTCTTTCAGTACTTCTTCCACTTCGCCATATCTAACATTAAATAGTAGCTCATTTATGCCGCAAGCCTATAATTCAATGAGCAGCAAAAGTATCAATGTAACTTCAAATGTTGTATGGACTGTTGAGGTTGATGCTGCAGTTAATTGGCTTAAAGTAACGCCCACAACCGGATTTACAAACGGAAGTTTTTCTATAGCAATTACCGATTCCAATACAAACACTGACGCTCGTTATACCTCGATTTATGTGAGAGGAGAAGGAGTGGAACGTGAAGTGACCGTTTATCAACTCGGGAAGTCAGGAAACGTCACATACGTTGTTACACCTTCTGTATTGAATTTCTCTTCAGGATCACTGGATACATTCTCTTTCATTAATGTTTATTCTTCCGGCGATTGGACGGTTAGCACTGATGCTGATTGGGTAATTCTTGGCAGAACAACAGGCTCAAACAGTAACTCCATTAAAGTGACTGCACGCGGCTACGCTTCTTCCGACAGAACTGCAACGGTGAAAGTAAAAGAAACATCTTCGCAAATCGAAAAAACAGTAACTGTCAATCAACTTAAATCAACTGCGATTAATCCGGAAAGAACTAAAGCATATGAGCTGAAAATTGTGCCGAATCCGGCCACTGAACACGTTAATGTAACTGCACCTGTTAAAATTTCAAAAGTAGAAGTATTGGATATGCTGGGAAAAACACTCCCGGTTTCTGCAAGTTTGAAAGGAAATACTGCCGAATTCGGTGTTGCGCATTTGCAAACAGGATATTACTATGTTCGTGTATATACTGCTCAAGGAGTACTCGTAGAAAAAATGATTAAACAATAATTCTTTGTAAAAAAGTAAAAAAGTATCTGATAAATGAAAAATTTTAGATTAAAAACAATTTGTGCCGGCATTCTTTTCTGCTTGTGTGCCGTTCAAGCATGGGCAGGACCTGCTGTTAATACGGTCCTTTCATTAAAACAGCCGGATGGTACATCTATTTCCGTACGATTGGTGGGAGATGAACATTTTTCATACCGTACCACTGAAGACGGCTATGTGATTTACATGAATACCGACGGCTATTATGTTTATGCTGAACGTGATAATGACGGGGAATTGGTGCCAAGTAAAGTAATTGCACGTAACGCAGACAATCGTTCTGCAAAGGACAAAGCATTTCTTGCGGCATATACACCTTTCGAAAATTTTGGTCAAAAAGCAATGCAGAGAGCAAAAGCAAAAAGAGAACAACTTATGCTTGAAGCCGGATCTGAAGGCCAGCAACGTGTATATCCTACAACAGGAACTCCGCGTGCATTGGTTATTCTTGTCAATTTTAACGATGTGAAATTTTCACTCGGAAATCCGAAAAAAACGTTCACTCGAATGCTCAACGAAGAAGGATATAGTGATAATGGTGCTGTAGGAAGTGCCCGCGATTACTTCAAAGAATCTTCAATGGGTAAATTTCAACCGCTCTTTGACGTTTACGGCCCTTTTGATTTAAAACAAAAAGAATCATATTACGGAGATCGCTTGAATGATACTGTTCCGGATATTCGTCCTGAAGAAATGGTTGTTGATGCTTGTAAAATAGCATTCGACAATGGAGTGAACTTTGCAAACTACGACGGCGACGGCGATGGATTTGTAGATAACGTCTTTATCCTATATGCCGGAGTGAATGAATCCGACGGTGGACCGGAATGGACAATCTGGCCACACAGAGGTGTTTTAAAAGATTATACAAGTGTTTATAACGGAAAAATTGTTTACGACTACGCTTGTACATCCGAATTATATGGAAGGACTTCTGGTGATACCAGCTTTTTATGTGGTATAGGAACGTTTTGTCACGAATTTTCACACGTATTGGGATTGGTCGATTTGTATGACACACAGAGTGGACAACAAGCAACTGTTGGTACGCACAGTATTATGGCCGACGGAACTCGCTTGAAAGAAGGAAAATGTCCGCCTGCATACTCTGCGCACGAACGTTTCGTCGTGGGCTGGCTCAAACCAACGGTCTTAAATGTGCCGGCAGATAGTATTTATTTGGAGCCTCTGGTAAAAAGTAATACGGCATATATGGTGTCAGTAGATGCGTCTAATATGAGCGCGCTTGCTCCTGATCCAAACGATTTTTATCTTATCGAAAATAGACAAAAAATAGGATTTGATAGCTATATGCCCGGACATGGTATGCTGTTATGGCGTATCCAGTTTAACCCCACAAAATGGTATTCGAATACGGTGAATACGGCAAACCCGAACGGCGTAGGTATTGTTGCTGCTGACGGAAAATATACCGACAATGAGGCAGGCGACTTTTTCCCCGGAACATCCGACAAACATGAGTATATCAATACTACGGATTTGAAAGTTATGAATATGAAGGAAATAACAGAACATGATAATGGGCTCATTACATTTAAGTATATGAACGGGAAAAATCAACCCTATATCAATACTTCTGTTTCTAAATTGGAAATCGAAAAAGCAGCAAACTCAAGTGCAACTTTTAAGGTTGAAACAGGAACCGCTACTCAATGGAAAATAAGAATGTATCCTGCTAATGCAAACTTCACACTTAGCCATACTGTCGGTACTGAATATACCGGCCCTCAAACAATTACGGTTGCTGCTAAACGTGAAGGCTCTGTAAATATTGAAACTGCTCGTATTGATATTATGGATGTGGATGAAAATCTGATGACTAAACACGTAAGTGTGGCTCAATCTATGAATTCGATCAAGCAAAGATGTGGCTGGACTACGAATTATGATTTAGGTGTGGGAAAAGATTCCTTATGGCACGGAGATTTGAATATAGCGCAAAAACCCGGTCTTTGGGGAGAAGTGCTTGGACAAAATAGTTATTACCAAACCGAATTTGCCGAACATTTTATCAATGACGGCGAACGTACAATCGACAGTATTTCTTTCTACCCATATATCGCAACTCCTTCCGACCCTGCAAAATCGAAAGTGACCTTCCGTGTTTATGCAGATAATGGAGGATTGCCGGGAAAAATTTTAGGTGAAAAAGAAGTATTGCTTAAAGATATACTTATAACAGGCAACGATAATCAAGATTTTGTTGCATTTTCTGTTCCCGTTATCGTCAATGGAAACTTCTTCGTTGGTTATAAAGTTGATTATGATAAAACGCCATACGATGTGTTTTCATGCGCATTTGCAGGATCTTCAAGAAGAACACTTGCCAACACAACCGCCTATTTGAGAGGAAGAACAACTTGGCTTTCTATTGATAAATTTTATCCCTTCGAACCCGGTAATGAATATATTTCTACGATGTCTATCACTATCGGCGCGCACTTGAATTGTACACAGGGCGATAACATCAAACCGATTGTCAAACTCGAAACCCCGTTTAATGTTACCGATTCTGCTATCACTTTAAGTGCAACTGTTGAAAGAAGTGGAAGTAAAAGCATAACACAACGCGGATTTGAATATGCTAAAAAAGGGGAGGAAAAAACATATCGCCTTGTTGCCGGTACTGAAATCGGAAATTATACAATGGATATGAAAAACCTTGTTAAAAATGACACGTTTGTTTACCGTGCTTACGTAATAACTACCAATGACACAACATACAGCCAAGATGAAAAAACATTCGTAGTTGGCGCTATTCCCGATTATTTGACTGTAAGCCCCGAGGCATCGTTCTTAGGCGCGCGCCAAGGTAGCGTGTCGTTAATTACTGTATTAACAGGGTTGCCATGGACAGTGACAATTCCTGACAGCATAACGTGGCTAAAATTAGACACCACAAGAGGCATGGGAATGACAAACTTGCAAGTAACAGCATTGGCTGCAAACCAAGATACAATCAATCCTCGTATCGCTCCTTTAACTTTCGAAGCTGGAAATTTGAAATATGTTTTGCTCGTTTCGCAAGATGCTAAAATTCCGGTTGTATTACCAGCTCCTATTACGGAACAAAATGAAGGAAATACCCGTAATGCAATTAAGATGGCCGGCACCGTTGATAATGATGGATATGGCGAAATTTCGGAATATGGTTTTTATTACTCTCAAACCAGTAAGGACTTTAAAATCAACGATCCGGGAACAAAAAGAGTCGCTCAAAAAGGAAAATTATTGAACAAGGACAAATACGTAATGATTGTAGATAGCCTTTCCGGATTTTATTACTATAGAGCATTTTTGGTTAACGAAGCTGGAGAAGGCGTTTCTGAACAAGGGAGATCTGGAACGACAAAAACAGATCAACCATACCTAAGACTTTCAACCTCTTTGATTGATGCCCCAAACGCTGTCGCCGATTATTCTGTAAAAATAACCTCAAACATGGCTTGGCGTGTATCGACACCTGATACATGGATTGCAACTGACAAAACAATTGGTTGGGAGAGTGATAGCTTGATTATCTCTGTCTTGTCTGAGAATACAGCGCCTGAGGCGCGTATGGCTACAATAACCCTAAGCGCAGGAGATATTACACGCATCATCAACGTTTATCAAGCAGGAACCTCATCGGATGTTGAATTTTCTGTTACGCCTGCTGTGATTAATTTTAAGGGAACTAAAGATACGGTTGCTTATATCAACATTATTGCAGAGGGTGCGTGGACTGTTGTCGCAGAACAAGATTGGATTACCCCTTCAACTACATCGGGAACTGGCATTGCATCTGTTGCAGTAAAAGTAACTCAACCTACTGAAGCAAGAAATGGCTCCATTGTGGTTGATAATAATGGAACGCCAAAATCTGTGATTGTAAATCAGGCAATGGTAGTTGCTGTTCGTCCAAGCGAACAAATCAGCATAACTGTTGCTCCGAATCCGGTTGCCAATATGTTTGTTGTGAAAACATCTGAACGTATTCAAGAAATCAGCCTTACAGACATTCATGGACGTAAAATGGCTATTAACTATAACAATGGCGGAAAAGAAGCCTCTGTGGATGTTCAACACCTTAATTCCGGTATATATATTGTATATGTGAAAACCGTAAAGGGTATTGTTGTTGAGAAAATAGTTAAAAAATAACGATCAAAACCATGAAAAAGGGCTTCGGAATATCCTTTCCGAAGCCCTTTTTTGTTTCCGAAAAAACAGTTTTTACAAAAATAGGCGGTTAATAACAGGAAAAAACGCGCTAAGAATAAAAATTATTTGCTTGAAAATCACAAAGTAGTAAAAAAGTTTAAAAAAAAGTTAGAAAAAGTTTTGGTAATTAATAAAAAAGTTGTAATTTTGCAATCCC
>JAVBNF010000056.1:0-23583 GCA_031551725.1 Bacteroidales bacterium
TTTGACACCATAGACCATCAACAAATTAAAAACGTTCAATATAAATTAAATCGGAGACCGCGTGAAAATCTGAACTTTAACTCGCCGTTCGACTATTTTGCACCATTTTGCTAATTTATGCGTTTGGATGTTGACTCTACAGTGAATTCTGAATTATTTTTTATTTCAAAAATTATTCTTACTTTTGCAAAAGAAATAAAACATTATATATCGAAAAAACATTAATTAAACATAAATAGAAAAGCGTAAGCTTAAATTCTTGTAAAGAAAGCGACCAAAATTTTCACTGCAAAAGAATTTATAAGCAATGCGCTCATGCTGTGTTCCGGCGTGAGTTGTATCTTATTTTTGCATAGGTTGCTTGGTCGCACCTCTTTACAAATAAGAATTCAACTCGCGCCTTTTTATTTAGTTAGAAGTTAAAATACTTTCAACTAATAAAAATACACACCATGAAAACACACTTACTTTGTAGCAGAAACGCAAGAATGCAGAAATGCAGAAAAATGTTCATTTTCTGCACTTTTGTATTTCTGCCTTTCTGCTCTGCTTCCTCAATTTTTGCCCAAAGTTTTGGAGAAATCCGAACTTTTATCGATTCCCGTGATGGGACAGAGTATAAGAAGGTTTACATGCCTGACAGAAAATGGTGGATGGCTGAGAATTTGCGGTACACAAAAGGCCTGAATAATCCTGTATTTGGTCACAAACCGGTTGCAACTGCTCAAAGTTCCCCGGGAACAAATTTAAAGGGCATTTATTATTGTCCGGGACCGGGACCGTTAAATAGTTCTCCAAACACCGCGACAACTTCCCAAGCCGATCCACTTGCTTGTGAATATTGGGGCTGTTTATATCCGTGGTGGACAGCCAACTCTACAGACGGAAACGGAACGCTTCAAACTACGCTTGCGCAGCAAGGTATTTGCCCGCCGGGATGGCATTTACCATCGGATCAAGAATGGGCATTGCTTTTAGACAGGACTGAACAAGCCTATACCGGAACATTTTCTTCGAATAGGCAAGCAACACCTGGATTTTATAGTACAAAAACCGGTGCATTTTTGAAATCAACCGCTCGGGGAAATTTCTTAAATAATCAAGCCTATACACCATTATGGGCAAATAACGCATATTCGAATATGGATGTTTATAATTTTCGGGTTCTTGCTGCAGGCATTCGGAACAATACCGGCACATATGGCGGTAATGGAACAAATGCCTACTTTTGGACAAGCTCGGGAAACAACAACGGTGGTGCTGCTGCCAACGTTGCGTATTCCCGACGCTTTGACCAAAATAACAATTCGGCAAACGATGATAAGGTCTATTTCAACACAACTCAATCGGCTTCGGATGCTCTTTCCGTGCGCTGCATTGAAGGAACAGAATGTAAAGAAAATATGAAAGTAGGATTTATTGTTTCCAAATATGGTTCTCGGGTAACAGATACTTTTTTTTCGAATACAAACACCTCTTACGACACATTAGAAATCATTCCACAGAGAGGAATTGCTTTTACATATATTCAGATTCCGAAACCGTCAGTCTTTGGAAATTGGAGTTATACCGCAACTCCCGTGGCGTCCACCATTCCAAGTGGTGTGACTGTGGATGTACAAAAGAGATCGGTGCCATGGGCTAGTTCAGATACAGTAGTGGAGTTTTTATTTAAAGATCTATCATCTGCAAATATAGGGCAAACGATTCAATTTAAAATAATAGGATCAAATCCTGTTTATTGCAATACTAATCAAGATTTATTTATTACATTTCGAGCATGGTCTGGGCGAACAATGACCGATCCACGAGATGGGCGGGTTTATAAAACAACAATCATGCCCGATGGTAAAGAATGGATGGCTGAAAATTTATATTTCAAAGGTTGCACACAGTCAGGATATACATGTTCGGCTTTGACATTTTTAGCAACTCCTAACGCGTTTACAACGCAAGGAGCTGGACAAGGCAACCTATCCTATTGGTGTCCCGGAGAAGATCAAAAAACGACTGCAAGCACACAAAATGACTGCGAGAAATATGGAGCCTTATATACTTTCGATTGTGCCATGTGGCAAGATGGAAACAAAGCAAACGGGGCTATTTCTTCTATTTTTACAACAAGTTTCAATGTTGCGAGCAACAATAATCAAGTGGGGGGACGCGGCATTTGTCCCTCTGGGTGGCATATTCCAACAGATAATGAGTGGGGAGTGATGTTAAATGCTGTAGAAACGACCAATGGAAATATACTTTCAAACACGATTAATCCTATGGCGGATGGCGGCACTCAAAATCACAATGATGGGCAAGTAAATGACACGAAACTCTGGAAAGGGATAGATGCCGGAAAAAGATTGTTGTTTTCGGGTGGCGCTAATTGGATACCGAACAAGACAGACCAATATAATTTTACGGCTCTTCCGGCAGGAAAGCGTAATTACAATGGTGCATGTTTCCATGCTCCCAGCGGTGAAAATTATCTTTGGAGTTCTTCTGCTTACCATGCAAACGGTGCTTTTCTTCGGATGTTTAGCATGGGAACTCCTTGTGTATATCGACATGTTTGGTTTAGCAGGTCTGAAGGTCTTTCTGTTCGTTGTATAAAAAACTAACATAGCCGGCTCATACTTAGATAGCAAACAAATTTCAAGGACAAACCCGGCGGTTTTCCAACCGCATGTGTTGCGGTTGACATTGTTGAAAGGGTTTGTCCTTCATTGCCGTCGGTTTTAACCGGCGGCTTTTTGTTTTGTTCAAAAAATGTTTATAAACTCTTGTTTGAAAGATCAATAAAATGGATGTCATCGCGTTTATATATACATAGGCAAATTTTATTATTATGAAAACAGACGATTTAATTATTTATCAAAGTTTAGACGGTCAAATTACACTTGAGGTAAAGCAAAAGCAAAAATATCCATCATTAACCATTAATAATTAATCATTAACAATTTACTTGTTTGCTTTTTCCCAAAATTTTATTAACTTTGTAAACTTTTGGCACGGAATGTGTGCTTAAAACGAATTAAATGATGAGAAAACTGCGGATCATAGCCTTAATTGTCGTGCTGTTACAGTGCTGTTCGGCCTTTGCTCAGCGCTCGGAACTGGGTGTGATGGCCGGAACGTCTTTTTATATGGGTGATATCAACACCGATAAGCTCTTCGCGCAAAGTCGCTTCTCTGCCGGACTTATTTATCGATACAATTTCTCTACGCGATGGGCGTTGAAAATGAACGCATTGTATGCCCAGGTAAAAGGCGATGATGCAAAATATGATAATCCCCGAAATTTGAGTTTCCGCTCCAATATCTACGATTTTTCTGCTCAAGCAGAATTTAATTTCTTAAATTATTTCACAGGAAGCGAGAAGTATTCCCGTTTTACTCCCTATCTCTTCGGCGGTATGGCTTTATTTTTCTTTAATCCGGAGGCTTATGTTGTTGACAATGCCCATCCGGAAGGAAACTGGGTTGCTTTGCAGCCATTATCCACAGAAGGACAAGGACTTTCGGCTTACCCTGATACAAAAACATATTCTTTGGCACAATTTGCCATCCCTTTTGGCTTGGGCTTTAAATTCAGCCTAAGCAAAAAAATATGTATTGGCGCCGAGTGGAGTATGCGTAAAACATTTACCGATTATTTGGACGATATTAGCACGGTGTACGTTGATCCGAACGTTTTGCGTTCCGAAGTTGGCGATTTATCTGCAGAACTCTCTGATCGTTCGGTTGATCCTAATCCTGTGGGATCAGCACGTGGTAATTCGAAAAACAAAGACTGGTATTCTGTTGCCGGCGTTTTCATGACCGTGAAGATAGGCGCTCCGCGTCAGGAACCTTGCAATGCCTATAAGCGTAGCAGTATTAGCAAAGCCAGAAATCAAGGAGATTTGTAGATCATGTGTGTGGAAAAGTCCGATATTCAGCTTGATAAACTACCGAAGCACATTGCTATTATCATGGATGGCAACGGACGTTGGGCTACACAACGCCAACAGCAACGCGTATTCGGTCATGAGCAAGGCGCTGTTGCGGTAAGAAAAACCGTTGAAGCTGCTGCCGAATTAGGGATTGAATATTTGACTTTATACGCTTTTTCTACCGAAAATTGGAGCCGTCCGCAAGAAGAAGTAGATGCTTTGATGAACCTTTTGGTACGTTCTATTCAAGCAGAAACTCCTACTTTGCTTAAAAATAATATCCGACTTCAAGCTATTGGCGATTTAGGCCGTTTATCTCCCGAAACTCGCGGAAATTTACAGGCCGCCATTGACCAAACGGCACACGGAAAACGCATGGCACTTGTTCTTGCATTGAATTATAGCGCTCGCGATGAAATGACCCGAGCAGTGAAAAACATCGTTGCCGCTGTTCACGCCGGAAACATAAATCCGGAACAGGTCAATGCAAATTTAATATCCGATTATTTAGATACTCGCCATATTCCTGACCCTGATTTGTTGATTCGTACCAGCGGAGAGTTGAGAATCAGTAACTTTTTGTTATGGCAAATTGCTTATGCCGAGCTGTATTTTACCGACGTTTTATGGCCCGATTTTGATAAACATATTTTGTATCAGGCAATTGCTGATTATCAAAAAAGAGAGCGCCGTTTTGGTAAAACCGGTGAACAAATCAAAAATGCTGAAAAGAAATAGACAATAGTGGGGACTTCTAAAAAATACGGTGTTATCATCTTTGGAGTTTGTTTGCTGGCTTTGAGCCTCACAACATTCTCGGCACAAGCACAAGATAAAATAGACTATACCACTCCTAAAGAATATCGCATTGCCGGTATTTCTGTTTCCGGTTCCGAGATGTTTGATCCCGATGCATTAATTTTGGCTTCCGGTTTAAGCGTCGGCTCATCAGTTACCATTCCCGGCGACCGCATTAGCTCTGCAATTGACCGTTTGTGGAAGCAGGGACTATTTGAAGATGTGAAAATTACGATTGCTCAGATTTCCGGCCAGCAAATTTACTTGAATATTCACCTGGAAGAACGCGCCAAGATTTCTTCAATCGTGATTAATGGTGTTAAAAGACTGGATGCTAAGAATTTGAAAGAAGATATCGGTTTGAAAGAAGATGAGGTTATTACCGATAATCGAATAGCGAAAATCAAGGAGAAAGCCGAAAAATATTACAAAGACAAGGGGTATCTTTTTGCTACTGTTGATGTTGTCAAGCAAGTAGACACTTCTCGCCACAATAGTGTGAAGTTGACCTTAAATGTGGATCGTCATCATAAAGATAAAATAAATCAGATCATTATAACAGGTAATGAATATACCTATGCCAGCGACAGTTTGGAGAAAGATCATAACTTAAAACAAACGTTTAGGCATCTTTTAGGTGTGTCCGATAAAGCGTTTTCGGATTCTTATATTCGACGTAAGTTGAAGAATACCAAAGAGAAAAACATATTCCGTTTCTATAAACGTTCGAAATATGTAGAAGATGATTTTCAAGAAGATTTGAAATCGTTGATTGCTGCGTATAATAAACAAGGTTTTCGGGATGCGAGAATTGTGCGAGATACCTTCTATTACTATGATGATAAATTAATTAATGTGGAAGTCGATATTTTTGAAGGGCGCCCCTATTATTTCGGAGATATTACATTTGCTGGGAATACCAAATATTCCGATGAAATTTTATCAGCCATCTTAAATATCCAAAAAGGAGAGGTTTTTAACGAGGAAAAATTAAGTATGAATCTTAATTTCAATCCTAAAGGCGGAGATATCAATTCGTTATATTACGATGACGGTTATTTGACTTTCCAAGCATCTCCGGTGGAAACGAATGTGTATAACGACACTGTTGACCTCGAAATCCGCATTCACGAAGGAAAACAGGCTCGCATTAATAAAGTATCTATCAAAGGAAATAACCGTACGAACGACTATATTATTATCCGCGAAAGCCATACGTATCCCGGAAAACTGTTCAGCCGTACGGATTTGATTTCTTCCATGAATGAACTTCGCCAATTGCGTTATTTTAATGACCAAACCATTAATCCGGATGTACGTCCGAATATGGAAAACGGAACAGCTGATATTGAATTTCAGGTGGAAGAGGTTGGTTCCGACCAAATTGAGCTTTCCGGCGGTTGGGGAGGCGGCATGGTTGTGGGTACGATTGGTATCGTATTTAATAACTTTTCCATTCAAAATATCTTCAAAAAAGATCGTTGGCGTCCGCTTCCCACAGGCGACGGCCAACAGCTAAGTCTTCGTGCTCAATCAAGTGGAAATACGTATTACTCAATCAGCACATCGTTTACGGAGCCTTGGTTGGGAGGTAAAAAACCACGCTCTTTGAGTGTATCGTTCTATCATTCAGTGCAAAATCCGAGTGGGCTGCCTAAGGGTAATCCGAATCGTCAATCCATGCGTATTGAGGGTGCTTCTGTCGGTTTAGGACAACGTTTGAAATATCCGGATCCATTCTTCACGCTTTATCAATCAATAAGTTATCAGCATTATACCATGCACAACTATACTACCGATTTCTTATTCCCGAACGGTGAAGCCAATAATTTAGCCTATACAATTACGCTGAGCCGCCAGTCGTTGGATGCAGCTGTTTTTCCGAAAAATGGTTCCGATATATCGCTTAGCTTGCAATTAACGCCTCCTTATTCGATGTTCAATGGTTTGGATTATTCAACTGCAACTCCCCAAGAGCGTTATCGTTGGATTGAGTACTATAAATGGTCGTTCAAAGCCGGATGGTTCTTTAACCCAGTGGCCAATTTGGTGTTGAATGCCCGTTTCCGCTTAGGCGTGCTGAATTATTACAACTCCGAAGTGGGGTATCCGCCGTTTGAACGTTATTATATGGGTGGTGACGGTTTGACAGGTTTTGCTTTGGACGGACGTGAATTAATAGGCTTGCGAGGTTATAAGAATAATAGCTTATCTCCTTCATACGGAGCGACTTCGTTCGATAAAGTGACGTTTGAACTCCGTTATCCGCTTTCCTTAAATCCGGCAGCAACTATTTATGCACTGGTATTTGCCGAAGGAGGAAACTCGTGGGTAGGAACCGATGACATCAATCCCTTTCAGATGTATAAGTCTGCAGGTGTGGGCGTTCGCTTGTTTCTTGCAGCAATGGGGATGTTCGGCCTCGATTGGGGATATGGCTTCGATGCGCCTCCCGGAAGAACCAAACCTAACGGCAGCGAATTCCATTTTTCTATTAATCAATCGTTGGATTGGTAGTTTGGCACAAGATTTGTATGTTGTTTTTATATAATAATGAACACAATGAAAAAAATTATTTTAACCGGCTTCTTCAGCGTATTGATTTCGCTGGCAGCCTTCGGACAAAAGTTTGCTTACGTGGATAGCGATTATATTTTGAGCAACATCCCCGATTATGCAAAAGCAACACAAGAAATTGACGACCTTTCGGTGAAATGGCAGAAAGAGGTAGAGCTTAAATTTCAAGAGATTGACCAGCTTTACAAGAAATATCAAGCCGATCAGCCGTTGCTCACTGCGGAAATGAAAACCAAACGTGAAAATGAAATCGTTCAAAAAGAAAAAGAAGCTAAAGATTTGCAAAAGAAACGTTTCGGTACGGATGGCGATTTGTTCAAAAAACGGCAGGAATTAATCCGCCCGATCCAGGATAAAATCTACAACGCCATTGAAAAACGTGCAGCGGATAAAAATTTCACATTTGTATTCGATCGCAACGACAATGTGGGTATTATGTATGCCGATCCCAAAGTGGATATCAGCGACGATGTTTTGAAAGATATGGGTTACAACGCAGGTAAGAAAAAAACATTGGAAATCAAACCTACTGTTGAAAAAGGAACGAGCACCAAAAGTGTGAACTATCAGAGTCGATAATTTAGAGAAAAGGTAAAATAAAAAAAACAAAATGAAAAAAAGTATTAAAATTTTAGCGCTTATCGTGATGATTTGCGTTTCCGGCCGCGCCGCAGCTGCAGACCAACACTTAAAACTTGGTCATATTAACTCTGCAGAACTGCTTCGTATGATGCCTGAAACGGATTCGGTGGAGAAAAAATTGCAGGCTTATGCCAAA
Source organism: Bacteroidales bacterium (assembly GCA_031551725.1). Taxonomy (GTDB): domain Bacteria; phylum Bacteroidota; class Bacteroidia; order Bacteroidales; family P3; genus JAVBNF01. Next base: position 8,083 of record JAVBNF010000056.1, read on the forward strand.
GAAGTGGAAGAAACCATGAAATCGATGGAAAATGAGTTGCAAACACGTTACACCGAATATCAAAATCAACAAGCACAACTATCTGATTTGTTAAAAGCTGCTAAAGTACGCGAATTGCAGGATTTGCAAAGCCGTTTGGAAGATTTCAGTAAGCAAGCTCAACAAGATTTGCAGACGCAAAAAGAAAAATTCTTGTCGCCTATTATTGATAAAGCACAAAAAGCGATTTCGGAAGTAGCGAAAGAACAAAGTTTTAGCTATGTTTTTGATGTAAGCAGCGGTGCAGTGCTTTATACTGACGGTGGTGAAGATTTGATGCCCTTGGTGAAGAAAAAATTAGGCTTGAAATAGTTTTTCGAAGCATGCAAAATCTTTCCGTAGTCATCATTACGCTCAACGAAGAGCGTAATATCGGACGATGTTTGGAATCCGTTCAAAAGATAACGGACGACATCGTTGTGATGGATTCCGGTTCTGCCGACCGGACGGAGGATATTTGCCGTGCTTATCCAAACGTAAATTTTCAAAAAACTGTTTGGAAAGGCTATTCGGAAACTAAAAATCAAGCGGCCGCTTTTGCAAAATACGATTTCATCCTTTCGTTGGACGCCGATGAGGTCGTTTCTGAGAAGTTGGAACAATCATTGTTGAGTATGCTCCATGCTGATTGTTTGAAAGGGGCTTATTCCATGAATAGATTGACAAATTATTGTGGTTCATGGATTAAGCATACAAGTTGGTATCCGGATACAAAAATCAGAATTTGGAATAAGAATGAAGGCCGATGGGAGGGCGATTTGCACGAGAAAGTGGAATTCTCCCGTCCGGTTGCCGTTTCGCATTTAAAGGGCGATTTGCTGCATTACTCGTATTATTCAGTTGCCGATCATGTTCGGAAAATCGACGGATATACGAGCTTGGGTGCAAAAGTTGCGTTTGAAAAAGGTAAAAAAGCATCGTTGTTGAAATTGATCTTTTCAGGTCCTGTACGTTTTTTTAAAGATTATTTTATTAAACTGGGATTTTTGGATGGTTATGCTGGTTTTCAGGTGGCCAAAATGTCGGCATTTTTAAGCTACTTAAAATATGCCAAGCTGCGTGATATGTATCGTTTGAACATAAAGTCTTGATAGACTGCTGCAATTTTGCGGTGGACTATTTATATATTAACTCACACATTCGCAAAATATGAAAACTTCGAAAAAAATAATGGTTACCGGTGGTGCCGGATTTATTGGTTCACACACTGTTGTTGAGCTTCAAAACAGAGGCTTTGAAGTTGTCGTTGTTGATGATTTATCCAATTCGAAAATCGAAGTTTTGGATGGAATAGCTCAAATTACGGGACAAAAACCTGCTTTTGAAAAAGTAGATTTAGCCGATGCTTCTGCTTGTAATGCGTTATTTGATAAGCATGCGGATGTGGTTGCGGTGATTCATTTCGCAGCCAAAAAGGCTGTTGGAGAGTCGGTTGAAAAACCGCTGATGTATTACCGGAATAATTTGGATTCGCTGATGTATATTCTTGAAAATATGCAGCGTAAATCCATGAAAAATTTAGTGTTTTCTTCATCTTGTACGGTTTATGGCCAGCCAATTGTTTTACCGGTAACGGAAGATGCGCCGGTTATGAAAGCTGAATCGCCATACGGAAATACCAAGCAAATTGCCGAAGAAATCATTAGCGATGTTTGCAAAGCAAGTGAAATTCGCTGCATTGCGTTACGCTATTTTAATCCAATTGGCGCACACGAAACGGCTTTGATTGGTGAACTTCCGCTTGGTGTTCCCAATAATTTGATACCTTATGTAACGCAAACTGCTGTGGGTATTCGCGAGTGTTTGAGCGTGTTTGGAAGTGATTATGATACGCCGGATGGTACGCCGATTCGAGATTATATTCATGTGGTCGACTTAGCCAAAGCCCACGTGGTGGCGGTTGAACGGATGTTGAATGATGAGCAGAAAAATAACGTCGAGTTTTTCAACCTTGGAACGGGCAACGGATACAGTGTTTTAGATATTATTAAAAGTTTTGAACGCGTTTCCGGGCAAAAATTGAATTATAAAATTGTCGGTCGTCGTGCCGGAGATATTGAAAAAATTTGGGCCAATCCCACATTTGCCAATAATGAATTGGGTTGGAAAGCCGAAAAATCGTTGGATGAAATGATGTCAAGTGCGTGGAAATGGCAACAAAAGTTAATTATTAATGGTTAATTATTAATGGTTAATGAAGCTGTGCCTCCATTAATTTTATACTCTAAAATACTAAACGAGAAGCTCATTAATCATTAACCATTAACCATTAAATGATGCAATATTTATTTTTTATATTATCCATATTTTTGAGCATCCCGGTTTTTGCGCAGATGAAGATTGGAGGTGATCCCACAACAATTAATTCGTCTGCAATTCTGGAATTGGAAAGTACAAATTCGGCTTTACGATTGCCGCGAATGACAAATGCGCAACGTGATAGTATGCAATATCCTACAAATGGAATGATGATTTACAATGCAGAAACCAATTGTATCGATTATGCCAAATCCGACGGGAAGTGGTATTCGCTTTGTTCGAGTTTGGATGCGGCAGAAATTCCTGCCGACAGTTGTTTTCCTGTAAATTTACGACCGGAAGCATTGTTGGGAACGATTAATCAAACGAATCATACGGCCGATTTGTATGCAAATAATTTGACCAATTATCCGCAATTGCAGGGCAAGTGGAGTATTTTGCAAGGAGCTTCTTTAGGGGAAGCATTTGTTTATGTGAATTCGGATTTGACCATTTTTGCCGGTAAGGCCGGGCAAACTTACACGTTGCTTTGGAGCATTACGAATCCGAACCGATGCGGTACTTCACGCACGCGTTCTACGACATTAATCGTTCATTTTAATTAAAACGGTGATGAGAGTCTATGCATGGATAATAGGCTTGTTGTTGTGCTTTCAAAATCTGTCTGCACAAAATCTGTATATCGATTCTACGGCAGTTGTTCGGATTGATAAAGTTTCTGTGAATGCCTATGCCGTTTACCATAACGGTCGAATTTATCTACCGGATAGTGGTCGGATTGATTTCTTTGGAAGAGCATGGATACAAAATCCTTTTTCGAGAATGGATGGTAACGGCGCTTTGGCGGTAATGGGAGCAGTAGATTTGACAATTCCCAACGTCTCCATTCCTAATTTGGTACTTATGGGAGGCTATGTAAATATGGCTACAGATCTTGAAATTAGAAATTCTTTAATTTTTGAAAGAGGAGAATTGATGTTGTACGATTATACATTATCGTTTCCCAATGGTCTTTCAATAAAAAATTATGGAGTTCGAAATAGAATTAATTTTTCAAAATGGAGTGTCGGGAAAATAAAATTTCCTGTTAATGGCTTGGATTCCTTAGAGCTTCCTATTGGGCATTGGGGCTACAAATATGATGCTATTCGTATATATCCTAAAAATCGCAGTTCAATGTTTGAAATTGAGTTGCAGGAAACATATGAAGAATTTGGACTACATTTGAATTGGAAGTTAAAAAGTGATGAAGATGTTTCTATAGATGTTGACCTTCAGCATGATTTCTCAGCACAAGACCGCTGTTATGATACTGCAACCAGCTATGTTTCTGCATATAATCCTATAACACAACGATGGGATACGGCTTTGACGCCGGACATAAACGCCCAACCCATTGGAGATACAATTGGAGGGAACGGAGAGTTTGAGGTGTTGCACGGTGCGAAAACCTATTCTTTAAAAGCAAACGAGCCTTTATTGTTGACAAAATTGAGCGCTTCCCGTTCGGTTACTTTAAGTAACAATACGATGAATAATATTGCAGTTAAAGGCACGCCGATTACATTTACGGCTTCGCCTCCAACAGCGCAAAGTTATGATTTTAAAGTTGATGGACATTCTTATCAGCAGGGCGCTTCTTCACAATTTACAACCAATCGGCTGGAAGACGGTAATATGATTCAGGTGCAAGCTGTGTATGCAGACGGTTGTACGCAATTCGATAATCAAACCATTTATTTGATTGATATTCCCAATGCATTTACGCCGTATAATGTAGATGGGCGTAATGATTTTTTTATGCAAGGATATTCCATCGAAATATACAACGCATGGGGACAAACGATTTTTAAAGGCGACGACGGATGGGATGGCACGCATAACGGCAAACTGGTTCCGCCCGACGTTTATTATTATACAATAAGTATTAAATCCGGCGAAAACGTGGATGCGGCGCAGTTTCGCGGAAGCGTAAAAGTATTGAAAAAATGATAAAACGTTTTACGATATTTTGTTTGTTTACCTTGTTATCTGACTTGTATGCTCAGCAAGATCCGCAAATTGCACATCGTTTGCAAAATGTAGCGATGTATAATCCTGCGGCTGCCGGTGCTAATCAGATGTTTGATGTGGCTTTATTGGCGCGTCAGCAATGGGTGGGAATAGACGGTGCGCCAACGGTTTTGAACTTAAATGCTTCCCAATATTTTTCAGCTATTTCTTCCGGAGTGGGGATTAATGTAGTGAATTCAACACGTTCCAACAATAATAATTTAAATTTAACGGCTAATTATAGTTTTCAAGCGCGCGTGAATGACGATGCGGCTTTGCGATTCGGTATTGGTGGCGGAATGTATTACATGCATCAAGGCGAAAACACATTTCTGGAAGACGATGATCCGTATTTTTATCAAGAAAAAACAACAGTTTTACCCGATTTGAACTTGGGAATTGAATATGACGGTCAGATTTTACGTTTGGGAATTGCCGTCGATCATTTGTTTAAATTTAAAGAAGATGTGTATGCTCCCGACCGGCATTACTATGCTTATGGTCAACTTGCCATTCCTGTTTTGGAAGAATGGGAACTGATACCTGGCGCAATGGCTGTTTTTTCTCCGGTGAAAAATCAGGTCGATATGAGCGCTTTGGTGAGATGGAACAAGCAAATATGGGTGGGTTTCGGCTATCGTACCGAAGATGCTTATTCGGTTTTTGTGGGAGCGAAATTCATGGATATGTGGACCGTTTCTTATGCTTATGATTTCCGTATGGATAATACTGCTTCCAATTTTTCTTCACACGAACTTATGTTAACACTGCAAATGGACTGGTTTCGCGAAAATACCTATTTGCAACAAGGTTCTTCGCTTCGTCGCAAATATGATTGGTAGTTTAAGGTAGTTTTACACATCGGATAGACATACCGTAATCACTCGCACCTATGGCGCGTGTTACTTGGTTAACTTCGCTGAAAATATAGCGGCACCAAGAATTAGCCAGGTTGTCGTGAGTGTTTGATGTCCAGAAAAATCCTCCCAATCCACGATCTTCAAAAATTTCATTCCCTTGCGGATACCATGTTCTTAAGCCTGCCGGCAAAGCGGAAAATCCCCAAGAGTCTGTTCCGGCAGTGCTGTCGAGTTCGCTCACGAATGCACTTTGCAAATCGCGTGGACGTGCAATGGCTGTGGATTTTATTTTATGTCCCGCGCCAACAATGGCAGGGCTTCCCAAGTGTTCTTCGTTCTCGTGTCCCGGAACAGGATCTACGGTATTGTTGACTGTTCGTCTGTGGTTTTGAATACCTGCCGCCGTTTCAACCATGTTGAGCATGTTTCCGAATGTGCGATCGTCGGGCAGATACCAACCGGGTGGACAAACGCCTTGGATTTTGGGTTGATTGTCATTTTCGGGCGTTTCCAAATTAACAATATTTCCTTCAAAATCGACAATGTCGCCCGTTCCGTTAAGCATAACCGAAGTGCCGAACGTATATAACGCTCCCCAAACATTGCAATTTTGGATATCCGAACTATTTGCACGTCCACCGACAGGAGTGCCGCCCGGACACCAAAAGCAAGAAGTGCAAGTATTGCGGCTGTTGGGATTGAATGTTAAAACACTTCCGGCATCTCCTTGATAATTGAGGTTTTCGGCCATCCACCAATTATTGTCGGGCATAAGAACAGCGCGGTATTGCTTGTTGTCGCGGCAATCGACAAAACTTGCAAAAGAGCCGACGGAAAGTCCTTGTCTATGAAAACCGGCGCAATTAACGAGAGAAATGTCGAAACTGTCGTGAATAGGGCAGAGGCCGTCATCATTAAAAGCATTTACATAAAGTTTAAATGTTTTTGACCAGTCGTTAAAATCTAAAACACGTTTGCGCGAAACGAGGATGTTATTGTCAATCTGCATCGTATCGAACGCCGCCGGAGAGAATGCACTTTGATCAATCGCATAAGAAAAAGACCAAATACCTCGTTCGATATCCCGATCAACGGCGTAAACCAAAGCATCATACAATACGGAGTCGGCATTTCGAGCATAAACATATCCGCTATTTATTGCAATTTTATCATTATGCGGAATGCAAAGCGTGGTAAATTCGACAGTCGAACTGTAGCTATAAGATTCACATTCGTTTTTAACATAAGCTACAAAATAATAGGTCTTATTTGCACGCAAGCTGTCTGTTTTTACCGAAAACCATGCTGTGTCGTTTGCGCTTACAGCTGTTTTCCTTGTTCCGTTAAGCCACGGCATAGGCGTTGTGTCGTAAATAAAGCCTTTTTCTAAAATTGTTAGATTTTCATTATCAATCAAACGTCCCCATAGAACGGCATCTTTGTACGTAATGTCGGTTGTTTTTGAAGTGTCCATTGGCAACGCTACACAAAACGGCGGATAATAATTAGTGTCGGAAACACAGCGCACGGGCAAGGCGTACGATTTTGGATAAAAATTCCGTTCAATCATTGCGCGGCTAAGCTCCCGGTGGCGTATCCATGCGCTATCAGCTGTGTGTTGGGAAGACGACCAGAAATAAATATCGGTTCCGCGATTTTCGAATAAAGCCGTTCTTCTTCCTGTTGGAAATCCCGAAAAAGCCCACTGGTCGCTTCCGTTAAACATGCCGTTTCCTTTGTTGTAGGCAATGGTGTCGGATGCCGTTCCATTTTCTGCAGATTTAAATCGTGTCCCTGCGCTATTGATCGAACTGGATCCTTTATATCCGGAGGTCGTATTATCATTGTAATCGTGATTTTGTGTGCCCCCTGGAGGCTCAAGGTGATTGAGCATGTTTCCCCATTCGCGGTCGTCGGCCACATGCCAGCCTTGCGGACAAATGCCCGGTATAAGCGGACGAACAGCTTGGTCGGGCGTTGCCGGATTCACAATATTACCTTTGTTGTCTATAATATTTCCGATTCCATTTAGTGAAACAGCTGTTGAAAAAGCATAGAGTGCACCCCATGTATTGCAGGCTTCGCGCCGGTTAGAGTCGCCATCGTTGCCCGGACACCAAAACGAAGATTTCACACACGGGTCGTTTCCTTGTACAGGATTACATGGCGAAGTAGACAAACGTTGATAAGAGAGTCCTTTTTGATAATTTAAGTTCTGCGCCAGCCACCAGTTGTTATCCGGCATTTTAACCGTTCGGTATTGCTTTTTGTCGCGTTTATCAACGAAAGTTCCAAAACTTCCTTCCCAATTTGCAGATACATAAAAGCCCGTATCTGCAATAAGAATGCGGAACGTATCAGAAACCGGACATAGACCGTAATCATTCGCGGCATGTACGGCGATATAAAAATATTTATTCAAATCGATTTGTGAGATTGGCTGCTTTTTCGAAAGCCACAAACGATGCTGCGTGTAATTTTGATTAAACGCATTTGCCGGAAACTGTCCGTCGATAAGCGAAAAATCAAAACTCCATTTTCCGAATTCGATATAAAGATCGGTGTTGTAAATAAGAGGGTAAAAAGCAACGCTGTCCGCATCTTTGTAATAGGCAAAACCATTGTTAAGCGTGATTTTGTTCGGATTTTGAATGCAAAGCGTGGTAAATATTTGCTGGGGGCCGTAAATCATTCCGCACTCGGATGTTTTCACGTAAGGGCGCACATAATAAGTGGTGTAGGCTTTCAGATTTGTCAAGGTTGCAGATAAAACGCCTGTTGTGTCGGCAACTGTTTTTTTGTAGAAATCGGAATTTGGCAGGATGTCGTAAACAAAGCCTCTTTCGAGAATAGAAACGGTGTCCAAGAGTTGTACGTCGGAACTTACTTCCGCCTCATCAACAGTGATGTTTGAAGGGCTTCCGATCGTATCAACCTGCGCATTTTTTTCTTTGAAAAAAATACTTAAAAAAGCCGAACGTGTTTTATTTGCGCAAGAAGCATTGCTCACTTCCCATGCGCAGATATAGGTTGTTCCGCACCCGTTTCCGTGAAAAAACGTAGTTGGATTTCGATGATTCGAAAACAAAATAGAATCGCCGGCTGTGCCGTTTACAACTTTCCAACGTCCTTGCAAAGGCTCGAAAACCTGCGTGGCTGTGAGCATGGCTGTTTTTTGCGGAATATCCAAATATACTACACTCGTTTTGATTTGTTGGTTTCCCGGAAAACAAGGGTCGGCCGTTTGTTGAGAAGTGTTTATGTCTTCGCAAAGACTGTGCCAGCGAGCGTTTGTATCGGTGTATTCAATGCAATTATTGTCTGTGTTGTAAATAACCAAGCCATTAACAAGCGGCGTAATGTTGTTGCGTTGAGCGGTGGTCATCCGTGTGAGTAGAAGTCCTTTGTTTGTGGATTCCAATTCTAAAAGAGTGTGCGGAGAAACAGGCGGCACTCCGCCTAACTTGACTTGTGCCAAAATTTGGCATAATAAGGAAGAGCACAATAAACATGCTATAAGCAAGGCTGTTTTTACAAATATTTGTAATTGTGTCTTCATAGAATTTACAAAGATAAGAAAAAAAATGTATAGGGGGCGCAAAGTTGATTATTTTGAGTTTTTTAAAACCAATTTTCTCGTCAAAAATGCATTTCACGTGGTGTTGATAACTTTTAGAATATTGATAATTAATTATTTGATAAAAATAAACGTGCATTTCACGAAGTGAGGATTTTTTGGGTATTGATTTTTTGTTTCAGTTGAATTACTTTTGATAAATTTTTATAAGATTTCAAACATAGGAAGAAATGAAAAAGAAATAGTACATTTGCAATCATGAATAAGCAGTTATATTATTTCATACTATCGGGAATTATCATTCTTTCATTTTCATTCTATTCGTCGAATTTCTATCCTTTGTTGAGTTCAGATGATGCGTTGAATATTTTGATGGCACACCGGTATCAATTGCCACGTGATTTTTATTGTTGGGGGCAAGATCGAGGCGGAACGCTTATTCCATTTATTTCCCAAATCTTTATCCGGATTTTTCAAACATCTGCATTAACTGCAGTTTCTTTATCGAATTATCTGATACTTATCCTTGGATTTATAGGGTTTTCAAGCCTTTTTAAAACGCGAGCATTCAAGTTGATTTTCGCACTCGTTTGGTTCTTGCCTTTTCAGATGTACGTGGATTTACTCCGATATCCTATTGGTGTGGAATACAGTTTGATTGGATTTGGTATCTTTTTGATTAACAAAATCGATGAAGCACATTCATGGAGAAAGCATTTAATAGCTTTGTCGGTCATTCTTGTGTTTTCCTTTTCTGTTTGGGTTTCCGACCTTGCAATCGTTACATTGGCCATTCTGTTTTTCTGTTTGTGCCTTTTTAAATTGATCAATAAACAGAAATTTTCGGCTTTCGAAATTTCCTATATAGTGGTAGGATGCTTATTTTGCTACGGGGTTATCACTTTTGCAAAAAGTTTTGCTACGGCAGAAACCGGATTTACCGGCATCAATTCTTTGTCGGAAATTTTAATGGCTGTTCGTATTTTAACGAGCCGTTTTCTATCTATTTTTAGTTTTTCGTCCGGCGAATTATTTGTCGGTATTTATTTTTACACATTGCTGATAAGTTTGTATGTGTTGTTGGGGTTTATGATAAAATCACGAATTAATTTTGATTTCTTCAAGAATAAATGGCTCTTATTTTTTGCATTAGATACTTTTGTAATCATTGGCGTTTTGTTATTGTCCAATTGGGTGCTTCTAAACGGTATGGGGCGGTGGTATTTTGTTGCTACCTATATTTCTTTATCTCTATTTTTGTTAATATTAGCAGAACAGTTGGTCAACCGGTTTTCGAATGCCGGTTTTCTCAAATATATGGCTTTAACTCTCGTGTTAATCGGAAGCATAAGCCCTATTTATTCAATGAAATATGAATGTCCAAGAAGACTGACACCTAAAGTTAGGTTTATTAAAGAATTCGAACAGCTGGGAGAAATCGGCGTGATTGCAGAATTTTGGAATGCTTATATCTTATCGGTCACAAATCCGGACAAAATTAAAGCAACGCCGCACGAACACAATGATGTAAGAAACATTGAAATTGCAAAAGAAGTGATGGAACGAGAAAATATTTACGTTGTAAAAGACATGTGGTTCGACCGTTTCCCTGATACTTTGCAGCAATTCGGAATTATCTTGAAAAAAGCAGGAAATCCCTTTCAGATGGGAAACTGCGATGTGTGTAGATATAAAAGATTGTAGTCAATTATTCCGGAATTTCGCTTAATTCGAGCCAGCGCATACTTTTTTCTTCCAGAATCATGATGATTTCGCCTAAACGATTGGAATGTTTCGTAATGTCATCAACCGATAAAGTGCCGGAACTTAATCCGTTTTCAAGTTGTGATTTTTCCGTTTCCAAATTGTCAATTTCGCTTGATATTTGCTCAAATTCGCGTTTTTCCTGAAACGTTTTTTTGCGTGCTTTCTGAACGGATTTTTGTTCTTGTGCGCGAATTTCTTGTTTCTCTTTTTTGATATTTTCTGATTCTTGTTTCTCTTGAATGTCGCGCCAATCGCGATATTCGGAATAATTACCCGGAAAATCTTTAATCTTTGCATCGCCTTGAAAAACGAGCAAATGATCGACAATTTTATCCATGAAAAACCGGTCGTGCGAAACCACAATCACACAGCCTTTGAAATTTTGCAGATAATCTTCGAGTACGTTGAGTGTAACAATATCAAGGTCGTTCGTAGGTTCGTCAAGCACTAAAAAGTTCGGATTTTTCATCAAAACCGTGCACAAATACAAGCGGCGTTTTTCGCCTCCGCTCAATTTATACACGTAATTGTATTGTGTTTCCGGAGTAAATAAAAAGTGTTGCAAGAAACCGGATGCTGTCATTTTTCGTCCGCCGCCGAGGTCGATTTCATCGGCAATATTGCGAACAACATCAATTACTTTCATTTGCTCATCGAACTTCAAACCGTCTTGACTATAATAGCCAAAAACAACCGTTTCGCCGATGTCGAAACTTCCTTTGTCGGGCTTGATTTCACCCATCAGCATTTTCAGAAACGTCGATTTTCCTGTGCCGTTCTTTCCCACAATTCCCATTTTTTCATAGCGTTTGAAATTGTAGTGGAAATTGTCTAAAATCTTTAAATCACCGTAACTTTTTGAAATGTAATTGGCTTCGAAAATTTTTGTCCCGATAGACGACGATTTGACTTCGAGCTTCACACTGCCTTTTTCCTGACGTTGTTTCACTTTTTCTTCCAGATCGTAAAATGAATCAATACGCGCTTTGGTTTTGGTGGCGCGGGCTTGCGGCTGGCGGCGCATCCAATCCAATTCTTTTTTATAAAGATTATTTGCTTTCGCTAATTCTGCATTTTGAATTTCGATACGTTCGGCATGTTTTTCCAAATAGAAATCGTAATTCCCTTTGTAGGAAAACATTTGCTTTTGGTCGATTTCCAGAATTTCGTTGCACACGCGATTCAAGAAATAGCGGTCGTGTGTAACCATCAACAAAGCCATTTTAGAACGGCGTAGAAATTCTTCCAGCCATTCCACCATTTCCAAATCCAAATGGTTGGTTGGCTCATCCAAAATCAATAAATCCGGTTCTTTAATCAGAGCGTTTGCAAGTGCAATCCGCTTGATTTGTCCACCCGAAAGTTCACCGATTTTTTTGTCGAAATGATGGATTTGAAGTTTCGAAAGCGTTTGCTTGATACGGGCTTCGTAATCCCACGCTTTCAAAAAATCCATCAAAGAAATAATTTCCTCAAGTCGTTTGGTATCACCTCCATGGATTAAACTTTCGTATTCGGCAATGCAGCGGATGATTTCGTTGTCATCTTCGAAGCAGGCCTCCAAAACGGTCATTTCGGGATTAAATTGCGGTTCTTGTTCCAAAAAACTCACGCGGATATCGCGCTTAAACGAAATCGTTCCCGACTGGTAATCATCTTTTCCCGCAATGATATTCAACAAAGTCGTTTTTCCGGCACCGTTTTTCGCGATAAGCGCCACACGTTGATTTTCGCTGATGCCGAACGAAATATTATCGAACAGCACGCGGTCGCCGAACGCTTTGGAAAGATTTTCAACTTGAAGAAGACTGGCCATTACTTGTTTTTATAAAAGAATATTGCCGATATGAACGGCTTCTTCCGAGTGATTATTTGTGATATATACAATTTTAAAATACTTATCTGCTAACACTTCGTAAAAAGCGTACCATGTTGTACGTGTTTTTGGACGTCTGTATGCCGAAACATACAAATTTTCACCATATTGATTGAAATACGAATTTGCTTTTTTACACATATTCATGCGATGAGATTTTGGTAGCTCTTTTTCCATAAAAGAATAAATGTCTGCTACGTATTCTTCAGCGGTGGAGAGAAATCCGAAATATCCCTTTTGGTATAAAGTATCAATGAGTTCGAAAAGAAATATGTCGACGTCAGGAAGAATTAAAACGTTATACGTTTCCATATTTTTCTCTTAAGCGGCTTATGACCTTTTCCTTTGATTCATCTAAAGTAATACAGCCGGCAAAAAAATCTTTAACATCACAAGGGAATTCCCTTGTGTCACCGGTAAGTCCGTGTTTGTAATTAGCTGAAATTTCTTCACGGCGGATTTTTGCAATATTCAACTCTAACAAATTGATGAATTCAATTTTTTCATCTAAAGGTAGATTGTAAGCAGCATCAACAAGATTATTAAAAGAAATTGCGGTTCTCATAGCTATTTTTCTTATATCGCAAAATTACATAAAAATTAATAATAATACTAATTTTTATTAAAAATCTTTTATTTCTACTCAAAAAAACTTATCTTTGCAAGAAAGCCTGCCTATGAATTGGACAATAGAGACTTTACTACTACTGATCTCCGTTATGTTCCTGGTTGGAATGTTTGCCGGGAAGGCCGGTTATCGTTTCGGAGCACCTATTTTATTAATGTTTTTATGTGTCGGAATGTTGTTTGGAAATGCAGGTATTGGCTTGCAATTCAGTAACTATGCAGCAGCTCAAACCATTGGAACCATTGCCTTGTGTTTGATTTTGTTTTCGGGCGGATTGAGTACCAAGTTCAACGATATTAAGCCGATTGCAAAAGAAGGAACGGTGTTGGCAACGGTAGGGGTTTTATTGACCGCATTTTTTCTTGGCGGATTTTTTTATTTAGTCGCTTCGCACTTGGCTCCCGGGGCAAATATTACATTGCCGCAAGCGATGTTATTGGGTGCTGTGATTTCTTCTACCGATTCGGCTTCCGTATTTGCTATTTTGCGCGACAAAGGCGTTTCGTTGCGCCATAAACTGCGTCCGTTACTCGAATTTGAAAGCGGCAGCAACGACCCGATGGCGTATTTGCTCACAATTACGCTTATTGAATATATAACATTGGATACCGGCGGCTCCATGGATATTTGGCCGTTTGTTTGGATGTTTTGCCAACAATTGATTTTAGGTGTTGTGTTGGGATTAGTCTTAGGTTATTTGCTTACCAAGCTGATTAACAAAATTGAACTTACGAATGATGCTTTATATCCGGTTTTGTTATTTACGTGCGGAATTCTTATTTTTTCATTGACTTATCTCCTTAAAGGAAATGGCTTTTTGGCGATCTACGTGGGTGGTGTTGTAATGGGAAATTCTAAATTTATTCATAAACGAACTTCATTAAAATTTTATGACGGACTGGCTTGGCTTGGACAAATAACGATGTTCTTGGTATTAGGCTTGCTTGTAAATCCTTTTGAGCTTGCAAATGTTGCATTGTGGAGCCTTATTGTGGCTGCATTTATGATTTTTGCAGCGCGTCCTTTAGCCGTACTTGTTTCAATGCTCCCTTTCCGGAAATGGACATTTAGAGACCGTATATTTATATCATGGGTGGGGTTAAAAGGAGCAGTTCCCATTATTTTTGCGATACTTCCGTTGATGGCCAACGTGCCAAATGCGCATTTGATTTTCAATGTTGTATTTTTCTGCACGCTGCTTTCCTTGCTTGTGCAAGGCACAACCCTTACGCGTGTGGCCAATTGGTTGGGATTGGCACGCGAACAAAAACACGTTGACGGACTTCAACATTTTGATATGGATTTGTCGGAAGACATGAAATCAACTATGTCGGAAATAGAGCTTACACAAGAAATTTTGGATGAAAACGGCACGCGATTGATGGATTTGCCTTTGCCCGATCAAACGTTGGCTGTAATGATTAAACGCAAGGAAAAATATCTGATTCCAACCGGAAGAACGCCGTTGATTCGCGGCGATAAACTCTTGGTGATTACTAAAAATGAAGCCCAACTGATTTGCACCTACGAAAGTCTTGGAATTACCGATTATTCGCTGAAACGCTAAGTGTTTTCTGAAAAAAAATGATGAATATTCTGAAAGAGAATGAGGCAAGAATATATTCTATTCTTTTGTATTATTCGTTTAGTGCCCTATACATAAATATGTTTTTGCAAAAAAAATAATAATAAAAATTGTAAGGCTAATTTAATAAATGCGTAGATTCAACTATCGAATGCAACTTTAGCAAAAGTAGTCAAAAAAATGTTTTTAGGGTTGTTAAAGTTAAGTTTTTTCGCGGTCTTCTGTTAATTTTATGTTGAATTTCTTAATTGAACTTACACAAACGTTTTGTGAATTGCATCCATTTTTCTCTTCTCAACACCGGCTTTGGCCGCATAGTGCTTCCAATTGTGGACTTTTTCGCCAATTTCATCAATTATTTCCGGAGCTTTTTTATTTCGGATAGATTTGCCTATTGTGACTAAGTCTTGGCGAGTAATATTTTTCCTTTTCCCGTTAATGCTTAATGCGTGCTGGATAACCCATTCGCTTCCTGGTCGATAGGCAAAGCAAATGTCATATGCCGGAGCTAATTGCCAATGACCATTTTGTTTAAGAATGAATGAGAAATTCTTTGTATGATCGTCGCAATTACGGGCGATCACATTAAATACCATTCGGCGAAACAGCTGTTCAGCCTCGGCATAAGTTAGTTTCAGCTCCCGCATGGTTTGAAACAGCTGTTCATAACTATAGCTGTTTACGTGGTTGTAGTCGAAATGCTTCAAGGCGCAGAATGTTTGGATGTGATGCTTGGTATAGTGACCTTCGCGGTCAAAGCGTTTGGTCATGAAATGTGCTCGTCCGTTTTCTTCCAATAATCGCGAAGGCATCATTTCGATGCCGCAGTCCAAGGCCATTAGGTAATAAGCGTATTCC
>JAVBNF010000019.1:0-49394 GCA_031551725.1 Bacteroidales bacterium
CGGGCAGTAATACGTGCTTTTCGAAGCAGCAAAGCTATTTGCAGTCGTATTGTTTGAGAAAATCGGATTGTTCAAACCATTGCGATACCGCAGGTTTTCTGCCATCCAGCGTTTGCCGTCGGGCATAATCACGGTTTTGTAAGTTTCGCCATCGCGTGGGTCGGTGAAATTGGGGGCGGCGGTTTGCGCGAAAATAAAGCAGAAGTGCAGAAGTGCAAAAACGCAGAAGAAGAACATTTTTATGCATTTCTGCGCTCTTGCGCTTCTGCATTCTTGCATTTTTGCGTTTCTGCTGCGAAGTAATTGTGTTTTCATGTTGTGTTATTTAATTGTTTTTATGTTTGAGTCAACCGAGACCCGTAGGGTCTCAATGTGCATAAAAAAGGCGCGAGTTGAATTTCTTATTTTCAAAGAGGTACCTCCAAGCACCTGTACAGAAATAAGACACAACCCACGCCGGAACACAGCATGAGCGCATCGCTTATCAATTCTTCTGTACAAAATTTTGGAGGTTTTCTTTGAAAGAATTTAAGCTTACGCTTTTTTATTTATGTTTAATTTAGTGTTTTTCTATATTTTTTATTGTTTTGTTTTCTTGTTAACTTGTCACCTTGTTAACTATTTTTTTTGCAAAGTTAACCATTTTTTTTCATTATTCAAATTTTTTATTATTTAGAAAAATTATTAATTACACTTCTTTGTAAAGGATATTCTTTTTTTTCGTAGATTTGCGAAACAAACATATTAACACACTCCTATGCCAAAAGTTGAGTCCTTACAAGCGCTTCGGGAATTAAAGGAACAATTCCGCCCGAAAGTGCAGCTTCGAAAAATCGAGTCGCAGGATACTTTACCGGCGACCCCAAAAGGTATTTATAGTCGACATATTTTAGTTTGCGGCGGAACAGGATGCAAGGCTTCTAAAAGTGACGATATTTTAAAAAACTTCAAAACTATTTTAGAAGAAAAAAACCTTAAAGATGTTTTAGTCCTTGCTGTCGGCTGCTTCGGTTTTTGCGAACGCGGTCCAATTGTAAAAATTCTACCAGATAATACCTTTTACACGCAAGTGAAGCCCGAAGATGTTGCTACCATTATTGATGAGCACATTATCGGTGGAAATGCCGTGAAAAAACTATTGTACACCGATCCCATCACACTCGACCATGTAACAGACTTCCGTGAAATTGAGTTTTATAAAAAACAAAAACGGATTGCCCTCCGCAACTGCGGACTAATCAATCCCGAAGACATTGAGGAATGCATTGCCTGCGACGGCTACCAAGCGCTCGGCCGCTGTTTGGAAGAAATGACTCCGCAGCAAGTTATTCAAATAATAAAGGATTCCGGCCTTCGCGGACGCGGCGGCGCTGGGTTCCCCACAGGTTTGAAATGGGAAATTACCAGCAAATCGGTTTCCGATCAAAAATACGTGGTTTGTAATGCCGACGAGGGTGACCCCGGCGCATTTATGGACCGCTCCATCCTGGAAGGCGACCCGAATTCCATCCTGGAAGCCATGGCCATTTGTGGCTATGCCATCGGCGCAAACAAAGGATTGATTTATATCCGTGCCGAATATCCATTGGCAATCCACCGCTTGCAAGTAGCAATTCAACAAGCCCGCGAAACCGGATTGTTAGGAAAAAATATTTTAGGGAAAAATTTCGATTTTGATATCGAAATCCGCTACGGCGCCGGCGCTTTTGTCTGCGGTGAAGAAACCGCCCTGATTCATTCGATGGAAGGACAGCGCGGCGAGCCGACGTTGCGTCCGCCCTACCCTTCTGTTTCGGGCTATTTTGGGCAACCGACAAACGTAAACAACGTTGAAACGCTGGCAAACGTTCCAGCTATCATCAACGAAGGTGCGGCATGGTTTGCAAGTATCGGTACCGAAAAATCAAAAGGAACCAAAGTTTTCGCCTTGGCGGGAAAAATCAATAATGTTGGTCTTATCGAAGTTCCGCAAGGAATCACTTTGCGTGAAATCATTTATGAAATCGGAGGCGGCATCAAAGATGGCAAGAAATTCAAAGCCGTACAAACAGGCGGTCCTTCCGGCGGATGCTTGACTGAAGCGCATCTCGACATACCAATTGATTATGAAAACCTCGTAGCCGCAGGATCTATGATGGGTTCCGGCGGTATGATTGTGATGGACGAAGACGATTGTATGGTATCCATTGCGAAATTCTATTTGGAATTCACGGTTGAAGAATCTTGTGGAAAATGTGCTCCTTGCCGTGTTGGTAACAAACGTTTGCTCGAAATTTTAGGAAGCATCACCGAAGGTAACGGAACCCCCGAAGATCTTGAACGATTGAAAGATTTGAGTTATGTGATCAAAGACACCGCGCTTTGCGGATTGGGACAAACTTCTCCAAATCCAGTACTTTCAACGTTGCAGCATTTTCATGATGAATATATGGAACACGTGAAAGACAAACGCTGCCGTTCGCGTCAATGCCATTTGAAACAACGTTACAAAATCAATGAAGAGAAATGCGTAGGATGTACGGCTTGCGTCAAAGCATGCCCTGTTGGCGCTATTACCGGCGAGAAAAAGAAACCGCATTTCCTTCACGAGGAACTGTGTATCCGTTGCGGCGCCTGCTACGCAAAATGTAAGTTCGAAGCAATTGATATTCTATAAATAAAAGACCGTAAGACCATAAGATAGTAAGATTTTTTTTACCATCTTACATGTCTTACCATCTTACGGTCTTATAAATAAGAAATATTTAGAATCATGGGAAAAATACAAATAGAATTAGATCACAAAAATATCGAAGTCGAGGAAGGTATTACCATTCTCGAGGCGGCGAAATCACTGGGAATATACATTCCTACGCTTTGCCATTTTAAGATTGACAATATAAAAATGGAAAACCGTCCGGGCGGCTGCCGCATATGCGTTGTTGAAATCGATGGACGCAGAAATCTGCAACCCGCATGCGCCGCTAAATGCGAAGCCGGAATGAAAATCAATACTTGTTCGCCGCGCGTTTTGCATGCCCGCCGTACGATTTTGGAATTATTGATTTCCGACCACCCGTACGATTGCTTGATCTGTGCAAAATCAGGACATTGCGAATTGCAAAACCTTGCACAGCACATGGGTGTTCGCGAAATCCATTATCAAGGAGAACAATCCATTTACCGTCGCGACAAATCTCCATCGATCATTCGCGATGTTGATAAATGTGTAATGTGTCGCCGTTGCGAAACCATGTGCAACAACGTGCAAACCGTTGGTGCACTTTCGGCTGTTAACCGTGGATTCATGTCCGTTGTTGCTCCGGCATTCGAGGCTGATTTGGAACAATCGCCATGCACATTCTGCGGTCAATGTGTAAGCGTTTGCCCTACGGGAGCCCTTACGGAAATGGACCATACCGAAAAAGTAATCAAAGCCTTAACCGATCCGACAAAAACGGTTGTTGTGCAAACAGCACCTGCAGTCCGCGTGGCCTTAGGCGAAGAATTCGACATGGAACCGGGCACCATCGTTACCGGAAAAATGGTCGCTGCCCTACGCCGTATGGGATTTGCAAAAATTTTTGATACCGATTTTGCAGCCGACCTTACCATCATGGAAGAAGGTACGGAAATGCTCGGTCGTTTGAATGCATTCTTGCAAGGTGATAAAACAGTGCGTTTGCCAATCCTAACTTCATGCTGTCCGGCTTGGGTAAACTTCTTTGAAGAAAACTTTTCGGATATGTTTGATGTTCCATCATCGGCAAAATCGCCACAACAAATGTTTGGAGCCATTGCCAAAACATACTTAGCCAAGAAATTAGGTATCACAAAACGTGAAGATTTAGTTGTGGTTTCCGTGATGCCTTGCCTGGCCAAAAAATACGAATGTCAACGCGACGAATTCAAGGTAAACGGTAATCCGGATGTGGATATTGCCATTACAACACGCGAATTGGCACAATTGATCCGCCTTTCGAATATTGATTTGAATGAACTTCCGGACGAAGACTTCGACCATCCAATGGGCGAATCAACCGGCGCCGGCGTTATTTTCGGCGTAACCGGCGGTGTGATCGAAGCAGCAACTCGTACTGCTTATGAAGTTCAAACAGGCAAAAAGTTAGAAAAAGTAGAATTTAATGTTTTGCGCGGATTAGACGGCGTGCGTTCGGCAGAAGTTGACTTTGATGGGTTAAAACTCAAAATTGGTATTGCGCACGGTCTTGGAAACGCCCGCAAACTGCTCAACGAAGTGCGCGAAGGAAAATCGCAATTCCATGCCATTGAAATCATGGCTTGTCCCGGCGGCTGTATCGGCGGCGGCGGACAACCGTTCTATCATGGCGAACTTGAGATACTCCAAAAACGTGCGGCTGCGATCTATCGTGAAGATGAAGGCAAAGCCATTCGCAAATCGCACGAAAATCCAGACATCATCAAACTGTATGAAGAATTTTTAGGCAAACCGATGAGCGAAAAATCACATCAATTGTTGCACACTCATTATTTTAGCAAAAGCGATAAAAACTAAGAAATATGCAAGATACCAAATTAACCGAAGATAAAATTGAGCAAATCAAGGCCATTTGCAAAAGTTTCAATAACGAAAAAACCGAAGTCATCAACGTATTGCACCGTGTTCAAAACGTGTTTGGCTATTTGCCGCCGAGCGTGCAAAAACTCATTGCACGCGAGTTGAGCTTATCAGCTGCTCACGTATATGGCATTGTAACTTTCTATTCCTATTTTAAAATGAATCCCGTTGGCGAATATCCGATTTCGGTTTGCACCGGAACAGCTTGCCACGTGAGGGGTTCTGATAAAATTTTGGAAGAATTCAAAAAAATTCTAAAAATCGAAGTCGGCGAAACTACACCTGATGGGAAGTTTTCCTTGGGTTGCTTACGCTGCGTGGGTGCCTGCGGATTGGCTCCCGTTGTCCTTGTCGGAGAACGCGTTTACGGACGTTTAACCCCGGCACAGGTCAAAGATATTATTGCAGAATATAAATAATGATTAATGGTAAATTGTTAATGAGCTTCTCCAATAGTTAAATAAGCACATTTGTTAACATTTTATCATTTATTCGCGCAGCCATTAACCATTTATAATTAACCATTAACAATTAGAATCATGGCAAAATCACAACAATTCATTGAGCAAGAAGACAAATTCGGTGCTCACAACTATCACCCGCTACCGGTTGTTCTTTCAAAAGGCGAAGGCGCTTTTGTTTGGGATGTAGATGGAAAGAAATATTTCGATTTTTTATCAGCATATTCTGCTGTTAACCAAGGCCACTGCCATCCGAAAATTGTGAAAGCATTGACCGATCAGGCACAAAATTTATGCTTGACTTCCAGAGCTTTCTATAACGATTGCTTAGGTCCTTACGAAGAATTTGTGACTAAATATTTCGGCTATGAAAAAGTGTTGCCGATGAATAGCGGTGCCGAAGCCGATGAAACAGCCCTTAAATTAGCCCGTCGTTGGGGTGTTGTGAAAAAAGGTATTCCAAACGACGATGTGATGATTGTTTGCTGCGAAGGCAACTTCCACGGACGTACAATTTCTATCGTTTCCATGTCGAATGATCCTGATTCTTATGCAAATTACGGTCCACTCACACCAGGTTTTATCCGGATTCCGTACAATGATGTGAATGCTTTGGAAAAAGTACTGAACGAACACGGCAAAAAAATTGCAGGCTTCCTGGTAGAGCCCATTCAAGGTGAAGCCGGTGTGTATGTTCCGGACGAAGGTTATTTGAAAAAATGCTACGAACTTTGTCAAAAACACAATGTTTTGTTTATGGCCGACGAAGTTCAAAGCGGTATTGCCCGTACAGGAAAATTACTGGCATGCGACCACGAGAACGTTCGTCCCGACATTTTGATTTTAGGGAAAGCCATTTCCGGCGGAGTTCTCCCTATTTCTGCTGTGCTGTGCGACAATTATATCATGCTAAACATCAAACCCGGAGAGCATGGTTCTACTTTTGGCGGATTTCCACTTGCCTGCAAAGTTGCTCAAGCCGCTCTGGAAGTAGTTCGAGATGAGAAATTAAGTGAAAGGGCCGAATATTTGGGCAATATTTTCCGTGAAGAAATGGGTAAAGTAAAATCGGATATGATTGAACTCATCCGCGGAAAAGGTTTGTTAAATGCTATTATTATCAAACCGAAAAACGGCAAAGAAGCATGGGATGTTTGCTTGAAAATGCGGGATTTGGGCGTATTGGCAAAACCAACACACGGACATATTATCCGTTTTGCCCCACCATTGGTCATCAGCGAGGGAGATTTGCGCCAAGCAATTAAATTGATTACTGAAGCTATTCTATCGTTCGAATAATTAAATTTCAGCGACTTACAAAAAAGAGCGATATAAAAAATATCGCTCTTTTTTTTCCTGTTTTTTTTTCGTACCTTTGCACCTTACATGATGTAACATGAGCGAACAAATCAAACACGAGTGCGGTATTGCAATGGTACGGTTGCTAAAACCGCTTGACTACTACTTAAAGAAATACGGAACAGCTCTTTACGGGCTCGACAAAATGTATCTTTTAATGGAAAAACAGCACAACCGCGGGCAAGACGGCGTAGGTTTGGCTTCTATTAAATTTGATGTCCCAATAGGTTCTCAATACATTAATATTGAGCGTTCAAATAGTGAAGTTCCCATTAAAGATATTTTTGCAGAAGCATTCAAACCGCTTCGCAAAACCACTGTTCCAAATGCTCACAAAGACTTGGAATGGATTAAAAATAACATGCCGTTTGCCGGTGAATTAATGCTCGGACACTTGCGTTACGGCACTTTTGGTGGAAATGGCGTTCAAAATCTCCATCCTTTTCATCGTGAAAACAATTGGAAAACAAGAAACCTTGTAATTGCAGGAAACTTCAACCTAACCAATGTTGATGAACTTTTTGACAAATTAATTTCACTCGGACAACATCCTACTCAGACAAACGATACCATCACGGTTTTGGAAAAAGTGGGTAAGTTTTTAGATGACGAAAATCAACGTTTATTTGATAAATACAAACACGAAGGAATACAATCGAATGTCGAAATTTCCCGACTGATTGCAGAAAATCTGGACATCACGGATATTCTACAAAAATCTGCAAAACACTGGGACGGAGGTTACGCCATGGCCGGATTGTTAGGTCACGGCGATGCTTTTGTAATGCGCGACCCATCGGGGATTCGTCCGGTTTTTTATTATCATGATGATGAAATTGTGGTGGTAACTTCAGAACGTCCGGTTATTCAAACCGCTTTAAAGGTTCCGATCGAACAAATCCACAGCCTTACTCCCGGGCATGCAATTATCATCCGTAAAAACGGAAATGTTTCGATTGAAGAATTTAGAACTCCTGAGCCCACCCCTACTCCATGCTCTTTCGAACGCATTTATTTTTCGCGTGGAACGGATGCCGACATTTACAATGAGCGTAAAATGCTCGGCGAATTATTGGCCGAACCTATCTTGAAATCATGTAAATATGACGTGGAAAATACGATCTTTTCGTATATTCCAAACACTGCTTCCGTGGCTTTTTGGGGCTTATGCAAATCGTTGGAAAAACATTGCAAAAAACTTCAACAACAAGCGATTTTAGAAAATAAAGATAGGCTAACGCCGGAATTATTGACCGAAATCCTGGATGCTCGCCCGCGCGTGGAAAGCATTGCTGTTAAGGATGTTAAAATGCGTACATTTATCACCCAAGATGCGCACCGCGACGATATGGTTGCACACGTTTACGATATTACCTACGGAACCGTGCGTGCAGGTGTCGATTCTCTGGTTGTTTTGGATGATTCGATTGTCCGCGGAACCACGCTCCGCCAAAGTATTTTGCGGATGCTTGACCGTTTGGAACCGAAAAAAATCATCATCGCTTCTTCGGCTCCGCAAATCCGCTATCCCGATTGCTACGGCATCGACATGTCGCGCCTCGGCGAGTTTGTTGCGTTTGAGGCCGCTATTGAGTTGCTAAAGGATACTAATCAAGAACATATCATTAAAGAAGTTTACGAAGACTGTAAAGCGCAACTTCAACGTCCGAAAGAAGAAATGCAAAACGCCGTACGCGCTATTTACAAGCCGTTTACACAAGAACAAATTTCGAAAAAAATCGCACAACTGCTTACTCCGACCGATTTGAAAGCGGAAGTGGAAATTGTTTATCAAACGATCGAAGGCTTGCACGAAGCATGCCCGAACAACCATGGCGACTGGTATTTTACAGGAAAATACCCAACACCGGGCGGCATGAAAGTGGTAAACAAAGCGTTTATTAATTATTACGAAAAAAAGAACGAAAGAGCTTACTAACGAATTAAGAATTAAGAATTAAGAATTAAGGCTCCATTTTAATTTTTAATTCCTAATTTTTAATTCCTAAATCTATTAGGAATGAAAAAGACAATTTTAATTACCGGCGGCGCCGGATTTATCGGCACTCACGTGGTACGTTTGTTTGTGAATAAATATCCGGATTATCATATTGTGAATGTCGACAAACTTACTTATGCGGGAAATCTCAACAATTTAACCGATATTGAAAACAAACCGAACTACGCTTTCGAACGCGTAGATATTGTGAATGCCGAACAAGTACAAAACTTGTTTAGCAAATACAATGTTGATGGTATTATCCACTTGGCCGCGGAATCGCACGTTGACCGTTCGATTGCAAATCCGATGGAATTTATCATGACAAATATCGTTGGCACTGTGAACTTGCTCAATGCCGCCCGCCATGCATGGAAAGATAATTTGGATGGCAAACGTTTTTATCACGTAAGTACCGACGAAGTTTACGGATCGCTTGGCGCAGAAGGCTTTTTCACGGAAACAACTTCTTACGACCCACGTAGTCCGTATTCGGCTTCCAAAGCAAGTTCCGACCATTTGGTAAGCGCTTATCACCATACCTACAAGCTACCCATTGTGATGTCGAACTGCTCGAATAACTACGGCCCGTATCAGTTTCCTGAAAAATTGTTGCCCTTGGCAATTCACAATATCAAAAACAACAAGCCAATTCCTGTTTACGGAAAAGGCGAAAACATTCGCGATTGGTTATATGTTGTCGATCACGCACGTGCAATCGACATGATTTATCACCAAGGAAAAGACGGCGATTCTTACAATATCGGCGGAAATAACGAATGGCAAAACATTCAGTTGATTCACAAATTGTGTGAAATCATGGACCGCAAACTCGGCCGTGCTACAGGCGAATCTGCAAAGTTAATTACTTTCGTTCAAGATCGCGCCGGACACGACATGCGTTATGCAATCGATTCTTCCAAATTGCAAAAGGAATTAGGCTGGACGCCATCGTTGCAATTCGAAGAAGGTATGGAAATTACCGTAGACTGGTATTTGCAAAACGAAGAATGGTTGAACAACGTTACTTCGGGCGATTACCAAAAATACTACGAACAACAATATCAAAACAGATAATATTTTTAACCACAAAGGACACTAAGAACACAAGAAATCTTTGTGGACTTCGTGTCCTTTGTGGTTAGAAAAACCTGCGAAACCTTCGGGAAAAATCTTTTTATCATGTACATTGCCGGTCATCTTCTTGCTTCTGCCGTTGCTGCCACCGTCATTCATAAAAAACTGAAAACGGATTTAGTGCCTTTGTGCACAGGCATGATGGCTGTAAACTTTGTAGATGTCGACCACGTTTTGAATTACGCCGTAGACAACGGCATTGCGAATTCCTTAACACTTCACCCGCTCCATATTTATTCCGGCATTTTATTTTTCATTATCGGATTATTCGGTTTGTGGAAAACAAAATATATGAATTATTGTTATGGCCTTTTGTTTGCCCTCGCCATGCACTATGCCGGCGACGCGCTTGCGCATTTGTTTAATTACAACATGGTATTCTTAGGGTTATTGGATATAAGTTTATTGATTACATTATATTTTTTATTAATTCGAAATTCAAACAATCCTCAATCCTCAACCCTCAATCCTATTCGCTGGATACTCTTTTTCATCGGCGTATTCATTACCGGCAACGGCATTCAGATGTTTCAACATTTCGTTTTGCACATGAAGCCGGACGAAAGCCCGTGGATGTATGCAACTGCTGCAATTTGTAACATTGTCATTCCTACGGTATTCTATATTCTTTTTAGAAAAAGAACTCAAAACTAATTATTTTCAAAAAAAATAATATCTGATTATTAATTAATTATAATATTTTACCATGCAAATTTAAAATTGAATTTTAAATTTGCATGGTAAAATCACATAAACAATTGTAATTCAACATCAATTAATTTTATATTTTTAATATATTTTCATAATTATTTTGCAAATCAAAAATTATTTTGTAAATTTGCATGGTAAATGATATAGATAAAATGAAGTACCTTCATCGAAATATTGAAGAAATAATTTTAAGATCGCTCAAAAACAATGAAGTTACTGCTGTTATTGGCCCTCGTCAATGTGGAAAAACTACATTGGTCAAGCAGGTTTTCAAGCAAAATAATAAAAAGGGCATTTATCTCGACTTGGAAAAAAATTCGGACAAAGCGAAATTGCACGATCCAGAATGGTTTTTTACAATCCATAAAGATAAATTAATTTGCATTGATGAAATACAACGTGCTCCGGAACTATTTCCGCTGATTAGAAGCTTGGTGGATGAATGGCAGCGCAAAGGGAGTTTCTTGATTTTAGGCTCCGCCTCACGCGATTTACTCAAACAGAGCTCCGAGTCGCTAGCCGGGCGAGTTTCCTACAAAACACTCACTCCTTTTTTATTAGACGAATTAGGATCCCGATTTTCCCTCGAAAAATATTTTTTCAGAGGAGGATTTCCAAAAAGTGCGTTAGCGCCCGATGATGAAGCATCTTTTGAATGGCGGGAAGATTTTATCTCTACATTTTTAGAACGGGATTTATTGCAATGGTCAGGATTTACGCCTGTTACCATGCGCCGACTTTGGCAAATGCTGGCTCATGTGAATGGACAAACCGTCAATTTTTCCATGCTTTCCAATGCGCTCGGCATTTCGTCAAGCACTGTGAAAAGCTATATCGACTTGCTGGAAGGCACATTCATGGTTACCACCGTGCAGCCTTATCATTCGAATACCGGCAAACGCCTAGTAAAAGCCCCGAAAGTATATATTACCGACTCCGGCATTACGTCTACACTACTGGGTTTAAGAAGTTTTGAAGCACTTTCCGGGCATCCGGCCATTGGCGGAATCTGGGAACAAATAGTACTCACAAATTTACAAGGCGCCTTTCCGAATGCAAATTTTTATTATTACCGGACAAGCAACGGCGCAGAAGTTGATTTTGTAATGAAGATTTACGAACGCACATTTGTGATTGAATGCAAATCTTCCCTATCGCCCTCTTTATCGAAAGGCAATTACACAGCAATGGAAGATATTCTGCCTGATTATAGTTTTATTGCAGCGCCTGTAAAATCGGGCTGGAATTTAAAAAATAACATTGAAGTGGTCAGTATTGCCGAAGCAATATCCAAAATCAAGAAAATGATTAAATAATGTTACAACGTTGTTTTTTTATATTATTTTTATTTACATGTTTTGTTCATCTCGCGTCTGCTAAATTTACGGTCGACACTAATTACATAAAAACCTATACGCAAACAACGTATTTCAAAGCCTACACAGGAACTTCATACAACTCGATCAACATAAAGTCACCAAATATCAACAGTGAAGACACTTCGATTTTTAAAAGCAAAAACCAAATCATCGAACGTTATCATCCCGACACAAAAATCACATTGGGGCTAGGTGCTTCTTTCAAAAACCTTGCAATCAGCTTCGGTTTCGGCATTAATTTAAATAGAACAAATGAAACCAGCTATGGTTTTAACTTTCAAACATCATATTTCGGTAGGCGATTTCTACATTAAAAACAACTATGGCTACCATATCACTGTCAGAGAACCGAGTGGAACAAGCATAAAAACCTTTCTCTCTGATATTTCAACTATACGAATGGGAATTTATGGAGAATATGTTTTCAATGCCGATCGTTTTTCTTACCGTGCATCGTTTATTGGTTCTGAAGCACAGAAAAAATCGGCAGGA
Organism: Bacteroidales bacterium; assembly: GCA_031551725.1. Classification (GTDB taxonomy): domain Bacteria; phylum Bacteroidota; class Bacteroidia; order Bacteroidales; family P3; genus JAVBNF01. The sequence goes on from JAVBNF010000019.1 coordinate 12,118, forward strand.
GGATTGTTGCTTGGCTTCGGATCCTTTTACAATAAATTTAATTACAGAGATAAAGACCGTCCACAGCTAAACAAAAGCATCGAAAACATCCAGTTAGGCCCTTCGATTGGCTATGCCTACACATTGGTTTTCAAAAATCATCTTTTTATAACCGCAGGCCTCGGCACGGGTGTGAATATTAATTTCTATAATACCGGCAGTAAAATTGAAGATTTTGATTACCAAGAATTAAACCCATACATGCATATACGTGCAGGTATCGGCTATCATTCCGACTCATGGTCTATTTTAGGTAATATTTTATCTAATAATACAAGATCTGGCTATTCTGACGAAGACACAAATGATAAAATCGGATTCAACGATTTATCCGCGCAAATCACGTTCTTCAAACGTTTTCATTACGAAAACAAACTTTTATCAAAGATTACAAATGCATTTTGATTTCGAAAAGTAAATGCGGTTTAAAATCTTTTTTTATATAATATTTTCAAGTACAACAATGGCTGTTTCTGCTCGCGTTAGAACGGACACCAATTATATCAAACCGTATCCGTACAATGCTTCTGCAAAAACATATTTATCAAGCGCTTTTAATTCAATAAGCATTACATCCAAAATCCTACCGGACTCCTTAGGAAACACAACAATCACGCATGAATATCAACCCGATTTAAAATTAGTCATCGGCATTGGCGGTTCTTATGAAAATCTTGCATTGAGCGTCGGACTTGGGCTTGGATTAGCGGAAAACAAGCTAACTTATGCTTTTGATTTTCAAACCGGATATTTCGGGAAACGATTTGTCGGCGATTTTTATCTGTTAAATTACAACGGTTATTATTTGACAACAACTGATGATGAAGGCAACAAAAAACGGGTCTTTGATCCGAATATTTCTTCTTTGCGCATCGGCGCTTTCGGCGAATATATTTTCAACGCCGAAAAATTTTCGTATCGTTCATCATTCAACTGTTCCGAAAAGCAAGTCAAATCTGCCGGAGGATTTTTGTTAGGTTTGGGTTTGTTCTACAGCGTTTTCAATTACGATTCTCTTCTTGACAAATCTGAAAATATCCGCCAAACAATCGAAAACTATCAAATCGGACCATCCGTCGGATATGCTTATACCTTCGTTTTTAAAAATGATTTCTTCACCACTTTAGGTGCAAGTATCGGCTCCAACATTGATTTTTGCAGCACCAACGGCTCAAACAAATTCGATAACATTCAATTCCAACCTTATATTCAAGGACGATTGGCTTTGGGATATCATAAAGAAGATTGGTCGATTTTATGCACAACATTGTCACGCGGCATGCGGGTTGTCAATAAAAACGATTTAAGTTCCATTGTTTTTAATGATTTCGGTATAAAAGTCAGTTTTTTCAAACGGTTTAATTATGAGCATCGGATGCTGTCTAAGGTTTCCTCGCTGTTTGATTTCTAAAAATATTCAAGACAAGATTTACAAGATTAACATGTTTTGTTTCGACTTTGTCGAGAACTCTTGCAAACTCTGTCCTGTCTGCCAAAGAATGTAAAATAATTCTCAATTTTCAATTCTCCATTGTCAATTATTTTCGTACCTTTGTACATTATGGCCGACCGCAAAACCTTTTTCGTTGATGTACTTCTTCCGCTTCCGTTGCCCGGGCGTTTCACCTATCGTGTGCCGCAGGAAATGGAAAACGAAATAGCTGTCGGCAAGCGCGTGGTGGTGCCTTTCGGCAAAAATAAAATCTACGCCGGGCTTGTGGTTTCCATCCATGAAAATGCACCGGCGTCGTATATCGTGAAATACATCAGCGGCATTATCGACGAACGCCCGATTGTGAACGCTTTGCAGTTGCAATTCTGGCTGTGGATGTCCAATTACTACATGTGCAGCGAAGGTGAAGTGATGCTTTCCGCACTCCCGTCCGCCTTTCGGCTAAGCAGCGAAACCAAAATCATTTTAAATCCAGATTTCGACGGCGATATTTCCGTTTTAAATGAAAACGAAATTCTCATCGCACAAGCCCTATACAACAAGCCGGAACTTGAAATTGCAGAAGTTCAAAAAATTACAGGCCTTCAAAAAACATTTTCCCTGATAAAAAATTTACGTGAGAAAAACGTTATTTTAGTTCAAGAAGAAGTTAACGAACGCTACAAACCAAAAACCGAAACGCACGTCCGCCTTACGGAAACGTATAGAAACGAAGAAAATCTCAAAACGCTTTTCGATACGTTGGAGCGCAAAGCCGTTAAACAATTAAAACTGTTAATGGCCTTTTTGCATTATTCGCGCCAGCAAAAAACAGATGCGCTCAAACGTGCAGATTTACTGAAGTTGGCCGACAGTTCGGCTGCACATTTGCAAGCATTAGTCAAAAAAGAAGTTTTCGAAATTTTCGAGCAAACCACAAGCCGCCTGCAAACATACGCCCAAACACACGAAGTTGAGCAAATTCAATTGTCCGATGTACAAGCCGAAGCGCTACAAAAAATACACAATTCGTTTGCCGAAAAATCCGTGACTTTACTGCATGGAGTAACGTCAAGCGGAAAAACAGAATTGTACATCAAGCTCATCGAAGAGCAAATTAAAAACGGGAAACAGGTTTTATACCTGCTTCCGGAAATTGCTTTAACGGCACAAATTATCAACCGTTTGCGCAAATATTTTGGCGATAAAGTGGGGGTTTACCATTCTAAATACAGCGATTCCGAACGTGTGGAAATCTGGAATGCAATTCTTCCGGATGAAAACAAAAAAGGCCCAAAATACCAAATTATTCTCGGCGCCCGCTCTGCCCTCTTTCTGCCGTTTGAAAATTTAGGTTTGATTATTATTGATGAAGAGCACGAAACCACGTTCAAGCAATTCGATCCGGCGCCGCGCTACAATGCCCGCGATTCGGCCATTTATTTGGCACAACAGCATCATGCCAAGGTTTTATTAGGTTCCGCAACGCCGTCTATCGAATCCTATTTCAATGCAACAACGGGAAAATACGGCTTTGTGGAATTGCTCACACGCTACAACAACATGCAGCTGCCCGAAGTCATGGTGGCCGACTTGAAAGAAGAAACGCGCAGAAAAACCATGTCGTCACATTTTTCATCGTTGTTGATGAAATATATCGAAGAGGCATTGGCAAACAAAGAACAAATCATTTTGTTTCAAAACCGGCGTGGTTTCTCGGTTCGTTTGGAATGCGAAATCTGCAATTTCATGCCCGAATGCAAAAATTGCGACGTAACGCTGACTTATCACAAACATATCAACCAACTCAAATGCCACTACTGTGGTTATAGCATTCACATTCCCGAAAAATGCCCAAAATGTGGCAATCCGTCGTTGAAAATGAAAGGTTTTGGTACCGAAAAAATCGAAGACGAGCTGTCGATTTTCTTTCCAAATGCACGCATTGCCCGTATGGATTTAGACACCACGCGTTCCAAAAATGCTTATCACGATTTGATTTCCGATTTCGAAGAAAAAAAAATCGATATTCTTGTCGGAACGCAAATGGTTACCAAGGGCTTGGATTTTGACAATGTCAGTGTTGTCGGCATTCTGAATGCGGACAACATGATTACCTTTCCAGATTTCCGTTCCTACGAACGCAGCTTCCAACTCATGTCGCAAGTGAGCGGCCGAGCGGGACGCAAGAATAAACGGGGAACCGTGATTATTCAAACTTTCAATCCCTATTATCAGGTTATCCGCGATGTAATCGACCATAATTACACCGGCATGGTAACTTCTCAATTACCCGACCGCCAAGTGTTTAAATACCCACCTTATTATCGTTTAATTGAACTTACCGTTAAACACAAAGATCCGGATTTGCTCAACGAAGCCGCATCTGAACTCGGAAAAATGTTGCGCAAACATTTCGACAAACGTGTATTGGGGCCAGAATTCCCGTTAATTTCGCGCATTCAGAATCAATATTTGAAAACATTTTTAATCAAACTCGAACGCAACAGCGACATTGGCGGTATGAAAAAAATCCTGCATGCCACCTTGTTGGAATTTTCGCAAATACCCAAATACAAAGCTGTGCGTGTGGTTATTGACGTGGATCCGCAGTAACTCCGACAATTTCATTTTTTTATTCCGATGTTTTTGCATATCTTTGTCATATCCTCAAAAAACGTTTGTATGAAAAGGATTTTGCGCCATATTCCCGGAAAAATGATTCTTCCTTTTTTTGTGATGGGAGGAATAATTGCCGGTTTGGGAGCATACACTGTCTACATGTCGCGGGCACATTCTTATCTTTCAGACGATCCGTCGGCTTGTGTGAATTGCCACATCATGACGCCCTACTACCAGTCGTGGGCGCACAGTTCGCATTCGCAATGGGCAAACTGCAACGACTGCCACGTTCCGCACAATAATATCTTTGCCAAATACGGATTTAAAGCCTTGGACGGACTATATCACTCTGCCGTTTTCACCGCACGTGCAGAACCGCAAGTCATCCGTCCGCGCGAATCCAGCGACAATGTTATCATGAATAACTGCATCCGTTGCCACACACAACTGAATACCGAATTTGTAAAAACAGGAATGATTTCTTACACCGACGCACAAAACGGCCAGGGAAAGGCTTGCTGGGACTGCCATACGCAAATTCCACATACCAATATTGCGAGTTTGAGTTCTTCGCCAAATGCCATTGTGCCTTTGCCCGCATCTCCGGTACCCGATTGGTTGAAAGAAAAAATGAAAAATAACTAAACAATAAAAGCCATGTTTCAACGATTAACCGAAGCGATCAAGCGCAAACCCATCATCGGATGGGGAATCTTTGCAGCCGTCATGGTTGCAGTGTTTCTATTAGGCCTTCTCGCCGCTTCCATCACCGAACGTCGAGCAGAAATCGCCACGCTTTTCAATAATAAAAAAGTAGAAATTACAGGCATCGAATCCCGTAATGAAGTTTGGGGAGAAAATTATCCGCGTGAATACAACACATGGAAAAAAACTGCCGATATGGATTTTCGCAGCAAGCATCTGGGAAACATGCCGGAAGATGTTTTGGAAAACCGTCCGGAAATGGTTGTGCTTTGGGCCGGTTATGCTTTTGCACAAGACTATTCGGCACCACGCGGACACATGCATGCATTGGAAGATATCCGTGCAACATTGCGCACCGGATCGCCCGACTCAAACACCAAAGATATGCAGCCTTCCACTTGTTGGACCTGCAAAAGTCCCGATGTGCCCCGTATGATGCACGAAATGGGTATCGAAAATTTCTATAAAACTCCTTGGAGTCATTTAGGAAGTCAAATCGTAAATCCGATTGGCTGTGCCGACTGCCACGATCCGAAAACAATGAACTTAACCATCACCCGCCCGGGATTGATTGAGGCGTTTCAACGTCAAGGCCGCGACATCGCAGAAGCCACACCGCAGGAAATGCGTTCGTTGGTTTGTGCTCAGTGCCACGTGGAATATTTCTTTAAAGGAGATGGCAAATATTTAACATTCCCTTGGGACGGCGGTATGACTGTTGAAGCCATGGAAAAATATTACGACGAAGCCGATTATAAAGACTGGACACATGCCGTTAGTCGCGCTCCCATGCTAAAAGCACAACACCCCGATTACGAAATTTTCTTGATGGGGCCTCATGCCAAACGGGGCTTGGCTTGTGCCGATTGCCACATGCCTTACGTAGCCGAAGGCGGCATCAAATACTCCAATCATCAAGTGATGAGTCCGCTGAAAAATGTTTCGGGCACTTGCCAAACCTGCCACCGCGATTCGGAAGAGAAATTACGCGACTACGTTTACGAATATCAGGACAAAGCCCTTGAAATCCGCGACCGTATCGAACAAGAATTATCAAAGGCCCACATCATGGCGAAAGCCGCATGGGACAACGGCGCCACCGAAGCCGAAATGAAACCGGTGTTGAAATTAATTCGTCAGGCGCAATGGCGTTGGGATTTTTCGGTTGCTTCGCACGGAGCTTCTTTCCATGCTCCTGTTGAAACACAACGCATTTTGGCGCACAGCCTCGATAAATCGCTGCTCGCTCAACTTGAAGTGCAAAAAGTTTTATTTGCCCACGGCGTAAAAGACGTGCCGATGCCCGACATTTCTTCGAAAGAGAAAGCACAATCGTATATTGGCTTGGACATGAAAACCATTCGCGATAAAAAAGCTAAATGGATGGAAACAACTGTGCCGAAATGGGTAAAAGAAGCCAAAGAAAAAGGCCGTTTATTAAGCAGTAATTAGGAGGCCGTTTGAACAATAATCGAGCATTTTGGCAATTCCCATGGCAATATAAAGAATCCATTGCCGTTGTTGGCGGAATTGTTATCATCGGGTTAATTTTACAATTTATTACCGGAAATTTTGATTTTTCTTTATTAAGATTTCCGGTTAACGTAATTTTCGGCGGAATCATTCTGCTATTCCTGTCCGCGTTTTCATTCAAACGAAAAACACACTTCTATCAATGGTTTTCAGGTATTCCAATGGCGGTAACATTGATTAGCACATTGGTTGTTTTAGGTGTGATAATGGGATTGACGCCGCAATTTAGCGAATCCAACACCGAAGCCATCCACTCAAACCTCCCGTCCCACTTGGGGTTTACCCACATGACTTCAGCCTGGCCGTTTGTGTTGGTTTATTTTACAACCCTGCTTTCTCTCGGCGCTTTAATCATCAGACGATTTCGGGATTCTTGTAAAAAAGTCAACTTGAAAAACATTCTCCATTCTCCACTCTCCGTTTTCCATTTAAAAAACATTGGATTCCATCTGAATCACATTGGACTCTGGTTGTTGCTTTTTGCCGCCGGAATGGGCGCTGCCGACATCAAGCGTTATGTGATGCATGTGCGTGAGGGCGAAGTGGAATGGCGGGTATATAATGAACAAGACGAAGTGCTTGATTTGCCCATCGCCATTGAACTCAATGATTTTCAAATGGAAGAATATCCTCCGAAATTAACAATCATTAACCGTACTACAGGCGTTTCGCAACCGGAAGACAAGGCCGAATATTTTCAAATTGATGAACAACAATCCAACGGCACAATTGCCGATTGGCATATTTCTGTAAAAGAATATATTCACGAAGCCATTCGCAACAGCGACAGCAGCTATCATAAAATGCCGATGCCCGGCTCCTCTCCTGCCGTCAAAATCGAAGTAAATAATCCAGATGGAACTAAAAAAGAAGGTTGGGTTTGCGCCGGAAATATCGCACAATTGTATATGGTTTTAAATCTCGACAGTCTATACTGCGTGGCAATGATACGTCCGGAACCCAAACGCTTTGTTTCCGACATTCATATTTTTACCGAAAACGGACAAGAAAAACATGCACTTTTGGAAGTAAACAAACCGTGCAAAATCGGCAATTGGATGATTTACCAATACGGCTACGACAATGATGCCGGGAAAATGTCCTCTTACAGCAGTTTTGAACTCGTCTACGATCCATGGGTTATTCCCGTTTATATCGGCATTATCTTACTCGCTTGCGGATCAATCTGCATGCTTTGGAGCGGACAAAAACGAAAGGAGGCGACTATTGACGTGGAATGATTTTTTATTCTTCGCTTTGCCAGCAATGCTTTTGTGGATAAGCGCAGGCATTATCGTTTATACAAAAATAAATCGAAAAATAATTGACGGTTTGATGTTGACCGGAATTCTTGTTTTTGCTGCATTTATTGTCGGACTGTGGATCGGACAAGAACGTCCTCCCTTACGCACACAAGGCGAAACACGGCTCTGGTATTCACTCTTCCTTTCATCGGTTGGATTTTTCACTTACAAACATTGGAAATACGATTGGCTTTTGTCATTCAGCAGTTTAATGGCATGTGTATTTGTCTGCATCAATATTTTCAAGCCGGAAATACATTCCAAACATCTCATGCCGGCGCTGCAAAGTTATTGGTTTGTGCCGCACGTTACCGTATATATTCTTTCGTACGCCATGCTTGGCGCGGCAACCATTTCTTCAATTATTCAGTTGCAAAATTTAAGGTTGAATAAACCTGACAAAAATTTGTACCACCTCATGGACAACTTGGTTTATGTGGGTTTTGCTTTTTTAATGCTCGGCATGCTCATGGGTTGTGTGTGGGCCAAAGAAGCGTGGGGACATTACTGGTCGTGGGATCCGAAAGAAACCTGGGCCTTTGTAACAGCCGCCGCGTATTTGGTTTATATTCATGCACGATTAAAAAACGACATCCCGAAATTCACATTATGGGTCTTATCGGTTGCATTTGTTTTGCTGATGATTACATGGATCGGCGTAAATTACCTCCCCTCCGCGCAAAACAGCATTCATACATATTGATTGGGGATATGAACGAGCGTGAGAAAAAAACAGTTTCCAAAATGATCCGCATTTATTGCCGGTCCAAGCACAACACGCATTCTTCGCTTTGCGCGGAATGTGCGGCATTGGAAAACTATGCACACGAACGTTTGGAACATTGTCCGTTTGGAGAACAAAAACGGGCTTGCAAAAACTGTGAAATCCATTGTTACAAACCGGAATACCGGGATAAAATCCGCAAGGTCATGCGCTTCTCCGGACCACGTATGCTGTTTTTTCATCCGTTGGAGGCGGTGAGGCATTTGTTATAAACAAAAAACGACCCGCCAGCAATAAATTCCACCTCGTCGTTCTTTTCCAAAAAAATATTTAAAATTGTAAAATCAAACAATATTTCGTATTTTTGCATGCTAAAATTATATCATCGTGAAACTTTTCGAAATTACTAAGAAAGAGCTTGTTGCTCCAAGCATTTATTTAATGGATGTATATGCGCCGCGATTGGTGCAGGCCGCACAACCCGGACAATTTTTAATTGTAATTGCCGACCCCAAAGGCGAACGTATTCCACTGACTATTTGCGACTATGATCTGCAAAAAAACACAGTTACCATCGTTTTCCAAATAGTTGGAAAATCAACCGAAGAAATCGCCAAACTCAATACCGGCGATTGTTTTTCGGATGTTGTCGGACCACTCGGACAAGCATCGGAATTTATTCACGAAGATATCGAAAAACTCAAGCAAAAACGCTTCCTTTTCGTAGCTGGCGGCGTAGGTACGGCCCCCGTTTATCCACAAGTGAAATGGCTCAATGCACACGGAATCAAAGCCGATGTTATTATCGGCGCCCGCAGTGCCGACTTTCTTTTCATGACCGAAGAAATGGCTACACAAGCCGCTAACGTTTTTGTGTGTACCGACGACGGCTCTAAGGGGTTTCACGGCCGTGTAACCGATTTAATCAAACAAAAAATCGAAGAAGGCAATCAATACGACGAAGTTGTCGCTATCGGCCCCATGATTATGATGAAATTTGTGGTTGAACTGACAAAACAATACAATCTCAAAACAATCGTAAGTCTGAACACCTTAATGGTTGATGGTACCGGAATGTGTGGTGCCTGCCGTGTTTCCGTGGGCGGAAAAATGAAGTTTGCCTGTGTAGACGGGCCCGAATTCGACGGATTCGAAGTGAATTTCGACGAAGCAATGCGCCGTCAGGGCATGTACAAACAATACGAAATCGGCAAAAATACCGCTGCACATCATTGTAACCTTGCTGCTCCAGTTGACCAAACGATGGAAGAAACCCGTTTAGAGCGCGAAGCCGAAGGTAAATCCAAAACACGCATCCCTGTTCGCGAACAAGATCCCGTTGTGCGTGCTACCAACTTTCAAGAAGTTTGCTACGGATACAACGAACAAGAAGCTGTTCGCGAAGCCGAACGCTGCTTGAATTGTAAAAACCCGCTGTGCGTAACCGGCTGTCCGGTAAGTATCCAAATCCGTGATTTCGTTCAAGAAATTAAAAATAAAAATTTCAAAGAAGCAGCTCGTGTAATTTCAATGGACTCTGCATTGCCTGCTGTTTGCGGACGCGTGTGTCCTCAAGAAGTTCAATGCGAAGCCAAATGTGTTTTAGGAGTTAAAGGCGATGCTGTTGCAATCGGAAAACTTGAACGTTTTGCCGCCGATTATACCCGTACAAACAAAATAACCTTTACAGAAAAAGAAGCTCCGAAACATAAAAAAGTAGCCGTTATCGGCAGTGGTCCGGCAGGTTTGACTTGCGCCGGAGAACTTGCAAAGAAAGGTTACGACGTCACTATTTTCGAGGCTTTGCACGAAACCGGAGGCGTTTTGGTTTATGGAATTCCCGAATTTCGTTTACCGAAAGAAATCGTTCATACCGAAGTGGAAAACCTCAAAAAACTCGGCGTAAAAATCGAAACCAACGTTTTGGTTGGCCGTACAATCACGGTAGATTACTTGATGGATCACGAAAACTTCGCTGCCGTATTTATCGGAAGCGGTGCCGGATTGCCCAAGTTTATGAATATTCCGGGGGAAAACCTAAACGGTGTTGTTTCCGCAAACGAACTGCTCACACGCTCAAACCTAATGAAAGCCTATCGCGATGATCACGAAACTCCCGTACACATCGGTAAAAAAGTAGCCGTTGTCGGTGGTGGAAACGTGGCCATGGATGCTGCTCGTACCGCAAAACGATTGGGCTCCGACGTGTACATCGTTTATCGTCGTACAGAAGAAGAAATGCCGGCGCGTTCCGAAGAAGTGCATCATGCGCACGAAGAAGGCATCAACTTCAATCTACTCACCAATCCGGTTGAAATTATCGGCGATGAAAAAGGTTGGGTAAAAGGTTTGAAATGCGTGGAAATGGAACTCGGAGAGCCTGATGCTTCCGGCCGCCGCAGCCCCGTTGAGAAAAAAGGTTCTGAATTCGTTTTGGAAGTCGATTCCGTCGTTATGTCGTTAGGAACTGCGCCAAATCCTTTAATTGCATCTACAACCAAAGGATTGGAATTAAATAAAAATCGTGGTGTTCAAGCCGATGATTTGGGCACAACCACGCGTCCGGGCGTATTTGCCGGCGGCGATGCGGTAACAGGATCTGCAACCGTTATTCTTGCGATGGGTGCCGGTAAAAAGGCCGCCAAAGCAATTGATGAATATTTGACAAAATAATAAACGTTACCAATAAAAAATCCCAATAATTCAAAAGAAATTGTTGGGATTTTTATTTCACATTAAACATAATGTAATAGTCATTAATGTAATGATTATTACATTAATAAAACATAACTACATATCAATCAGCGACATTTCTTTCAGCTCAACCTTGTATTTTGCTAATTCTTTCGATAAAGAATGTGCTTTTACTTCGAGTAAAGAATGATTAAAACGTTTCGGATTGCGTTTTATTTCGACAATAACAGCCGTTTTATCCAAGCGATTTAAAGCAATCAGATCTATTTCATTCTTACCTTTGCTATCCCAATAATAACCAACATCCGTAACGCGTTCGGATTCGGCAAATTTCTCACGAAAATACTTTTCCAAAAGCAAGCCGCTGTAATCTTCATAATTTTTCACTACATATTCTTTCAGCAATTCATTGCGGTTACTCTCAATCAAACTTTGATTTGGATAGATAAAGCGAAACCAGAAACGAAGGTAATTATCGCTCAATATCCAACGTGTGCTACGACTTTCTGGTTTGGAAAACATCGGTTTATGTTTCGAAATCAAACAATAATCGTGTTCCAGATTAACAAGATACGCGCCGGTATTCTTTTCGATAATCGAATCGATCTCGGCTTGCGTGTTTTTACCGGAAGCAATCAATTGTAAAATCGAAAAATATGTGCCGTATTCTTTTCCAAATTCAGATACCAAGAGTTCGCGTCCCTCACCTAAAAACGGCGAGTCGAAAGCAGTAGCCATATCAATCATTTTGGAAGCCGTGGTAGCGCGGGCTTCCATCAACAAAGTAATATATTTAGCCACGCCGCCGGTAAGCATATACATGCAAAGCAAATCTTCGGGCTTATATTTTTTATTATAATCGTTTAAAATCTCTTTCATCACAGAAATAGGAAAAGGCTTCAATAAAATTTTCGATGTTAAACGACCGAACAATGGTTCTTTCTTATCTTCAAAAATTTTCATCATCAATGAATAAATCGAACCGCAAGCAATAAAATTGATTTTTGCCTTACCTTTATATTTATCCCAAAGATGTTGAATCTCGCTAAAAATTGCAGGATTTACTTTTTCAAATTCCTGAAATTCATCAATAATTAATGTGAAATGTTTTTTTTCAGCAAAAACAAGCAGTTGTTCAAATAAATCGCGGAAAGAAGTAATCGTTCCATAGATTTTCAATCCCAACGCATTTTCGGCTTCTTTTTGAAATTGCGCACATAACAACGGTTCGGTCGTTCTGGCAACAAAGAGATACAAATACTTTCTTTTCTTCACAGACTCCAATAACAGTGCGGTCTTACCAATACGGCGACGTCCAACCATAACCGTAAAACAAGCTGTTTTTTCGGCTTGTTTACGATTGCGATTCAGTACTTCAAGCTCTATTTTCCTATCGTAAAATTTCATATCCTATTTTTTGTAATGACGATTAATGTAATGGTCATTAAATTAATATTCATTACAAAAGTACGATTTTTTTTTTGAATGTACAAACACTTGTTCAATTTTTCGTAATAAAAACAACATAAAACACTGATTTAAAATTATTTTAATTTTTAATTTTTAATTTTTAACTTTTTTTCTTACCTTTGTATGTTTTTGCACTGCTAACTCAGTTGGTTCAGAGTGTTACCTTGACAGGGTAGAAGTCAGTGGTTCGAGTCCACTGCAGTGCACAGTATAATTTCGAAATTTAATAAAAAACCAATACGAAAAAAATGGCATCAACAGCAGATTTTAAAACAGGATTGTGTATCGAGCACAACAATGGACTTTGGCAAATTGTAGATTTCCAACACGTAAAACCCGGAAAAGGTGCGGCTTTTGTACGTACAAAATTAAAAAATTTACGCGACGGACGTGTTCTGGAACATACATTCCCTGCTGGTGTGAAAGTGGATACTGCTCGCGTAGAGCGTCGCCCCTACCAGTTTTTGTATAAAGATGATATGGGATATAATTTCATGAATACGGAATCTTTCGAACAAGTTACCATCGAAGAGAACTTGATCAATGCTCCGCAATACTTGAAAGAAGGAGCTCTTGTAGATATTTTATATCACGCAGAAACAGAAACACCTTTAACTTGCGAACTTCCTGCTTTTATTGAAACTGAAGTTACTTATACCGAACCTGCTGTTAAAGGAAACACTTCAACTAACGCTACAAAAGAGGCTACAATTGATACCGGTGCAACAATCCGTGTTCCATTGTTTATCAATCAAGGCGAACGTATTAAAGTGGACACACGTACAGGCGAATATAACAGCCGTCTCTAATCACATATAAAGGCTTTCCATGTAAAACAGGAAAGCCTTTTGTTTTTTTAATTATTTATCATGAAATTTCCACGCTCCTACACACTGAAAGAACTTGCGGATTTAATAGGCGCAAAAGCCATCGGTCCTGCAGATTTTGTCGTTACCGGAATGAACGAAATCCACGTTGTAGAATCCGGTGATGTGACATTTGTCGATCATCCGAAATACTACGACAAGGCATTGAACTCAAACGCAACAACGATTTTAATTAACAAAGAAGTTGAATGTCCTGCCGGAAAAGCGCTGTTGGTTGCTGATGATCCTTTTGCCTGTTTCAACGAGTTAACGCGGCATTTCCGTCCGTTTCAAGTATCAAATGCGACAATTAGTGTTACCGCTCAAATCGGTGAAGGAACGCTTGTTCAACCCGGAGTTTTTATCGGAAATCATGTGAAAATCGGTAAAAACTGTGTAATCCATTCCAATGTGAGCATTTATGATTATACGGAAATCGGCGATGATGTGATTATTCATGCAAATGCTGTAATTGGTGCGGATGCTTATTATTTCCAACGTAAACCGGATGGTTATCGTAAATTTTTATCCAGCGGAAAAGTCATTCTTAAAAACCGTGTGGAAATCGGTGCACTTTGCTCTATTGACAAAGGAGTTTCCGGGGACACAACCATTGGTGAAGGCACTAAAATGGATAATTTCGTTCAAGTTGGACACGATACAATAATCGGTGCAAACTGCTTGATAGGTGCGCATTCTGCCATTGCCGGTGTTACGGTTATTGAAGATGATGTAGTAATCTGGGGACAAGTGGTTGTCAACAAAGACCTCGTTGTTGGAAAAGGCGCTGTCATACTGGCTACATCGGCAGTTGACAAAAGCATCGAAGGGGGCAAAGTATATTTCGGCATGCCGGCCATCGAAGCTCGCAAAAAATGGAGAGAACTGGCTGCATTGCGTCAACTTCCTGATTTTTTGACCAATAAAAAATAACTAATTATTTAATATTCAGCTCACAGCAACAGTTATCGCGTGCAATTAAAATTTATTGTATCTTTGCACATCAACTAAAGAAAAAAGGTATTTATCAAAAATATTTTTATGGCAAGAATTGAAAGATTGTTTGACCTCTTGGAGCTTTACAAAGAGGAATATAATGGACTCGAAGTCGCTTTTGCGCATAAATTCGAAGGAGAATGGAGAAGATATAGTCCAAAAGATTATATCGAATATGTTGACTTGGTAAGTTATGCTTTCCTAAAACTCGGCTTGCAAAAAGGAGACACCATTGCCCTTATCAGTTCCAACCGTCCGGAATGGAACTTTATCGACATGGCAGCCCAACAAATTGGCCTGGTTTTAGTGCCGATTTATCCAACCATCAGCGAAAGCGAATACGATTACATCCTCAATCATGCGGAAGTAAAGTATGTATTTACCGAAGGTGCTGAATTATTGGCCAAAATTGAAGATATTCTTCCAAATGTACCTACTTTAAAGGGCATCTGTACATTTAAGGATCGTCAAAAATACACGTATTTTCAAAAACTTGTGCAATTAGGACGAGAAAATCCTAATCCTGAGATGTTACAAAAACTTCGTTCGGAAATTAAATCGAACGATATGGTGACGATGATTTATACTTCGGGAACAACCGGAGACCCAAAAGGCGTTATGCTTTCGCACGCAAATATCATTAGTAATATCATGGGAGTGAAGGATATTCCGCCGGTTGCTGTGGGCGATCCTGCATTGAGTTTCCTGCCTTTGTGCCACGTTTACGAACGGATGTTGAACTATTGTTGGCAATATTTAGGTTTGGAAATTTATTACTGTGACCCGGCTGTTGTTGCCAATATTGCGCAAGAAGTAAAACCTCGTATTGCCAGTTTCGTTCCACGAATTTTGGAAAAAGTATACGATAAAATCTACACCAGCGGTACGAAAATGCCGTTAACACAGAAACGCATCTATTATTGGGCTTTGGATTTAGCCGAACGTTATAAATTGGAAAACCGCAGCGCCTGGTACACTTTCCAGCATCAATTGGCAGACAAATTGGTTTATACCAAGTTGCGCGCAGTTTTGGGTGGAAATTTCAAAGCTGCCGTCACCGGCGGTGCTGCTATGCAGCCGCGCTTGGCCGCTTTCTTCACCGGAATAGGCGTTCCGATCATTGAAGGTTATGGTTTATCGGAAACATCTCCGGTAATTTCAGTAAGTAATTTTCTGAAAAATGGCCGTAAATTCGGTACTGTAGGCCCTGTTCTGCCGGGCGTGGAAGTAAAAATTGCGGCCGACGGTGAAATTTTAAGCCGTGGTCCGAATACGATGTTGGGCTATTATAAAGCTCCGGAATTGACACAAGAAGCTATTGATGCCGACGGTTGGTTTCATACCGGCGACCTTGGTCGCATTGAACCGGAAGGTCAATTAAAAATTACAGGACGGAAAAAAAGTTTGTTCAAAACTTCTTTTGGAAAATATGTAAATCCTGAATTAATTGAAACGACATTTCAAGAATCCCCGTTCATTGATAACATCATGGTGGTTGGTGAAGGACAAAAATTTGCAGCAGCACTAATTAGCCCGGATTTCGAAATGCTCAAAGCATGGTATATTCGTAAAGGACACGGAAACAAAGCTCCGTCAACCAACGAAGAATTGGTTGCAAACAAATATGTAAAGCAACGTTTTAATAAAGAAGTTGCTAAATACAACAAGCGTTTCGGTGAAACTGAGAAAGTTAAGAAATTTACTTTGGTGCCTCAAGAATGGACACCTAACACAAGAGAGTTGACTCAAACACTAAAATTAAGACGCAAGCATCTCGGTATCAAATACCAAGAAGAAATCCAACGTTTATTTGCGTAATTTTAGTAGCGAACCTTATAATCACCACCAACAGGCTGATATTTAGCTTTTCGCGTAGTAGTCGTTTTATAAACTTGCGTTTTTCGTTGACGTTCCTTCAAGCACGCATCCGGTTCTTTATTGTAAGGAATAGTACCACTACTTGAACATGAAGCTAATCCTGTCATCATTGAAATAAAAAGTGTATAAACAAGGTATTTTTTTCTATTCATCATATCGCCTGTTGTAAAATTTTCGCAAAGGTACTATTTTTTTCACGCAAATCAAAAAAAATGATTACTTTTGTAAAATCAATCGGGGGTGCCGCACGGACGGCTGAGATTATACCCTTTGAACCTGTCGGATAATGCCGGCGTAGGGAGTATTAAAAATGTCTTTCGATTGATGTTTTATTAATTAAAAATCAAGAAGTTATGAAAAATCAATTGTGGGACATTATTCTTAAAGTTCGATCTGTTTCCCCACTTGTACAAAACATTACCAATTATGTTGTGATGAACAACACAGCTAACGCTTTGCTTGCAGCAGGCGCCTCTCCTATCATGGCACATGCTCCTGAAGAAATGGAAGATATGCAAACGATTTGCAGTGCGCTTGTTGTAAATATCGGTACACTTTCAACCCCTTGGATTGATGCGATGGAAAAAGCAATGCTCAAGGCAAAGAAAATGAAACATCCTATTGTATTTGATCCTGTTGGCGCCGGCGCTACGCATTTTCGTAATGAAACAATTAAAAAATTACTGACAAAAACAGCCCCTGATTTTATTCGCGGAAACGCATCTGAAATTATGTCGGTGGCCGGAATCAGCTCCAAAACAAAAGGTGTAGATAGTACAGAACAATCAACTAATGCCGTTGAAAGTGCGCGTTTATTAAGCGAAAAATACAATTGTGTTGTTTGCATCAGTGGCGAGACCGACATCATTGTGCAAGGACATAAAACTGCATTTGTGCACAACGGACATGAAATGATGACACGTGTTACCGGTTTAGGATGCTCTTCCAGTGCACTTTTAGGCGCTTTTTCCGTTGTGGAAGATGACCCATTTATGGCTTGTTTGGCCGAAACTATTTTCATGGGAATATGCGGAGAATTGGCTCAAAAAACATCTAATGGCCCGGGAAGTTTGCAAGTAAACATTATTGATAAATTTGCGAACTTGACGAAAGAAGAATTTTTCGATAACGTTAAATTTAGTTACAAAATTTAACAAGAAAATTAGAAAACGTTCTCTCGTTCTCTCGTTATCTTGTTCTCGTGTTAAGCAATCAATAACAAAAATGAAACTATACCTTGTAACTGACGAAGAAATTTTAAAAGGCAAAGACCTTTACACGGTTGTGGAAGCTGCGGTTCGCGGTGGTGTAAGCATGGTGCAATTGCGCGAAAAGACAACATCAACACGCGAATTTATTGAACATGCAAAGGCGTTAAAAAAGTTATTGAAAAACTATAATGTTCCACTCATTATCAACGATCGCGTGGATGTTGCACTTGCAGCCGATGCCGACGGCGTGCACATCGGTCAATCGGACATGTATTATCACGATTTGAAAAAACTTTTGCCGAAAGGCAAAATCATTGGGCTTTCAGTGGAAACAGAAGAGCAAGTTATTGAAGCAAATAATTTCGATGTAGATTATATTGCGGCAAGTCCGGTGTGGTCCACTCCTACCAAAACCAACACGATTGTTGAATGGGGATTGGAAGGAGTGAAAAAACTTTGCCAATTATCCAAACATCCTGTCATTGGGATCGGCGGTATAAAAATAGAAAATGCCCGTTCTGTTTTCGAAGCCGGAGCAAGCGGAATTGCTGTTGTTTCGGGGATTATTGCAGCGAATGATCCGGAGGAAGCAGCGAGAGGTTTTTTGAGAACTATAAAAAATTAAGAAAACAAGTGAACAAGATGACGAGAAAACGTTTTCCTGTTTTCTCGTTTTCATTATCAGCAAAAAATTATAAATTTGTGAAAACATATCCAACCGTATTAACCATCGCAGGCTCCGACAGCGGAGGCGGCGCCGGCATTCAGGCCGATCTAAAAACCATGTCGGCATTAGGCGTGTTTGGCACCTCTGCAATAACGTCCATTACTTCGCAAAACACAACGGGAGTCCGCTCTATTCAAGCGATTACTCCGGACATTGTTCGCGATCAGATCGACGCTGTTTGCGAAGATTTTCATGTCAATGTCTTTAAAATCGGCATGCTTTATGCACCTTCGATTGTGAAAGCAGTGCGCGATGCAATTGATAAATATCAACCGAAAGCCGTTATTTTAGATCCGGTAATGATTGCAACAAGCGGAAGTTTGTTGATTGAAGAAGATACAATTGATGCTATCAAAACAGAACTTTTCCCACGTTGCACCATACTCACACCGAATTTAGACGAAGCTGAATTTCTTACCAAAATCACCATTCGCGATGTGTTTGCAATGGAAAAAGCCGGACGCGAATTGCTGAATATGAATTGTAAAAATGTGTTGATGAAAGGCGGCCATTTAGGCGGTCCACGCATGATAGACCTGCTCCTTTCAAAAGAACGCAATACAATTATTCCGTTTGAAAAAGAACGCATTGAAACCGAAAACACGCATGGAACGGGCTGTACGTATGCTTCCGCAATCGCGTCGCACATCGCTTTAGGTTTTGATTTGCAGGAAGCGGTAAGGCTTTCAAAAGAATACATTACTTCCGCCCTTGCTGCGGCGGCAGATGTGAAAATGGGGCACGGTTCCGGACCGCTCAATCATTTCTTTAACCCCAAAAAGTTAAAAGCATTAGAAATTTAAAAGAACGTAAGATTGTAAGACGTGTAAGAACTTTACGATCTTACACGTCTTACATATCTTATATTTTTCGTACCTTTGAAAAAAAAAATCATGTTTACACTTCCACAACTTGCGCCTAATTTGCATGGGACAATCAATTTGCCCGCATCGAAAAGTATTAGCAATCGTTTGTTGGCGATTCGTTTTTTATCTCAAAATGATTTTGAAATAAAAAATCTTTCCACTTCAGATGATACGGTTTTGATGGAAACTCTGCTTGCAGAAATGCAAGAGTGCAGAAGTGCAGAATTGGATTGTGAAAATGCAGGTACGGTATTCCGTTTCCTCACAGCGATTTGTGCAATTACAGAGGGTAATTGGACGCTTACTGGCTGTGCGCAAATGCAAAAACGTCCAATCAAACCGCTGGTAGATGCCTTAAAAAGTTTGGGTGCAACAATTGAATATCTCGGCGAAGATGGCTTCCCTCCATTACGTATTCAAGGAAAAACCTTAGAGGGCGGCGACATCAAAATTGACAGCAGCATCAGCAGTCAATTTATTTCCGCACTTCTGCTGATTGCTCCATGCATGAAAAACGGCTTGAATATTACGCTTGACGGCGAACATGTTTCGTTACCATACATTCAAATGACGGCTAATTTAATTCACAAAGCCGGAGCGAAAGCAAACTTTGATGAGCAAGGGAACATTAAAATCGAAGGTTTATACACCGATGAAATTCCTGCATTCACGGTAGAAGCCGACTGGACCTCGGCCTCTTATTTTTACGCATTGGCAGTGCTCGCCAAAGAAGCCGATTTATTTATTCCGAATCTTCAAAAAGATTCCATACAAGGCGATGCCATTGTTGCAGAACTTTTCGATCCGTTCGGCATAAAAACCCGTTTTACGGAAGAAGGCGCACAGATCACAAAATGCATGCGCCCCGAAGATGTTTCGTATATGGATTTTACCAATCATCCGGATTTAGCGCAAACAATGGCTGTTTTGTGCGCCATGCTTGGGCTCGAAGCCGATTTAAGCGGCGTTGAAACGCTGAAGTATAAAGAAACCGACCGGCTTTTGGCGCTTCGCACAGAATTGAAAAAAATCGGTATCCGCACCGAATATGATGAAGGAAGTTTGTTGATTTTTCCTGCCAATATTTATGTTAACGAACCGATTGCAACCTATAATGATCATCGAATGGCGATGGCATTTTCATTACTTTCTGCACGCCTCAACGACATTCAAATTGAAAATCCGGAAGTAGTAAGCAAATCATTTCCGGGGTATTGGGAGGAGTTGAGAAAGTTTGAAATGGTTTAAAAGTTCAGGAAGTTTGGAATGGTTCAGGGAGTTTCAAGTTCAAAAAAATCTCAACCATTTAAAACTTACTAAACATTCCAAACTATTTATAATCTTTCATTTTCATAAAAAATTCCCGTTCTTCTTTTGGAAGATGTTCTATGGAATAGCGCAACATGGTGCGAGGCATGATGGCGGCATGGATGTTTAGAAAATTGATTAATCCTTGACGGTCTTTCTTTCCGGCTTCGCGCAGCATCCAACCCGATGCTTTGTGCATTAAATCGTGTTTGTGAATGAGGAAATATTCAGCTAATTCATAAATTGGCAAAGTGTTTCCTTTTCGGGAAAAATACCACATCGACACCATGGCCATGCGCTCTTTCCAGAGATCTTTGCTTTTCGCCAATTTCCATAAATCGTCCAATGAACGATCAACATAATAAGCGCCCAAAATACGTGGTGCACTGGCATCTACCAAATCCCAATTATTCACATATTTTGCATTTTTTACATACAATTTTACAATTTCGGACTGCTGCTTTTCATCGGCTTTTTCAAACTTTTTCACCAGCATGAATAACGCACATTGGCGCACTTCGTGATATGAATTATGCAGCAATTCCAATAAATCTTCCATCGAAATATCTTTCCAATTGGCGTTGGCAATGCTTCGGACATCGGGGACACGCAATCCTAAAAACAGATCGCCTTCGCCATATTCGCCTTTTCCGGTTTTGAAAAATCGTAAATGATGTTCAGCAAAAGTTGCATTTCCTTTGGCTTCGAGTTGAGACAAAACTTTATTTTTCATATTTTTTTCTATAAAAAAAGCGGCACTGAAATGCCGCTTTTCAAATTTTATTTGTGAATAAAAATTATTCGCCTTTCAATTCTTTAACACGGGCAATGTATTTATCCATATCACGAGCTTCATT
Organism: Bacteroidales bacterium; assembly: GCA_031551725.1. Classification (GTDB taxonomy): domain Bacteria; phylum Bacteroidota; class Bacteroidia; order Bacteroidales; family P3; genus JAVBNF01. Next base: position 33,350 of record JAVBNF010000019.1, read on the forward strand.
CGAACGCGTGTATTCTTTTTGAATACGTTCGTATGCTTGCAGTGCTTTATCGTAGTTTTTCTCCATTTCACAAACGGAAGCGAGCTTCATCAATACCAAAGGATTAACGAAATCGTTTTCGTATTTATCTACTGCTTTTTCGTAGTAGTTAATTGCTTCGGATGTATTTCCAAGTTCCAAATAAGCATCGCCGATAGCCATTTTTGACAATGGATATAAGTTTACATCTTTGGTTTTGAATTCTTTCAAATACTCAATAGCGTTATCAAACTGTTCCATATGCAAATAACAAAGACCTGCATAATATTTAGCCAAATTAGCACTTTTGGTTCCGCTATACTGGTCGATAATATCAAGAAAACCTGTCGTTTGCCCATTCCCATTCAGTGCCAAATTTAAAGAGTCGATTTGAAAATATTGTTCTGCGGCAAACATTTCTTCGGCAGCATTGCGATTGCGAGGCTCTTCGTAAAGATATTTGTAACCAAAATAGATACAGACAATCGCCAAGATAGCAATTACCGGATACAAGATTTTTTTACCATGTTCATGAAAAAAAACTTCGGCTCTTCCTAATGCTTCTTCTGCCACTTCTACGCTGTGTTCGCTAAATTCGTCTAATTTATTTGCCATTTTTTATGATTTTAGGTTGCAAAGATAAGCAAAAAAGTTAAAAATTAAAAGTTAAAAGTTAAAAATTTTGTGATTTAAGAAAATTTCTCGAAATAAATAGTTAACGAGATGACGAGCTAACAAGTTAACAAAACAAGAAATTATTGAAAGGGTTTATACTTCTTGTATAGACAAGGCATGCCTTGTCTATATGTTTTTATGCCAATTCAAAATAAAAAATGCAGCCTCATTAACAATTAATAATTAACCATTAATAATTATTTTCGTATCTTTGCAAATTAGATTGAATTTTATGAGAAATATTGTAGCTATATTAGGACGCCCAAACGTTGGAAAATCAACACTTTTTAATAGACTAACCAAGTCGCGCGACGCCATCGTGGACGAAGTGAGCGGTATCACTCGCGACCGCCACTACGGTATTTCCGACTGGAACGGTAAAGAATTTTCCGTTATTGACACCGGTGGTTATTTAACAGACGATTCCGACGTATTTAACGACGAAATCCGCCGACAAGTGGCTTTAGCCATTGAAGAAACCGATATCATTTTGTTTATGGTGGACGGAAAAGAAGGCCTTACCTCTATGGATGAAGACGTTGCGAATTTATTGCGACGTTCCAACAAGAAAATCTTTTTGGTTTCTAATAAAGTCGATTCTAATAAAGCCGCATACAGCGGCAACGAATTTTACGCTTTAGGATTAGGCGATGTGTATGATATTTCGGCCATGAACGGCAGCGGTACCGGCGAACTGTTGGACGCCATTGCCGATGAGCTGGAAGACAATGTAGAAACAGAAGAGCTTGCCGATATTCCGCGTATTACCATTGTTGGTCGTCCAAATGTTGGAAAATCATCCATTATCAACGCTTTTATGGGAGAAGATCGCCACATTGTCACTCCTGTTGCAGGAACTACGCGCGACTCGGTCTACACTCGCTACAACTTGTTCGGTTTCGATTTTTACTTAGTTGACACCGCCGGTTTGCGTAAAAAAGGAAAAGTTTTTGAAAACATTGAATTTTATTCCGTTATGCGTTCCGTTCGAGCCATCGAGAACAGCGATGTTTGTATTTTAATGCTCGATGCCACTGCTGGAATCGAATCGCAGGATTTGAATATTTTCAGCTTGATTCATCGCAATAACAAAGGCGTTGTTGTGGTTGTAAATAAATGGGATTTGGTAAAAAAAGAAACCAATACCATGAAAGAATTCGAAGAAGGTGTTCGTGCACGCCTCGCTCCTTTCACCGATGTGCCGATTATTTTCACTTCCGTGATGAATAAACAGCGTATTTTCAAGGTCCTTGAAGAAGCGAAAACGGTTTATGAAAATAAAACGCGCCGCATTTCCACTTCCGAACTTAACGACCGCATTTTACCTATCGTAAAAGAAATCAACCCACCGCCGGTTGTGAAAGACAAACGTGTTAAAATCAAATACATGACACAATTACCAACGGCTTATCCTGCCTTTGTATTTTTCTGCAACCTGCCGCAATATGTGAAAGAGCCATACAAACGTTTTGTAGAAAACAAACTGCGTGCAATGTATGATTTTACAGGATCTCCGATGAAAATTTATTTCCGCGAAAAATAAAATGGACAACGATCTCCGCATTGATAAGTATTTATGGTGTATTCGTGCATTTAAAACACGCACATTAGCTGCCGATGCTTGCCGTTTAAACCGCGTAAAAATCAACGAACAAGTGGCAAAAGCCTCACGCGACATCAAAGTTGGAGATATTATTGAAATTCGAAAAGAAGGTTTTAACAAAACATACCGTGTACTTGCACCTTTGGGCAGCCGTGTGTCGGCGGATAAAGTTCCCGTTTTTGCCGAAGATTTAACTCCGGATGAAGAAATTGAAAAAGCACGTACCATCCGTCAAACCAATTTCGAACGCCGCGATTCCGGACTCGGACGCCCTACCAAACGCGACCGCCGAGACATCGAACGCTTAAAAGAATATCTAAAATAACCCAATATGTTCTGGTTTCTACTCTTTACATACCTCTCCTACATTTTTCCAAAGCATCACGAAATCACCGTTTTGCAAACATCTGATGTTTATGGTCGCTATTTCGGATATGATTTAAGCACTAATCAGCCCCACAATAATGGACTCCCTTATATTCAAAATTATGTGGAAGATGCTCGTAAGGAGCACCGTGTATTGTTATTGGACAATGGTAATATGTTGCTAAATCAAGCGATACCCTGTTATCCGGAAACCATTGATACCACTCAAAAAAATATTGTTGCTCGCATGTTGAACTACATGGATTACGACGCTGTAACTATCGGAGAACAAGATATCAAAACCACACCGGATGTTTATAATAAATTCCGCAAAGAACTACATGCGCCGGTTTTAGCGGCAAATATTATTCAGAAATCGACCAATCAGCCGTATTTTACACCTTATACTGTTATCACCAAAAAGAAAATCCGTGTAGCCATTATCGGTTTGGCTTCTCCCGAAATTCAACAACACTTACCCAAACATTTATGGCCGGATTTACAGTTTGAAGATATGATGACCGCCGCAAAAAAATGGGTGCCGCTGATTATCAAAAAAGAACGACCGGATATTATTGTCGGCTTATTCCATTGTGAAAGCGGAACTGCATTACCGATTGCCAAACAAATGAAAGATTTTGATGTCATTTTTTGTAATCAAGACCCTCAAACTGTGTGCAAAGCGATTGTAAATGATTACGGCGACACCGTTTGGATAATCAATCCGGGGCAAAACGGTGATTATATCGGACGTTTAAATGTGCATTTATATCGAAAGAAAAAAATTGAAAAAATACAATTCAATGGCGAATTAATTCCCCTTGCCGGACAAGAAGCCGATCGTGGTTTTTGCCGAAAATTTGAAAATGATTTGGAGAATATTAAAAACACAGTGGATACAGCATGTATTCAGCAGCAGATGACAAATGACAGGTGAGTGCGTAGGTGCAAACCCGTGTGTTTGCCCAGATATATCGCACCCCATGCAATTGCCCATGACAAACAACGAAAAAAACATTAAAATAAATATTATGAAATACAAATTTTTATTTTTTTTAGGGTTAGGTTTATTTATTACAGCAGGCATTTCGGCACAAAAAGGAACGCCGAATAAAGGCTTCGAATTAACTGTAAAAATGAATAATTACAGCGACACCTTGCCGATGTATTTGGGGCGTTATTACGGCTCAAGTCAATATCTCACAGACACCGCCAAATACGATGCGAAACGCAAGGCTTATGTTTTCAAAAATACAGAACTGAAAGAGCCTGGCATGTATTTATTACTCTCTTCCGACAAGCGTTTTGCAGAAATTATTATTGATAAAAATCAGCAATTCGGCATTGAAACCAATTATCCGGATTTAGGTGCAAGCATTAGATACAGCAACAGTCCTGATAATGAAGAGTACCGCGCTTTCGCAAAAAGCACAAATCCGTTATATGCACATATCGATTCTCTGCAAAAAGCACGAGAAACAGCAACTTCCGATGCTGAAAAAGAAAAATTGTTAAAGGAAATTCAAAACAGTTACAAAAAAATAACGGATTCTCGCGAACAATTCGGAAAAGAACATCCGGAAAACTTAATGACGGCCATTTTCAAAGCACAGCAGGAGGCCGAAATTCCAGAAGCGCCTGCCTCAGTGCCCGATTCATTACATAATATTTGGAAATATAATTATTATAAAAACCATTATTGGGACAATGTCAATCCTTGCGACAACCGTTTAATTTACACTCCGATGTATCATCAATTACTTGAAAAATACATGGATAAGGTGCTTCCTCCGCAACCGGATTCGGTCAAAATCGGATTGGCCAATTGGATTGATAAAACAGAATGCGGTCCGGAACTTTTTAAATACAGCGTTTGGCACACTGTGGATAAATATCAAAAATCCAATGTAATAGGATATGATGCGATTTGGGTGTATTTAGCCAAAAGATATTATTTGACCGGCAAAGCCTTTTGGGCTTCTCCATCAATTGTAGAAAATTTTGAGAAACGAATTTCGCGTGTAGAACCGCTTTTGATTGGCAATCGTCCGCCCGAGTTTTATTGTCCGGACACCAGCGTTGACACCCCAAAAGAACAATATGTTTCCGTTTTTTCTCCGAAAAATAAATACACAATCATCATTTTCTGGGAACCAAATTGCGGACATTGCAAAAAGCAAATGCCGCTCTTAGCTGAATTCTACCGCAATAAACACAAAGAATTGGATTTTGAGGTAATTGCCATTTGTAAAGATTTCAACGTTGACGCTTGGAAAAAATATCTGCACGACAACAACATACCCAACTGGATTAACTTAAACGGCAAAGCCTCCAACATCGATTACAACGATTTGTGGGATATTTACTCCACTCCTACCATTTATGTATTGGATCGCGAAAAACGAATTATCACTAAGCGTATTAATGCCGACCAAATTGAGCCGTTTATACGGAATTGGCAGATCATTCATTATCCGAACGAGAAGTAATTATTTTCAACCGATACACCAAAGGCACAAAGATTATTTACTTTGTGCCTTTTTTTATTTTGCAAAACAAATTATTATTATTATCTTTGTGAAAAATTATGTAGCTACAACATAATTTTTGAGAAACATAATTTTATAATTATAACTTTTAGATCATGGAATTTGTAGATAGAATAGAAGAACAAAAACGCTTAAAGCAAGCATTGAATGGAAAAGCCACTTCTTTCATCGTCGTATACGGTCGCCGCAGGTGTGGAAAATCTACTTTGATTAAACATATTTTAAAGCCAAACGATGTTTATTTTATGGCCGATTTGGCCGAATCCAAACGCCAGATGGAACTCTTTGCGTCTATGATTAACCAGGTTATTCCGAATTTTGACAATGTGATTTATCCCGACTGGCGAACATTATTAGAAAATTTGAATACGCGCTTACCGCATAAAATTACAATTTGTCTCGACGAATTTCCTTATTTAGCGAAAGCAGCACCGGAACTGCCAAGTATCTTGCAGCGAATGCTTGACTCCAAGGAAAAGCTACGCTTTAATCTCATTATTTGTGGTTCTTCCCAACAATTAATGCATGGCTTGGTACTTGAAACTACCGCCCCTCTCTTTGGCCGGGCCGATGAAATCATCAGATTGCAGCCCATGAAAGCCGTATATTTGAAAGAAGTGCTAAAAACCTCAAATATCGAAACCATTGAAGAATACAGTGTTTGGGGAGGTATTCCGCGCTACTGGGAACTGCGCTTAAAAGAAAAGAACTTGCGCAAGGCTATCGAACGCCATATTTTTGCTTCATATGGCATACTTGCAGAAGAACCCATGCGCTTATTTTTAGATGACATGCGAGACACTTCGCAATCGTTTACAATCTTATCGCTTATCGCAACGGGCGCACACCGCTTGTCGGAAATTGCGGCGCGCATGGATAAGCCGGCAACATCACTCACGGCTCCCCTCGATAAACTGCGGATGTTAGGATATATTGAACGCGAAATACCCTTTAATGAAAATCCTAAAAACTCGAAAAAAAGTTTATATAAAATTTCCGATCCTTTCATTCGTTTTTATTTTCACTTCGTTGTTCCTAACCGTTCTTACATTGAAGTGCATTATCTCGACTTGGTAATGGAACAATTTGAAGCACAGTTCCCTTCTTTTGTTGCAGAGATGTGGGAAAAACAATGCCGTGCTGCCGTTCCTTTTCTAAAAATTAACGGGAAGCGTTTTAAATCGGCAAGCCGCTGGTGGGGGACGCCTGTCAAAAACACACAATTAGAATTCGACGTCATGGCCGAATCCACCGATGGGAAAAGCCTATTGGTTGGAGAATGTAAATGGTCTGACAAAAAAATCAATCCTCAAATATTGCTTGCCGAGCTTCAACAGAAAGCACAATTTTTACCTTTTGCAAAAGACAAAAACATTATTCCGTGCTTATTCTTAAAGAATTATAAAGGGGACTTAAAAAATGTATTTACAGTAGACAAAGTACTTCGACCTTAATTATGCAGCACAAACATTATGTTGCTACTACATAATGTTTCTATAATATAATCATCTTATTTCTTATTAAAATAATCAACCACCAACTGCGCTTTGGCTTGGCCGATAACGCCCGCCAGTTCTTCAACAGGAAGGTTGCGGATATTTTTTACCGAATGGAAATTCTGTAAAAGTTTGAGTGCAATGGTGTCGCCAATACCGGGAATTTCGGTAAGTTCAGTTTTAATCAATCCTTTTTCGTGTTTTTTACGATAATGCGTGATGCCGAAACGGTGCGCTTCGTCGCGGATTTGTTGAATAATTTTAAGTGTTTCCGATTTTTTATCCAGGTGCAACGGAAATGGATCTCCAGGCTTGAAAATCTCCTCCAATCGCTCGGCAATGCCTATCAATGCTACTTTATCGAAGATATTTAATTGCGTTAGAATTTTCACAGCCGAACTCAGTTGACCTTTTCCACCATCCACCACAATCAAATTCGGAAGCGGTTGACCTTCATCTAACACCCGTTTGTAGCGACGATATAAAACTTCCTCCATCGATGCAAAATCATTGGGACCTTCAACCGTACGGATGTTGAAATGGCGATAATCTTTTTTGGATGGTTTTGCATTTTTGAAAACGGTCATTGCCGAAACCGGATAATCGCCCTGCATGTTCGAATTATCGAAACACTCGATATGCATCGGAGGTTCCTTTAAATTCAAGTCTTTCTGCATTTGCGCCAGAATACGCTTGCTGTGACGTTCAGGATCCACCAGATCTTTTTTCTTCTGCTTTTCAAGCATGTAGAACTTCAAATTCCGTTCGGAAAGTTCAATTAACTTCTTCTTATCCCCTATTTTCGGAACGCTGACGTGCACGCCCGGAATTTCGATTTCGGGATCGATATTCACCAGAATTTCTTTGGTTTCGCTGTGAAAACGTTCGCGAAAATCGACCATCGCGAAAGCAAGCAGTTCTTTCAAATCTTCATCCAATTTGGATTTCAATTCAATCGTATGTGCTTGAACAACGGCGCCGTCAACCACTTTCAGGAAATTCGCGTAAGCGGCTTCGTCATCCGAATCAATCGAAAATACGTCCACATCTTTCAACGTATTGCTGAATACGGTGGATTTACTTTGGTAATTTTCAAGCAACTCAATCTTTTCCTTAATGATCTGGGCATTTTCAAACTGCAATTCATCGGCATACTGCATCATCAAAATCCGCAATTCGCGAATGATTTCAGAAATATTCCCTTTGATGATTTTCTGGATATGCTCAATATTATTTTGATAATCTTCGGCTGTTTGCAAGGCTTCACAAGGGCCTTTACAGTTGCCGAGATGATATTCCAAGCAGACTTTGAATTTTTTCTTGCGGATGTTTTCATCGCTCAGCGCAAGACTGCACGTACGCAACGGACAAAGCTCCTTAATCAAATCGAGCAGTGTGTTCATCATACGTACAGATGCGTAGGGACCAAAATATTGCGATCCATCTTTAATTACATTACGCGTGGAAAAAATACGCGGAAAAGGCTCATTCTTAATGCAAATCCACGGGTATGTTTTGTCGTCTTTAAGTAAAATATTGTAACGCGGACGGTATTTTTTAATCAAATTGTTTTCCAACAGAAGCGCATCGAACTCGGTATCGACTACAATGTGCTTGATGTCAAAAATTTTTTTGACAAGTACGTACGTTTTTCCAGTTTGCTCTTTAGCAAAATAAGATGAAACGCGCTTCTTTAAATTCTTGGCTTTCCCTACATAGATAATGGTTCCATGCTCATCGAAGTACTGGTATACCCCCGGCTTATCCGGAAGCGTTCCTAACAAAATGTTAATATCTTTTTTTTTCTCCATGAATAAAATGACCCTGTCATCGCGTTTATATATATAGACAAATTTACAAAGAATTTTATTATGAACGAAGATTTTTTACATTTCGTATGGAAATTCAAATATTTCCGCGGAAATTTAATTTGCGAAAGCGGTGAAAATGTACGCATTACAAATACAGGAATACATAACCACGATGCCGGAAGCGATTTCCATGACTCCCGTTTGTACATCGGCGACACGCTTTGGGCCGGCAATGTGGAAATTCATGTCAAGGCATCGGACTGGTACGCCCATCATCATCACGAAGACGCGGCTTACGACAATGTGATTTTACACGTCGTTTATGAAAATGACAAACCCGTTTATCGAAGAAATGGAGAAGCGATGCCGACGCTTGTTTTGAAAGATCGTTTTCCGGAAGACTTGTACAATCGTTATCTGGAAATTGTACAACACCAAAGTTTTGTAGCTTGCGAAAAACAAATCGGCAATATTCTTCCGGCCAAGCGGATTCACTTTCTGGAGCGCATGGCCATTGAGCGTTTGGAAGAAAAAGTGGAACGGATTTTAGCCATCAACAAACATTACAATAATTCGTGGGAAGATACGTTTTACGAGAGTCTGCTCACTGCATTCGGCTTGCCGTGCAATCAAACGGCGTTCTCCTATTTGGCAAAATCGCTTCCGCTAAATTATTTAAACAAACATAAAAGTAATTTATTTCAGTTGGAAGCCTTGCTTTTCGGGCAGTCCGGATTGTTGAACAAAGATTTTGAAGACATGTATCTCAAACTATTGAAACAAGAATATTTGTTTTTACAACAAAAATTCAAACTACAGCCTATTGATCCAAAATTATGGAAATTCTTACGCATGCGCCCTTCTTCGTTTCCGACCATTCGCTTGGCGCAATTTGCAAAATTACTTTTTGCATCTTCACATTTATTCGCAAAAATCCAAAATTGCGAAACCACAGACCGTTTGTACTCCCTACTCCAATGCGATGTTTCGGAATATTGGCAGTCGCATTATGTTTTCGATAAACCGTCGAAATGGAATCCAAAAACATTGGGGATAAATTCGCAACAAGGGATTGTTGTCAATGTGATTGCTCCGTTATTATTCGCATACGGAAAAACAACGGGGAAAGAAAACCTTTGTCAGCAAGCGTTGAATTATTTATATGCTTTGGAAGCAGAAGAAAATCACGTAATCAAATCCTGGCGGCAGATTGGAATCAGACCTTGCAATGCTTTAGAATCGCAAGCGCTCATTCACGTTAAGAACAATTATTGTGATTTAAAAAAGTGTTTGGGATGTGAAGTTGGGGTGGAGGTTTTGAAGGGGGGCTAGTTTCAGAAAAATCCCGTAGGGATTACCCCTTGGTAGAAAAAATGTTAAACCCCATCCGTTCCGCATTCCGTAGGAATGCTCCCATCATTAGTAACAATATATAAAATAAAAAATGCCAAATACATACACACAAATTCATATCCATACCGTATTTTCTGTAAAAAAAAAGACGTTCTTTGATTAGCGTAGATTTCGAAGAAAGCTTGTATAAATACATTATTTCGATTATTCAAAACCGAGGACACAAAGTTTTATCCATTGGAGGAATGCCCGACCATGTGCATATTTTATTTGGATTCAGGCCAACCCAATCTTTGTCAAGTCTCATGCAGGAAGTAAAACGAGATTCATCAGAATGGATAAATAAAAATAAATTGACAGTAGAACGGTTTTCATGGCAAGAAGGCTACGGTGCATTTTCATACAGCAAGTCTCACGTTCCGAACGTAATAAATTATATTCTAAGGCAGAAAGCGCATCATTCGCATAAAACATTTTTAGATGAATATCGAAAAATGCTGGACGATTTTGGGGTGGAATATGATCCACAATATGTTTTTACATCTGTTGAATAATGGGCGCATTCCTACGGAATGCGTGGAAAATCACATATTAAACATTCTACCAAGAGATAATCCCTACGGGATTTTTCTGAAACCTGAAATTCGAAATCCCAAATTTAATAAACCATTTTATTATCAATCAATCGCTCATTATACGTTTGCAGAAACGCTTTAAACTTATTATTGAGGCGTTCGACCATTTCCGGTTGTTGATCTTTGAGATTATTTTTTAAAAGCGGATCATCATCGTATTTGAATAAGGCTATCGGTCCGTTTTCATTGGTATGGAGCACATAATCGCCTTCATAAATCTGATACGTTCCATTCAGATAATTAATCGCAAAATGCTTGTTGTTATTTGTATCCAATGCATTGAAGCCAAATCCAAAATAGGGTTTATCATAATGTAAATACCCCAAAATTGTGGGCATAATGTCGATTTGTTGGATAACCGAATGTTCAATATGTATACCTTTCAATTCGGGATTATGCGGATCGTAAATCACAATCGGAATTTTAAATAAGCCAACAGAAGAGCTGTATTCTTCATAAAAAGTTTGATTGGTATGATCGGCAACGAAAACGAAAATCGTATTTTTAAACCACGGCATTTTCTCCGCTGTGGCGAAAAAATTGCGCAAAGCATTATCGGTGTAGCCGATACATTTATGAACTTCTAATTTCCCCAAAGGAAATTTGCCTTCATACTCTTTCGGCAAAGTGAATGGATGATGCGACGAAAGTGAAAAAATCGTACCTAAAAACGGTTCCGGTTTTTGATTCAATGTATTTGCAAAATATTGAAAAAACGGTTCATCAAAAATGCCCCACCAACCGTCGAAATCTTTATTGTTGTTATACTCATTCATGCCGTAATAGTTGTCATATCCGGCCATTGCGGCAAAGGCTTGAAAGCCCATGGAACCATTTGGAGCACCGTGGAAAAACGCCGAATAATAGCCTTTTTCTTTCAAAAGATTGGGCAGCGCTTTAACCGGATTATTTGCATAAATCGACAATACATAGGGATCCACAAACGACGGAATACTTGCAATTACCGACGGCATGGCATCAATGGACTTGCGACCATTGGCAAAGCTGTGTTCAAACGTCAAACTCTGACTGACAATAGAATCGAAAAACGGCGTATATCCGCAATAATCCTTGATGTGCGAATTTTTATTTAAAGAACCGATATGTTCGGTTGCAAAACTTTCGAGGATGATAATAACTACATTTTTAGGCGTAAATTTTCCGCTATCGGCAGGAAAATGCACGGGCGTATAAATATTTTCCAGTTCCGCCTGTGATTTAAAATAATCCAACTTTTTATATTGATTACGCTTTAAGGTGCGATAAATCGAAAACGGCGTATTCAGCACTATACCGATATCCATTGGTTTATCAACATATTGCGCCGCATTGCTAATCGTAATCGGACGTGTGCTGTGGCGAAAATTTCCACGAATCCCTCCTACCGCCAAATAAATGCAAATTGGCACCAATAATGTATGCACCACATAAAACACCCACGATTTTTTGATAATCGGTTCGCGAAGTTTTACTAATTTATATATGAAAACCAGCAATGCAACCATTGCAATCCAGAACAAAAGTACCGGCCAGTAATCAATCAAAAAACGCCCCATCAAAGCCGTATTTCCTTTATCGTTGGCAAATTCGCTGAATACCGACCAGGTTGTGCGGCGCGAAGTAAAACGATAATATATAAAATCTGCACAATTGGCTGCTAACGCAACGGAATTCGTTACATAAAAAATCCATTTGAAAATATTTTGAAAAATACGATGATAGCGAAAGCGAAAAGGCAGCAGAAATGCAATCAGATAAACACTGTTCGTATATAAAACAGCTGTTAAATCGAAATGCCAGCCGCCGTTCATCAGTTTCATGAAATAGCCGAACGTCATGTCGGGAAACAAATCGGTATTGAACAGATAGAACGCCACCCGGCAAATGGAAAATAGCAGCATTACCATGGCAAGACGTGCAATCAAAACGAAGTAAATGCTTCCGCTGATTTGTTTGAAAATATTTTTATTCATAAGAGAATGTTTCGAATTTGCAAAAGTACAAAAAAGTTGCCAAACCTAACAGGTTTTATCAACTCCTTCCGCAGGCACAACCACTGCCAAGGGATGAAAGCGATATATCCGATTACTATCCAAGCAAATACAACGATAATTTTTCCGTATTTTTTCTTTTTTTTGAAAACGGTTTGCCTGATATGTAAAAACGGCGTCATACGGAAGCTGTTCCACATAAATGCCTGCTTTTTCTTTTGAGCGACTGCCATAATGGTCGAGTACCCGCATCAAATGCGTGTCAGACGAACTGGATGCCGCGGTTTTACGGGCATAATTCAACAAAGCTGCGGCCACATCTTCGGGAAAACATTTGATTTCTATAAAATGAAAAATCAATTTATTAAAAAAAGTTTTCCATTCCTGTCCGTGTGGCTGCACACGATTTCGGTGTTCCTCAAATGTTTGTAGATGCGCCCATTCGTGCAAAAAGGTAATTAAAAATGCATAGGGGTTTAAATCGGCATTGACCGATATCTCGTGATATTTACTTCCGTTTTGAGGAGGGCGATAGTCGCCGAACTTCGAATCCCGCTTTCGCGAAAGCGTAATTTGAACGGGTTTAGAGCCGATTAATCGCAATACATCTGCCAAGGCAAGCGATGGAATGTAGGGCGACAGCGCTTTTTGCAAATCATATTCGTGCTTCATAAGCGGCAGTCTCCGGCAACTTATACGACCAATGCGGGCAATCGCAAGACCGTTTCTTTTTCTTCTTGGTTTTATAGGTCGGATGCTGTGTTGCACAAGCAGCAAACAAGGAAAAAGTAAGGATAAACAAAATTATTTTCTTCAAGTTTTTCATTATACAAAGGTACAAAAAATATACGATGTACGATGTTATTTATTTCAAACTTTGTGTGGATTTCAAATAATTAAGAAAACGTCCAGCAAATGCAATTCCGGTAAAAAATGCCAAAGTCAAAAAAACATACACCCAATTCGTGTAATTTGGTGAATAATTACGAACATCAAATGTTTTCAAATTGATATTTAATACTCCATAATCCTGAGGAACCAAAAGTCCAATGGAAGCAAGGATAGCAAACAAGAAAATCAATGTCAGCAGCACACCCAACATCGAAAGCAAAACGCTGTTATTGCGTTTCCTCTGCAATTCTTTTTGTTCGATTTGAAGCATAATCCCGTCGGAAAAACAGTCTTCCACTTTTTGCAAAGGCAGATTCTCCAACATTTTTTCTAAGTCTTCTTCTGTTATATAAGATTTCATAATTCTTTCATTCTAATTATCCAACACATCGTGAAGTTCGTGCTGCAAGCGGATTTCCAGAATTTCTTTCAGCATTTTTCGGGCACGGTGCAAACGGACTTTCACATTCGATATTTCTATATTTGTAATCGCAGCAATTTCTTCAATACTATTTTCACCTTGATAAAACAAGGTAATCACAGCTGCGTACTCTTGCGGCAGTTTATTTATCGCATATTCTAACTCTCTATTTCTATCATTATTATGTAGAACACTATCCGCATTCCAATGCGACGGGTGGTTTTGCAACACACGTTCTACAGTTTTATTTTCAATACTATTGACTTCCAATTGCTTTTTACGTTGCAAAGTACAGGCCGTGTTAAACACAATGGTATAAAGCCACGTAGAAAACTTCGACTGTCCGCGAAACTGCCCTAAAGCTTGATAGGCTTTCAAAAAAGCATCCTGTGCAACTTCTTCGGCGTCTTCGCGATTATTCACAACGCGCAAAGCCAATGTATACACAAAATCGCGATAGCGGTTCACCAACATTGCATAAGCATGTCGCTGCCCTCGCAAGGTCTGACTGATGAGTTCCAAATCGTTAATTTCTGTATGCATGATGGTATGACGACAAATGTATGTGTAAAGTTACAATTTTTTTTATTTTTCCTGTAACCTTTTTTGTACAGCGTTGTCAAATGTTCGTAAATCAATTTTTTTTAACTTATGACAACATTAGAAGACATTATGCCGTTTATTATGATCATCATTCTTGGAGTTTCCGTTTGCACTTTATTCTTTGGCTTGGGATATCTCCGTTATAAAGAACGTATGACGATGATAGAAAAAGACTTGACGAATCCACTTCCGGCAAACAAAAGTAAAAGAGCCATTCGTTTTGGCTTTCCAATTATGTTTATGGGCATTGGCCTTTTGACAGCTTTTTTATTGGATACGCTCTTGCTTCACGGCATTGCGAATGTGGAGGCCATTTATTTCAGTTGTGTCATGATTTTCGGTGGGATCGGATTTATCATCGCCTATTTTGTTTCGGGCGATGCAAAAGAATAAATTTTGCTAAAGATTCAACAAACACAGCCTGAAAATTTCAGGCTGTGTTTGTTATCGTTATGATTTCTCAATAACCTTCCTTATCAATTTTCCAGCCTTTGCTTTCCGCTATGTTATTATCGCAAGCATCTGTTCCCGGATTATCTCTGGTAAATACTGTCCGAGTGTACAATTGTCCTTGCATATTCGGCAGATCTGTATAAATAGCATTGAGTGCTGATGCCGAAAGTTGATTATTAAAACACCGTAGAGATTGCAACTTTGTATTTTTACTTAAATCTATACTGTCGAGCTGATTATAACCAAAACTCAATGACCATAAAGCTGTATTTTTGCTTACATCTAAGTTTGCGAGCGAATTCCAACCACAATCCAATGAAAGCATCATTGGATTTTTACTTATATCCAAATTTGTGAGTCCAATTCCTCTACAATCCAATGTGGCTAAATTTACATTTTCACTAACATCCAAATTTGCAAGTGGATTGTATGCGCAATCAAAAAATCTCAAAGCAATATTCTTGCTAAGATCTAGGGACGTAAGCTCATTATCTCTACACAAAAAGTGTATCAAATTTATATTTTCGCTTACATCAAGATGTGCGATTTGATTACCTCCACAATGCAACAATTCCAAAAGTATATTTTCACTTATATCGAGGTTCATTAGTTGGTTATAGCCACAATCCAAATACCATAATTCTGTATTTTTACTCACATCCAGTCTTGTAAGTTGATTACCTGAACCTCCATTAAAACCACATGCCAAATTAGATAAAAGGGGACATTTAGTAACATCAAGGCTTGTGAGTTGATTGTCTCTACAATCCAAATAAAGCAAATTTTCAGAATAAATAGTTATCGTTCTCTTCTGCCCATCCGCATACTCATGGCGAAGTATAATTTTATGATCCATCCACCATTGATTGCGTTCTTCTGTCATCATCGTGGTATCAGTATAATAGCCTTTGATTTCATCCACACCCTCCCATTTTGCAGGGGTATATGTCTGAATTTGACCATCACCCCAATCGACAACAATTTTTTGGGCAATAATTTCAAAAGCAAAAAAGGGAGAAGTGCTTCCTTTGTCATCTTGATGTCTAGTCCTGAAATAGCGTTACACAAAAAAAACGTTATGGAAGAAAATACAGGAAGCGAGTATGTTAAGCGCACACAGAAGGATTACAGCATGTCTTTTAAATTGCAAGTAGTTCAGGAGGTAGAACATGGCGAGTTA
>JAVBNF010000070.1:0-11060 GCA_031551725.1 Bacteroidales bacterium
AAAGGCGGAAATGAAGTCGCTGTTATTTGAATATGTTGAAATATATTACAATCAAGATCGAAGACATTCGGCTTTAGGGAATTTGACAATCAAAGAATTTGAAAGATTAAAATTAAAAAGTATTGCTTAAATTAAAAAAAAACACTTATCTTTGTGGACGGAATTAGTTATAAAGTCCAATTATTTTACGATCATTTTAATCGGGCTTATATTTATAGCTTTTCTCATGATCTCGATACCATTGGCGAGCAATGCTAACATCTTCATCTGTATAATCAAGAATATATTTAGATTGTATTGGAAAACACTCCACTATTTCTGTAATTATATCTAATGCTCGTTTTGAATAGGCAAATCCATCTTTAGGCGGCGTATTCATCCATGATTCATAATATGGATCCTCTTTTTCTATAGAAGACAAATCTGCAAATAAAATATCTGTAACTTCTTTTTGCTTCACATAAAGAAAAGTATTCCTTTCATTTATAACCCTTTCTTGAATTGTTTTTCGTTTTAATGACTTAGCAACTATATTCACACTTTTTACTTCACCAAGTCTTGCCAAAATAGCATGTAATGCATAAAGAATTTCTGGTTCTTGGGTTTGTAATATCTTTTGCTCAAAAATTGGAATCATTTTTGTTTGATATAATTTCCCTGACAAAAAAGAATATCCAATTGAGTTATTGTCAGTCCTCATCGCTCGTTCATTAATTATGCTAGTTATCTCATCCGAAAATAAATAATTATTAAAATTCATTAAGTGATGAAGAGAATAATTGCATGCGTACGAAAGTTGAACAGAGTCAGAACAAGCATCTAATAATGCTTCTATCATTTGTTTCTTCACCTGAATATAGGTTGAGTTCATTCCATATTCATAGTAACATTTATAAACATTTTCTTGAATAATGGCATTTGGAATAGTTTTGTATTCCTCTAGTAACGGTAACAATATTTCCGGTTTATTCTCTAAATGCAGTTCTTTGACTATGCTATAAGGCTTATAGCCCTCTTGTATTATTTTTTGAATGATGCTATCAAGAGTCAACTGTACACTCTTATCATCTTGTGCTTTACACATAAAAAATAAACATGTAAAAACTAATGCAAATACTTTTTTCATATCTTTACTCTAATTAACGATTTACTTTATCCCATTGATATTTCCGAAGTTTATCTCTAAGCCAATTACCATCCCATTCCATTAAATTATTTACATCTTTAGGAGTACTATCACCATTATATCTATTGGGATAACCATTATGGCCTTCTTGAGAATCCCAAGGGTGTCTAAAACCAAATACACCATGCCCACATTCATGAGCTGAAGTAGTTGCGATATCTGAAGCATTTCTTCCATCCACTCTTCGAGGGAAGAAAAAACCGTATGGTTGATTAAACAACATGATTCCGTTTGCTGACGGATTTGGAAAATCAACGATAAAAAGATGATATAAATCATTATCTCCTATTTTACAACTATCAATTATCCTCTTCATCTCAAGAGAATAAATTCCTCCCACACGTAATTGTATATCAAGCATCCCGTCCTTATTAAGGTCGTAATTAATTCGCTTTACATATACAACAGGATCAACATCCCACTCAACCACAGCATGCTTGTATCTTCGTTTCAGAGCGTTTTTAATATTTTCTATGGAGACAGTCGTTGCAATTATGTCAGTATCATTGGCCCTTGTATCGCAACGTTTATTCGGACCAGCAACAATAACGCTATCTTTAAAGCGAGGTCGATAAATAACTCTATCATCTCCCTGTGCTTTAGAATCTAAAAACTTATTATTTCCCCATGTAATAACCGTAGTCGTATCTGAAACTGCGGCATCTCCAACATTAACAATTTGTATATCATCATTATTTTCATTAATCCGAATTACAGCAACACGTTTTACAACTTTTACATATCCTTTTATCTTTATTTGCATGGTATCATTTACAAATCCTCCAATAACAGGATATAGCGCTGCTTCTCTTGTTGCTATAATGTTATTAACTTCTACCATTTGTGGATTTGATGTTAAATGATTGGGTCGAATCCCATAATTAACCGAATCTGAAATCTTCAAATATACACTTTTTTCTGCCCCCGCAGGTATAACTCTAACTCTTAATTTATCATAATCACCATTGCTCTCCACAGATTTCCATTTAATACCTGCTTTAGGCAAAGTTTTGTAAGAAAAATATGTATTTTCTTTTACACTATCATTTTCATCAAAGCCCCATTTTTGAGTCGGTTCTTCCTCGAACAGAACATTCACTACGACAATCCGACATTGCAAAGTATCATGAAATAAACTATCGTTATAAATTGTGCCGATTAAAGTCCCATTGATACTTTCTGAAACAGTATTTGCCATGAATCTTGCATGTGCAGAATCTACTTTCGTTAGATTCTGCCAAGTCGAACTTTTCTTAAATAAAACTGCACTATCTCTATAGGCTGTTAACTCAAAGGGTTTGCTTGATAGAGGCAAATAAATCGTTTCGCCATGGTAGTACTTATTATTTCCAACAGTATAATAGAACTTTTGCTTATCAGCAGTTCTAATCTTTATAGTAGTATCTATTTTCCCCGCATATTTCTCCAACGCTGCAATTACAATCGCATTCATGCGTTCTTTCTGAATCCCATGCATCTGCTTTTCGACGCTATCTACCAAATATTTCTGCATCGTAACAAAATTCTGACCGACACTTCCCCACAAATGTTCAGAAGGCAATATTGAGGAGTGTACTTCATAAGTATATCCACTATCGGAATGTTTGATCGGTTTTAGCCTCCAGTCGATCATAAAATAATCTTCTGCTGAACCGATTTTCTGATATTCAGACATGCTTAATTCTTTGGCCCACATTTTGTCTGAATCAATCACATTTTTTATCCAAACCCCAATGCCGGTTTTTTGAACAAAAGCCTCTATATATGCCTGCAACTCTTCATTACGCACCCGATGATAGAAATTATCTGGCGTAACCAATGCTTGTTTAGTGCTTGCCAGGCCATCCGTGAACATATTAAAATCACACACCTCCTTGAGCCATTTGCGCGCTTGGGCACTGTCCATTGCCTTAGGTTTGTTGCTTCCTTCCTGCGAAAACCCTAACAACGGCAATAACAAAAAGATTAATAAAATTCTTCTATTCATATATTCTATCTTTCAAATTTACTCATTTTTTACGAGAATTTCTTATTGGTCTGCATATCCACGCCGATATTCACGTTCATAATAGTAACTTTACCATACAAAGTGCCAGAAAGCGTAGATTCGGTTTCTTCCGATTTGTAAATCAGGTTGCCTTTGAAGTGAATGGCTGCAAAAGTAAGACTTCCGCTGCCAAGGAACGTTTTGTAATCGGCTCCAACAGCCATCAGAGCCTCCAGCCACACCGCAGCTTCTTTAACCTTTATAGACGGTTTCCAACACACCAGCGTTTGCACACCGAAATCGTATTTGAACTTTGCCCAAACACGAGCCCGGCAGGCTTTGGGGCCAAGCCACGGCGAAGTCAGATTAAGATCTACATTCTGAAACAATCCGATATCCAAATAACTTTTCCCCACTTCAAACCAGCCGCCCATTTTAATAAAATCGCGACAAAGTAGTTTTACCTGCATGGGATCTTGACGCGTGCCCACAGAAAGCTTCCAATCGTCAGGCGTGATATATGCATTGAACTCGCCACCCGTGCACAAAAGCGGCTGAGTGTTTGTTGTCACTTTTGCATTGGCATAAAAACTATGGTCAACCGTAGAAAATACCATGGAACCGGTACCTACAATGAGCGATTTTGCCAAAAACTTTTCCGCTTTCGCAGCATTAGCAGCACCCATATTTCCTGTAATGATTTTATTACTTATCGATACATTACCAAGCATGCCCAGCTCAAAACCATTTTGCAGCACTTTCAATCCCAAATCCACATCCAACGCCATAATGCTGCCTTCGGCCCAGGCATCCACGAACCAAGCGTGCACTCCCGCGCCAAATTTGACACCCGCATCGGGCACATAAGGCTGCTCTTTAACAGGCCGGTTCATGTGTTCATACACCCGGCCATTGGCAGCGATCATCGTCAGCGGAACAGGAGAGAGCGGCACTCTGATATTGGCCACTCCAAACTCCAAATACCAAAATTTGAATGCATTCTTATTCTCTTCATCCGTTGTGGTGGTACCGTTCAAAAAAAGCGCGTAGGCATCAAACCGTTGCCCCACTTTAATAGAGGCATTGATATTGCCATGCCACACGTTGCCATACAAGGGGTCGCCGGTGTAGAAATCCACATAGCCTTCGCCGTCAGCCACCGGCGTATTGAATGTAATATGCATGGAACTGGTTTTGGTTCCGCTTAGCATGGAGCCAAAATCCATTGCAATATCTTTCACCGTTATTGTCTTTTCCTCAGCCGCGTTTTCAGGAAGCAAAGCATTTACGCCATCAGCAACAATAGCCTTTGCCAGACTCTTGCTACCTTCCTTGAGCAATTGATCAACAATATCATTTTTAATGTCGTTCCAACTAATTTCACGAATGATGTCGTTGCCCGTGTTTTTCATCATGTTGCCGATATTTTCGAATGAAAAAAAGTTTTTAGTGTCCTCACCAATGCCCGTAAGTGCGCTTTTGGCATCGTTTACCATTTCATCCATGGTAATGGATTTGAGTTCACCGGAGATAATGCGATTTGCATTGCGCCGCAAGGTGCTATCCACAAAACCCACAATACGGCCGTTGATGGAAGTATCGATATACATATTGATAGGTGTTTGAATGTTGCGCTGAACAGATACAACCACGGCATCTTTAATTTCTTTCACAATGGCATCTTTGGTTGTCCTCAAAGTTTCTTTTGCCAAATCTGCCAAATCCGGATAAGGAGCCACTGCAATATCCACGCCCGTTTCCACTGCCTTAAAGCCTACATTCACGATGCTATCAAAATATGCAAAAGCTTTGTTTTCGGCAGTCACAATACCGTTGTTCACATATTGTTTAACTGTATTACAAGTATTAGTGACAGGAGATGTGATTTTTACAACGACTTTAGACACCCCATCATTTATAAAACGTTCAAACGCCTCTCCATTCTTAATCTTTTGATAAAATTGATAGAGATCATTACTTTCAACTTTTTCGATATTCTTTTTTAACTGCTCTAATTCTTTACCTTGCTCTTCATCAACAAATAGAATCAATAAATCCAATAATGATTTTAAGAATTCCGGCGTAACAACAATTGTATTATCTTCCGGAAATACGATTGATCCATTTACGGATGTTTGTTGTATGCTTGTATCGGCAATCAATCGCTCTGTCTTAAACTGCGTCACCGGCACCTCAATCGATAACGAATCCAGTGCGTCGCTAATGGCTTCGGAAGCGGCAATGCGCTCGCTCATAAACTTGTTTTGGGCTTCTACTTCCGCCTCCAGCGAGTTACCGCCGCTGTTGTCTTCGCCCACCGGTGAGTCTTTCAGCTCGTAGCCGCCGTTGTTTGCATAAATCTCCGGCGTTTTAATATTCTGCACGCTTTTGTTGCAGGGCTCGGTGAGGTGGCTGTTTTTCATGGAAGCATAGAGGTTCATCACCGGCGCTCCGCTTCCGCCCGTCACGGCTTCGCCCATCGCAATGTCGGCATCAAAGCCAAACACATACTGCTCGCAGATACGTCCGGCCCCCATGCGGTTCAGGTTGATGGAATACGTTTTGTAAACCGCCTGCTGACGGTTGGTGAGCGACAATATGCCTTCCGGCACTTTCACCCCGATTTCTTTGTTGCCCCAAATGCAAAAATCGCCAATGTCTTTAAACGTTAATCCCAAAAGCGGATATTCAATTTCCAAATCGAGCGAAAGGCGGTTGTTGCCTGCAAACTGCGCACGTTTTACTTTCACATTGAGTTTCGATTCTGCATCGTTTTTGGCAAACACAAACGAAAGGCGTTCGTTAGTTTCGTCCAAATAGCCCGTTCCAAAGCCCTGCATGCTCAGCGGCAGGTGCCAGGTATATAATTCCGTTTCGCTAATAAGCGGAATATACATCGAGCCGCGGATGTAGCCCTCGCGAATATTACTCGAAAGCACACTCAATTTTATTTCATTAAGCGCAGTAGGGAAGGTGCAGAAATGTCCTGCGGCTTGGTCAAAGCCGTGATGCAAAAAAAACTCCAAGCCATTGCCATTCACCCACGCCTTGATTTCTTCTTTTTCCAAAATGGAATAGGACAAAACATTTTCCTGCAAAGGCTTGAGTTGATTGCTTTGGTCGGCATCGGCTGCCAAACGGAGGTTGAAATTGTCGATATAAACACCTTTCCAGTCGGGCACAGTTTCAAATTTTTCCGGCGAACGGTTTTCCGAAAAATCGAACGTAACCGTAGTCGGAAGCAGGAATACATTGGCTTTGGGCGTAAACACAATCTCATCAATAGCGCTTACATAAGTGGTTGTGTTGTAAAACAACTGTCTTATATTGAAAAACGGAAATTGATAAACCTCCGTCGTGCGGCCTTTTACATTGGAATTTACTTCCACAGAACCACTGAAGTCGGGCGACCAGATATCGGCCGAGATGAGAAACGACGAGCCTCTGGAGAGGTTCATCTTGTAGTTTGCAGGCTCCAAAAGTTCGAAACGTTCGTCTTTATCGAAGAAAACCTGTCCCGCCAGGGTGTAGTCGTTGTAGTTTACAAACTGCTGCGCCGATATAATTTGCTTTTGTTTGTTTTTGCTTGCCAGCGAATAATCCCAAATCACACGGCCCTTGAGAAAAAGTCCATCTTGCGACAAGCGGACACTATCGGTAACAAAAATGGCATGCCGGTTGATTTCATAGTCGGGATGCGGAGTTAAATCAATATCCTTGAAGTTTTCTACTTTGCATAAAATCATGCCCGAGTCGCAAGTGAAAATGCCAATGTTTGCACGGATTTTAAGGTTATCGAACTTCACCTTAAGCATCGTACCGTCTTTATTGACTTTTACCTTTCCTTCTCCACTAAAGCGGTCCATATTCAAACTGCTTACTTTGGTAATGAACACTTCGTGGTTTTCGATAAAAAAACTTTCTATTTTCGGCGGGCCGGTAAAGGTGCGCACTTCGCTGCGGCCGATTTCCACGCCGTCGCTCTCGGCCGTTACCTGCCATGCAAAGTGTTGCAAATGTCCAAGTTCGTATGGAATGGTGGTATTAGAACCTTTGTTGTTCATCAGCGGCGGAGAGGTGTAGGAATAAAACTCGGGGTTTTGCATCACCCAAGTTGTATCGTCGTCTTCCTGCATGGTAACCACCTTAGCCTTATAAACCACCTGCTGTTCCTTGTTTACAATGTTGCTGCACGCTTCCCACAAAAGGTTGGGCACATCAAAACGTGTAAAGGCCGAGTTATTGGGCGGATAGTTAAGTTGTATGCTGCCGCCCACCGGATATCCATAGTGAAACCAACCCACTTCGCTTTGTCCGTTGTTTTTAAAACGCGGTTTTCCGCCGTCATCCTGTGCGGTAATGGTAAAAGCATAGCGCATGCCCGGCTCCAAAACAGGATGCGACAAATCGTAGGTATATAACAGGTTTTTGACCGGATCGGAAACATAAAGCTCTCGTGCGGTGTGGTTGTTGATGGCTAAAAGCGGATTTTGTTCCGAGGGATCGATTTCGTAGAGCTTTAGAGTATAGGATGTGTTGGAAACATTGACAGTGGGGTCGGCTTGCCGCCAGCTGAGGGTGAATTGCGGTTCGCTGCTTTTTAGCAGTGCGCCTTTGGCGGGAGCGCTGATGAGCGGAGGCTCTTTGAGTTCTACTTTTGCAACTACCGGCTGCTTGCGCGAAATGATTTTGCCGGTTTGATATTCGATTACTTCCAAGCTAAATTTATATAAGCCTTCCGGAATTTGTCCGTAGCGCTGGAGCTTGTCGCGGTCCGCGCCCATACATTCGAGGTTGCGCAGGTTGAAATAGTCTTCAAAGTCCATGTCGCTGAGCGTAAGCGGCTCGGCGGTGTAGAGCGTGATGGGTTGTGGGCGGTAGTTGAGAGAAGTGAACAGTTTTACACGGTTGCTCTCGATACAAATCCGGAAATAGACATCGCGCCCCACCTCGTTCATATCGTTGAACGTGATGGTGGCTGCAAAATTGCCGCTGCCCGGCTCCGCATAATCGCTCAAAAACGCGCTCGGCTTCACCGTCAGGCTCACCGT
The DNA here is from genome assembly GCA_031551725.1 of Bacteroidales bacterium. GTDB lineage: Bacteria > Bacteroidota > Bacteroidia > Bacteroidales > P3 > JAVBNF01. The sequence goes on from JAVBNF010000070.1 coordinate 8,225, forward strand.
GGTGGGGTATTGGATTTGTGCAAGTGCTTGTAGTGCAAGCAAACTTAGTAAGGTGGCAAATAGGTATTTTCGGAACATATATTTCATGGTTTTAGTCATGGCCAGCATGCGAAGCATGCGTGGCCATCTCGTTCAATTATCCTTCTTCGTGTCATGGCCGGCATGCGAAGCATGCGTGGCCATCCGGTTCAATTATCCTTTTCCAATTTTCACTTTGTTCTTTTTTCTTTCGCAGGCAAAGCCTGCTGGGATAAAAGAGTTTAGGTAGAACCTAAACTCAACAAACCGTATTCTTCAGCCTCAGGCGAACGGGGTTTGTTGCTTTCTTCCTGAGAAAACCCAAACAACGGCAATAACAAAAACATTAATATTATTCTTCTATTCATATATCCATCCTTCAAATTTACAGTTTCGAGGTTTGGTATTCTAAGGTTCTTCGACACTGTCAATGCAAAATATTGCGTAGAGTGGTATTGATTTTATCCCATTTTCGAATCCGAAGTTCTTTTTTGAAATGCGGATACCGTACGGACATTTGTATTTATCTATAAACATCCCAAGACTTTTAGAGCGTACGCGCAATCCGGATTTAACTTCTACAGGAATTACATCCATTCCTTTTTGAATCACAAAATCGACCTCTGCCGTATTATCATTTCTCCAGTAAAATAGCGGAATTAAGTTGGCAGCAAAAGCTTGTGCCACATAATTTTCTGCAATTGCTCCGATAAAAGTATGATCTGTTTCCAGAGGAGAAAGGATGGCCTGCGCAACAATCCCCGACTGCATTGTGAGCATACCCACATCCGACATGTAAAGTTTGAAATCGCTCAAATCAACATGCACTTTAATAGGCATGGTGCCTTGGCTTGTTTTCTGACATTTAAGAACAATACCGGCATATTTCAACCATTCGATAGATTCTCCGAAAAGAGTAACACTGCCTCCTTTTTGGATCACACTGTATTGAAATTTATGATTCTCTTTTGCCAATTGCGCCGGAATGGATTCGTAACATGCGCGTATTTTTACACTGGTTGCAGCCTCGGCATATTTGGCCATATCGGCGATATACTCATTCAAAATACGGTTTTGAATATCCGCAACAGCCACAAAACTGTTGGTTGCGATAAATTCTTTAACAGCGGCGGGCATTCCTCCCACAATCAAATATTGGTTGTAGAGTTCAATAGCCATTGAATGCACGTTTAATGGCGCATTTGAGGCATAATGCGTACGTATTGCCTGAGTAAGTTCTTCTTTGCCTAACGCCCACAGATACTCCTCAAAATCCATTGGAAAAAGCGTCATTTCGTCAACTTTCCCAACCGGAAACGAATATTTCTTTCGATTAATGGCCACACCGAGCAAAGAACCCGCTGCCACAACATGATATTCGGGCGTTTGTTCACAAAAATACTTTAACGAGGTCAGCGCTCTTTCAGATGCTTGGATCTCATCCAGGATTATCAGGGTTTTTCCGGGAATAATTCTTTGAGAATGCGCAGACTCTAAGTACTGAATAATAGGTACGGGGGTTATATGCTCTTCAAATTTTTCCACTAAAGCCTTATCGGTTTCCAAATTAACAATAATATAGTTGTCAAATTCGTTGCGTCCAAATTCTTGTAAGATATAGCTTTTCCCCACCTGACGCGCTCCATTGATAATCAGAGGCATTCTTCCGGATTTATTTTTCCATTTGATCAATTGATCAAGAATTTTTCTTTTCATAATTTTCTCTTTTTTACAAAAATACAATTATCTATGGAAAAATACAAAAGAAATGTATTTTTTCATAGATAAAATATGTAAAATATTATAAACACCTTGGCTTGAAACTATGCCTCAAAGCAACGCTGATGTTAGGACGAGGTTCTACCCCCCGTTGGCTTGAGGCTCTGCCTCAACCAACGATTGGTGTTCAGACGAGGTTCTACCTCGTCTGTGCTATCACCAAAGGCTTTGCCTTTTATCATCATACTCATAATATTCACATCTATTTAATCATTCCAAACCTTTTTCACTTTTACTTTTTCACTTTTACTTCCTTAGGCAGAGCCTAAGCCGATAACGCGAACGAGGTAGAACCTCGTCCGAACATCCCGAACATCTCTTCTTTTTCAATCCACAGGCTCAGACGAACAGAGGTATTTTCGGAACATATATTTCATTTTTTGTCATGGCGAGCATGCAAAGCATGCGTGGCCATCTCATTCAATTATTCTATTTCCTTTTTCAATTGTCATTTTGTTGTTTTTTCTTTCGCAGGCAAAGCCTGCTGGGATAAAAGAGTTTAGGTAGAACCTAAACTCAACAAGCCGCATCAGCAGCCTCAGCCGAACGGGGATTGATTGCCAGAAGTGTTCAATGGTCTCAAATCTATTGGTAATCTTTTCATCCGTGTTGGATTTTTCTCGCTCAAATTTCGCAATCGGAATCCGGCTGCTCCATTTTCTCCTATACTATAGAACATTATATTGCTTTCCGGAAATACATGCTTTAGTCCTCCTCCGTGCAATTGCTCGTGAACAATTACTCGAGCAATGTAATCTGTAGAATTATCTGCCAAAAAGACAACTGCGGCTGTACCTATGGAAGATTGTAATCCACCAATCCCCCGTTGGCTTGAGGCTGTGCCTCAAAGCAACGCTGATGTTCGGACGAGGATCTTCCTCGTCCTTCCTATCCACGCAGGCTCCGCCTGTAACTGACAAACGCAACTCATTCATACTTTCCGTTTCTATTATTCTATTTCTTGTCATGGCGAGCGCCGAAGGCGTGTGGCCATCTAATTTAATTTTCATTTTTAACTTTTAACTCCTTAGGCAGAGCC
>JAVBNF010000059.1:0-47761 GCA_031551725.1 Bacteroidales bacterium
GAATAAAAAGATAAACCACAGAGAACACAAAGGCACAGAGATATAAAAATCTGCGAAAATCAGCGTCATCTGCGAAAATTCGCGATGAACCGAGCCGCAGGCGAGCTCATGAGCCGATAGGCGAATAACCCGTCAGCGAAGCTGACAATACGCGCCGCGTCACCGCGCAATAAAAAGATAAACCACAGAGAACACAAAAGACACAGAGATATAAAAATCTGCGAAAATCAGCGTCATCTGCGAAAATTCGCGATGAACCGAGCCGCAGGCGAGCTCATGAGCCGATAGGCGAATAACCCGTCAGCGAAGCTGACAATACGCGCAGCGTCACCGTGGAATAAAAAATATTTTGTATTTTTGTATCCATTCATGAAAAATGCATTTCAAAATACACTCACTTTCGATGATGCCGTTCGGGGACAGCGCCCTACAGCTTTTTCGGCAATGATTAAGCCTGTTGGTGCACATTGCAACCTCGATTGTACGTATTGTTATTATCTCGATAAAGCCGGTATTTATGACAACAAACAACCGGTCATGAACGACGAACTGCTCGAAACATTCATCCGTCAATACATCGAAGGCAATGATGTTCCGCAAGTCGAATTCCTTTGGCATGGCGGAGAACCTTTGCTCGCCGGGCTCGACTTCTACCGCAAAGCCATCGTTTTGCAAAATAAATATAAAGGCGAAAAAACAATTCTCAATTCTTTGCAAACAAACGGCACGCTTGTAAATGAAGAATGGTGCCGCTTTTTCAAAGAAAACAATTTTTTAATCGGAATTTCTATCGACGGGCCGCAGGATATTCATGACGCTTTTCGCATAAATAAAGGCGGCGAACCCACGTGGGAAAAAGTGATGCGTGCCATTGCGATGTTTCAGAAATTTGGTATTGAGTATAATACATTAAGCGTTATCAATAAAAACAGCGAAGGGCGCGGCACTGAGGTGTATGCTTTTTTGAAAGCCATCGGCAGTCAATATATGCAATTTCTGCCTGCGGTGGAATATGTGGTTGATGATATGAAAAACCGGCGCCCGGCAATTGTTCCGCCCAATACTGAAGGCTCTTATCGGGCACCGTGGAGCGTGAGTCCTGCCGGTTTCGGTGAATTTTTAAACGACATTTTTGATGAATGGGTGCTACGCGATGTCGGAAATTATTACGTTCAGCAGTTTGATGCCGCGCTTGCGCAATGGGTGGGAGCCGATCCCGGCATTTGTATTTTCAAAGAATGCTGCGGCGACGCGATGGTTGTGGAACATAACGGCGACGTTTATTCTTGCGATCATTTTGTTTACAAACAACATCGCTTGGGAAATATTGTGCAAACCGATTTGAAAACGCTTTATAAATCGCAAGCGCAATTCGATTTTGGAATTCATAAACGCAACACGCTTCCGCGCGAATGCTTGCGGTGCGAATATAATTTTGCGTGTCGCGGAGAATGCCCCAAACATCGTTTCGTGAAAACTGCAAACGGCGAAAGCGGATTGAATGTACTTTGTGAAGGTTACAAACTTTTTTTTGAACACGTTTCGCCTTATATGGATTTCATGGCAAAAATGTTGAGTGAAGAAAAACCACCCGCATTGGTAATGCAATGGGCAAGGAAGAATATTTAACCACAATGAGCACGAAGAAACTTTGTGACCTTTGTGGTTCATAAAGATTACACCGGAAAATGATACAAACGCCCGTTTACCTCAATAGTCACATTGCCGCTGCTCGGCCAAAGCGGTTTCACGGTTTGCGTTTTTTCCCATTCAGAAATTACGGCTTCCATTTCCTTCACTTTTTCAGGAAATAATTCCGCAAGATTATTTAATTCTTTCGGATCATTCGATAAATCAAAAAGAAAAACTTTTTTATCTTTTTTGGCAATATACAATTTCCAATGATCAATAATGCAGGCTTTCACATAGCCGTTGCGCCAATATAAACATTGATGCGGACACTCCGAAGATTCATCTTGCAAATAAGGCAATAAATTCACACCATCGTAAGTACGGTCGTTCGGAACCGGAACATTTGCAACGGAAGTAATCGTACTGAAAATATCCAACGTTGAAACCGGATGTTCGTAAACCACACTTTGATTGAGCATCGTTTGCGGAAAACGGATATAAAACGGCACGCGCAAACCGCCGTCGAAAAGCGTGCATTTGCCACCGCACAAACCGTTGTCGGTTGCACGTGTGTAAGCCGCACCGCCATTGTCGCTCGTGAAAATAATCAACGTATTATCGTACAAATTATGTTCTTTCAGCGCCGCAACTACATCGCCCATGGCATCGTCCAGCGCTTCAATCATGGCGTAGTAAATCTTTTTTACGGGATCACTTTCGTGAATATGGTTGTAGTAGGCTTTTGGCGCTTGGAAGGGGTCGTGAGGTGCGTTGAAAGTCAGCGTTAGGAAAAACGGATTATTCTTGTTCTTATCAATAAATTCAACGGCTTTGTTGGCAAATGAAAACGTAAGATATCCGGTATCTTTTACCTCTTTATTGTTTTCACGAATAGCTGTCGCGCCGGCTCGTTTCTGCCAGGCGGGAATGTCCGAAAACGCCCACGGAAGCGGCATGTTGACATATTTGGAAGTGTCGATCGGTTCATCGATATAGCGAGTTAAAGCGCCGGCAAAATAATAGCTGTAATCGTAGCCATATTTGTCGGGCGAATTCTTAATATCTGAACCGATATTCCATTTGCCGATGAGTCCGGTGGCGTAACCGGCTTTTTTCATCAACTCGGCAATGATAATCTCGCTTTTGGGGAGTTCGGTCTTATATTTTCCTCTACGAACAAAAATATTCGGACTGAATGTTTTCAAGCCTTCCGGTTTCTTTTTAAATGAAAGATAATATTTTTTAAAATCCTTCATAAAACTTTTATCAAACTTATCGTAGGGCATAAACTCGCAACCAAAGCGGTTTTGATAACGACCGGTCAGGATGGCGGCGCGCGAAGGGCCGGAAATGGGCGAGGATGCATAAGCATGCGTGCAGCGAACGCCTTGATTGCCGAGTGCATCGATATTCGGTGTACGAATACGTGTATTTCCGTAAGCCTGTAAGTCGTTAAAACCCAAATCATCCACAACAATCAAAATCACATTGGGCGATTGCTGCTGTGCATAAGCCCCGATAACGGCCTGCGACGATAATAAAAATAATAGTTTTTTATCCATTTTTGAAAAAAGTAAACAAAAATACAAATTTTTTGTAAAAAAATCAAGCATAGAAAACCTAACAGATCTATATTAATGAATAATGGTTTCGTGTTCTCTACAGCAATGCAGTTTATGAACAGGAAAGCTGTTAGGTTCTGGAATATTCACAAATACGATTTAACAAGTTTCGGTCATAATAATTGAACAAAAAACGTTCCCAATTGTTATTATTGAAAGTTCTAAAATTTTCGATTATGAAAACAAAATTGATTTTTGGCATAATTGGTTTGATATTTTTAAGTTCAAACATACATGCTCAAGCACAACAAACAGCGGCGCCTGCAACTCAAACCCCAGCAGCGGCCGGACTGGACGCCGAAACCCTCAAGAAAGCCAATGACCCCATGGCACACACCAAAGCGTTAAATTTGCATAATTACATCATGCCTTCTTTGTACGGCACCGATGCGCAAATGAATCAAATGATGATTCGGTATGCACAACCGATCGGTCCGGTATTGGTGCGTGCAACCATGCCGTTTGTTGTACTGTCGGAGCCTAACATGGGCCCAACAACGGGTTTGGGCGATTTTAATATTTTCGGAATTTATGCCATGGAACGGAATGGTAATAAATTCGGCATCGGACCTTCAATCACCGTTCCTACCGGTACGGAGGATTTAGGACAAGGCAAATGGCAGGCCGGTCTCTCGGCCCTGGCATTCTTTGCAAAAAGCCATATACTCCAAGGAGGAACGTTGCTGCAATGGCAGGCATCTTTTGCCGGCGATGAAGACCGTGCCGATGTCAATCTTTTAACTGCACAAATTTTTGGTATTTGGCAAATAGGCGGAGGAACTTATCTGCGCAGCACCGGAATCTGGTCGTTTGATTTAAGTGGATCGGGGGCCTATAATGTGCCCATTGGATTGGGAATTGGTAAAGTCGTTAAAGCCGGCAGTGTTGTTTTTAATATTTTTGCCGAACCTCAATTCTCGGTTTTAGCTTACGGCGCCGGACAACCGAAATTCCAAATATTTGTGGGATTTAATTCGCAATTCTGAAGTTTTTTTGCAAAAAAAAGAAATAAACTTGCAAATTAATAGATTTATTCCTAATTTTGCAATAAGAGTTCATCTCTCATTCGAGAGAAAGAAATCGGAAAACGCAAGCCTTGATGCTCTGCGTTTTCTGCTTTTATAGAAGGTGTGGTAATTTCCTTTTATATTTCTTCATCATTTTATTTCGTGCAAAATCCTTTCCTTCAAGGTGAAATGCTGAAAGTAAATAATATGCAGACTGGTTTCTTAATGGTTCAAGCACAACAATGTACTCTTCATCTTGATCATAAATATACGTTCTGAATCCGGAAGGTTCTTTGACGGAAAAGGTGAGTATATTGTGTTTCTTTTGTTCTTCTATGTGAAATCGAATCCAATGGATTCGAGAGGATCTGGAATAATCAAATTCTCTGTTCCGCAGCCCTCTATCAATTGTTTTTCTGGTAAGATGATTAAATAAAATTTCCATAGAATCCTTACCGTCTTCGGGAGTTGGATGTATCCTTTTTGTTTGAAAGCAAAAATTAGGATTATTTCGAATATCTCGATCGAAAATTCCCCGTAAAGATCTATCTTTCGCTAACTCCGACATCGAAATAATGTCCAATAATTCATTATATTTCTTTAATAAATTAAAGGGCATATTATTTTAATTAAATAAAAAATAAATTTAGTTTTTCAGAATAATTGGTTTCATTAAGATTACACCCGGAATGCTTCATGATTTTTTCTATTAAATGCATTTTTGCGGTGTTCCTTTTTAGATTGTCATTTTTATAATATGAAATTGCGCCCATCAGAAAGTCGGCTAATTGCATCAATAAACTTTCATGCGAACGGATGTTTTGTATATTTCTAAAAACGCCATATTTCGTATTTAAAATGTTTTTTAGTTGGCAGACTTTTTGACTGCTTAAAGAGTCTTTTATATCCAAATATACATTGTAAGAGTGGCGGGAGTCCAGGCTGTGGTTTAATAATTGATAATACATTTTATAGTAAAAATCATCATACGATTGCCCAAAAGATTCATTATCGATTTTTGATTTTTTTACCCCAACAGCTCTGAATTTTAAATCGGTTGCAAAAAAATAATCAATAAGTTCTGAATAGAACCTAACTTTTGATTGTGAAACTTTCGACCATTTTATCTCTGCATAAAAATGATGTTTTTTCTTTAATGCATTAATTTGCGAAGAATGTGTTTTAATTTGATTATAGGCTGAACTCACAGAACCTAAAAACATAAAGTCTTTATGATCGTGCTCAATATGGCAACTCTCATCACAATAAATGTTAAAAGTTTTGTGTGTATTCATCAGAAAATTACTATTTAAACAGCTTCAACAAATCGTTCCCCACTGCAAAAATCATCAATCCGAAAACAATAACCATACCCACCGTTTGCGCGTATTCGAGGAATTTGTCGCTCGGCTTGCGGCGTGTAATCATTTCATAAAGCGTAAACAAAATATGTCCGCCATCCAGAGCCGGAATGGGCAGAATATTCATAAACGCGAGGATAAGCGAAAGCAGTCCGGTGATATACCAAAAACGTGCCCACATCCACACAGCACCGTAAATAGACGCAATGCCGATGGGCCCTTGTAAACTTTCCTGCGCTTTTTCTTCGCCGGTAAAGAGCTTTCCAATGCCCTTGGCATTCACTACAATCATATCAATGGCATCCGACCAGCCATAAGCCAAGGCCGAACCGACATTGTAAGATGTCATTGCATAGGGGGTCTTTGCAGTCATACCTGCAATGCCGTTAGAATCCAATGTTAGCGGCATTTTCAAAGTGTCGCTTCCGCGTAAAACCGTAATTTCTGTTTGCATTCCGCGGTGTTCAAACGCCATTGCACGGAAATTTCCGTAAGATGATGTTGCCGTATCATTCATTGATAGAATAATATCGTTTTTTTGAATACCCGTTGCAGCAGCGGGATATCCTGGCAAAACACTGTCAATGATAAATGTAAAATTAAACGGCTCTACCAACAAATCGCGCGTTTTCATGGCTTGTTTGTAGATGTTTTTAGGCACTACAACTTCGTGTTGTTCGCCGTTGCGTTCAACAGTCAGTGTTGCGCCCATCAGCGTAAGCGGCGATTGAATATCGCGGAAACGCTCAACGTCCTTACCATTTAAAGCAATGATTTTATCGCCATCCTGAAAACCGATTTCTTTACCTAAAGCAGATGCGTAAATGCCGTCTTGCGAAACGGTTTTTACGGATAAATATTCTTTTTCATTAAATAATAATAATGCTGAAAAAATAACCACCCCGGTGATGAGGTTCATGAAAACGCCGCCAACAAGCACAATCAAGCGCTGCCAAGCCGGTTTCGAACGGAATTCCCACGACTGTGGTTCTTGCTTCATTTGCTCTGTATTCATCGACTCATCAATCATTCCTGCAATTTGACAATAGCCGCCAAACGGCAGCCAGCCCATGCCGTATTCGGTTTCGCCGATTTTAAAGCTGAATAATTTCACGCCGAAAGCGTCGAAAAATAAGTAAAACTTCGTCACGCGGATGCCGAATGCGCGAGCAGCGAGAAAGTGTCCTAATTCGTGTAAAAGTACCAAAAGTGAAAGGCCGAGAATCAATTGTCCGGCCATGATTAATCCGTTCATCGTTTATTGTTTCGTGTTCGTCATGGCCAGCGACAGCGTGGCCATCCGGTTATTATTAAATTATTTCCTGTGTAAATATCCGTGTTTCTCTGTCTGTTTCCAATAATTCCGTCAGGCTTGGCTGTTGAATGAAGCTGATTTTTTCCAAACTTTTTTCAATTAAATTGGGGATGTCTAAAAATCCAATTCGATCACTTAAAAATGCGTTTACCGCGATTTCATTGGCTGCATTCAGGATACATGCTGCATTGCCGCCTTTTTCGAGCACATCGTAGGCCAGTTGCAGGCAGCGGAATGTTTTTATATCCGGTTTTTCGAATGTCAGTTGCGGATATGCTGTGAAATCGAAACGTTTAAAGGTGTTTTTCAAACGTTGCGGATAAGTAAATGCATATTGAATGGGTAATTTCATATCCGGAAGCCCCATTTGTGCTTTCAAGGAGCCGTCTTCAAACTGAACAAGTGAATGTATGATGGATTGCGGATGAATCACCGCTTCTATTTGTGAATTTTTTACGCCAAAAAGCCATTTGGCTTCGATCACTTCCAGGCCTTTATTCATCAGTGTTGCCGAGTCGATGGTGATCTTTTGTCCCATCGTCCACGACGGATGTTTAAGCGCTTGTGCTTTCGTAACGGAGGCAAGCTCGTCGCGAGTTTTTCCACGGAAAGGGCCGCCGGAACCGGTTAAAATAATTTTCTCTATTTTATTATGAAATTCCCCCGCCAGACATTGAAAAATGGCCGAATGTTCCGAATCCACGGGGTAAATATTTACACCTTTTTCTTGTGCTAATTTGGTAATTAAATCGCCGGCAACAACGAGTGTTTCTTTGTTTGCCAACGCAATAGTTTTGCCTGCGCGAATGGCGCTTACCGTTGGTTTGAGTCCTGCCGCGCCTACCAACGCTGTCAATACAATATCGACTTCGTTCGATTCAACGATTTGCTCAATGGATTCAGGTCCTGCAAAGACTTTGACGTCATGCGATTCTAATGCTTTGCTGACTTTCGAATATAAATCTTTATTGCCGATAACAACGGTGCTCGGTTGGAATTTAATCGCTTGTTCGATCAATAAGTCCGCGTTGTTGTAGGCTGTTAAAATTTCGAGTTGTAAATGTTCCGATTGTTCGGCAATCACTTCCAGTGCCTGTGTGCCGATGGATCCTGTGGAACCTAATATGGCAATACGTTTCTTATCCATTTTTAGAAGATGATAAATTCGCACGGATTGACGGCCGTTCCGTTAAACCAAAGTTCGAAGCCTAATTGATGCGGAATTAGCTTCGAATTTGTATTGGGTTGATTGCCAAGGAGTCCGATTGGCTCGCCCACACCTACAAAATCTCCCGGCTGTTTCAGTAGTCCGTAATTATTTTTATAAACGGAAACCATGTTATTGTTGTGTTGGATGGAAATTGTGTATCCTTCTTCATTGGACCAATTGGTAGCGAGTACACGTCCGCTTAAAGTTGCTTTTACAACATCACCTTCATAACCGATAATTTCAATGCCGTTTTGCTTAATGGCCGGATCAAAAGCAGTGACGATAAGTCCGTTAAAAGGAGTGAAGAAGGTATATGTTTCGCTGAAATCGGTGCGCATTCTGCCGATTTTATGGTTTGGATCAAGTTTGGCGATGGCAACATTTTTTGGAGCAGGTTTTGATTTTAAATTTTCAGCTTGCAGTTCTTTTTGTCGTGTTTCAACTTCCAAGCGCATCATCGAATCGGCTTTCCCGCGACGATAGGGGAGATCGGCATAGTTTTTTAAAGAATCTTTTACATTATCTACTTCTTCATACGGAATATCTCCGTCCATAGCCTGTTTCATGTATGCAAAGAGGGTAGTTTGTTGACTAATCAACGTTTGTAAAGAGTCTAATTTTCGTTCGTTTTCATACGAAAGGCGCAACGCCTCGTCGCTTGTATGGCCGGGGATGAAATTGCGAAGGCCTGTAAATGCAATAAGTGCAAACGTGCCTGCAATCAATGTAAAAACAAGTACGCCCGTAAATACAAAAATATTCATGCGCGACAAGCGGAACGAAAGTTTCTCATGGAAATTCTCATCCATAATCACTAAACGGTACTTGTTATGAACATTTTTGAAAATGCGGTTATACCATATTTTGATGCGATCTTTGAGCATAAGTGTACAAAGATACTAAAAAAAGTTAAAAATTAAAAGTTAAAAATGAAAATGGTGACGCGGTGCGTATGGTCAGCTTCGCTGACAGGTCATCGCGAATTTTCGGAGATGACGCGGATTTCCGCAGATATTTTTTTTCTAACAGGTCTTGGGTCTTCAACTTAAAGCAAACCTAACAGGATTTTAAGTGCTGTTAGGTTTGTCCGGCTTAAGCCGAAAGCTCCCCCACATCACACCATGAAAAAGGATGTGGGGAATATTTTGCTTTCGGACGCCCATTGCTGTGCGTGCTGGCCGGTTGTTATTAATTTTTCACACAACGGACGGATATCCCTTCAGCACGATTAAAACCTGCGCGATACACCGAAGGATAATGAATTACAAACCCTCTCATAAATGCATTGTAGGTGCTATAAGTGGCTGAAGATGACCAGAAATAACCACATGCACGCCTTTCACTATAATATAGACCTCTATAATCACGTCTGCCCGAAGGTAAAACCCTAAAATTGTATTGGTCCGTGCTTTTTGGCCAAGTAGGTCTCCAATCTATGGCTCCGGAATATTGTAATCGCGATCCGGCGTCAATTCCTTGCCAACGCTGTGTCTCTAAAGTTTGACCGATATTATGATTTTGTATCCCCATTTCTGCGGGGCCGTCAGGGCTTACATTGAAAGTATTGGAAAGGGTATTCCCATTTGTAGTTTCTACAGCATTTAGCATTATGCCCCACTCATTATCAGTAGGAATATGCCAACCTGGAGGGCAGATACCACGCCCGCCTATTTGACAATTATTTGTTGCAACTGCCAAACCGCTCGTAGGAGTGCAGGAAATAGCGCCATTTGCTTTATTTCCATCCAACCACATCGCACAATCAAAAGTGTACAAAGCTCCGTATTTCTCACAATCATTTTGTGTTGCCGGTCCTGTTTTCGAATTTTCTCCCAGACAGAAGTAAGAAAGATTGCCTTGTCCGGCACCTGTTCCTGAAAAAGCGTTGGACATTGATAGGAAACTTAATGCCGAGCAGGTATATCCGGCTTGTGTACAGCCTTTGAAATACAAATTTTCAGCCATCCATTCTTTGCCGTCCGGTAGGATGGTTGTTTTATATATTCTACCATCTCGCGGATCTGTCATTGTTTGTCCCGACCATGCTCGAAAAGTAAGAAACAAATCTTGGTCGGTATTGCAATTAACAGGATTTGAAGCTACAATTTTAAATTGTATCGTTTTGTCCACACATGTAGAAGTTAATCCTTTAAACAAAAACTCTACAATTGTATCTGGACTGATCCAGACCGGTGGTAATGGTCCTTTTTGAATATCTACAGTAACACCGCTTGGAATAGTCGATGCCACCGGAGTTATACTATATGCCCAATTTCCAATTGAAGAGGGCTGCAATATATGAATGTACGTAAAAGCAGTTCCTCGACTTGGAATGAATTCTATCGTATCATAAGATTCTCTGATAAAACGTCCTAAATACATTCCTCCCAGTGAAGAGGTATCCACTTTTTGTGAACCATACTTGGAAACAATAAATCCGGCTCTTAGGCCTTCTTCACATTGTGTTCCCTCAACGCAACGCACAGAAAGAGCGTCAGAAGCCGATTGATTTGTATTGAAATAAACTTTATCATCATTTGCTGAATTGTTATTTTGGTCAAAGCGTCGGGAATAAGCAACATTGGCGGCAGCGCCTCCATTGCTATTTCCCGAGCTTGTCCAAAAATAGGCATTCGCCCCATTACCACCGTACGTGCCGGTACTGTTTCGAATGCCCGCAGCAAGAACCCGAAAATTAAGAATATCTTTATTCGTATAAGTATTTTCCCTCCAAAGCGGCGTATAAGCTTGATTATTTGAAAAAGAACCTCGATCTGTTGATTTCAAAGCTGTACCGGCTGCTGTACTATAAAAACCTGATGCTGCCTGGCGATTGTTTGATGCAGTTGTTGGTAACCCCGTGCCCACCCTATCCGCAACATTAAGCAAGAGAGCCCATTCCTGATCTGACGGCAAGTGCCAACCCGGCGGACAAATACCTTGCTGCGCAAGCGTAGTTTGAAGTGTTCCGTTTCCATTTGTAGAATTGGCTGTCCACCACGGATATAAACAGCCCCAATATTCACAAGCGAGCGGATCGGCTTGGGAAGTTGTCGCTGTATTCGGAGAAGAATTCAAGGGACCAGGCCCCGGACAATAATAAATGCCTTTTAAATTTGTTCCCGGGGAGCTTTGAGCAGTTGCAACCGGTTTGTAACCAAATACAGGATTATTCAGACCTTTTGTGTACCGCAAATTCTCTGCCATCCACCATTTTAGGTCCGGCATGTAAACCTTCTTATACTCTTTCCCATCACGGGAATCGATAAAAGTTCGGATTTCTCCAAAACTTTGGGCAAAAATTGAGGAAGTAAAGCAGAAATGCAGAAGTGCAAAAGTGCAGAAACAGAACACGCTTCTGCATTTCTGCATTCTTGCGTTTCTGCCACGAAGTAATTGTGTTTTCATGTTGTGTATTATTTAATTGTTAATCATCTTCCAACAAGCCTTGAAGGGGCTGTATATGCATAACAAAAAGGCGCGAGTTGAATTTCTTATTTTCACAAAGGTACGTCCAAGCACCCACAATCAAATAAGACACAACCCACGCCGTTGACACAACGTGAGCGCATCGCTATTAAATTCTTTGATTGTTGAAATTTTGGACGTTTCTTGTAAAAAGAATTTAAGCTTACGCTTTCTTTATTTATGTTTAATTAGTGTTTTTCTATATATTTTTGTTAATTTGTTTTCCTGTTAACTCGTTGCCTTGTTAACTTATTATTTCCGCAAAGTTAAATATTTTTTTTGAATTACAAAATTTTATTTTTTCGATGTTTCTTCTTTCGGATTGCCGCCTTGCAAAAACTCTTCTTCCAAGAATATTTTTAGTTCCGATGGCGTAACGTTACGCGTTAGTTCGCCATTTCTACAATAGGTAATAAATCCGGTTTGTTCGGAAACGATAATGGCAACAGCATCTGTGATTTCAGTAATGCCGATGGCCGAGCGGTGGCGCAAGCCCAAGTTCGGCGAAATGTCGCGGTTGGATGAAACGGGTAAAATACAGCGCGCCGCGTTGATACGATTCGATACAATAATTACAGCACCGTCGTGTAGCGGACTATTTTTATAGAAAATATTTTCCAATAATTGACTCGAAATTTTTGCTTCGATAAGCTCTCCGGTTGCGGCAAAAGGTTCTAATTCACTTTCTTTTGCAATTACAATCAGCGCACCCGTCATGGTTTTCGACATCCGGCTGCATGCCTGGATGATAGCATCGATATTGAGAGGCTCGGCCTGGCTGTGGGATTTGAAAAGATAACGCCAGATGGCCGAGTTTTTAGCTTTGCGGTTAATAAAATCGCGAGAGCCCACCATTAATAAAAAACGCCGTATTTCGGGCTGAAAAAGAATGATGATAGCAATAATTCCAACATCCACAACCCGTCGTAAAATATTTTCGGTGAGCGTAAGTCCCAAATATGCAACCAAACGCCACATGACAATGATAAATATAATTCCGAAGAAAATATTGATTGACACATTGCCGCGCATAATGCGGTAGGCTTGATAGAAAAGTATGCCGACCAAGATAATATCCACAATGTCAAGTATATGGAAGTCTTGAAAGTATGTTTGTAAAATGTTTAGTAACATATTATTGCATCATTTTTTGGATGATTTTTACACATTCAACTGCCTGTTCCACATCGTGAACACGCAGTATTTTTGCACCTTTCATCAGTGCAATCGTATTTAAAACCGAAGTGCCGTTAAGCGCATCTTCGGTGGTTGCATTCAGTAAATCTCGAATCATCGATTTTCTTGAAAATCCTACTAATATGGGTTTTTCGAGTATTTGCAATGATTCTATGTTGTTGAGCAACTCATAATTTTGCTCCATCGTTTTCCCGAAACCGAATCCCGGATCAACAATGATTTTTTGTATGCCCGTTGTTTCCGCTTTTTTCACACGTTCTTGTAGAAAAAGTAAAACTTCTTTACAAACATTTTTATATTCCGGCTTTTCTTGCATATTTGCCGGCGTCCCCTGCATGTGCATCATGATATACGGTGCATCATGTTTGGCAACGGTTGAAAACATTTTGTCGTCCAGCATTCCTGCCGAAATATCGTTGATGAAATCCGCACCCTCTTTCAATGCGATATCCGCAACAGAAGCGCGATAAGTATCAATTGAAATCAAGATCTGTGGAAATTTATTTCTCACGTTCTGCAAGGCCGGAAGCAGACGTTCGAGTTCCTCTTCTTCGCTGATTGCATTGGCAAACGGACGAGTAGAAACGGCGCCAATGTCTAAAACATCAGCGCCATCAGTTATCATTTGTTCCGCTTGTCGCAACACTTCATCCGTGTTTTGCAGGCGGCTTTTTTCAAAGAACGAGTCGGGCGTCAGATTTAAGATGCCCATTACCAGCGGCCTTACGGCAGCCGTTTTATTTTTTGTTTCGAACGAGCATTTCATCGATCATGCCGTAATCTAAGGCTTCTTTCGCAGTCATCCAATAATCGCGGTCGGCATCTTTCCAGATTTTGTCGTAATCTTGTTTGCTGTGGAAACTGATGATTTCGTACAATTCTTTTTTCAATTTCTGAATTTCACGGGCCGTGATTTCAATGTCGGATGCTTGTCCTTCGGCGCCTCCGAGCGGTTGGTGAATCAACACGCGCGAATGCGGAAGAGCGGTGCGTTTTCCGGCTGCACCGGCGCACAACAACACGGCACCCATTGATGCAGCCATACCTGTACAAATCGTTGCAACATCGGAAGCAACATATTGCATGGTGTCATAAATACCTAACCCTGCGTGAACAGAGCCTCCGGGAGAGTTTAGATAAATTTGAATATCTTTATTCGAATCCACCGAATCCAAAAACAACAGCTGCGCTTGGATAATATTGGCAACCTCGTCGTAAATAGGCACTCCCAAGAAGATGATGCGGTCCATCATCAAACGGGAGAAAACGTCCATTTGAGCAACGTTTAATTGACGTTCTTCAATAATCGTGGGCGAAATATAGTTTTGAGCCAACGAGTTGAAACGGTCTAGCGTCAAACTGCTGATACCCGCGTGTTTAACAGCATATTTTCTAAATTCGTTATTCATCTTTCTTAGCGTTTTTTGTTGCTTTTTCGTTTGCTTTTTTTACATCTTCAACAAACTCGTCAAAAGTCACTTTTTTCACATCTTGTTTTACTTGATCTTTGAAAAGTTGTGTTAATTTTTGATCATAAAGCATATCGTAAATTTGTTTTACTTCTTTTTGGTTTTGCAACATGGAATCTACAAGCATATCCATGCGTTTTTCTTGTTCTTCGTTTTCGGAAGGTGGGAAATAAAGCGAAACCACATTGTCTTTGTAGTATTTGCGAACATCGTCGCGAGTTACTTTCAAATCGTTGGCTTCCACAATTTTTTGTTCAATCAACTGCCATTTGAACGAGTTCAAATAATAAGGGAAATTAGCCTCTACTTGTTCGCGTGTAAGTTGTTGATCTTGGCTGCTGTATTGAATCCAGCGTTTCAAGAATTCTTCCGGGATTTCAAATTTGGTTTTCTCTACTAATTCTTCAACCACATCGTTTAAGAATTTGCGGTCGGCTTCACGGCCGTACATTTCTTTGCCTTCTTTGGCAATGCGTTCGCGCAATTCTTTTTCGGTTTTGATGTTGTCTTTTGGATAAACTTGATTGAACAATTCTTCGTTCAATTCAGCCAAGTCGATATTTTGTTCTTCGGCAGGAGCTTCCGGATTCGTCACATTTCCAAAACGTTTGCGCATATTTTCAACACTTTCGTCGATCAGTTTTTCGTCTACGGAAATGTCGAACATTTTTACTTTCAACTTATCCATTTTTACTTCAAACTCCGGAGTCAATGCAATCTCGAACCAGAAAGTAAAATCTGTAGCGTTTTCAAAATCAATATCTTGATTTTTATCATCAATAGGAAGAGCATTTCCAATAATTGATAATTTGTTGTCTTCTACGTATTTATTGATAGCTTCCGATAATACTTTGTTAACTTCTTCTGCTAAAACCGCTTTTCCGTATTGTTTTTGAATCAAACTAAATGGCACCTTTCCGGCACGAAAACCGGGAATATTCGCTTTGCGTTGGTAATCTTTGAGGATTTTATCCATATTTGCTTGATAATCGGCAGCCTCAATATTGATCTTAAGTTCTAATACAGAATTCGTTGCGTTTTCTTTTGTGATGTTCATCGGTCTTTTTTTGTTTTAATTTTAGAAATGCAAAGATACAAAAATAATTATGAATTATGAACTTTTTCGTGAGCTTGCGAATAATTAGGAATTAAGAATTTAAAAATACAGTTGTTTTTGTTTGATTTTTCTGCAATTTTTTCGTACCTTTGCGTAGATTGGAAATAGACTATAAATGCGTTTCATTTACATTTTTATTTTATTCATAGTTTCACTTGGACTATCTACTGCAAAAGCAGCAGATACACTTGTGTTTTCGCAGTACGTGGTAGCGAGTGCAGGTGGCGAAATGAAAAGCGGTGCCTATAATCTTTCTTATACGATTGGCGAAACGGTTATTGAAACGGCCTATGGTTCCATGAAAAGTATGACGCAAGGTTTTCAGCAAACGACTTTGGATAAGAAAGTTTATATAAAACCGTCAGCGGGCGATTTGTCATTAATTGGCTTTCGTTTTTTTCCAAATCCCAGTTCGGATTATTTGTATTTGGAGTGGGAATTTGACGGCGCAGGCACGCTGTCTTTTGAATTATTAAATATGCAGGGCGTTCCTTTGCTGAAAACAAAAGAGTCGATTGCCTCGCAACAAGCAAATATTCATATTTCACAACTTAAATCCTCTACTTATCTGTTGAAAGTGACGGATTTAAGAAATATGCGTTCGCAAGTATTCAGAATTGTAAAAATATAGATTTTTTGATAGATATGATTAAAAAATTGTTCATTTTCTTCGCTCTTTTAATTGGGCTTTTGGGCTCGACTTTTGCCGGTGCACCGCAGGCAATCAAGTATCAAACGATTATTCGTGATAATAATGGTAGTGTTTATGCTTCTAAAAGCGGCATAAATATTAAAATTAGTATTCTTCAAAATACGGCAGTCGGAACGGTTTTGTATAGCGAGTTGCATAGTAACTTGACTACAAATTCGTATGGGCTCATAAATTTGGAAATCGGACATGGTGCCCGTGTTTTTGGAACGTTTGACCAAATTAACTGGGGAGATGGTCCGCGTTTTGCGAAATTCGAACTTGAAATTGCCGGACAAACCAATGGTTATAGTGACATGGGAACAATTGAACTACTGTCGGTGCCCTATGCTTTATATGCGGAAACCAGCGGTAGTGGTGGCGGCGGCGGCGACGTTGGCGTAGATGGCTTGGATGTGAACGATATTCCTAAATACGACCCTTACAATTCTATAGGGCCTGCTTTGGTAAAGTCTCCTCTTTCAGCAACATCAACAAATGAAGTTAAAGTTAATAATGAGTATATGTTTCCTGCTACAAGAGGAACGGCCGGACAAGCGTTGATACTTAGCAATAATAGCGGTACGTTGAGGTGGGGCTATGTTTCTCGCGCTAAGACGGAAACACTTAGCAATAATGCCATTCCCAAGTGGAGAAAATCGGATACCTCTCTTGTAAATAGCGATCTTGATAATCCTGTTGATTCGATTATTGCGAAAAAAGATTTTTATGCTAAACAGCGTCTCATTATTGGCGATTATGTGATGCCCACAGCAAAAGGAGATTCCGGGCAATTCTTTATATTGGGAAATAACGGAATTGTAAAATGGGATAGTTATAAACCCGGCTTGTGGAGTAAAGGAACGGATTTTAGTAGTGGTATCGGGAGAATTTATAATACAGATTCGGGCTTCGTCGGTGTTGGAACAGCAACTCCCGTCGCACCTATGCATATTCAGAACGGCTCTTTTTTAGCTACGGGTACGGGAGGAACGGATGCGTACGGAGCACTGCCCATGATAGGAGATGGAGCTCGTATGATGTGGTATGCCAATAAGGCTGCTTTTAGAGTTGGGGCTATATCCGGAAATTCTGACGCTTGGGATGATAATAAAATCGGTTACTTATCTATTGGCTTGGGAGAAAATACAGTGGCAAGTGCTGCCGGAAGTGTTGCAATAGGCTCTTCGGCAACGGCAAGTGCATCAAATTCCTATGCTATTGGCTCCGGTGCAGTTGTTGCACAGCAAAATTCTTTGGCTCTTGGTAAAAATGCGAAAGTGAATTCGGGAGGTGGATCTGGAAGCAATATGGCAATTGGTGATAATGTAATTGTCAACGGGTCTAGCGAATATTCTGTTGCCATCGGTGCTAACTCAACAGTGAATGGAAAAGGAAGCATAATTCTTGGGGCCGGAGCAGTGCCTTCATCAAGCAGTTCCGATAAGAGTGTTACTATTGGATATAATCTTGTTGACCAATCTGGAACTGCAGCAAATGTTGGCGTGGTATTAATAGGTGCAGGGATGAGAACCGGTACTTTGTCAGATAGATCCGTGATTATTGGTTATGATCAAGACGTTACTTCAGCCGGAACGCAATCAGTGGCAATTGGATACAACAACACAACTCTGAAAAATAATAGTGTCACTATTGGATCCGGGAATGCCAGTAACCAAGCAACAAATATGGCACTTGGTTATAGCAATAGTTTAGCAGGTAATAATGGGAACAATAACGCGATAGGATCTGATAATTTTATTGATGATGGCGGAAAAAATATATTGTATGGCATCGAGAATAGGATTGAGCGAGGTTCCCAAAGTGTGTTGATTGGTCTTAATTCCAAAATTATCGCTCCCGCATTAACTAACTATCAAGGGAATATTGTTATTGGGCGTAGCGATACCGCTTATGCAACAAACGGAGTACTTATCGGTCTTCAAAATGCTATTAAATCAGATTCTTCTGTGGCGATTGGCTATTATAATAAAATTAACGGAGCTCCCGGTACTTATAAAAGAACTTTTGTTATCGGACGGGGAATTCAAACAGGACGCGGCGATATAACAATTATCGGACAAGGTGCAGGGTATTTGGATACCGACAACGAGTTGAACAATGCTTGTTTTGTTGTGACTGGAAATGCAACGGGCACGAAAAATGCCTTTTTTGTAAATAATAATGGAAGTGCCACCTTTAAAGGAACTGTCACTGCCACGGTTGTTGCTCCTTCGGATATTCGTTTAAAAGAGAATATTCGTCCTTTAACGTTCAGTGCTCGAAAAATATTGGATTCACTCACGCCGGTACAGTACAACTATATTGCTTATCGCAATGCAAAAGGCGAAATTGATGATCAAATCGGTTTTATTGCTCAAGAAGTTCAACAATATTTTCCGGAATTGGTGAAAACCGATTTAAATGGCTTTTTGTCGATGAACTATACCGGACTCATTCCCGTTCTATGGAAAATCAACCAAGAACAACAACATCAATTAGACGCTCAGCAAACACAAATTGATGATTTGCAAAATCAAATTAATGAATTGAAACGCTTGTTCGAAAGCATTCAAAAGTAAAAAAATATGGCTATCGAGTTAAAAGATTTGTCTGTTTATCAAAAAGATAAATTGATATTGTCGGATGTAAATGTAAGTATTCAACAAGGAGAATTTGTTTATCTGATTGGAAAAACCGGAACAGGAAAAAGTTCCCTGCTTCGTACGCTTTATGCCGACATTCCTGTTGGAGAAGGTATTGCCGTAGTGGCCGGTTTCGATTTAAATGATATGAAAGAAAAAGACGTTCCGTTTTTGCGTCGCAAACTCGGAATTGTTTTTCAAGATTTTCAGTTGTTGTCCGACCGCAATGTGCACGACAACCTGCTTTTTGTATTGCATGCAACCGGCTGGCACAACCAAGACGATATTGAAGCACGCATCCACGAAGTGCTTTCGAAAGTGGATTTGGAAGATAAGAAAGGCAGTATGCCCCACCAACTTTCCGGTGGCGAGCAACAACGTGTGGCCATTGCCCGTGCATTGCTCAATCATCCTGAAATTATTTTGGCCGACGAACCCACTGGGAACCTCGACCCCGACACCTCTGAAGACATCTTAAAACTCTTAATTGAGATTAGCAAAAGCGGCTGTACTGTTCTGGTCGCTACGCACGATTTTATTATGATTAGTAAATTCCCGTCACGCATTCTTGTTTGCGACGGCGGAAAAGTATTTCATGAACAATTATAAATTAATTGAGAGTGGAGAGTTGAGAACTGAGAATAACGTATTCTCCATTCTCCATTCTCCATTCTCCATTCTCCATTCTCCATTCTCCATTCTTAGCCGTGTTAAGTATCCTCATTCCCATATATAACTACAACGTTGCTCCGTTGATTAATGAGTTGCATAAACAATGTACGCTCGAAGAAATTCCGTTTGAAATTGTTCTGATGGACGATAGCTCTTTTTTGCCGGAGGCAAAAAGTAATATGGAGTTACAGCACTTGCCCTATGTGCGATTTTTCCAGCTTCCGCAAAATGTGGGACGTTCGAAAATTCGTAATATGCTTGTGCAAAAAGCAAGCTATCCTCACTTGTTGTTTCTGGATTGTGATGTGGAAATTTCCGATTCTGCTTTTATCCGGCGTTATGTGCAGGTTTTGTCAAATCAAGTGGTATGCGGAGGCTTGGGTTATGCATCCAATTATCTGGATGAATCCATGCGTTTGAGATGGATTTATGGAAAAAAACGCGAAGCTAAAGCGGCTCATATCCGCAGGCATCATCCTTATGATAATTTTGTTTCCGGTAATTTTCTAATTTCGAAAAGTGTTTTCTCGCAAATCTTGTTTAATGAAAAAATTCGTAAATATGGTCACGAAGACACATTGTTCGGAATCCAATTACAAGAAAAGAATGTAGAGATTACACATATTGATAATGTCGTTTTGCATCAAGGATTGGAAAGCGCAGATATATTTATCCGGAAAACGGAAGATGCCATTTCCAATTTGAAAGAACTTTCACATAAAAAAGAATATGCAGTTATGCTTGAAAGACACGTGCGTCTATTACGTACATACAAACGTCTACAAATGCTACATCTGCATCATGCCGGAAAATTCGTATTTTACTTTTTCAGAAAATCCGTCAAGCGGAATTTAGAAGGCAAACATCCGAACTTATTCCTGTTCGATTTATATAAACTCGGGTTTATTTGCAGTTGTTGACCAACTCAAGTAAAATTTTCTTTTCATTGTCCCACGACAATATAGGTGCCGCAAGCATTTCATTCTTTTTATAGGTTTCCAAAGCATCCGGGTGACTCAATAGATCTTGGATGTAAGTTGCAATAGCCTCGGGTGTGATTTCGGGGAGCAATTTGCCTACATGATATAACTCTACAATATTCCGCATTTCCGGTAAATCGGAAACCAAAACCGGAACGCCGCCATGGATGTAATCGAAAAGTTTGTTCGGAAGACAATACCGATAATTAAGATTTGTCGGTTTTTCTAAACTTAAGCCAATATCTGCACGGCACGTATAAGAGGATAGTTCGTCATACGGAATACGTCCCATGAAAAGCACACGGTCGGAAAGATTTTCGCGGACTACTTTTTCCTGCAAATTTTTATATTCATCACCGATACCTATTATAATGAGGTATGCATTTTCTAAAAATTGCATAGCTGAGATCGCTTCTTCCAGTCCGCGGTCCTTGTTCACGGCGCCTTGATATAAAAGAATTTTGCGAGTTTCGTTTTCAAGGAAATGAATGTTCGGATGTTTTTCGCAGTCCGACATGAGCGGTAAATTTCTGATTACGTGAACTTGTACGCGGTATTTTTGTACGTAAATTCTAGCAATAGAATCGCAAACGGTAATTACATTTTTCAACTTCGGGAAAATCCATTCTTCTATACGCAGCCAAAATCGTTTTGCAAAAGTATTCTCGGCAAGCTCCGGTACTTCCGTGAAATATTCGTGACTGTCATATATAATAGGTATTCGTTTTATTTTCGAGATTAAAAAATTGGGAAGTAGTGTATCCAAATCGTTTGCATATAAAATATCCGCACGGTGAAATAAAAGATAAAAAAATAAGCGAAGATTGAATTCGGCATAAAACCAAATTTCCTTTTCGAACAACATACGCATGCGCCGGCACTTGTAATTTTGCTTTTTCAATGCACTGCTTGAGCGTTTGCGACGACCGATTACAATTACATCGTAATTTTCTTCGTGCAACGCTTCACATGTACGTGCTACCCGTTTGTCTGTTTCCAAATCGGAAGTAACGCTGACAATAACTCTTTGTTTTTTCATTGCAAATCCTTTCTTTGATATAGACACATCCAAACTCCGAAATTTTGATATTTGTACATGAAGTTATATTCTCGACAGATGATGTTAAATGTTTCATCAGGCAGGTTAAAAACATTTGAAGTTAAAACATACTTGCTTTTTTCCGGATTGAATTCTTGAAAAGAACGATCATCATTTGAAACGTCCGTGTATTTAAATTCTGAATTTGCCGGGAAAAACGATGCGGTTTCTGCCATTGGAATGTCTTGTTCATCAATGAATTGTATCATTGCTGTACGCGTCGAAAAATAGGGCAGATGTGCCAGTGTGGAATCCCAGCCTTGCGAAATTCGGTCGGGGTATATCCAACTATTTCCTAAAAACAATAATCCGGCGAAAAGTAAAAAAATGTTCTTTGCTTTAGGAAAAGAAACATTTTGAAAAAGCATATAGGCAAATAAAATTTCGATACATATATATATAGGTATAAAATACCGATGTCCGAAAGAATTTTTAAACGGCAAACAAACGACAGCAAACAAAAATGTAAAAGCTAAAATCAGCGAAAAGAGAATTTGAAAATTCAAATCGTTTTTTATTTTTAAACGGTATTTATACATTAAATATAAAAGAGGAATAAAAATGAAAATCCGTCCGAAATCGACCATCCGCCATCCGAAAATTAAAATGTTTTTGGCAACGTCAGTCGCAGTTGCAGTTTGCGAGAGCCCAGCCCATTGCGAATGTTCGTTTGCATAAACCCAACCTGCGGTTTGCATCCGGAACGTGATAAATGCAATAACTAAAATTGTGGCGGGAATAATTGGAAAAAGATATTTAAAAAACAGATTTCCTTTAATGGATTTTCTATTTTTCCAAACAAAATTTAAAATGTATAAAGCTGCAATTGCTCCTCCCAATAACATTCCTCTTCGACTAATCATACACAAGACAAAAAGCGCACAGGAAAAATTCTTGTTTTGATTTCGCAACATCGAATTCAAACTCCAAAGGGTGGTTAACATCAAAAAGAAATCGGCGCACACCAACGTTGCGTTCGATAAAACGGTCGGATCGCAAAAGACCAATAGCATTGCCAATGCTGCTTGCTTAGCAGGCAAGAAATGATTTGCCAAACGATAGACTTGGAAAATTAAAAATGGAATAAAGAATGCGATTGCCAATTTTGCAGCCAACATCGAGTGTCCGAAAATTTTCCAAACGGATGCAAAAAAAAGTGGTAAAAAAAACGGATCTCCATTATCAAATTCGATTGGATATACAAATTTTGAAAAATTATTTTCGTAAAAAAAATGTGCAGGAATTGACAATGTTGTGATCGCATCCCAGAAAAATTGATTCGAAAATGATAAAATGAAAATCAGAAAAACAAAAATACAAATACCTAGCACTACTTCAAATCGATGATTTGCGTAAGTGTTTCGAAGATTGAGTGAGATATTTTTTGCATTCATTTTTTCAAAAATTACAATTACAAAGATACACATTTTTTGTTAAAGGTTTTCAACAATTTGCACTCGAAAATTGTGAATAAATATTTTCGCATATTAATATGTATTATCAAAAATATTTCTAATTTTGTTATTGCTATGAGTTACATCAATTTCAAAAAAGAAGAATTAGTGAATCTCGAGTTCTCTTTGAACCGCGAGATTTTACGTGCGAACAAAAGCGGATCGTATGCCTGCTTGACGCTTGCCGGATGTAATACGCGAAAATATCACGGACACCTGGTTTCACCACAACCTGCATTGGACGGAGAAAATCATGTGCTCTTATCGGATATCGATGTAACCGTTATGCAAGACGGTGAAGAATTTAATTTAGGATTGCGCAAATATCCGAACAACACTTTTATCCCGAAAGGGCATAAATACATGCGTGAATTTAGCTGCGCACCAAATCCGAAAACAGTGTACCGCGTCGGCAGCATCGTTTTGTCGAAAGAAATGTTGTATCTCGGAACAGCCGATCAACTCATCGTTAAATATACAATCGAAGAAGCAGCTCAACCGGTGAAATTGATGTTTAAACCTTTTTTGGCTTTCCGTCAAATTCATAAATTGAGCAAAGCAAACAACGATGTTGAACGTGGATTTCAAAATATCGAAAACGGAATTAAATTAAGAATGTATTCCGGATATTCATATCTTCATATTCAATTTTCGAAAAAAACGGATTATGTCCACTTGCCGGATTGGTATTATAATGTGGAATATCAAGCCGAGCTCGACCGTGGATATGATGGTCATGAAGACTTATATGTTCCCGGACATTTTGAAACTTCGCTTTCGCAAGGACAAAGTATTTATCTTTCCGCGAGTACCGAAGAAGTCGAAAATCCGAAAACCGAATTGAAAAAACAATTCGAACAGGAAATGAAAACCAAAACGGCGCGAAGCAGCTACGAAAACTGTTTGAAAAATTCTGCCGGACAATTTATCGTTCGTCAAGGAAAGAAAACAGAAATCGTTGCCGGCTATCCGTGGTTCGGACGCTGGGGACGTGATACGTTTATCGCTTTGCCCGGACTTACGCTTTCGCTTGGCGATACGAAGACGTGCAAAGAAGTTATTGATACCATGATTTCCGAATTGAATGGTCCGCTTTTTCCGAATATCGGAAGCGGCGACAATTCGGCTTATAACTCCATTGACGCTCCGATGTGGTTTTTCCGCGCTTTGCAGCAATATGCGGAAGCAACAGGAACACAAAAGAAAATCTGGAAGGAATATGGCGAAAAAATGCGCATGATTTTGGATGGCTACCGTTATGGAACGCACTTCGATATCCATGCTCTTGACAACGGATTAATTTATGGCGGCGTGCATGGAAAAGCGCTTACATGGATGGATGCCGTTTACGGAGGAAAAGCATTTACGCCGCGCATCGGCCAACCTGTAGAAATTAATGCACTTTGGTACAATGCTGTTATGTTTAGTTTGGAAGTTGCCAAACTTGCAAAAGATAAAGAATTTGTTGAAAAATGGCAATCGTTTGCCGACCAAATTCCGCAAGCATTTGTAAATACGTTCTGGGATGATAACAGAGGTTATTTAGCCGATGTGGTGAATGGCGATTACAAAGATTTCAGCATGCGTCCCAACCAGGTAATTGCAACAGCGCTTCCTTATATGTGTTTGTCAACGGAACAATGTGAGTCGGTATTAAAGCACGTGCGCCAAAGTTTGGTTACGCCGCGAGGTTTGCGTACATTGTCGCCAACAGACCCTGCTTATTGTCCGGTTTATGAAGGTAATCAAGAGCAACGCGACGGCGCTTATCACCAAGGTACTGTTTGGCC
The DNA here is from genome assembly GCA_031551725.1 of Bacteroidales bacterium. Taxonomy (GTDB): domain Bacteria; phylum Bacteroidota; class Bacteroidia; order Bacteroidales; family P3; genus JAVBNF01. The sequence goes on from JAVBNF010000059.1 coordinate 24,727, forward strand.
GTGGTTGTTAGGTCCTTTTGCAGAGGGATACTTAAAAGTGTACGGTAAACAAGGTGTTGATTTAATCGAAAAATTATACAATGGTTTTGAAGAAACCATCACGGAATATTGTTTGGGCGCTATTGCAGAAATCTATGATGGCGACCCACCACATAAACCTAAAGGGGCAATTTCGCAAGCATGGAGCACCAGTGCATTGCTTCAGATGAAGGAATTAGTCGAAAAATATCGCAACGCATAGATGGCAAAAGACAAAAAAAATATGAAAGTTCTCATGTTCGGGTGGGAGTTTCCTCCGCACATCACAGGCGGATTGGGAACAGCCTGCTTTGGCCTTACCAGAGGCTTACTCGAGCAAGGATTGGATATTATTTTTGTCGTTCCGAAATTGCATGGCGACGAAAGTTCCGGAGCGAAACTTGTAAGCGCAAGCGATATTGAAATAGATTTGCGCAACAGCATTTATCAGAAATATTGGAATCATCTTACTTATATGGAAGTAGGTTCCAAATTGATTCCATACGTTGGAACCAGCGAATATTACGAGCTTGAACGGAAATTCAGAGAGGGCCGTTTGGATGTGTCCGACGATTGTTCCAAACGCAAATTTGAATTTTCCGGAAAATATTTATCCAATTTGTTGGATGAGGTAAATCATTATGCAATGGTTGCCGCAACAATTGCCACACAACATGAATTCGACCTAATTCATGCACACGATTGGTTGGCCTACGACGCAGGAATTGCCGCCAAACGTGCAAGTGGAAAACCGTTGGTGATCCACGTGCACGCAACCGAATACGATCGTTCCGGTGAAAATGTAAACACCGTTGTTTACGAAATAGAAAAACGCGGTATGCAGGCTGCTGATCGGATTATTACGGTGAGCAACCTTACACGTCAAATTGTTATCGAACGTTATGGAATTGATGCGTCGAAAGTGTTTACGGTTTACAATGCCGTTGAACCGATAAGCGCCGATAAACAAAAGGCAGAAGTAGCATGCAGAAATTTTGATGAGAAAATTGTTACGTTTTTAGGACGTATCACTTATCAAAAAGGTCCCGATTATTTTATCGAAGCCGCCAATTTGGTTTTGAAAAAAGATAAAAATGTACGATTTGTTATGGCCGGAAGCGGTGATATGATGAATCGTATGGTAAGACGCGTGGCGCAATTGAAAATTGCCAATCGCTTTCATTTTACAGGCTTTTTGAAGGGAAAAGAAGTTGACCGCATGTTCCAGATGAGCGACGTGTATGTGATGCCGTCCATCTCGGAACCGTTCGGAATTTCGCCGTTGGAAGCCATGCGCTCGAATGTCCCTGTTGTGATTTCAAAGCAATCGGGTGTTGCCGAAATCTTAAATCATGCTCTGAAGGTTGATTTTTGGGATGTGGATGCAATGGCCGATGCAATCCATGGTTTGCTGCATTACAATGCACTTTCAGCGATGTTCCAAGAACATGGTGCGGAAGAAGTGGAAAACCTAAAATGGGAAAATGCCGCTCTCCAAACCGAGAAAGTCTATTCATCATTATTTAGAAACAATTAAAAAGTAACGATATGAGAGCAATTTGTTTCTATTTTCAAGTGCATCAGCCGATACGGCTTCGTACCTATCGTTTCTTCGATATTGGTGTGAATCATAACTATTATGATGATTATCAAAACAAACAAATCATCAAGCGTGTAGCCGAAAAATGCTACCTTCCCATGAATCAGATTTTGCTCGGTTTGATTAAAGAATATGGCAAAAATTTCAAAGTAAGTTTCTCAATTTCCGGAACGGCTTTGGATCAAATGGAATGGTTTGCACCTGAAGTGCTCGATAGCTTCAAGGCTCTTGCCAAAACAGGATGTGTAGAATTTCTTTCTGAAACAGAAACTCACTCCCTGGCAGCATTGAAAAGCAAAGACGAGTTCAAAAAACAAGTTGAAGCACATAACAAACGCATCAAACAGTTGTTTGGCGTAACACCTACGACCTTTAGAAATACAGAGTTGATTTATTCCGACGAAATCGGTAAAATGGTTTATGACCTCGGTTTTAAAGCGATGTTGACCGAAGGTGCCAAACATATCTTAGGTTGGAAAAGTCCCAATTTCTTATATTATAGTGCACTTGCCCCTCGCTTGAAGATGTTTCTGAAAAACTATCATTTGAGCGACGATATTGCTTTCCGTTTCTCACAACAATCGTGGGCCGGATGGCCGTTAACCAGCGAGAAATTTGTGCAATGGTTGAATCATGTGGACGCAAAACAAGAAGTAGTCAATCTTTTTATGGATTACGAAACTTTTGGAGAACATCAATGGAAAGATACCGGCATTTTCGAATTTTTTAAGGCATTGCCGAAAGCGGTATTTACAAATTCGAACTATACTTTCAAAACACCGAAAGAATTGGTGGAAGATTTGTCGCCTGCATCTCCGGTACACGTTCCGCATCCGATTTCTTGGGCCGATGAAGAACGTGACTTGACTGCATGGCTCGGAAACGATATGCAGGAAGAGGCTTTTGAAAAATTGTATGCACTCGAAGAACAAGTGAAACTTTCGAAAGATACGGAAATTCAAAAAGACTGGGCATATCTGCAAAACAGCGACCATTTCTACTATATGTCTACCAAATGGTTCTCTGATGGTGAAGTGCACCGTTATTTCAATCCATACGCAAGTCCGTACGAAGCCTTTATCAACTATATGAATGTGCTTTCGGATTTTGAGATCCGCCTAAATACAGGAACAAACAAACAAATAAATAAAACCATTATTAATCAAAAATCAAAAAAAATGGAAACAACAACTGCAACTGAAAAAAAAGCAACTGTAAAAAAAGCTGCAAAACCTGCTGCTAAAAAAGCAACTAAACCTGCTGCTAAAAAAGCTGCTGCTAAACCTGCCGCTAAAAAAGCTGCAAAACCTGCTGCTAAAAAAGCTGCAAAACCTGCTGCTAAAAAAGCAACTGCAAAACCTGCTGCTAAAAAAGCTGCAAAACCTGCTGCTAAAAAAGCAACTGCAAAACCAGCCGCTAAAAAAGCTACAGTTAAAAAAGCAACTGCGAAACCAGCTGCTAAAAAAGCTACAGCTAAAAAAGCAACTGCAAAGCCAGCTGTTAAAAAAGCTGCAAAACCAGCTGCTAAAAAAGCAACTAAACCAGCCGCTAAAAAAGCTGTTGCAAAGAAAAAATAATTTTAACTTTGCACATCATAAAGAGCTTGTCTTAAGAAAGGCAGGCTCTTTTTGTTTACTGACATTTTGTATTTTAAAAATTTATTCATAACTTTGCGGAAATAAATGTTAACAAGGTTACAAGTTAACAAGAAAACAAAATAAAAAAAATATAGAAAAACACTAATTAATTATACATAAAAAAAGCGTTAGCTTTAATTCTTTTATAGAAAACCTGCAAACTTTCAATGGCAAAAGAATTAATAAGCGATACGCTCATGCTGTGTTCCGGCGTGAGTTGTGTCTTATTTTTGCCATGGGTGCTTGCAGGTACCTCTATAAGAATAAGATTTCAACTTGCGCCTTTTTGTTATGCATATACAGCCCCTTCGGGGCTTGATGGAAATAAATAACAATTAAAAATACACAACATGAAAACACAACTACTTCGTGGCAGGAATGCAAAAATGCAAGAATGCAGAAGCGCAAGAGCGCAGAAATGCAGAAAAATGACCGTCTTCTGCACTTTTGCACTTCTGCATTTCTGCTTTGCCTTCTCAATCCTCGCCCAAACCGACGGCGGCACGTTTACCGACTCGCGCGACGGACAAACCTACAAAACCGTGATTATGCCCGATGGCAAACGCTGGATGGCGGAAAATTTGCGTTATCGCAAGGGGTTAAATAATCCTATTTTCTCAAACAATACCACTGCAAATACATTTCTAAGTTCGAGAAGCACGTATTACTGTCCGGGGCCCGGACCATTAAATGCATCAGTCTATGCACCTAACTATAACCAAGCCGATCCTTTGGCTTGTGAATATTGGGGAGCACTTTATCCTTTTTGGGTAGCTTACGCAAATTCTACCAATACAGCGGTAAATACATCCCTTGGTGAACAGGGAATTTGTCCAGATGGTTGGCATTTGCCAACGAATAGCGAATGGGATGGAATGATTTCCGCTATTGGTGCCACGGCCAATACTGGATATCTGCTAAAAGACGCTGCACGCGGCACCTTCAATAATAATCAAGCATATAAAAATCTTTGGACAGGCTCTGCTGTGGCTAACAAAGATAGTTTCGGGTTCTCTGCTTTGGCTGCAGGCTTGCGTACCACTGCCGGTGCCTATTCGGGCAATGGTACGCAAGCTCTTTTTTGGACGAGTACAGTCAATACTAACGGCACCCAAGCGTATTCAAAAATATTTACAAACAGCGTAAATTCAGTAACCGGCTCCTCCACGCAGAATCGTGCGGACGCGCTGTCCGTGCGTTGTGTGGAAGGAGAGTGTACCGAATCTTTACCCATTGTTTTTACTGCTGTTGCCGATGCCTGCGAATCTATTCCTGTTTGGAATGAAATTGGGTTCAAGGTAAATTCAAAAACAAGAAAATATAATCTTTCCATTCCTTCTACAACAGGAATTTGGATGTATACAATTACGATTCCAACTTATACCTCTTCGATAGCCCCAGCGGTTGCAATTACCGGTAACGGTACCGCTTCTCCACAGGTTTCTTTTACGATTTCCAATCCGACTGATAATGATGTTTTCACTATTTCTGTTGTTGCTACCAATCCCACATATTGCAAAGACGTCGCACAAGTAACTTTTACTTTAAAAGACTTAAATACAACCCTTGAAACTCCTGTTCCTAATACCATTACTGGTGGTGAAGCTATTGGTTCTGTCAAAATGATGACCGATACCCGTGAAACGCCTGTAAAAACGTATGAAATCATTAAAATGGCAGATAATAGATGGTGGATGCGAGAGAACTTGAATTATCAAACGGGATTAACTTTTCGCTCGGCTGCCAATCAGCCTTTTACATCAACGAACAATGGTGTTCCCGGCATAGGTTCTTTCTGGTGTCCGGGCAGTAATCTTTTTACAACTGCTGCACTTACAGATTGTGATACATGGGGCGCCTTCTATACGTGGGAAGCTGCTGTTTCTACAGACGGAGTCGGTACTTGGTCGGAACCTCCGTCAACGCAGTTAAACTCTCAATACGCCTCGGGCAACCCTACGTCAGCATGTGGCCGTGGTATCTGTCCTCCGGGTTGGCACGTTCCTTCGGACGGCGAGTGGGGTGATATGTTAAATGCTGTTGAGACAGGGGTAAAGAACCACAATACGGATGGGATTAAATTTATAGGTACTAATGCAGGTGCAATTTTAAAATCATCGGACTTTGCTACAGGAACGAAGCAAGCTACAGGATTTTCTGTGCTCGCAGCAGGCTATCGCGATAACGGCGGCAGATTCTACTATCGAAGCACGCACGCTTTCTTTTGGTCGTCCTCCGGCTACAGTCCAGCGCATGCATGGCACCGTTACTTCCACTCAAGCGTTGCAGGAATTGATCGTTCCTTCTACGGCAGGGCTTGTGGCATACCCGTCCGTTGCCTTCAAGATTAAAAAAACAACCGGATAGAGTTGGACAAACCTAACAGATTTTAAAATCCTGTTAGGTTTTGTTTTAAGTTGAAAGGCAAAGAGCTGTTAGGGAAAAATCCTCTGCGAAAATCCGTGTCATCTCCACAAATTCGCGATGAAATTTTCGCTGCAGGCGAAATCTTGTCATCATATTAATCATTAGCAATTAATAATTAATTCGTATCTTTGCTGAAATTCTAATGCCGATGCTATGAAGACAATCGCGCTTATACAAAACGATCCGCAGCTAAAACCATACGAACACACCATTCTTCGGCGTTTGGAAAAAGCCGAAATCAAAGAACTTGATTTTACGGATTATAAAAAAACACTGACAGATATTGCTAATAACCATCTGTATTATGGGCTGCATAAAGTCGGACGAACATGGATTTTACGCGAATGGGCGCCCAATGCAACAGCTATTTATTTAATCGGCGATTTTAATAATTGGCAAAAAACTCCGGAATACCAACTTAAAGCTATTGAAAATGGAAATTGGGAAATAGAGCTTTCGTCAACTAAACTCCATCACGGCGATTTATACAAGCTTTTAATCGAATGGGAAGGCGGTTCGGGAGAACGTATTCCTGCTTATTGCCGACGTGTGGTTCAGGATGAAAAAAGTAAAATTTTCTCGGCGCAAGTGTGGAGTCCGGAAGTTTATAAATGGAAAAATAAACAACCGAAAAAAGTTGAAAATCCCTTTATTTATGAAGCGCACATTGGTATGGGAACCGAAGAATGCAAGGTTGGTTCTTTTGTCGAATTTAAAAATAATGTGTTGCCACATATTGCCGAGCTTGGATACAATGTTTTACAGTTAATGGCTATTCAAGAGCATCCGTACTACGGTTCGTTCGGCTATCAAGTTTCCAATTTCTTTGCAGTTAGCTCTCGTTTCGGGACACCGGAAGAATTAAAAGAACTCATTGACGAAGCACATCGTTTGGGCATTGCTGTGATTATGGACGTGGTGCATTCGCACGCTGTGAACAACGAACTCGAAGGCTTGAGTAAATTGGATGGAACGGAAGATTTGTATTTTCATAACGGACCTCGCGGCCAGCATCCGGCTTGGAATTCACGCTGTTTCGACTATGGAAAAGATGAGGTTATTACGTTTTTACTTTCCAATTTGAAGTATTGGCTGGACGAATTTAAGTTCGACGGGTTTCGCTTCGATGGCGTTACAAGTATGATGTATTACGACCACGGATTAGGCCGCGATTTTACGAATTACAACTTTTATTACGACGGCAATCAAGACGATGATGCGATTACATATTTAATTCTTGCGAATAAATTAATACATCAAACCAATACAAATGCACTTTCTATTGCTGAAGATGTAAGTGGGATGCCGGGTTTAGCTATGCCGTTTAAAGACGGCGGCGTTGGTTTCGATTACCGTATGAGTATGGGCGTGGCCGATTATTGGATTAAAATCATCAAAGAGAAAAAAGATGAGAATTGGCATGTAGGTGATTTGTTTTATGAATTGACAAATAAACGGAAAGACGAAAAAACAATCAGCTATGCAGAGTGCCACGACCAGGCGATGGTGGGCGATCAGACGATCATTTTCCGTTTAATCGGGGAAGAAATGTACACTGCCATGAATGTTTTTCAACCGAATTTGATTGTTGAACGCGGTATGGCGTTGCACAAAATGATTCGCTTGCTTTCCGCTTCAACGGCAGGGAACGGATATCTGACTTTTATGGGTAACGAATTCGGGCATCCGGAATGGATCGATTTTCCACGCGAAGGCAATAAATGGAGCTATCATTATGCTCGCCGCCAGTGGAGCTTGATGAGTGATGCCAATTTGCGTTATCATTTTTTAAATGCTTTTGATGAAAGCATGATTAATCTTTTGAAAACGGAAAAGATATACCAACAGCCGTGTTTTGCTATTGCTCAGAATATTTCGGATCAAGTATTGGCTTTTAAGCGAAACGAATTATTGTTTGTTTTCAATTTTAATCCGACAAAATCGTTTGCTGATTACGGCATTCTCATTGATGCCGGTTCCTACCACATTGTATTAAATAGTGATTCGGCAGTCTTCGACGGACAAAATCGAATTGACGATCAAATGGAGTATTTTACGCAACCGGCAAACGATAAAGCGTATTTACACTTGTATCTACCGGCGCGAAGTGTGATTGTCTTAAAACGAAAAAAATAAACTATCGAGATAGCTTCATGCAGCAATCCAAAGCGTGGAATGAGTTGTGCCAAGCCTTGATTCGATTCAATTTGTCGTAGCTGATAAGTATGTACGCAATGTTGCTGCAATCTTTTCCTCCGATTTCTTCGGGCGTAAAGTAAAACATCACGCCTTCATTTACAAAAACGGCACGTTTATAATCGCGGTCAATCGGTTTTAAAAGTTCGTCACATTGTGCATTCGCCTTCAATTCTTCTTTGATCAAATTGTTAATCATTTCGAGTTTGTTCATGTTGAAAATATCCTCGAAATTTAAAAGCACAGAACGTTCAACATCGTAGTTGAAAGCGCGGAAGCTCATGTCCGGCGCTTTTCCAATGGTGATGTGAAAAGATGAAATAAGCACGGAAATAAACGGTTGAACATTCATTTTTATTTCAGAAGTGCCTTTCAATTCGAAAATTTCATTAGCCCCCATTTTTTGTTTGTAGTCAAACGTAGAATCTATATTTGCTCTGAAATATAAAATGCCGGCCGTATCTACAAAAGTACGGATTGCGGTATTGAGTTCTTGAATTGCAGCAATAGATGTATCATTGAAAACAGGATAATTCATGTGAATTTCGGCAATATCCCAATTGTCGTTTCTGTTGCCTTCGCTAAAAGCATAGTAACCGTCGTTACAATCAATATTTTGACAGTGTTTGCCATTTTTACAAGCTGAAAATGAAACCGCAAAAATGAGAGCGAGAATAAAAAATTGTAAAGTTTTCATAATAAAAATATTAAAAAATAGGGATGAAGTTTTGTGTCAAAATCAGTAATAGCCATGCGCCGAAAAGAATTTCGGATACAAGCATTGACTTGCTCCGGTAAAAATATTCCGACATCAGAAATGCACCGGTCGGCAATAAAATTAGGCTTTCGGACAATGAATGATTGGAGAAAACAAAAAGAATAAAGGAACCGATAAAAAATAACTGCATGGTCCATATTTTCTTTCGTTGAGCCAATTCTACATCCAACATGCGATTATTGACAAAAAATAACGATAACAACATGCAAAATGAGAAAAATAAAATAAAAACCAATGTTGATGTTTGTAAAAAATCGGGATTAAAAAAATCTTCTTTAACAATTTGGAAATAAAAACTTTGCCATATAGAAGAGAGATTCGAAATATACAAAATCAACCATAAGGCTGCATATGGAAATATAAATCCGAAGAAACAAATAGCCCATTCACGCCATTTATTCACGGCATAAACCAGAAAGATAAGCCAAAGTATTGGAAATAAAAATAATAACGGCGGATGGAAAAATGAAGCAATAGCAAGTAAAGCCGAGGCATCAAACGTATGTTGGTAGGGCGATTTTTCATCATAAATTTTAAGTGCAGCCTGAATACTGCCTAAAAGAAAGGTATTTGCAATCAGCATTGGACTTAAGGTCTGCATGTTATTGCTATAGCTGCATAGCAAAAAGAACAGTGAAACGGCAAAAATTGGATTTTTGGAAATCGAATGCGAACTTAAAATATGGTTAAGGAAAAATGTCTGAAACAACAAAAGGAAGAAAGCTGTTAGCATTGATAAAAGGGGATGGCTGCACAAAGACTCGAATAAAATAGGATACAAAAAATCTTTTCCGGAAAATAAAATAGGAGGTGCTGGGTTCCATAAGTTTTTGATCCACAGCGCCAAAATAGATGCTGTTAGCAGGATAAACTGAAAGGTGTAATTCGATTTGGTTATGCGGACAATCATTTTATTGTGAAAATTTCAGTGCGAAGATACGGGTTTTTTGGTGAATGCGCAAAAAAATATTACCTTTGTCTAATATTTTTCAGTTTTTACAATGAATATAATTATTGCCGGCGATGGTGAACTTGGTTTTCACTTGGCCGAAATGTTATCAAAAAATGAAGATCATAGCATTACTGTGGTCGATCCCCGTCACGATTTGTTGGGTTTGTTGGAGGCCAATACCGATATTTTGACCCTTGCCGGCGACCCGACTTCGATTGACGTGTTGAAACAAGCCAATATCGGCAATACCGATTTGTTTATTTCTGTTGTCCACGAAGAATCGCCTAATCTTTTATCCTGTATTCTTGCTAAAAAATTGGGTGCCAAACGAACGATTGCCCGGATTAATGATCCGGAATTTTTGTCGGACGAAAATAAAGAATTTTTTGCGACACTTGGCGTCGATGAAATGGTTTGTCCCGAATACATTGCAGCGCTTGAAATCATCGGTTTGCTCAGTCAAACCGGAGCAACCGAAGTACTTTCGTTCGACAACGATAAACTCTTTCTATATCTCATCCGTTTAAGTAAAGAAGCCAAAGTCTTAAATAAAACGCTGGATGAAATTGCTCGCGAACATGGCCGTTTGAGTTTTCGTGCCGTGGCCATCCACCGCGATGGAAAAACCATTATCCCTCGCGGTGCCGATATGTTTTTGGAAGACGACTTGGCTTATGTAATTACAAATTCGGAAGGTCAAGCCGAATTGTTCAGACTCGGTGGAAAGCAGCACGTTTCCGTGAAAAATGTGATGGTAGTCGGAGGTGGACGTATCGGACGCCGTACAGCCTTGCGTTTGCAAGATGAAATGAATGTAAAACTGCTTGATACCGATCGCGAACGCTGCTTGAATATTGCGCAATCATTGAATAAAACGATGGTTATTAATGGAGATGCTACCGACATCAGTCTTTTGGAAGAAGAAGGTATTGAGCGCATGGACGCATTTATTTCCGTTACCAATCGTACGGAAACCAATATCCTAACATGTCTGCACGCAAAAAAATACGGCGTTAAGCGTACCATTGCGTTGGTAGAAAATGTCGATTATATCGGGCTTTCGCAAAACATCGGAATAGATACCATTATTAACAAAAAATTAATTACCGCCGGCTATATCGCCCGTTTCACCATTGATGATAATGTAGTAGACACGCGTGTTTTGAGCGGTATTGATGCCGAAGTATTGGAATTTATTGTAAAAAAAGATTCCGAAGCAACGAAAAAACCGATTTACGATTTAGGATTGCCGCAAGGCGCTGTTGTTGGTGGAATTATACGCAACGAAGAAAGTTTTATTGCACTCGGACATTTCCGTATTCAGCCCAACGATCGCGTGGTGATTTTTGCTTTGCCGGAAGCTATTCAAAAAGTTTCAAAATTCTTCAGATAAATCATGAAACGGAGAACATATTTAAATCATCGCTTGATTTTAAAAGTACTCGCCGCTCTTGTGGGAGTGACGGGCGTTTCAATGTTGATGGCCGTTGCCGTTGGTTTTTTTTATAAAGATAGCGGCACAATGCCCTTGCTCGAGAGCGCTTTGATTTGTATTGCCGCAAGCGGGTTTTTGCGGATTGTGACAGGTCGCAGAACCAGAGGACAGCAGGATTTTCAACGCCGCGAAGGCTTTATCACTGTTACTTTTTCATGGATTATCGTTTCTGCATTCGGAGCCTTGCCTTTCATACTTCATGGATGCATCCCTTCATACACGGACGCTTTTTTCGAAGCCATGTCAGGCTTTACAACAACAGGAGCTACCATTCTGAATGATGTGGAGAGCCTGCCAAAAAGTTTGTTGTTTTGGCGGTCGCTTACCCATTGGATGGGCGGTATCGGAATCGTTGTATTCTGTTTGGCCATTTTGCCCATTATGGGAATTGGCGGAAGTCAGCTGTTCGCAGCCGAAGCCACCGGACCAACCAAAGACAAAATCCATCCGCGTATTGCCGGAACAGCTAAACGGCTTTGCTTAATATATATAAGTTTGACAGTGGCACAAATGATATTGTTGCTTTTTGGAGGTTTGGATTTGTTTGATGCTGTTTGCCATTCATTTTCGACAATTGCCACAGGCGGATTTTCTACAAAAAATGACAGTGTAATGTCATTTTCGCCCTATTTGCAATATGTTTGTTTGATTTTTATGATCCTGGCAGGTGTGAATTTCTCGTTGTATTATTTCGCTATCATGCGGAAATTCGAACGGATTAAAGAAAATACCGAAATACGTTTCTATCTGGCGTATATTATCTTCGGCGCATTAGTATTGGGATTTTTATTAAATACGTTTATAAAAGATTCAGCGCTTGAAGCGAATTTCCGTCATGCCGGCTTTATGTTGGTGTCTGTTTTAACAACAACAGGCTTTGTTTCTACCGATTATTCGGCATGGATTCCGTCGGCGCAATTCATCCTTTTCATCACATTATTTGTCGGTGCCTGTGCGGGTTCTACCACTGGCGGTATTAAAATTTCGAGGCATGCCATTTTGTTTAAAAACATGGTAATGGCATTTCGTCAGCTAATTCATCCGCGAGCCATATTTTTATTGCGTTTCAACGGGCGCGATGTCCCGCACGAAATCATCGTTCGCACGTTGGCATTCTTTTTCCTCTACATCACTGTTTTTATTTTCGGTTCCGTTATCGTATCTGTTTGCGGATATGATATTATAACCGCAATGAGCGTAGTTGCATCTTCATTGGACAATGCCGGTCCCGCATTCGGACAAATATGCGCCACATGTAGCTATGCCGAATTTACGCCGTTTGTGAAATGGTTTTTATCTTTCCTCATGCTCATCGGACGTTTGGAACTCTTTACCGTATTGGTAATTTTCGCACCGGCGTTCTGGAAAAGATAAACTTTGTTAATTTTTTTTTGTATCTTTGTCAAAATAAGCGAAGAATATGGAAACATTAAATATCGAAATAGTAAATCCAAAAGCAAAAAAACTTCTTCGAGACCTCTCAGATTTAAATTTAATCCATATCAAAACGGATAAAGATTTTGCATTGATGTTGGATAAATTGCGAGAAAATGAACACATGGTTCCCGATATAGAAGCAATCTCTAAAGAAGTGGAATATGTAAGAAACGCAAGATATGCGCACAAAAATTAAAATCATTATTGATACTAATTTGTGGATTAGTTTTCTTTTGACAAAGAAATATGATTTTATAGATGTTTTGTTGTTAAAACAAAAGATTACACTTGTCTTTAGTGAAGAACTGATGGAAGAATTTGTAGATGTTGCCAGACGTCCCAAATTAAAATCGTTCTTTTTATTCTCCGAGTTAGAAGATTTATTACAGTTGATTGCGCTACATGCAGAATATTGTTTGGTTCATTCGACGGTGAACGCATGTAGAGACGATAAAGACAATTTTTTGTTAGCATTAGCGAAAGATTCGCAGGCGGATTACTTAATAACAGGTGATAAAGATCTACTTGTTCTTGAAAAATTCGGTAATACCAGAATTATTACAATGTCAGAATTTCAAACATTATGGAACTCGAAATCTACTTCAAACCTCTTGAAATAAAAGAACAAAACTTCAATCCGAACGATACGCGTGAGCGCTTGAGGAACCAAATATCGGCATTTACAGAAGAAAATAATTTTCCGGATCTGGATAAAATCGATATCGCCATTATCGGCGTCGAAGAATCGCGAAACGCTTTTAACAACAAGGGTTCTGAAAAAGCACCCGACGCTGTTCGCGAACAATTTTACAATTTGTTTTGTGGAAATTTCAATCCGAAAATTGTCGATCTTGGAAATATTAAACCCGGAAACACCATCAAAGATACTTATTTCGCTTTAAGCGAAGTAATCGCTTATTTGATTGAACGCAAGATTCTTCCCGTTGTTTTGGGCGGTTCTCAAGACTTAACATTTGCCAATTACAAAGCCTACGAAAAACTTGGAAAAGTGATCAATTTGGTCTCCATCGATAATCAATTCGATATAGGCGACCCCGATAAAGAACTCGATTCCCAGTCTTATTTGGGTAAAATGATTGTCAGCGCACCCAACTTTTTATTCAATTACACCAATTTGGGATATCAAACCTATTTTGTCGATCGCGAATCGATCAACTTAATGTCGAGTTTGTATTTCGATGCACATCGCTTGGGCTCATTGCGCAATCATCTGCAAGAAGTGGAGCCTGTTGTGCGCAATGCCGATATGATGAGTGTGGATATTTCCGCCATTCGTCAAGCCGATGCTCCGGGTAATGAAAATGCGGCTCCGACAGGATTTACAATCGAAGAAGCCTGTCAAATCATCCGTTATGCCGGAATGAGCGACAAGCTTACCTCTATTGGATTTTATGAAATGAATCCCGCTTTCGACAATCAGCATCAAACCGCTCTCGCTGTCGCAACGGCTTTATGGTATTTTGTCGAAGGCTATTACAACCGCAAGCAAGAAGACCCATATAAAGAAAAAGATCAATACAAAAAATATTTTGTTTCGCTAAAAGACAATACTTACGATATTGTTTTTTACAAAAGTAAAAAAAGCGATCGTTGGTGGATGGAAGTGCCCTGCAAACCTGAAAATCAGGAGAAATACAATCGGCAATATCTGCTTCCGTGCTCATATAACGATTACGAAATGGCTATGCGCGACGAAATTCCCGACCGCTGGCTACAAGCATATCAAAAACTTAGTGTATAAACAGTTTAAGGTTTAGAGTTTAGAGAAGCGTAGTGCTCAATCCTTAACCATCATCCTCAATCAATGAAGAAAAAACACCTCTTACTATTATCCCTGCTCTCCGCCCTCTTATTAAGTTTTGGCTGGGTATCTGTTGGCGTTGCGCCCTTGTTGTTTGTAGCATTGGTGCCGCTGTTTCTAATCGAAGATTATGTAACAAACCACCGGAAAGAATTCGGACGTTTCACCGTTTTTGGATTGTCGTTTCTAGCTTTTTTACTTTGGAATATCATCACTACTTATTGGGTGTGGTATGCTACTCCCATGGCCGTTTTGGCGTTTACTATCAACTCGGGATTACAGGCCTGGGTATTTCATTTGTATCACTATTCGCGCAAAGCGATTACCAATGGACATCGCGCCTTGGGCATTCTCGCCGCTTATTGGTTGGCATATGAATTCTTTCATTTGCGTTGGGATTTATCGTGGCCGTGGTTGAATTTAGGGAACGGTTTTGCCAATACTCCGCAATGGATACAATGGTATGAATACACTGGAGCACTTGGCGGTAGCTTGTGGATTTTAGGTGTAAATGCTGCCATTTTCAGCGTAATTGCTCGGATTTGGTTTGCTCCCGAACAAAAGAAAAAAATCCGATACGCTTTGGCAATTGCCGTTTTTGCAGTTGTTTTGCCGATTTGGCTTTCTTTATATCGGTATTTAACGTATGAAGAAAAAATAAATCCCGTTGAGGTCGTTGTTGTTCAGCCGAACATCGATCCGTACAGCGAACAATACAATATTTTGCCAACCGAAGCAACGTTGAAAATGCTTCAACTGGCTCAACAAAAAATAACACCTGAAACACGTTTAATTGTCACGCCTGAAAGCATGATTCAGGAATATGTTTGGGAAGATCAGGTTCCATATTCGCCCAGCATACAGCTAATTCAAGGCTTTTTGCGCGAACATCCGCAAACGGAACTCCTGGCCGGAATGTCGTCCTATCGCTATTTGCTGCCTGGAGAAGAGCACACACCCGCAACCCGTAGCTATAATAATGAGATTTTTTATGAAGCACATAATACCGCTGTTCTCATCACGCCTACAAAAGCCGAGCAATTATATTACAAATCCAAACTTACGCCCGGCGCCGAAATTATGCCGTTTGTAAAATACATCAAACCGATGGAAAAACTGGCTGTTAATTTGGGTGGAATTATCGGAACGCTTGGTATTAGCGAAGAACGCAAAGTCTTTTATTCTGAAAATCAAACGCCGCCGTTTTCGCCTGTCATTTGTTACGAATCTGTTTATGGTGAATTTGTTTCCGAATTTGTGAAAAATGGTGCAGAATTTATTTGCATTATCACTAACGACGGTTGGTGGAAAAATACTTTCGGTCATCGCCAACATGCAGCTTATGCGCGTTTGCGTGCAATAGAAACCCGTAGGGATATTGCCCGTTCGGCAAATACAGGAATCTCGTGCTTTATCAATCAGCGCGGCGATGTTTTCCAAAAAACAAAATATTGGACGGAAGATGTTATTGCTCAAAAAATAAATGCCAACAAAGAAATAACATTCTTTGTAAAATACGGCGATTATTTAGGTCGTCTTGCGTGGGTACTAACGGGAATTTTTGTATTGTTAACCATCGTGTTTTCGATTACCAATCGTAGAGAAACGAAACGATTAGGAGTGTAAATAAGTTTTGCTGTTTGACAAAAATTGGTTATCTTTGTGTTAGTTTTTATTTGCGTTAGCTTATAAACGCTTGTTGGATAATTAATTATTGGATACTTATGGCAGTTGCTACTCTGGAAATTAGACATTTACTTGTAATAACAAGTTTTTTCATCACTATCTTTGTAACATGTAAAATTGAAGATCGTTCGGAAAAAGTTTATGAAGCGACTGGGGCCCCGGATATAAAAAGGACATTTCAACCGGTTGTAACTTCTGTTGTGGGGCGTGTGATAGACAAGAATCAAGAACCCATTGAAGGAGCCAGTGTGGCTGCCGGATTTAAAACTGAGAATTCGAACAGTTTTGTTGTTGTGACAACAGATAAAAATGGAGAATTTCGCATAGATGATGTGATTATAGATGCAACGGTTGGTAGTGTAAAAGTGAGTAAAGATGGATATTTTAATGGTATTCGTGCATTTTCAACACATAGCAAAGCGGATAATTATGTTCAAATCCAACTCATAGAAAAAGAAATTTCAGGAACATTTTCTGCGATCAATGGAGGAGGCATCAACGTTGGAAGTTCTGGAAGCGCCCTTGATTTTAGTGCCGGTTCTGTTATTGACGAGGCAACAGGAAAAACATATAATGGAACTGTTTCTGTGTCGGCATTTTATCTTAATCCGGAAGATGAGAATTTTGATCAGTTTATGCCCGGTAATCTGATGGCTTTAAATGGGGCAAATGAATATCGTTTTTTACAAACGTTCGGAATGATGGCTGTTGAACTGGAAGGCGAAAATGGAGAGAAACTTCAGTTAGATAAAAATAAACCGGCAACAATGACTATGTTGATTCCGTCAACATTATTGGTGGAAGCTCCTGCTACTATCCCTCTTTGGTATTTTGATGAAGATTTAGGACTCTGGATTGAAGAAGGAATTGCAACAAAACAAGGAGATAAATATATTGGACAAGTGAGGCATTTCTCGTTTTGGAATTGCGATCTGCCTAACCAGATAGTGGAGTTTAGAATGAAATTGGTCGACCAAAATGATGCACCTATTTCCGCTTTAACCGTGGTAATAAATGTAGAAAATATGACTACATACGGAAATAGAACAGGAACGGGAATAACAAATGGTAATGGCGATGTGTTTGGATTTGTACCTAAAGACAAAGAATTGTCTTTTACAGTATATAGAGATTGTGGAATATCTCGGGAGCCCATTTATACAGCGTATTTAGGATCTTTCAAAACGGATGTGAATTATGGTGTTGTCAAAATAAATATCGCTGCACTCGATGTTTTAACGATTCAAGGAAATGTAAATGAATGTTCCGGGAAGAAAGTAACCGACGGGATAGTTGGTGTTTCTATAAATGGCAGGCGGTTTTATACACATATTAAAGATGGGTTTTATGCTTTGTCCTTGAATTCATGTCAAGTTTCGCATAGTGTTAAACTTCAGTTTTTTATGGATGGACACGTGAGCTCAGATACTAACTTTGTATATCCTATAGGAACACATACATGTAATTATACATATTGCAACACATCAGATACAGAGGCGAATATTGATGATACAACCCAGTTTTTTAAAGTGTCGGGTACATTCACGCGCAATTATGATGTTTTTCACTCCCACGGGAAATTGAAAATAGTTCCCTCTGCTATTTATGCGGATTTTGGAGAATTTTCAAATACTTTTCCTATTACTGCATCTGCATTGGATTATACGTACATGGTAAGAAATAAAAGGACCTATCCAAGAGGAATTTTGATGGAAGACTGGTGGTTGCACATGGCGCCATTTGTAAACGATACATTTGATCTAAGCAGAAAGATAGACACTGTCAATTTGAGTATTAGTGGGCCAAGTTGTTTGGAAGAACTCTACTATGATGCTACGGGCAAATTTTATGATGCTCCTGCCAAAGGAATTGGTAATGTCAGAGGACGTTTTTTGGGTATTTCAATTAACTCATCTGGCGTAATTTCGGATGCTGCTGCAAAACTTTATCCATATCCATTGGCTATAAATGGTACGTCGTTACCTTCAGTTGTTATGCAACAACATCGCTCGATTGAAAGAATCGGCTTTTATGAAGGGGACGTCTTGATGGAAATTACAAACCATAAAGAAGTTTATAATCCTGATTTGAAAGCAATTGAAATTTGGATTGACGGAGCATTTGAAACGTTGCCGGGCAAGCCTGTAAAAGAAAAATTAACTGTTTATTATCCGGTAAGATCCAATGTTGTTCAATACGTATATATTGGAGGAGCAACTACAGAACAACCAAGCGGAGTTGTATTAAATACGCTTATACTTAAAGGTTCTTTTAGGTTTAAGATCATTAAAAAGGGATAGGAAGAAGATGTGCCGAATAGGTCTCGACATAGGTTCTACTACCGCTAAATTAGCTGTTTTTGATGAAAATCAAAAATTGGTTTACTCCGCTTATCGCCGTCACAATACCCTCATTTTGGAAGTCGTTGCAGAGTTGCTTTCCGATGTCAAGCGGCATTTGGGCGAAGATGTGCACGTGAGCTTTGCCGTTACAGGCTCAGCCGGCATTGGATTATCCGAAAAAATCGGAACTCCGTTTGTGCAGGAAGTGGTTGCTGCGACCGAAGTCATCAAACAGCAATATCCCGATGTGCATGTACTCATGGACATCGGAGGCGAAGAGTCCAAATTGATTTTTTTCGAAAACGGTAAAAATCCCGATATTCGCATGAACGGAAACTGTGCCGGTGGTACAGGTGCTTTCATCGATCAAATGGCATCCTTGCTCAACATTCCGATGCAAGAAGTTAGTGAGGTCGCCGCATCCGCCACGCAAATATATCCCATCGCTTCGCGTTGCGGCGTATTTGCAAAAACAGACGTCCAAAATCTATCCAATCGGAAAGTGCCGGTGTCGGACATCATGGCTTCTGTTTTTCATGCAGTGGCCGTACAAGCAATGAATACGCTCGTTCGTGGATTTACGATCAAACCGAAAGTCATGTTCATCGGTGGCCCGTTTTCATTCATTCCCCAACTGCAAATTGTTTTTCAACAAGTCATGCGCTTGAACGATGCCGATGTTGTTACGCCCGAACATCCGGAACTCATGCCCGCCATGGGTGCTGCGTTGGAAGCTGCCGGCCAAATAAAAACAGAAACACTCTCAAGCATTATCAACCGGATTCATCAAATTACAAATACGCAAACAACTGTTGTTGATCGTTTAAGTCCTTTGTTTGAAGATAAAAACGCTTTCGCGAAATGGCAGGAACAACGCGTAGATAAAGAAGTTCCGCTTGTCGATCTACAAGATTACAGAGGGAAACATGCTTTTTTGGGAATTGATTCCGGATCTACAACCACAAAAATCGTATTGATAGGAGAGAAGCAGGAACTGCTTTTCAGGTATTATGCCAACAACAACGGCAATGCTATTCAAACTGTGAAAACAGGTTTGGATGCATTGAAAAATGCAATTTCCGAAGCCAAAAGCGATGTCAAAATCACGCAAACCGCCGTTACCGGATATGGCGAAGACCTTATGAAAGCAGCCTTTGGGCTCGATTTGGGTTTGGTCGAAACCATTGCCCACTACAAAGCGGCGCATTTCCTTTATCCTGATTTAAGTTTTATCATGGATATTGGCGGTCAAGACATGAAAGCCATTTTCATTAAAAATAAAATGGTCAATAAAATTGAATTGAACGAATCTTGTTCGTCCGGCTGCGGCTCATTTGTCGAAAATTTTGCAAATTCATTGAATTATTCGGCGGCCGATTTTGCTCAATTGGCTTGCAGTGCCGAATATCCCTGCGATTTGGGAACGCGTTGTACCGTTTTTATGAATTCAAAAGTGAAACAGGCTTTACGCGAAAATGCAACAACGGCCGATATTTCAGCAGGTTTGGCCTATGCCGTTATTAAAAATGCATTATACAAAGTTCTGAAACTTCGTGATGTGTCCGAACTTGGAAACTGCATCGTTGTGCATGGCGGAACCTTTAAAAACCCCGCTATTCATCGTGCTTTGGAACTTTTGTCAGGAAAAAAAGTACACAGCAGCAACATTCCCGAACTCATGGGTGCTTACGGCGCAGCGCTTTCCGCGCAAGCGAAATACGAATTAAACGAAATTCAAACAACGTTTATCGGATTGGAAAATCAGGAACAAGCCGTTTCGTCAAAAACGCAATTACTCAATTGTAAAGGTTGTGAAAACAATTGCGTGGTAAGCAAATTCACATTTCCCAATCAAACCGTATTCTATTCCGGGAATAAATGTGAAAAGGTTTTTTCAAATAAAGGAGAGAAAAAAGAACCCGGAACCAATCTGTTCGAATATAAAAATAAATTATTGTTCGACCGAAATACCGAACCGCAAATAAAGCTGCAAAAAACAATTCGCATCGGAATTCCGCGCGCTTTGGGCATCTACGAACATTTTCCGTTTTGGAATACCTTATTTACCAATTGCGGAATGCGCGTCATCCTGTCCGGTCCGTCCACCATGCCGCTATACTTGAAAGGCTCCGGAACCGTGATGTCCGACAGCATCTGTTTTCCTGCAAAACTCATGCACGGGCACGTTATCGAATTGGCCGAAAACATGGTCGACCGTATTTTTTACCCGATTACCGTTTTCGAACGGAAAGAATATAAAGGTGCACAAAATACTTACAATTGTCCCATTGTAAGCGGCTATGGCGATGTAATTCGCAGCTCCATCAATCCGGAAGAAAAATATAAAACGCCTATCGACACGCCAAGCATGCATTTTGGCGATGAGAAATTGTTGCGCCGCGCATGCTATGACTATGTGAAACCATTCGGTGTCAACCGTTACCAGTTTATGCGGGCTTTTAAAGCTGCCGCAAAAGAACAGGAAAAATACCGGACAGATTTGCAGGAAGCTGTTAAAATTACAATAGATAGAGCCGATCGCGAAAACCGCCAACTCGTTATATTGGCCGGCCGGCCCTATCATGCAGATTCGCTGATCAACCATAAAACCCCCGAAATGCTTGCAGAAATGGGCGTGGACGTCATCCCCGAACACCTGCTTCCGGAGATTGAAGAATACCACGCGCAAGTTATTTCACAATGGGCTTATCCGAACCGGATTTACAATGCCGCTGCATGGGTAGCCTCTAAAGGCGCACACGTGCAAATGGTGCAATTTAACTCATTCGGTTGCGGCCCCGATGCCGTTGTAATCGACGAATGTGCGGAAGTTTTAAATACCGTTGGTAAAAATCATACTCTAATTAAAATTGATGAAATTACAAGTACGGGTTCTGTTCGCTTGCGATTGCGCTCCATGATTGAGTCGTTGGAACTGTCGCAGCAAGAGCGTGAAATAACCAAACATCGCAATCGGAAAACCACTCCGCCTTTTACAGAAAAAGACAAAGACCGATTAATATTGGCGCCGCATTTTGGCGATTTCTATTCGCCCTTTATTCCTAATATGTTCACATTGTCCGGATATCGGTGTGAAAACTTGCCGAAGCCCGACAAACAATCTGTGCGCGAAGGCTTGCAATATGCAAACAACGAAATTTGCTATCCAGCAACCATTGTGGTTGGCGATGTGATCAAAGCATTGAAATCCGGCAAATATAAACGCGAAGAAATTGCTGTCGGCATCACACAAACCGGCGGACAATGCCGCGCATCCAACTACATCTCGTTAATTAAAAAAGCCATGATAGCCGCCGGATACGACGATATTCCCGTTGTTTCAGTGAATACAGATGGACTTGAAAAAGACAACCAACCCGGACTGGTCATGCAATGGCGTAAAATGGCGCGCATCTTGTTCGCCACCATTTTATATGCCGATTCCCTTTCCAAACTCTACTACGCAACCATTGTCCGTGAGAAAAACAAAGGCGATGCCGATCGCGCACGCGATACGTTTTTAGAAAAAGGTGCAATCACCATGCAGCAGAACAAACCCGAATTAATGTTTAAACTGCTCGAAGAAGCTGTAGAAACATTTAATAAAATTCCTATATATAATAAAGAACTTCCAAAAATTGGAATTGTTGGAGAAATTTTTGTAAAATACAACAGCTTTGCACACCAAAACATTGTCGATTGGATGATCGAACAGGAAATTGAAGTCGTTGTTCCGCCTTTATTGGATTTCTTTATGCAAATGTTCGTAAACATGGATGTGAATAGAGATTCATTTCTGCGAAGAACAGGATTGGCGGGCTTTTTAATGCAGTTTTTCGAAAAAGCTGCTAATAAATACATTCGTAAAACGGATGTAATATTGCAAAAATTTCACATTGAAATGCATTTTCACGGTATTCGCGATATGGCCGAAAAAGCAGCACAAGTGGTCAATTTGGCTCAGCAATTCGGCGAAGGATGGCTCATTCCTGCCGAGATTGCAACTTTTGCAGAAGAAAACGTACACAATGTTGTCAGCGTACAACCTTTCGGATGCATTGCAAACCATGTAATCTCTAAAGGAATCGAAAAACGAATAAAGGATTTGTATCCCGATATGAACCTTCTTTTTCTCGATTTCGACGACGGAACCGGCGAAGTGAATGTCTTAAACCGCCTCCATTTTATGGTCAAAAATGCAAAAAACTAAAAAGAATAAAAAAATATCACACTGATAATGAGGGTGATTAAAAATATTTTTAATTTTTTTTGCAAAAAGTTTTGGTAATTCAAAAAATAGTTGTAATTTTGCAATCCCAAAACGGGGGAGCCTCTGTGAAGCGGCTCTGAATAAAAAAGTTCATTGACATTATGTAAACCAGCAATAGCGAGAGCTATTGAATAGTAAGTACAAGAAAAGTTTAATAACGCTTCTTGTCAAATTCGATAGAGTAGTAATATCTTGAAGAACAAAATAAATTTAGATTAAAACTTTTTACAATGGAGAGTTTGATCCTGGCTCAGGATGAACGCTAGCGGCAGGCTTAATACATGCAAGTCGAGGGGCAGCAAGGGTAGCAATACCTGTTGGCGACCGGCGCACGGGTGCGTAACGCGTATGCAACCTACCTTATATTGGGGAATA
>JAVBNF010000005.1:0-15871 GCA_031551725.1 Bacteroidales bacterium
CGGAGTGAGTTTTGTTTCAAATCCAACTATTTCGACCTCACAAATTACTTTAAAATTGCAAGGCCTTTCAGCTGCTGCCGATAATCAAACCTTTACAATAAAGATTACCGGTACCAATCCCAATTATTGTAAATTGGATACGCAATATTTTATATTTCGTTTTTTGGAAAATACATCACGTTTATTCAATGCTACCGCAGATGCCTCAGCGGTAGTCGGCACTAAGCGCTCCATTATCGATCCTCGGGATAATAAGACTTACAAAATCATAAAAATGCCTGATAATAAGTGGTGGTTTGGACAAAACCTCAATTATCAAAAAGGTTTAACGCTTAATGGAGGAATGAGCAATAAGGGTGCGGGTAGTTTTTGGTGCCCTACAGCTGCTGGGTTTTCAACTTGTGAGAACGAGTGGGGTGCGCTTTATACATGGGCATGTGCCGTTGCTACCGACGGATTGGCATCTGCTTTTGTGGAACCTTCGACATATTATACAAATATATCGCCTGCTCATCCCACATCTGTTTCCGGTCGCGGTGTTTGCCCCCCAGGCTGGCATGTTCCGTCGGATAAAGAATGGGTAACAATGTTGGACGCTGTAGAGAGCGATAATTCATCATCGGTTTCTTTTTCTTCATCCGCCTCAACTTGGCAAGGGGTGTCTGGTGGCCATTTAAAAACTAAATGTTCTTTTGGTGTTGCTACCGATAAATATGGCTTTGCGGTTAAAGGAACAGGAATTTGGTATGGACGGTATGATTACGAAAATGCACATGCTCCATTATGGACATCAACAGCCTATAGTACGACTGATGCATGGAAAATAGACTTACATACTAGTTTTACTTCGCTATACAGGGGATTTGGCTATTATTTTGACAGAACTGCTGCATGTGGGATTAGATGTATTATGGATTGATAAAAATAAAAATATAGATAGAAGTATAAAGCCTCTTATCAAAGAGGTTTTATACTTTTCTTAATCAATTTTTCATTTTTAACTTTTCATTCTTAATTTTTTTTCGTATCTTTGCACCCGAAATGTGGAATACGTTGACTGCTTGCAACCACTCTAAAAAAAGCTAAAATGCCTCGCAATCCTGCGTATTCTCATTTTTCAAAAGATTTTATTAATTAAAAAATATTACGAAAATGAGTTATTTATTTACCTCGGAATCTGTTTCCGAAGGACATCCCGACAAAGTTTCCGATCAAATTTCCGACGCTTTATTAGACGAATTTTTGCGTTTCGACCCCGAGTCGAAAGTGGCGTGCGAAACGCTTGTAACTACAGGCCTTGCCGTTTGCGCCGGCGAAGTGAAAACTAATGGGTATGTAGATGTGCAAAACGTTGCACGCGAAACGATTCGTCAAATTGGTTATACCAAAGCAGAATATCGTTTTGATGCCGATTCTTGCGGCGTGATTTCTGCTATTCACGAACAATCGCAAGACATCAACCAAGGTGTTGAACGCAAAAAAGCAGAAGACCAAGGTGCCGGCGACCAAGGCATGATGTTTGGGTACGCTTGTAAAGATATGGACAACTACATGCCGATGGCTGTGGAGCTTTCTCATATTTTATTGCAAGAGCTTGCAGGTATTCGCCGCGAAGGCAAAAAAATGAAATACCTTCGTCCGGACGCAAAATCGCAAGTGACGATTGAATATGATGATAACGGAACTCCGCTTCGTATTGATACCATTGTGATTTCCACACAACACGACGATTTCGACGAAGAAAAGAAAATGTTGAAAGCAATCACAGATGATGTTCAAAATGTTTTAATTCCACGTGTAGTTAAAACATTGCCGAAACGGATTCAGAAATTGTTCGAAGGCAAATACAAATTGTTGGTGAACCCAACCGGAAAATTCGTGATCGGCGGTCCGCATGGCGATACCGGTCTGACCGGCCGTAAGATTATTGTTGATACTTACGGCGGAAAGGGTGCTCACGGCGGCGGTGCTTTCTCAGGAAAAGACTCTTCGAAAGTAGACCGTTCGGCAGCTTATGCAATGCGCCACGTGGCTAAAAACATTGTGGCTGCAGGTATTGCCGATGAAGTGTTGGTGCAAGTGGCTTATGCTATCGGTGTGGCTCAACCTGTCGGATTGTACGTAAACACAATGGGGACAGCGAAAGTGAAAGATGCAAAAGGCAAAATTTTGCACGACGGCGAAATTGCAAAAACAATTGCAAAATTGGTTGATTTGCGTCCGTATGCGATTGTTAACCGTTTTGGTTTGAAAAATCCGATTTTCTTGCCAACTGCATCTTACGGACATTTTGGCCGCGACCATTACAAAAAAGAAGTGGAAGTTTTTTACAAAAATGCAGAAACGAAAACCAAAAAAGTAGGCGGAAAAGAAAAATATTTCAAAGAAATTGAATTTTTCGCTTGGGAAAAACTGGATTTGGTCCCGGCTTTCAAAAAAGCTTTTAAATTCTAAAAATTATAACTACCTTTGTTTTCGCCTCGCAATAACGTTTGTTTATACGTTGCTGCGAGGCGAAATTATTATTATTTAAAATAAAAGTTTGTGAAAAAGATATTATCCATTAAACCGATTGTCATTATCGGTGCGTTGTTTTTTGTATTTGGTTTTGTAACATGGCTGAATGCGATGTTAATTCCTTATTTAAAAATTGCATGTGAATTAAGCAATTTCCAAGCGAGTTTAGTTGCCTTTGCATTTTATATCGCTTATTTTGTGTTTGCGGTTCCGTCTTCATTTTTATTGCAAAAAACAGGATTTAAGCGCGGAATGTCGATCGGATTGGGAGTTATGGCCATTGGAGCGTTTTTGTTTATTCCGGCGGCTTATACGCGCACGTATGGGCTTTTTTTAAGCGGTTTATTTGTGATGGGCGGCGGATTGGCGCTTTTGCAAACGGCGGCAAATCCGTATGTGGCCATTTTGGGAACACCCGAAACAGCGGCGCGCCGTATCAGCATTATGGGGGTTTGCAATAAAATTGCCGGAGCCATTGCCCCTCTCCTACTGGGAATGGCAGTGATGGATAAAAGTGATGAAGTTACTCAGGCCTTAACTATTTTCGATGCGCTTGGTTTGCAAGAGCAAAAAGAAGTTATATTACAACAGGTGGCCGAAAAAGCCGTTATACCCTATATTTGTATTTGTGGAACATTGATTTTACTCGCTATTGCTGTTTTTGCAACGCATTTGCCGGATATCGAAGAGAAAGAAGGAGAAGATCTGGACACCTTGATTCATGAAACACAAAGTATTTGGCATTATCCGCGCTTCCTATTCGGCGTAATTGCTTTGTTTTTATATGTAGGTGTGGAAGTTGTAGCCGTTGACCAGATTGTGAATTACGGGCATTTTCTCGGCTTTTCAATGACGGCAGCCAAAGCATTTCCAACTTACACTTTACTTGCCATGATTGCCGGTTATTTTGTGGGGATTGCCTTGATGCCCAAATGGCTTTCGCAGCGTAATGCGCTTGTGTATTCAGCTTGTTCGGGAATTATTTTTAGCCTTGCGGCGATTTTTGCAGGACGTTATTTGTCAATTTCGTCCATTGTGTTATTAGGATTGAGCAATGCGCTTATCTGGCCGGCTATTTGGGGCTTGGCATTGCAAGATTTACCGTCGAAATTAATGAAAACAGGCTCGTCAATGCTAATTATGGCCATTGCCGGCGGAGCCTTAGTCCCTCTGCTTTACGGACGTTTGAGCGACATTATTAATCCACAACAGGCGTATTGGATCTTAGTTCCTTGTTATTTAATCATTTTGCTTTACGCAATTTATGGAACAAAACCGGCATTTGTGAAAAAATAAAAAAATTCCCCTTTCAAACCTTAAACATCTAAGTTTTTTTTTGTATATTTGTAGTTTATCAGAACTTCCATCTCATGAATAGAACCGAATTAATCAGCAAAATCCGTGAAAAGCAATCTTTCCTTTGTGTAGGATTAGATTCCGAATATTCTAAACTTCCTAAACATTTGCTTGAATGCGAAGACCCTGTCTTCGAATTTAACAAACAAATTATCGACGCTACGCACGATTTGGCTGTTGCTTACAAACCGAATTTGGCTTTTTACGAATCCAACGGCGTAAAAGGTTGGATTTCTCTGCAAAAAACGATGGATTACTTACGTAAATTCGATGTTTTTTCCATTGCAGATGCCAAACGCGGCGACATCGGCAACACATCTTCCCAATATGCAAAAGCATTTTTGGACCCGAATGGCGATTTTAACTTCGATTCCTTAACAATTGCTCCTTATATGGGCGAAGATTCGGTAAGTCCGTTTCTCGTTTATCCCGGGAAATTCGTGATTTTACTTGCCCTTACGTCAAATAAAGGGGCTAACGATTTTCAGTTTATCAAAAATTTGGACACTCAAAAGCATTTATTTGAAGAGGTTTTAGAGAAATCGAAAGCATGGGGCAATGCCGACAATATGATGTATGTGGTTGGTGCCACACAAGCTCCCATGTTGGCAAACGTGCGCAAAATTGTTCCCGATAATTTTCTGTTAATTCCGGGCGTAGGCTCGCAAGGCGGAAGTTTGGCAGACGTTTGTAAATATGGAATGAACAAAGATTGCGGTTTGCTTGTAAATGCTTCACGCAGTATTTTGTTTGCCTCTTCGGGCGAAGATTTTGCAGTAAAAGCACGTGCAGAAGCGCAGGCTCTGCAACAAGAAATGAAAGTCGAATTACAAAAAATAAACCTCTAATGTTCCGAAAAATCAGTCCCTTTATTTTATTTTGTGTAATAACTCTCAACTCTTTCGCGCAAAGTGTCAACACAACCTTTTCCATGGACAATGAAGGCTGGCAGCCGGCTTATTCCGGCTATCCTGCGCAAGGTGAGGAAGGTTATGAATTGAATATTGAGCGAAATGCAATCCCCACGCCATTCTCTGGTCGTAATGGCATGTTTTTTTCGGGAAAGAACTACAGCAATCGTCTATTTCTTTTTGTGAAAAAAGAAATCACCGGACTGGAAGCAAATACAGCGTACAGCATCATTTTCAACATGTCGATTATTTCGGAAATCAATCCTGACCCGGGTGCCGGCGATCGGATATTTGTCAAAGTTGGTGCTATGACCGACCGTCCAATTACCACCCAAACCGGCATGGTAGCAAATAATATCAAAATGGGTGAACGTGGAAAAAGCGGCCGCGATATGTTCATGTTGGGTGTTGTTGAAAAAGCAAAAAATACTCCCGGCTGGGGCAATCAGATTTTACATAATTACCATCAACCGTTGATGGTGAATACCGATAACCGCGGCCGACTTTGGCTGATTGTCGGTTTTGAGCCCGAAATGGTCGAAATGCCTCCCTTCTACCTAAGCTCCGTGCGCGTGGTTTTGCGTAATGAAGGCCAAGCACGAGCAATCGAGGCGATGAATCCTTCGAAAATACATATGTATCCAAGTTCTACAGGTGGATATGTCAACTTTGAATCCGACTTTGGCAGTCCGGTCGAAATGGTGAGCGTTTTCACAGATGACGGACATTTGATGCAGGTATATACTTTTCAAGAAAGTCTGGCGGAATATTCGATTTCAACCTCGAATTTATCATCAGGCATATATAAATTCGTATTTACGCTTGGCGACGGTAGAACTGCCACTAAAACGTTCTCAATCGAATAATTTATTTCGATTTTTCAACAATCGCTGTTTTGCGGTTATTGAGCATCCATTGGGAAGTTTGCAACCAAGAAAACGCTTCTTTTTGTAAATCTTTTTTCACTTTTGCATAAGAAGTACTGCAATCTTCAATTTCATTCATCCGGTAACGGTAAAGCCCGTCCGGCGCGTTTTCACGATAAATATAAAGCAAGCTATCGTTCATGCAAGCCAGTTTATCATCTGTAGAGAAGACGATATTCGGATGCTTTTCGTGCAACAAATCTATTCCGAAAGTATTATTAATAAAGGGAATTCCCATATTTGCAACGATCGTTGGAAACACATCTTCCTGCAATGCCAACTGTTCAAACCGTTGAGGTGTTGTAACTCCGGGAGCAAAAATTAAAAACGGAATATGATGATAGCTCATGCAAATATCGTACGGATTGGGGCCAATAATCGCACCATGGTCGGCCACAAAGGCAAAAACCGTGTTTTCATACCATGTTTGCTGAGATGCATATTCCATAAATTTTCGCAACGACCAATCGGCATATTCAACGATTTGGGTTTTCACATCTCCCGTTTTAGGTGTAAAACCAACATTTTCGGGAATAACATACGGCCCATGGTCGGAAGCAGTCATATATACCGCACAAAAAGGCGCCGCTTTTTGCGAAAGTTTTTCCAATGCCGGAATAGAAAAACGAAACATGTATTCATCCGGAACGCCCAGCGTACTCTTCACTTCTTTGCTTGGGTAATCTTTTTGCGCAACAATGGTATGAAACTGATTTAAACTAAGAAATCCTCCAACGTTATCAAATTGATCATCATGAGGGATGAAAAAAATGGTTTGATATCCATTATCTGCCAAAACATTGGAAAGTCCGGCCATCGGATCGATAAAATAATTAAACATCGAATGTTTTTTCATCAAAGCTGGATGACTGAACAATGTGCTATAAATACCATTAAATGTATGTATTCCTGCGCTGTACATATTTTCAAATATCCAGGCTTGATGTGCCAAACTATCTAAAAACGGCGTTAGTTCTTCCGAATTTCCAAAATACTTCATTTTATCGGCAGACATGCCTTCCATGATAACCAGAACCACATTACGCCCTTTAAACAAAGGATAAGTCTTTTGCCAACGCGCAATTGGAGAAATGGAGTCTAAAGACTCATCGTGGTTGAAACGTTGTTTTGTAAACGCTATCGCTTCATCATCGGAAATCCAGTTTAAGTTCTGGTTTTCAACTTTCCCGGCATCTATACAACTTGTCATAAAGGTGTAAACGGGATTTAATCCAAGTTGATTAATAAACGGATATTCGGAAAAGAATGCTGTTCCCACCAAAATCGGCGTTTTTGCAGCCACACGGCCGCGCATTCCCACAAAAACCAATCCAAATAGCACAATACTTCCTAAAATCGCGAAACTCCAATTTTTCCAATGTGTTTTTTCCGAACGAACAGGCAAATACTGAAGCTGATAACGCATAATACGATGCATAATCCATAAATATGCCGTTGCGAGAACCAAAAATACGAGTGCAAAAGCAAGGTATCGAGGTTCTTGTACAATCATCTTCACAACAAAACCAAAACTATCAAACCAGTTGAGCGCCGTGTTGTTAAGGCGTGCAAAAAACTGATTAAAAAAAGGAATATCGGTTGCACAAAGTAAAAATGCACCTACAAAAAGAATCTCCACAAAAATGTAAATAATCCGTAAAGTCAACGGTTTTAAATACCGAAACCATAATAAAACCGAACAGATAAGCACCGGAACGGCGAGAATATAACAGGAAATAACTGTATCAAATCGTATTCCCATCCAAAAAGCGCCCAATATCAGAGAGGCTTTGTGTCCGGTAATGTTCGTCAGTTGGTCGAGATTAAGTAGCAACAAAACAAGACGAAACATCCCGAAAAAGACAAGCCCACACAAATAAACCATGCATAAGCTAAAAAAATTACGGCGAACGAAAGATTTATAGGTATTCATTAAAAAAGTATTTATTTTATCACTATTTTATATATTTTCTTAGTCGAAAATGTCACCGCAAAACGTTGATCCACACGCATTCCAACAACCCAAACAATTTCGTCGCCGCTGCATAAAATCCAAACATTGTCTTTTTCAAAAACAGATAATTTCTGATTGATAAAAAAATCGCTCAACTTCTGAAACGTTTGCATTCCGAATGGCTGAAAACGGTCGCCTTCTTTCCAACGGCGCAAGACAAGCGGAAATTGTAATTTATCAAAATCCAAAGTAGCTGTTAGGAATTTTTTTGAAACATCATCCAAACCTTTAAAATTGCAAATTTCAAACTGCATTTTTAAAGGACTTTCTATAAACGGAAGCTCCGGTGTTATTTCAAAAGAAAGCGGCGTTTGTTGTCTTTTTTTTCTCACAACAAAATCCATACGGCCTTTGACAATTTCATATTCTTTTGACTTCCAATAAGCACCGGACTCGCCATCAAAGGCGTCTATCATCTCCCCTGCTTGCGATCTGGAAAAACCGTAAACTCTAAGAAATTCGAATAAATAGATAGCCGGATTTTCCAAATCTTTCATTTTCTCAATAAAAATGCGCAATTGACCGGGCTCCACCTGTACGCATTTTGCCCGGGCGCGACTGATTTCCGCTTGAAAAACAACTTCCGTTTCATCCAAAATATGCATCGTTTTACGGATATTCTGCCGTGCATTCGGCTGAATTTCTTCCAGAAGCGGAAGCAGATGATGGCGGATTTTATTGCGCATATATTTATCGTCCGCATTCGATGCATCTTCACGGTGCGGCAGTTGATTCGCTTTCGCGAAAGCATCAATATCTTCGCGTGTTGCAAATAATAACGGACGAATGATTTTGCCTTGCTTGGCGCGAATGCCGTGCAGTCCCGCAATACCGGTGCCGCGAATTAAATTGATAAATAAAGACTCGATTTCATCATCTTGATGATGCGCAGTTGCACAATATGCGTACTTTTCTTGTTTGATTAATTTTTTAAACCAATCGTAACGCAAATCGCGAGCAGCCATTTGTATAGAAATACCTCCCTTTTGGGCATATTCGGTCGTTTCAAAAGATTTTACAAAGAAAGGAACTTGATATTTTTCTGCTAATTTGGAAACGAATTCCTCATCTTCATCAGAATCGTTGCCACGCAAGTTAAAATTACAATGTGCAATGGCAAATTTATATCCGGCTTGATGAAAGAGTTCGCACATCACCACCGAATCAATTCCACCGCTAACCGCAAGCAGAATCGTTTCTTCGGGAGAAAAAAGTTTTTGGCGATATGATTGAAAATGCGAAAGCATTTTAATTAGGAATTGGAAATTAGGAATTAGGAATTGAGATTTGTAAACCTAATTCCTAATTCTTAATTTCTAATTTATTAAAGTTTCCGTTTCGTTTCCGTAACTTCGTATGCCTCAATAATGTCTCCGACTTTGATGTCGTTGAAATTCTCGATATTTAAACCGCAGTCTTGACCGGCATAAACTTCTTTCACATCGTCTTTGAAACGTTTAAGTGATCCGAGTTTTCCGTCGTAAGTTACAATACCATCACGGATAATGCGCACTTTGTGCTGACGTGTCATTTTTCCATCCAACACGATACATCCTGCGATAGATCCCACTTTCGTGATTTTGAAAACCTCTTTGATTTCGAGGTTAGCCACAATTTTCTCTTCCACTTCGGGCGCCAACATCCCTTCGATAGCGTCCTTGATTTCGTTGATAGCCGTATAGATAATGGAGTACAAACGAACATCGATTTGCTCGTTTTCGGCCAATTTACGTGCAGCGACAGACGGACGCACTTGGAAACCGATAATAATCGCTTCCGAAGCAGATGCCAACATGATGTCGGACTCCGAAATTTGTCCAACGGATTTGTGAATCACGTTGACTTGAACTTCCGGTGTAGAAAGTTTGAGCAAAGAGTCTGACAACGCTTCCACCGAACCGTCTACGTCCCCTTTAACAATGATGTTAAGCTCTTTAAAGTCGCCAATCGCAATACGACGACCGATTTCATCAAGCGTGATATGTTTTTGTGTACGCAAACCTTGTTCGCGTTGCAATTGCTGACGGCGTTGCGCCACCTCTTTGGTTTCGCGTTCGCTGGCCATTACATTGAACAAATCTCCGGCTTGCGGAGCGCCGTTCAAACCGAGCAACAACACAGGTGTTGACGGACCGGCTTCTTTCACAGCTTGATTACGTTCGTTATACATCGCTTTCACACGTCCATAAGTAGAACCGGCTAAAATCGGATCTCCGACTCTTACTGTTCCGTCTTGTACCAAGATTTTTGCTACATATCCACGACCTTTATCCAACGAAGATTCGATGATAGCACCGCGGGCACGTTTATCCGGATTTGCTTTCAAATCGAGCAACTCGGCTTCCAAAAGCACTTTTTCCAAAAGTTCTTTCATGTTCAAACCGGTTTTTGCAGAAATATCCTGACTTTGATATTTTCCGCCCCATTCTTCAACAAGCAAATTCATTTCGGCCAAGCCTTGTTTGATCTTAGTCGGATCGGCAGCCGGTTTATCAATTTTATTAATTGCAAAAACCATCGGAACACCGGCAGCTTGCGCATGATTGATCGCCTCAATGCTTTGGGGCATAATGCGGTCGTCGGCAGCCATCACAATAATTGCAATATCCGTAAGTTTAGCACCACGAGCACGCATAGCGGTAAACGCTTCGTGACCGGGCGTATCCAAAAATGTAATCTGTCTTCCGCTCGGAAGCACCACTTCGTATGCACCGATGTGCTGTGTAATTCCTCCGGCTTCTCCGGCGATTACGTTTGTACGACGAACATAGTCCAACAACGATGTTTTACCATGGTCAACGTGTCCCATAACCGTAACAACAGGTGGACGCGGCTTCAAGTCTTCCGGATTATCTTCTTCCGTATCCTTGATGGTTTCCATCACTTCAACATCCACAAATTCGAGTTTAAATCCGAATTCATCGGCCAAAATCGACATTGTTTCCGCTGTCAAACGTTGGTTAATAGATACGAATAAGCCCAAAGTCATACACGTTGAGATAATTTGTGTAACCGGCAAATTCATCATCGTTGCCAACTCATTGGCAGTTACGAATTCGGTTACTTTCAAGATACCTTGCTCTTCTTGCTCGCGCATTTGCGCTTCTTGCATTTGCTGTCCAACTTGTTGACGTTTTTCACGACGGTGTTTCGATGTTTTCGATTTGCCGGTCGGACTCAAACGAGCCAAGGTTTCTTTGATTTGTTTTTCGATTTCGCCGGAATCTACCACAGCCGGTTTTTTCTCAGCCTTTTGCGGTTTTTTCCATGTTTTTTCTTGTTTGCTGACTTTTTTAATGTCAACGCTCTTTACTTCTTTAGCAAGACGCTTACGCTTCTCTTTATTATCTTCTGCAGGCTTCTTTGCTTTTTGGAATTGCGAAAGATCTACTTTTTGATCTAAAATTTTAGGTCCTTCCAGTTTACGATATTGTGTTTCGATGAAATTACTTTTCTCTTCCACAACAGGTGCAGGTTCAGAAGCTGGTACAGGCGTTTCTTCTACCACGGGTTCCGGAACAGAAACCTCTGCAACAGCAACAGGTGCCGGTTCTGGTTTAGGTTGTTTCACTTCTTCAATTACCGGAGCTGTTTTTTCTTCTTTTTTAGGCGCCTCAGCTTTTTTCGCTTTTTTATCAGGACGTGTTTTCGTGTTTAATTGTGTTAAATCGATTTTTCCGATAATTTTCACTTTCTCTTCAGAGGCAACCACAACAGGCACTTCGGCAGGAATTTCAACTTCAACAGGTGCCGGAGTTTCTTCTTTCGGCTCATCAACCGGAAGCACTTGTTCAACTACTTTTTCTTCTTTCGCCTTGGATTTTTTCTCATCAATCGGTGCAGGAGTTTCTTTCAGTTCTTCCACTTCCACAACTTCCGCTTTCGCAACTTTTTTAGGCTTCGTTTCTTTTTCTGCAACAGGAGCTTTTTCCTCCTTCGCAACAACTTTTTCAGCCTTTTCTGCGTTCACAGGTTTTTCTTCTTTTTTAGGCGCCTCAGCTTTTTTCGCTGTTGTTTTTTTAGCGGCAACATCCAAGCCTAAACCTGTATTTTTGATGATAAGCACGTCATCCTCTTCGCGTTCCGTATCTTCGAGTTTGCTTACTTCTTGCTTAAGTGTGATGGTTTCTCTCTTTTGCGAGAATTCCAATCCAATCTTTTCGGCTTCTTCTTTCACCGATTTCTCAGATGCAAATTCTTTCATCAACAGACGATACATATCCTCTGTGAGTTTCGTATTCGGATTTGAATCGATTTTATGCCCTTTTGTAGCCAAAAAATCAATAACAGTGGGAACTCCAATATTAAACTCTTTTGCAGCTTTTGATAACCTTATATTTTTTGCTTCTTCTGCCATTTATCCTCCTGTTGAGATTGTTCTTAATTTAAAATTGTAAGACCGGAAGATGGTAAGACGTGTAAGAAATTCCACACTCATAACTCATCACTCATATCTCATAACTTTTGTCTCTACTCTTCGTCAAACTCCGCTTTCAAAATGCGAACAACATCTTGCAATGTTTCTTCTTCCAAATCGGTACGCTTTTCGAGATCTTCGATTGGAATTGCAAGTACGTCTTTAGCGGTATCGCAACCAATGGCTTTGAGTTGATCAATAATCCATTGTTCGATTTCGTCGTTAAATTCTTGCAAATCTACGTCTTCGTAGTCGTCATCAGATTCTCTGTAAACGTCGATTTCATATCCTGTTAAACGTCCGGCCAACTTGATGTTGTATCCGGCTTTACCAATTGCCAACGATACTTGGTCGGACTTCATGTAAACATCCGCTTTTTTCGTATCCTCATGAATGGTAATCGATGCAATTTTTGCAGGACTTAAGGCCCGTGTAATAAACAATTCCGGATTGGAAGTGTAATTAATAACATCAATATTCTCATTTTTCAATTCACGAACAATTCCGTGGATACGTGAGCCTTTCATACCCACACAAGCACCTACTGCATCAATACGGTCGTCGTACGATTCTACGGCTACTTTTGCACGTTCGCCCGGTTCACGTTCAATACGGCGAATCGTAATTAAACCGTCGAAAATTTCCGGAACTTCCTGTTCGAATAATTTTTCCAAAAACACCGGCGATGTACGTGAAAGAATGATTACCGGCATGTTGTTTTTCATATCTACTTTCAGAACAACGGCACGGATGGTATCTCCTTTTCGATAAAAATCACTCGGAATTTGTTCGTTTTTAGGCAACACAAGCTCAATACCTTCATCGTCCATAACCAATATTTCGCGCTTGAACGATTGGTAAACCTCACCGGTAATAATTTCACCAATGCGGTCTTTATACTTTTTGTAAATATTGTTGCGCTCGTATTCTTGGATTTTAGAAACCAAGTTTTGACGGATAGCCACAATCTCGCGACGTCCGAAATCGGCCATATAAATCGGCTCGGAAACATCTTCACCCACTTCAAAATCGGGCTCGATTTTAATTGCATCCGAATATTTGATTTCCTTGACTTCGTCGGTCAAATTATCATCTTCCACAATCACACGGTTTCTCCAAATCTCAAGGTCACCTTTATCAATATTTACAATGATATCGATATTTTCGTCGGTTCCGTATTTTTTGATCAACAATCCTCTAAAAATATCCTCGAGAATACGCATCATCGTTTCGCGATCGATATTTTTAAATTCTTTAAATTCGGAAAAACTCTCAACTAGATTGATATTACTATCCATTGTTTTGAACTTTTGTTACTTAAATGATATAATTATTTTTGTTTCTTTAATTTCTGAAAACGGAATATCCACAAGGGTTTCCTGCGGTTCCGTATTTTTCTTGGATGCTTTTTTTGCTTTCGGTTCCATGACGACTTTCTCGGCGGAAACTTCTTTCAACACTCCGGAAACGTTGCTTCCATCGTTTTTTTGCACGCTAATTTCACGACCGATATTCTTTTGATATTGGCGCAAAACACGCAACGGATGATCGAGTCCGGAAGAAGAAACATGCAGTTCGAAATCTTCTTTTTCGCGATCCAAATTCGATTCGATGTGACGGCTCACCTTCACACAATCGTCGATTTTCACACCGCTGTCGCCATCCAAAAAGACATAAATTTTATTTCCGGCGCCGATGTGGCAATTAACCATAAACAAATCCGTGCCGCTAATAGCTTCTTCAACAAGTTTGATAATATTTGACTCTGCAATCATTTCTTTAGTTTTTTCCACGAAAAAAGGGACTTCATTAGTCCCTCCCCATTCATCTTTCTCCTACCTTTCCGACAGACATTCCATCGAAAATCAATGCAAAGATACGAATATTTTTGAGAAAAACAAAATTTTATTAAGTTTTTCTACAACGAAATTGATAATAATTCTCTTCCCAACGTATGCAGCGCCTTTTCTATGCGTCTTTTTTGAGTCACGCGGGGCTTTGACTTCCCTTTAGAATAAGCCCAAAGTTGTTTTTGATTGATGCCGGTTAAGCGTTCTAACGCCGCATTTGTGATTATACCGTCATAAAACTCCAAAAGACTTTGAACATTAAATTTATATACAATTTCATATTCCTCATCTAAAAATGCAGGATATGAATATCCTGTTTCTTTACACGTTTCCATATAAAATTCAATTTGTTCCATCATGTCTTTCTTGGCTTCCTCTGCGGTATCCCCCATTCCGGAAAAAATGGAATTTTCAGTATAAACACAGTATCCATCGGACGTTTTATCTATAATGGCTTCTATTTTTTTCATAATCTTGATTATTTTAACATCATTTCTTTTTTTACTTTTAACTCCAACGATTTTGTTAATTCACTGTCCCTCATTGCCGTCAGTTTCAACTGACGGATAAAAAAAAGACCCGACAACTGTTCTCACTGCCAGGCCTTTTCATAGAAAAAAATAACATAAATAAAAAAAGTGAGCCGAAATTCTCTTCATACATTCGATATCGAACAAATTTTCACTCCCCCAAAATTTAATTTCTCTTGATGCAGCGGACTGATAGAAGGTTAGCCTTGGCGTAGGTGTACTTGGGATCGGCACTGCCAGTACTTTTTACATAAACCAAGGTATAGACACTAACTGGCTCACTTGTTTGACTACTACTAGACCAATAGAAACCATGACTACCTTGAAGACCAAGCGTACCACCAATAGTGGCTTGACCTCCATAGGGGCCTACCCAAGTTGTAGTCCAAGTGGACAAACTATAAGATGAAGGCATTTCTTCGAATTCTTGACACGGACCACCTATAGGAAGGCTCCAACCTTCCGGACAAATGCCTTGTATCCATTTATCTTGCCAAAGAGACACCGGACAATATTGCCCTTGACCACAACCATTCGGAAACTGTGTGGCGCCAATCCAATTATACAGATATCCATAACTGGAATTTGGTCGACATTTACCCCGAAGTGCTACACCGTTAATATTCCAATTCGATGTTTGATCATAGGAGGATCCCCATGCAGCATCAACAGTGGTTGACAAGACGGTAGCTGTGCACGCTCCGACCTCCAAATTCTTGGTCATCCACCATTTCCCATCGGGCATTTTCTTGGTGCTGTACGTTTTACCATCCCTGCCGTCCGTTAAAACACCGGTAGCGCCAATAACGTCACTTCCCGGATAATTAATCGTATGCGTAGATGGCACGGTTGCACCGGGATATGTGGCTGCCACATAAGTAGGTTTCTGCAATAATAGTGTACTAACATTACTCACTACCGAGCAAGCTCCTTTGGTAGCAACACAACGATAATAAGTCGTTACAGATGGCATAACAGGCGTAAAGGCGAAATTCGTCGGCCCGCTACCTTGTGCTGTAGTTGCATTGCTCCAATTTACATTATCCGTACTATATTGCCACTGGAAAGCGGAGGTTACACTTACTCCAACTGTAATTACATTAAGAGTCTTACACCCTGAATACGTCACATATTGGGCAGGATGGGAGACAATTCTTAAATCCACGACTGTAATCGTAGCCACACTTGATGTTGTGGTGCCCGGACAACCATCGGAATAAGTAATTCTACAGGAATAGTTTTTGCTAGCCGATAACACAGGCGGAGAATAGGTGCTGGAATTGGCGCCCGGAATATTTGCTGAACCGTCGAGCCATTGATAAGCCACCCTGGAAGATATACTTGCCGGGA
>JAVBNF010000055.1:0-8045 GCA_031551725.1 Bacteroidales bacterium
TTTCTCCTGCACCTACCATTTCGGCGACCCAAGTCATTTTAAACTTCGTCGGCCTTTCCGATGTGGTCAGCGGCAGTGTTTTCACTTTAAAAATTGCAGCTTCCAACCCTAATTATTGCAAATTGGATACACAGGAGTTTAGCATCAAATTAATTTATAACCCACCTATCGAAACACCCGTATATGTGCCAGCTACTTACCCAGGAGCCTCTATCGCTTCAACACATGTTATTAATGCTCCCGGAAATGATGTTGTTGGAGCTACCGGTGTTTTAACAGACGGTAGAGATGGTAAAAAGTATACGACTGCGAAGATGCCGGATGGACAGTGGTGGATGAGCAAGAATCTGGAGATAGGCACTTGTCCGAATGCTGGATGGACCACCACGGTTAATGCAACCTGGGGCTCTAGCTACGACCAAGCGTCCAACTGGGATATCAATGGCGCGGCACTTCGGGGTAAATGCCGCCAAAACGGTACGTATGGTTATTTGTATAATTGGATAGCAGCTACACAGTTTCCGGATGGTTGTGGTTATGGACAAGATTGTCCTACATCTAATTGGCAGAATAAGTGGATTCAAGGTATTTGTCCAAATGGATGGCGTTTGCCGACAGGTGGCACTTGTGGCGATTTTGCGAATATGCCCACTTCTACCCGTTCTGCAACGTGGGCTATCACATGGTTTTATGGAGGTGCCTGTATCAACTCTGGCTCGCTCGTCTTCCAGGGCAGCACCGCCTGGTACTGGAGTAGTGCCCAGAACAACACCGCTTACGGCTACTTCTTAGCTTGCCGCAGCGGTGGCGATGCGGACCCTATGTGCGTCAACCCCAAGGACAACGGCTTTAACATTCGTTGCGTCAAGAATTAAAAGGAAATGCAATCTATGAGAAAACCTTCTCGTCACCAAAAAACAACCGGCCAGCACGCACAGCAATGGGCGTTCCGAAAGCAAAATCCCCGCATCCTTGGTGGTGCGGGGCGCTTTCGGCTTAAGCCGGACAAACCTAACAGCACTTAAAATCCTGTTAGGTTTTACTTTAAGTTGAAAGACAAAGATCTGTTAGGAAAAAATCTGCGTAAATTTGCGTAAATCTTAAAAATCTGCGATAAACCCGTCAGCGAAGCTGACCATACGCGCAGCGTCACCGCGCAAATCAATAAAAAAAACCGATCCATTTTGGGTCGGTTTTTTGTTTTAGAAGCAAAACGGATTATTTCTTTTTATCGCATTTTTTACCTTCTTTGCAGCATTTTTTGTCTGCCTCTTTTTTGCAGCATTTGGTGCTGTCGGCTTTGCAGCATTTTTTAGTTGTGTCCATTGTTGCACCGGTAGTCGTGTCGGCAACAGCAACAACTTCTTCAACAACTACAGCTTCTTCAACAGGAGCTTCTTGTTGTTTGTTTCCACCACAAGCAGTCATAGCAACTGCAAATGTTGCAGCTACAAAAAATGTTCCAATTAATTTTTTCATTTTTGATTTGGTTTTTTTAATTAAGCGTGCAAAAGTACATCCTTTTTTGCAAAAAACCAAATTTTATTTTGGATAACCTACAGATTGTGTGAATGTGATGTGCTGATTTATATTCAACATTAACTTTTCACTTAATACTTTTTCGTCAAACATTGCACGGCCAACAGTAACTAATCCGGCGGAAGCGCAATAAAGATAGGCGTTTTCGGAGATAAAACCGGTATTGATTGCGGCTACTTTCGCTTTGGAAACATCGTCGGCATTACCAAATTTGCTGTAATCGGAAACAAAAACAAGGTTAACGGCTGCTGTTTTCACAAAATCTTGCATGCCGGTAAACTCCCGTAAGTCTTTAACGGAGATTTCCTTCAACTCGTGTTTGACAGCATCGTACAGATAAGTTCCCTTAGCCATTACCACGTAGATATCAATATCTTGAACATTGCGGCTCGATGGCGCCGTGCGGCGGCCGTCTTCGCGGTTGACACCAAAAGCAGCCCACAACAGATTTGACAGGTGTTTGTCCGACAACGGCTGTTGTTTCTCATTAAACACGCGACCGGATTTACGATTGT
The DNA here is from genome assembly GCA_031551725.1 of Bacteroidales bacterium. GTDB lineage: Bacteria > Bacteroidota > Bacteroidia > Bacteroidales > P3 > JAVBNF01. The sequence goes on from JAVBNF010000055.1 coordinate 2,055, forward strand.
TCAACACTTGCATAAGCGGTTTTCCGCCTTTTTTGTCAGGTGCGGGAAGTTTTATGTTTTGTGCAAATAATGTTGCCGAAAAACATAAGATGACAGATAAAACACAAATTCCTTTCATAACGACGATTTATTTAGTTTCTTTGGGTAAATTGGCAAGCGAATCCTGTGTAGCACATTTTCTTTCTATGCGCGAATACATCTTTTCAAACTCATCCGGATAATAACTGTAATAATGAACGTTTTCTTCAAAATCCTTGTTCGTGATATTGTATTTTTTGAAAACTTCTTCGTAATTGGCTTTCACAATAATTTTCAAACTGTCTTGCGGAAGACCGGTAATATCACCCAAACGCACTTCTAAAAGTTGAACATCCAACAAAAGCGCTTCCATTTCGTCTTCATTCAAAAACTTCTCCGGCTTCGGATTTGGCGATTTACAAGCAAAAAAAGTCAACGTTAATACTATAAAAACAAGCGTTCTTTTCATTTTTTAATTCTTAATTTTTAATTCTTAATTCCTTAGCAGTCGGTTTTTCAGCAAAAACGCCATTCTCATAAACCACGCTTCCATTCACAAAAGTACACAAAATTTTTGAATTAAAGCGAACGCCTTCAAACGGCGACCAGCCGCATTTGGACAAAATCGTTGACGAATCCACAGTCCATGCCTGTTTATCCACAACCACCAAATCGGCAAAATAACCTTCGCGGATAAAGCCGCGATGCTCAACACCGAATAAAATTGCAGGCGCGTGACACATTCGCTGCACAATTTCTTCAACTGAAAAAATATGCTGTTCGCAAAGTTCCAACATGCAATTCAACGAATGCTGAATCAGCGGAATGCCCGACGGCGCCTTGAAATACGCTTGCATTTTTTCCTGCAACAGATGCGGTGCGTGATCGGTTGCCAATGTGTCAATAAGCCCTGTTTTCAAGGCTTGGCGCAATGCTTCGCGATCTTTTGATGTTTTTATAGCCGGATTACACTTGATTTTGGTCCCCAAACGATCATAATCTTCATCGCAAAACCACAAATACTGAATGCAGGTTTCGGCCGTAATCCGCTTGCTTTCAAGCGGCATGTTTTCCAACAACGACAACTCTTTCGCCGTAGAAAGATGTGCAATGTGAAAACGCGTATTGTACTTTTTGGCGAAAGCGATTGCTTTTTCTGTTGATTTGAAACACGCTTCTTCACTACGCACAAGCGGGTGTATGCGTGCCGGCGCATCGTCGCCATATTGCGCTTGATAATTGGCGGTATTGTTACGAATCGTCGTTTCGTCCTCGCAATGGGCAACAATCAGTTTTTGCGCTTCCGCAAATAATTTGGATAACGAGTTTTCGTCGTCTACCAACATATTTCCGGTAGAAGAACCCATAAACAACTTTAATGCTGCATATTCCGACGGATTGATTTTTAGAATCTCGTCAATATTTTCATTCGAAACGCCCAAGTAGAAAGCATAATTTGCAAAGGATTTTTCGGATGCAAGCTGCTTTTTCTCTTGCAGATTTTCCAGATGCAGCGTCGGTGGATTAGTGTTGGGCATTTCCATAAACGACGTAATCCCACCTGCCACGGCGGCACGGCTTTCGAAAAAAATATCGGCTTTATGCGTCAATCCCGGCTCGCGAAAGTGCACATGCGTGTCGATTACTCCCGGAAGCAGCATTTTGCCCGACAAATCGATGGTTTCCGCATTCGCAAAAGCGGATAAATCGTCTTCTGTTTTACAGATTTTTAAAATTCGCTCATTGTCGATCACCAGATGTCCTTCAAACACCTTGTTTTCATTCACAATCTGAGTATTTTTTAGTATTTTTATCATTTGACTAAACAGTTAAATTTTTAACTAAATAATTAAAACTTTCATTTCCACAATTAAATAACAAATCGAGGATGCTGAGGTTGGGGACGAATTCATTGCCAAAAACCTGAACGTATGATAGTTGATGGTTGAGGGTTGAGGGTTGAAAGGCAGAAGTGCAGGAATGCAGAAGCGTAGAAATGTTTTCTGCATTTTTGCATTTCTGCATTTCTGCATTAATCCGATAATTGCTGTAATTTTCTATGTTCTCAATATATTTTTCGCTAAAATCGATTTGGATTTTAATATTTATTTTTTTCAAAAAGAAATTCGTAAACTCCATATTCAAATCGCAAAGGAAATCGTGCTTTTTATGCAGAATTTTATGGAAATCGTCTTGATAATACAGGAAAAACGGCGATTTATTGTATGCCGTTTGGATACTTCTCCAATGATCGCGCTGCCAAGCAGTATTATCGCTGATGCGGATGTCTTTCATGGCTGTATGATGACCGTTGGTTTTGATAACAGGAACTGAAAGTGTGTGAACGCCGTCAGCCATTAATATTTTGCAGCGGCTGCGTTCGGTTTGACGCTCGTAATGCTCATATACATCAATAACAACTGTTTCAGCTTTCGCTAAACAAGCAAAATATTCAATAGAAGGCAGATAACAAGATGAAAGCAACGGCGTTTTGTGCATAATTCAATATTCTTTTGCAAAGATATGAAAAAACTTACGAGTATGCATTTTTTTATTTATCATTCACTATTTTTTTGTAACTTTGCGCTGTACGAATTGTGTTAATCCGATTTTTAATAAAAATATTTTTATGAAATACAGAATTTTATTCTCAACACTTGCATTAGCATCTATTTTCATGCTTCTCAACGCTTGCAAAAAAGACAAAAACGACGATAACAACGATCCGGACCCGTACGGTATTTTTGTTGGCGGATACGAAGTTAACAACGAAAAAACAATTGCTAAAACATGGAAAAACGGTATTCCGACAAATTTGACAGATGGCAACAATATTGCTGTTGTCCAATCTGTTTTTGTTGCAAACGGTTATCTTTATAGCGCCGGATACGAAGCAAACCCGTCGTCTGCCGGAAACTATGCAAAAGTTTGGAGAAACGGCAAATTGCTTTACAACTTAACTAATGGAACAACAGATGCTAAGGCCGAATCCATTTACATTTCCGGAAACGACGTTTACGTGGCCGGAAACGACGGAATTTTCGGCAAAGTTTGGAAAAACGGGAAAGAACTTTATAGCATTGGAGACTCTACTTTCGGATCTCAAGTTTATTCTATCTTTGTTCAAAACGGCGATGTTTACGTGGCCGGAAGCTGCCGCCTCGATACATCCGAGTATGCAAGAGCTACCGTTTGGAAAAATAATAAACCAAATTATTTAACAAACGGAACTGACGTTAGCGCCGCTGCTAAAGCCGTTTTCGTTTCAGGAAATGACGTTTATGCAACAGGAACCACTTCAAACAATGCCGTGGATATTGCCACCGTTTGGAAAAACGGCACCGCAACCGCTTTGACGGACGGGACTAAATTTGCACGTGCAAACTCTATTTTTGTTTCCGCCGGAAAAGTATGTGTTGCCGGAACAGAAAGTAACGGGAGCAAAGATATTGCTACAGTGTGGGTAAACGGAGTAGCTGCCCAATTAACAACAGGCGAGAACAACGCATTTGCCACTTCCGTATATATTGCAGATGGCGATGTATATGTATCAGGATACGAAAATACAACGGATGGAACAACTCTTTATGTTTGGAAAAACGGAGATGTTCAACAACCGGCTTTAACAACCGGCAGAACAGCGGCTGGAATTTATTCCATTTTTGCTAATTTGAAAAAATAAAACAATCATGAAATATATTTGTCAAGTTCTATGGTTTGAAAGTTAAACTCGAATGTAAATGGGACGGAATTCCATTAATTGGGAAATGCGAAATTATAAATTCATTGTTATTGCTTTATTTCTGGCTGGCTTTTCTTCCTGTTTGAAAAAAGATGAGCCTGCAAGCATCGAAGCTGACATTCTCGATTATGTTTTGCCGGCGGATGTTCGGTTGACACCTAAGTCCGGAATCGGCGCCGACTATGTGACAGCATTTATTAAAAATAATAGTGATAGCGTGATTTATCTCACTCCGCAAATTGCTATTTCTTCCGGTGCAACAATTTATCCGGCTCCCGGAACTGTACATAAATTTGTCCGTTCCGAATCCGACTCAACTATGTACATTGCTTATGATACCGTTGTTTCGCAAAATGGAAAAAACATCAAACACTACAAAATCACACTTATTGCACCTGTTCTCAAAGAGAGTTATTTGTTTCCGTTTGATGATTGGGACACGGTAGATGTTACCGGAGCAAAATACTACACGCCGTCAGACCGCATGTGGGCATCCGGAAACTCGGCTGTGGCTATTCTTGTGGGTTCATTTCCGGAGAAATATCCTGCCGGCATCACAGATACGGCAATAAAAGGTTTGGCAGCGCGTTTGCAAACCATCCAGGGTGCAGCCGCTTTTGGTGCGCCAATTGCAGCAGGAAACACGTTCTGGGGCAATTTCAAATCCGGAAACATGGCCGACAAGCTATCGTTTACGAAATTCGGACAACCGTTTTATCAAAAACCAAAAAAAATCAGCGGATATTACCGTTATCATGCGGGAAGCATGTTTACCGACAAAGATAACAAAACCGTTTCCGGACGCGTGGATTCGTGCTTTATTTACGGCATTTTTTACGAAACCGACGACAACGATTTAACGCTCGACGGTCACAACATTCAAACATCGGATAAAATCATAGCAAAAGCCATCGATCTGCAATATTGTACGCCAACATCGGGCAATGAATATCGTCCGTTCAGTATTGATTTTGCATTTACAGATGAACCCGATTTTGCGAATAAACGCTACAAACTTGCCATCGTTTTTACATCGAGTAAAAGCGGCGCCTATTTCGAAGGTGCAGTCGGCAGTTTATTGTTAATTGATGAGGTTTTATTGGAATGTTATTAAAATATTTAGATTGCGCGGTGACACTGCGTGTATGTTATTCGCCTAACGGCTCATGAGAAAGTTCGCCTGCGGCGAAATTCCATCGCAGATTTTCGGGGATTACGCAAATTTACGCTGATTTTTTTTATCTGCGTAAATCAGCGTCATCTGTGTAAATCCGCGATAAAACAGTCAGCGAAGCTGACCATACGCAAAGCGTTACAGCGTAATGAATAAAAATGTATGAAAAAACTATTTTACATAATTCTGTTCTTCACTTTTTATAGTTTCTCATTTTCTCAAAATGATATGGATTATCGCTTGCGGGCAGGAATTAGCATTGGAGGAACGGCGCCGCTGAATATTCCGCAGGAAATCCGTAAACTTGAGGGTTATCAGCCATCGTTGATTCCTTCCATTGAATTTAATGCACATTATCCTTTGGATAAAAACTGGGGAATTATCTCCGGTTTGCGGCTGGAATACAAAGGTATGCACACCACAGCAAATGTCAAACAATGGTATGTAACCATGAATGTAAGCCGCGGTGATAATCCCGGCGAAGTCAAGGGCTATTTTACCGGCACTGTCGAACTGAATTCCGTAAACGGTTATATCACCATTCCGCTTTTACTTTCTTACGATTTAGGGACACATTGGCGTTTCGGCGCAGGCGGTTTTGGCGCTGTTGCGATCGACCGCAATTTCACCGGCGAAGCCTCCGACGGCGATTTGTACGACTTGATGTCGCATCAATACGTAGAATCTGCTTCTTTTGATTTTTCCAACGAAGTCCGCCATTTCGATTTTGGCGCACAGCTTTCCGCCGATTGGCGCATCACTGAAAAAATAGCCGTTTCCGCACAATTTGCATTTAGCTTGACTCCCCTTTTCAATAAAGACTTCCACAATGTTGCGTACAATTTGTACAACATTTATGGAAATATTGGCGCTGCGTATGTCTTTTGATGTACGAAATCCGATGTACGAACATTTCGTGTAAAGTCAATTAGTAAATGCATAAAATGCGTAAAAATAAAAAAGGAGAGCAAAAACTCTCCTTAGTCGAGTAAAAGTTTTATCTTTGCGGTCTCCCCAGACTTGAAAATATGAAACACTTTACTCGGGAACAAAGATA
>JAVBNF010000032.1:0-19814 GCA_031551725.1 Bacteroidales bacterium
AATTTATTACAATCAAAATCGAAGGCATTCGACCTTGGGGAATCTGACTATCAAAGAATTTGAAAATCTAAAAACTAAAAAAGTGGCGTAATCAAAAAAAATCACTTATCTTTGTGTACGGAATTTGTTACTAAGACCAGTTTCATATTTTTAGTATTTTTAACTATTGCGTTCGAATCTCTAATTTAGAGCCTAACGCCACTTCTGTTCCCGGATATAAAACTGTTTCTTGGCTACCGATAAGAAGAAGATATGCATAATTTGTCACTTTAATTCCATTAGCAGATATATAACAGCCTTCTATTATATTATTTGAAGCATAAGTTCCTGAAATGCTTTTTGTGCAAGCTGCTTTTACGGCTTTATATGCATTTAATTTACCTGCGCCCAATTGACCCGGAAAAGATGAGGCATCATTAATCGGATCTGCTGTTTGTTTTAGAATAATTTCTATTTGAGCCGGTGTCAATGATGGATTAACAGCAAGCATTAAACCAATAGTTCCTGCCACTATGGGAGAAGAATGAGATGTTCCATGAGCAAAACCGTAATTATTTGGATACCATGTCGCTTCAACATCATATGGAGCACAAAGATCCACATATTGATTATGAGCTGAACCTGTTGGTCCATGATTATTACTTTGACTTACTCCACTAACGACTATGACTCCCGGTATATTTGCAATATCACTATGGTATTCATAATCATTATCATTACCTGCACCGACAACGATTGTACTTCCCCCCTCTGTTATTTCTCTTGCCGCAGCTTGGGTTAACCCTGTGCCTGTCCAACTGACATTAATAATTTTTCGACCATGTTGGTAAGCTGTCCATATTGAACTCGGCAAACCGCCCATCCAGTACCCTGCAATCTTAGTGTTATATCCAATCCCAGCAATACCTTTCCCATTATTAACTTCTGCAGAAACAGAACCAGCAACTCGCGTCCCATGCCCATGAATCGCTCCATTCTGCGGGTCTGAAACACTCACATATACTAATTGATTTTTCAAATCTTCGTGTTCAGTACAAAAATCTTCATCAATAACTGCGACAACAATACTTGGATTTCCCCTTGTAATTGACCATGCACATTTCCCTTCAATTAATTCCAGTGAATTACAACCAGACCAGCCATATAGAAAATAAGCGTCATTAACGGAAACAGGGGCCTTGCATTCCAATGGTTGAAGATCTTCTGTTTCTATCATTTTTTCAATGTTATCATTTTGTATAAAATCCTCCCGGACCTTTCCATGTCCTTTTAGAGGGATTACATCGTAATATAACCCCAATTCTGGATTCTTGGCATTCGGATAGGTTTGCTTGATTATAATTCCCGAATGTTTGGATTTTATTTTCTTTATCTCGGAAGATTCGGTGAAGTCTCCATTCATTTTTTGCCATTCTTTTTTTACTTTTATTTGAAAAGCTTTTTCTTGTGCTTTCAAAGAGACACTCGAAAATCCAAGTATCAAAATTATTATTATTTGTTTCATTTAATTATTATTTTATGCGTTTCTACAAGCGCGTATTTGGGGGCTAATATTTTAACAAAATACACCCCTTGTTTTAAATTTGAGACATCTCTTGTTTCTTCACAAGCAAATCTTCCGTGCAAAACAATACGACCCTGTAAATCAATTATCTGAAAAGAATGTTTTTGCGTACCGAATGACTGTTTGCAATAAAACTTTATCATTTTATCTAATTCAGATAGCATAACCGAAAAATTATGCTCAACCATATTTTGATAAATAGATGTATTCGCATCGTAATCGCAAGGCTTTCCACTTCGGATCCAAAGCTCTGTTTTATAACTAATCTGACTATCATTATAACAACGTAATTTAGGCACGGCTTCTGGTACATAAGGCACTCCAACGATATAAATAAGATCTTGTTCGTTGCCTATTCTTTCAATATAATTGTATTGCATAGTCGCATAATTCCAAGGGGCTGTATCCAAAATAGTAGTATAAGATTTACGCAAAGAGATACCATTGTTAAAGATAGTATTTATACTGTCAATCAAACAATAACGAGGAACAACACTATCCTCTTTAGCATCTGTTTTAGTTTTAAAAGAAATCAGAACCGTATCGCCAACCTTTGCAGAAAAATCATAGATTACATGGAAGCTATCTTGAAAATAGTAATAAACTTTCTGTTTTTCTTCATACATGTATTCATTTTTTGCCTTACTCTGAAGTAACGAACACAACTTGCCATTTATTAAAGTGTCTTTTGTTACTTCATAATGTGTATATGAAGGATATTCCTGCCATGTAACACAACCGTAATACCATTCAGCGCCTATAGGTGCCCAAGGTTGGGTCGTTTGAGAATAAATACTCATGCTTGTGCATATTAAAGCTGTTGCTAAAATTGAAAGCAGGATTGTTTTCTTCATAATGTTTTGATTTTTAATTTAAACTTGGAACAAAATAATTTTTATTTTGGAATGGGCTGTTAAGTATAAGAGTACTTTGTATTTAGAAAGCGCTTCTATACTCAACAAAGGTTTAATTGCTTGCTTTTTAATGCTTTGCAAAAGAGGCGTAGCTGTCTTTAATTTTAAAGACGTTGTGTCTGAGGGCTTAATACTATTGGTGCCCATAGAGGCACCAGTGCTACCGCCAGTTCCTGTACCCGTACCAGTACCTCCACCTGTGTTATTTTGGGCATTAGCAAACGAATAGATGCCTAAGATTGCACCTAAAAACAAAATTTGTAGAATTGTTCTTTTTTTTATGATAAAAATGTTTTTAATATTAGTTTTCATGTTTGTAAAATTACAAATCGTTACTTGGTGAAACAATACATAAGTGAAATGCTGTAGGGGCGTGTTTCATAAGTGTGGGATTTAGCTTTGCAAATATACGATTATTTTAGAATTAATACGAGTATTTAATTGGTCTTGTTTGAGTTTGTGTTTTGTACAGGCTTTTTTGTTTCATGATGACTATTTTTTGAATGAATGAACTTGTTTAAGTTGATGTAGTTAAGTGAAAATAGAAACCGATCAGTCAATGTTTAGACAGGATTTACAGGATTAACATGTTTCTTTATTTTGCCGAAGTCAAAACATCCTGTTAATCCTGTAAATCCTGTCAAGCATGATTTTATTTAAAATTATGATTATTAACTTTTAAACATTATTTTGCTGTTAAAGTAATTTAAAGTCCTTCGAAAAAATGTTGTCATTTCACAAAAAGTCCTTTGAAAAAGTGTTATTGTAATACAAAAAGTCGTACGACTTTTTGTAAATATTTGCATTTTTTCGAAGAACTTTGTATCTTTGCAAAAAAAATAATGCATGCAGAGAAGTATTATTGACGATTTAAAAATTTGGAAACAAAAAAAGAATCGCAAACCTCTAATTATTCAAGGTGCGCGCCAGGTGGGTAAAACATGGGTGATGAAAAACTTTGGGGAGGCGGCATACAAGAAATATGTGTATATCAACTTCGAAACAAACAAGCGTTTGGCTCATTTGTTTATTGAAAACTATGATGTAAAGCGCATTTTGTTGGCTTTGGAAGTAGAAAGCGGCATTGACATCACGCCTAAAGACACTTTAATTATTTTTGATGAAATACAAGAGGTGCAAGGGGGGCTGACTTCTTTAAAATATTTCTATGAAAATGCTCCCGAATATCATATTGTAGCGGGTGGGTCTTTGTTGGGAATAGCGCTGAGGTCGCAAACATCATTTCCTGTGGGGAAAGTCGATTTTATGTATTTGTATCCATTGAATTATTTGGAATATCTGGATGCGATGGGAGAGCAGAAATTACTGAAATTGCTGAAATCACAAGATTGGGAAATGATCAAGCTGTTCAAAAATAAGTATATTGAATTGCTGCGTCAATATTATTATGTTGGCGGAATGCCGGAAGCCGTGCAATCGTTTGTGGAAGATCGCGATTTTGCCCGAGTTCGAGAGATACAACATTTTATTTTGAATGCTTACGAACAGGATTTTTCTAAACATGCTCCTCCGGAAATAGTCCCTCGTATTCGTATGATTTGGGATTCGATACCCTCTCAATTGGCCAAAGAAAATAAGAAATTTGTTTATGGCGTGATTAAAGAGGGCGCGCGTGCAAAAGATTATGAGCTGGCAATGCTTTGGCTGAAAGATTGTGGTTTAATTTATAAGATAAGTCGAATCAGTAAAGCGGCCATGCCTCTCAAAGCATACGAAGATGTTAATGCTTTTAAATTGTTTGTTGTTGACGTTGGTTTACTTGCGGCAAAAGGCGATATTGATGTAAGAACTTTGCTTGAAGGAAATGCTATTTTTGAAGAATTTAAAGGCGCTTTGACCGAACAATACGTGTTGCAGCAACTGAAACAATTTAAACATTTGCCCGTTTATTATTGGTCGGCCGAAAAATCGACGGCGGAAATTGACTTTGTTGTGCAGCATGAAGGTAAAGTTGTTCCTATCGAAGTAAAAGCGGAAGAAAATCTTCAGGCAAAAAGTTTGAAAGTTTTTATAGAAAAACATAAACCGGAGTCTGCCATACGTACATCAATGTCGGATTTTCGAGAAGAAGAAAAATTTGTAAATGTGCCGTTGTACGGGATTTCCGGACTTCCGTTTATAATATAGTTTTTGTCAAAACACGTGAAAAATAATAAGCATGTTTAAAAACACACTCACGGTACTGATGTACCACCACATAGGCCCGGTAACCGATGAAAAAGAACATCTGTTTTTCATTGATAAAAATACATTTGCCAAACAATTGGATTTTATCAAAGAAAAAGGATTTCATCCGGTATCGTTGAAAGAAGTGGAAAGCGCTTACGCAAAACGTCAAAAACTTCCCAAACGTGCTGTTTTAATTACGCTCGACGATGGTTGGGCCGATAATTATACCGATGGTTTTGCGATCATCAAAGAGAAAAAAATTCCGGTTGTGATTTTTGTCAGCACCGGATTGGTAGAAAAAGACCCGCAAATCCTGACGTGGAATCAGATTTCGGAAATGCATTCCAGCGGACTTGTGGAATTTGCTTCGCACGGCGTGTCGCACCAAATGCTCCGCCGATTCAATAACGACGAGGCTTTTCGCGAACTTTCCGAAAGCAAAAAGATGCTCGAAGAGAGACTGAATATTGAAGTGAAAAGTTTTTGCTATCCTTTTGGTTCGTTCGACAAACGCATTCGCAACCTTATGTTTGAAGCCGGATACACGATGGATTACGGCACGCGCAAAGGCATCAACTGCTGGCCTTGGAATGCCCGCAAACCCTTGCAGCGCGCACATGTCTGGGCCGGCGAAGATTTGAAAACCTTTTATCGCGAATTGAAAACCGGTTATAAAAAATCATTTTGGAATTTATTTATCAAATAAAAAATTATGAAAAAACTATTTGTATGTGTGCTGGCAACTGTGGCATTGATCAGTTGTTCCGGAAATAAAAATGCTGAATTTAAACAAGAAATATTAGATAACTACAGCGGTGTTTGGGTGTCTACAAAGTATATCCAAGAAATTGAAAAAACAAAATCACCGGCGCAATGCTATCAACTGTTGAAAGGCGTTGCCGCAATGACGATCGATGATGCGGGCAATCAAGATAGTTTGATTGTAAATATCAGCGTTAACAATCACGAAGGTTGGTTTTTTACGGCTTATTTCGAAGAAGGAAAAACAGCCCATAGCTTGAAAACCAATTTGCCCGACTATGACGATTCCACGGCATATTACGAGCTTGGATGCGAAAATATCGATAACCAACGCTTTTTGTTTTTATACCATTATGATAAAAATGGAGAATTGAAAGACAAGGTGCAATACACGAAAGTGGCCGAAAAACCTGCAACGTCAGCCGGAAATGTTGCTTGGGGTATTGAATATGTGGTAAATGAGAAAATATTTGCCGGTAACTATGATTTTAATGGCAAAATGATAACTTTTAATTTGGATGGAACGGTGAGTGATTTTGATAATTTCAAAAGTTATTATGTTTATACGGATTTTGCGCTTGTTCCTTTAAATGTGGCGGATGTTGTTTGTTTTGACTTATTTACGCCACAATCGAAAGAATTTGTTTATACATTTAGCGGCGACACGCTTCATTTGTACGAAGCCATTCCGTTTGATCCGTTGGATAATGTAAAAGCCGGGAAATTATTACACACACTTGTTCGAAAAGTGCAGTAAATGGAGCTAAATGCAAAAATACTAACGGATATTCCATACAAAAGAGTTTCGCAAGAGCGAGATTTGAAATTGGATATTTATTTACCGGAAGGTGCATCAAAAGCAAAGTTTCCGGTAGTTGTTTTTTTGCATGGCGGTGGCTGGTTAGCCGGAAATAAAGAATCGATCGGAAATAGTTATAAAGTGAAGCAGCTTCAGGCTTTGATTGAAGAGGGATATGCTGTTGTTTCGGTTGAATACCGCTTGGTCAATGTTACAGATATTCATTTTCCAACACCGATTGAAGATTGTAAAGACGCGATTCGCTGGATTCGCAAAAATGCGGAAAATTATTCCCTGGATTCCCATAATATCGGCGTTTGGGGAACTTCTGCCGGAGGGCATTTGGGACTGTTGACGGCTTATTCATCCGACGACAAATTTGAGGGTGATCCGGAATTGAAAAAATATTCGGCGCGTTTAAATTATGTGATGGATAATTTTGGCCCAACGGAATTGAATCTCTTGTTGAAGCCCGAAATATCATGGTTTTCACGATTTTTATATAAATTTTCGTCAGGCGAAAAATACGACGAATGGGCGAGTTTATTTGCCGCCCTTACCGGTTTGACGTTTAAATCGGCTAAAGAACAATTGCGCGAAGCCTGCAATTTATATTCGCCGGTAGAATATATAGGTAATCATTGCGTTCCAACGCTTGTTCATCACGGAGATGCCGACACGCTTGTGCCCATTGAGCAATCGGAACTTTTGGTACAACGCTTGTCCGAAAAAAATATAGAACATGAATTTTATATATTCAAGGGCGCTACGCACAGTTTCAGGGATTTGAAGGAAGACGACATCCAAAAAATGGTAGCACAAACAATGACTTTTGTCAAAAAACATACGATCTAAATGCCTGCCGAAAGAAAAATAGTTGTAACAGCAGACGGTTCGCAGTCCATTTTTATTCCCGAACTGAACGAGCATTATCATTCGCATTTCGGTGCGAAAAATGAGTCGATGCATGTGTATATCAGTGCAGGGTTGAATGAAAAGTTAAAAGAAAATTTGCAGCACGTTCATGTTTTCGAAATGGGCTTCGGAACAGGCTTAAATGCTTGGCTTGCTTTGCGAGAAGCAGAAAAACAAAAGATTCGAATACTTTATTCTTGTGTTGAAAAATATCCGTTAACAGAAGAGGAATATTTGCAGTTAAATTTTGAGAAAACCAATAATGATGAATGTTTTCTGAAATTACACGCTTGCAATTTGGGTGAAAAAATAATAATATCAGATTTCTTTTCTTTAGATAAAAGGATAAATGATATTAAAATACTCGATTTTTCTGATTTTCAATTGTTTGATGTTGTTTTTTACGATGCTTTTTCTCCCGATATTCAGCCGGATTTATGGACAGAAGAAATCTTTAAAAACATTTACAATCACATGAATCCGGATGGGATTCTGGTTACTTACAGTGCCAAAGGATTTGTGAAACGCAACTTGAAAGCGGCCGGATTTATCGTAGAAAACTTGCCCGGACCTACGGGCAAGCGTGAAATCACACGCGCCCGGAAACAATAAAAGCGCTGTCAAACGATAGCGCTTTTTTGTTTTTATTGATAATTACATGTAAATGTAATTCTGAACATTGATAACAACTTCTTTATTAGGGCTTGCTACTTCAAAGGCAATAATTCTGTATGAATCTTCCGGAGCGGTATTTATTTGAATTTCTCCATCGAAATTAGAATATTGGTTTGTGCCTGCAACCATATATGAGGTATTTAAAGCCGTTATGGGTTGCGAAGTAATTTTGTATTTACAAACGCTGACGGGCATTCCTTGAATGTGCGTATTTTCAATGTTTAGAGCGCTGAGAACGAGATTGATAGTGATTGGTGTCGAGCCTTCAATATCCGTGAGCGGAATCGCACCGGTAACTCTTAAATTACCGCCGTCTTTGCTCACATTAAGAATAACATTACTAACATGCAACGTGTCTTGATTCGTAATCGTGACGTTTGCAATGATATTGGTGTATTGACCTGTGAAAATTTGTTGGGTATCAGTGTCGTCTTTCTTTTTACATGAACCCAATGCGATAGCAACGCTTATTGCGATAGCTAAAATAGAGAATATTTTTTTCATATAAGATTGGTTATTAGTTATACAAAGGTACAAAATATTTGCCACTTACGCAAAAGGGAGTATAAACAAATTGGAGAAGCATGCAAAGTCAAATATGTAGTGACAAAAAATCAAATTATTTCATTGTATTATGCAGATATATTGTGATTTATATTTTTTGATAAAAATGCGTTTTTATCTTTAATTATAGATTTCTTTTTTGAAAAAAGGCTAAATTTAATTGAGAAAAAGGAGGGGATACTTTCTCAGATTGTAAAAAAAAACTTGTTTTTTGAAAACAGGGGTGTATTGGCTTAAAAATAAGGATTTTGGCATTTTAAATGTCTGGATATAATTATTTTAATTTATTCTGAATTAAAAAGCGACGTTTATTCTCTTTGTGGTACATTTACGTGCAAAAGTGACAAAAAATCAAATTTTATTTGATTTTTTGTCACAAAAAAAACACTTTTAAATAGCTTTGGATTAAATAATTATGATTTTTTGTTTTAAAATGGTAAATTTATAGAAATCGGACTTGAAATGAATGCAGATCCGCTTTATGATATGATAATCGTAAAAAATATCGTTTTCATATTGTAAATCATGTAATTAGCGTTATTGTTTTCTGTAATTTTGCAACAGTGAAACAACGCAAATGTATAAAATTATGAAAACACTTATGACCCTTTTTCTTATCCTTATCCTGGGAGCTTTGATGAAAAAAGTAGAAGCTCAGGACACTTACTTTTCCGGCGGCCAAGGTACGGTCGACAATCCTTACCAAAATTCAACAGTTCAACAACTCGACAGTCTTCGTTACTTTTTAGGAAGCACGCATGCGGGTACGCATTATCGATTGATGAACAACATCGACCTAACAAGCTTTCTCTCCGGAAAGCCAACCGGTTGGACGCCGATCGGGTCTGCTGCCGGTGCAGCTTCTTTTCAAGGGAATCTGCACGGTGGTGGACATAAAATTACAGGTATGCGAATGAATTATGCTTCCCTGAACAGAGACTACGTGGGATTTTTTGGTTATCTTCAATTAACAGCTGTTGTGGATATCCTTGGCATTGAGATTGTTGGAGGAAATGCGATCGTTGGTGCAAGTTCTACCGGAGTCATTGCCGGGTTTAATGTGGGAAATATCTCTTCTTGCTATGTTATTGGCGCTGTTTCAGGGAAGTATAACGTTGGAGGCCTTGTAGAATATAATAATCTTTATTGCTTAGCGGATTGTTTCACAACTCTGGGGGTGCTCGTGTAGAAGAGGGCACCCTTTCAGGGGAAAACAAAAGGATGCCGTTTTTAACTCTTTTTTTTGTGAATTGGTTGGAAAGAGGCGCTTAAAAAGATAAAAAATGGGAAATAGAACCTTACAAAAAGTAAAATTTTTGCAAAGTGTTGTAAATGAGAGAGTAGTTGTTTTTTTTGTTTCTTTGTTTTTGCAAACGTGTGATTATTAATATTATATAATTTTACTGATCACATGGGTTTTTATCTTTGTTTTTTGTTTATTTTGGTTTTTAAAGTGACAAAAAAGCAAATTTATTTTGCTTTTTTGTCACTTTAAATGTCTGTAATGTGCTTTTTGTTATGTTGTTATGAAAAAAATGTCAAAATTGTAAATTTATTAGAAATCAGGCGTAAAATGCATGCAAATCCGGTTTTATGATATGACAAGCGTAAAAATATCGTTTTCATATTGTAAATCATGTAATTAGCGTTATTTTTTTCTTGTAACTTTGCAACATCAAACACGATGTTTGATAGAGGAAATTTCATTTAATGAATTTCAATTGTGAAACAAAAACAAAAAATTATGAAGACACTTTTGACCCTTTTCCTTATCATAGGAGCTTTGGTGGGGAAAGTAGAAGCTCAGTACTCTTACACACGCGGAACCGGCACAGCCGCCGATCCCTATCAAATTGCTACAGCAGAAGGTACAAATTATCAAAAAATAGATACGATTATCATTAACCGGAGCTATTTCGGCGGTGGTAGCGGAACAGCAGCTGATCCATATCTTATTTCCGATACTTCTCAATTGGCGGCACTGGCCCGTTATGTGAATCAAGGCAACGGAAACGCTACGATAGGTGCTCATTATGCGCTCATAGCCGATTTGGATCTTACCGGCTGGGGCGGCGCAAACGGTTGGGAAGCCATCGGAATATATAAAACAAGCACAGACTTTTCTAAAACGTTTCAAGGTTTTTTTCATGGAAAAGGACACCGCATCCGCAATCTCTCTCTTAATCGGGAAAACACTGCCGATCAGGGATTATTCGGTTATGTGAAAAACATGACTATTGACAGCTTGAGAATAGAAAACGCAAATGTAACCGCCAATGCTAATTCCGGAATCATTGCCGGTTCGGTTACCGGAAACAGCAAGCTTAGCTACTGCTCGGTAACGGGCAGAATGAATGGAACTGCGCAGGCTGCAGGAGGCCTCGTTGGATACCTGAACTCAAGCAGTAAAATTTTAAATTCTTCCATGGATGGAGATGTAACAGGAACGGCCTCTAATATCGGTGGAATTGTCGGGGTGCTTGATAATAGCAGCAGCATAAGCAATTGCAGCATGAATGGAAATGTATCCGGCGGATCTTCTCTGGGCGGAATTGTGGGATATGCTAATCGTAACGGAAGTGTTGATGCTTGTTACATGAATGGACATGTGGACGGAGGCGGCAACGACGCCGGTGGAATTGCCGGACGGGTTGAAAATAATGCAGTAATACGCTCCTGTTATGCCGCAGGAAGCATGACAAGTACTTCCAACAGCGTTGGTGGAATTGTAGGATTCCTTAATGGCGGCATTATAAAGAATTGTTATGCTCGTAATACGATTTCTGCAGATATTGATTATGCCGGTGGTTTGGTAGGATGTTTAAAGTTAAGTGGAAGTCTTGTTGAAAACTCCGTTGCTTTGAATCCTTCTGTGAGTACTCCCGGTACAAATAGAGGAAGAGTCTTAGGTTATGCTGAAAATGGAGTAGTGAGAAACAACTATGCTTCCAATAAATTAACGATAACGAAAGCAAAGCTTGCCGATAGTTTGAATGGCTTGGATGGAGTGGGCAAAAAACTCATAGAGTTGCAACAACTCTCATTTTATACGACTAAAACCAATTGGTATAACGGCGCAGCGTGGAGTATGGCAAGTACACAAAAAGCCGATAGCACCTGGCGAATAGACAATGGTTGCGGATTTCCCTATTTTCAATGGCAAACGGTGATGCCGAAATATACAAATGTAAACTTGAATACACTTATTACAACGGGAAAAAATACGCTTGCTTTACAACCGGCTTTTCATCCCGATACGCTGAATTATGAAGTGAATCTTGATACGAATATCATTACCATTGTTGGCTCTGCCGCGTGCAATGGAAGCGTTGCAGGTAATGTAAGTAAGCGTTTTTTGGATCGTGCCGAAACTTTATTTACATTGACTGTGACTTCCGAAGATGGCTCCCAAACCCAAGCTTATACCATTTTGGCTAAATTACCGGTTTATACAATCACCGCAAATGCAGCCGCGAATGGAAGTATTTCTCCTGTTGACGATTCGACTGTGGTGTATATGGACAGTATTGCTTACACAATCACACCGGATTTCGGATATGACATCGACAGTGTATGGGTGAATGACGAATATCGTGGCAACATGAGCACTTACGTGATGCGCGAAGTAAGTGGCGACAGCAGCATTTTTGTAACATTTACAAAACATATTTATACTGTTCAATCGGACAATGGTCCTAACGGTTCGATTGATCCTTACGGAAACAGTGCTGTTGCTTATTTAGACAGTGTTGTTTATACAATCACCCCTGACTTCGGTTACGACATCGACAGTGTATGGGTGAATGACGAATATCGTGGAAATATGAACGAGTACGTTATCCGCGAAGTCAGCGGTGATAGTAGTATTTTCGTAACATTTACAAAACATATTTATACTGTAACATCTAATAATGGTCCGAATGGCATTATTGATCCTTCCGGAAATACTCCCGTTGCCTATTTAGACAGTGTTGTTTACACAATCACCCCTGACTTCGGTTACGACATCGACAGTGTATGGGTAAACGACGAATATCGTGGCAACATGAACGAATATATTATCCGCGAAGTGAGCGGCGACAGCAGTATTTTTGTAAGTTTCAAAAAACATTTATTCAAAGTTACTTCGGACAACGGCCCCAATGGTTCTATTGATCCCTACGGTAACAGTTTCGTAGCGTATATGGATGATATTTCCTATACGATAACTCCGGATAATGGTTATAGAATCGACAGCGTTTTCGTGAATGATCAATATCGAGGACATCGAAACACTTATACATTTAGAAATGTTCAAGGCGACAGTACTATTTATGTGACCTTTGTTGAGAAAGAAGACACCTTGAATTATTGGAATGTTTATACCGATGCGGGCCCGCATGGACGTATTTTGCCGAGTGAAGACAGTACCGTTTTGGAAGGAAGTGATGTTTTATATACGATCATTCCCGATTTCGGATATGACGTTGATAGCGTATGGGTGAATGACGCATATAAGGGTAATATGACCGAATATACAATCTTTAATATATGTGGCGACAGTATGATCCGCGCAACATTCAAAAAACATCTCTACACATTGACAGCGATTGCCGGTCCGAACGGTACGATCAATCCCGCGGGTGATACCTTGGTAGCCTATCTGGATAGTGTGGTTTATAAAATGACTCCGGCCTTCGGATATGATATTGATAGCGTATTTGTAGGCGGTCAATACCAAGGCAACGACAGTATTTACACTTTTCGGAATGTACAAGCAAACGATACGATTTATGTGAAGTTTACTGAAATTATTACTCCGGTAACATATCACACGGTTACAGCCGCCGCCGGTGTTAACGGTACCATTACTCCGGAAGGTGATATGTTAATTGCAGAGGGTGGCAGTATTTCTTACACCATACAAGCGGATTCTGCTTATGCAATCGATAGCGTGTACATCAATAACGAGTACAGAGGTAAATTTGCTTTCTATACGTTTGAAAATATTCAGGGAGATAGCAGTATTTACGTTGTTTTTACGGCAATTCCGACTCCGGAAGATCCTAAAATAATTGATATGGTAATCACCGGTGACGCTGTTCTTGATGTGCCGTTTAGCCCGGATATCACCACTTACAATGTACAAATGCCATGTACGCGTGAAGCAGCATTTACATTTTTTGCCAAAGAAGGAGATACACTTTTGATTGACGGAGAGGCTTATCTCGATAGCGTAAAAGTCTTATATAGCGGAGAAGAAGGAGCTATTGAACAATTGATTGTGAAAATGAATAATACAGCAAATGCTGCTGAATACACATTCAACCTCTCAATTCCATACGATAGTACTCGCATCATTCAACCATACGATAATATGCTGGAAGTTGTTAATAATCCCGAATTCTATGATGGTGGTGAAAAATTTAAAGATGACGGATATTATCAATGGTATCTTGACGGACAGCCGATTCCCGGAGCAACGAATGGCATTTTGTATTTCGGTTCCGGACAAACAACTGTCGCAAATGGTAATTACAGCGTAGAAGTAACTTATTTGGATGGTACGAAAAATAGAATTTGTCCGGTTTCATTTGCCCAACCGCAACAAGTAAAAATGCTTGTTTATCCAAATCCTACCACAGGTAAATTGACAGTTGATGATGGACAATGGACAATGAAAGGGCAAATTAAAGTTTATAACATGTCGGGAGCTTGCGTTGGTAAGTTCGTCGCGGAAGGTCACAATACAGAAATAAACATTGATTATCTGCCAACCGGAATTTATGTTGTTCGTGCAGGCAATAAAAGTGTAACCGCCATTAAGCAATAAAGATTAAAAACCCCGCATTAGCGGGTTGTTTCACAACTCTGAGGGTGCTCTTTTAAAAGAGCACCCCTTCAGGGGAAAACAGAAAAAATTATGAAAAAAATAGTATCTATATTTATCATCTGCTGCAGCATGACTATGGCGGCGCAACAAAATAACCCTCATGAATTTTTAATAGGAGGGGGCTTCGGGCTCTCGTCGTTAAAATACGCCAACAGCGAAGCCTGTTTGGGAGGAAGCGTGGATCTGGGGTATGCCTACAATTTTAACAAACACATCGCACTTTCTTCAGGAATTTCTTTCGATCTTCTCTCAACAAAAACTAAAAACAACAGTTTGACCACGCAAGAGCTTATTCATATTCCGGCGTATGCTGTTTTTGGTGATGATCGTTTTGACTACAATGCCGATATAAAAGGATTTGTGGAAACGCAAAAAGTTCAATATTTGAGTATTCCTTTAATGATAAGATACCAAACAAAACTTAAATCAATCGGTACACTTTACGGCATGGGAGGCCTTAAATTCGGTATTCCGGTGAACGCGGAATTTGATCAAAAAATTGATCAATACACAACAACCGGATATAGCTATCTTACCCGTCAAACACATAAAAATGAAGAGGAATACGGATATTCAACCTATAATGATCAGGAAACAAAAGGCAGTTTGGACTTGGGATTTAACATTGCGATCGCACTGGAAGCCGGATATGCGTGGAATTTAGGTGATGATTGCAAACTTTATACCGGCGTTTATATGGACTATGGGTTGAATAACATCGCTCCTGATAAGAAAGCAGAAATCATTACATACAATCCGGAACAAATAACAACTCCTGAAATGAACTCAATAACAACATCGGTGGATAAAATAAACACCATGTCGTTTGGAGTAATGATAAGATTGAGCATTAATCTAAGTTTGAAATCATCAACCAAAATGTTAAAATTTAAGAAGATGTAAGTTGCATTTTTACAAATTAGCATATTCACCCGTAGATTTCTCAAGTTAAACGTCAGCAAAGCTAACGGAATCTGCGGGGGATATCTTTTTGTATATTTGCATAAAAAATAGGATTTGCGATTTGTAACTGTCGTAGAAAACAATTAATTTTGCAATATAATTTAAAAAACAGGGTATATGGAAACCGCTCTTAAAATGCTTATGCCGGCATCTTGCACGGTTTTTTTCGGAGGAGCACTTTTACTTTTCTTACGCGGAGAAGGCAGCCGTTTGCGAAAAATCCTGGCGTGGGTAATGCTTGTATGGGGAATTATTATTTCTCTCAGGCTTTTATCCATTTTTACAGTTGATCATCCGCTTCTTTCCGAAAAAGATATATTGTCGCCGCTTTCACCTTTTCTTGGAACATGTGCATTGGGGATGCTTTGCCCTTATGTCCTTGAACTTGTTAAGCCTGGATGGATTAATTTTCGAAGATGGCTGATAATCGCATCTCCCTATTTGCTTGTATTTACGATTTATTTCGGGATGTTTTTTTTCTCAAAAACCCCTGTTATCAAATTAAATAGTCTATCGGATATTTTTGTAAATATCGGTTATTTCAACGTTTGGTTTCGTTTTGTTCCATTATTTCTTATGATTGGCTACCTGATTTTGTTGGGTAGAATTATATTGAAAACGAAACAGCAGTACGAAAAATGGTGCGTCGATAATTATGCCGACACTGAAGCAATGGATCTATCGTGGTTAAGTGCCTTTTTTGTTTGTATGGTTTTGATTTCCATCTCGTTTTGTCTTGTTTTTGTGACAGGTGAATTGCTCAATTTCTTTGTACATCGGATTATCATTGATCTTTCTTTTTGTTTTTTTCTTTATAAAACCTTATTTCATCAGAATCCGTATCCGGAAGGTTTTTTTAAGAACACATTCGATATTGAACTTGCTGAAAAAGAGAGTGTTTATTGCCAAAAAGAAAGTCTGTGTTTAGAAACACAAGAAGCAAATGCCGCATTTCATGAAAAACTTGAAGTATACGTTGCTACGATTGAAACCTGGATGGTAGAGCAGAAACCTCATCGGAGAAAAAATCTGAAGTTGATGGATGTTAATGAAATTCTCCCTTTAAATAGAAGCTATATTTCGCGTGTATTTAATGATGGTTTTGGCGAGTCTTTTAGTCAGGTTGTTCAGCGGTATCGCATCAAAGAAGCTCAACAACTGATGATTGTAAATCCAAAAATGACCCTGAACGAAATTTCTGATCTTTGTGGATTTTCATCGCCAACATCATTTAACCGTACTTTTTCAAAAATAATGGGGCTTGCACCCGGCGAATATCGTAAAAAAAAGTCAAAAAACCGCTCGTTAGAAGAAGTTTAAATATGCACAACATCTTCGAATACGGGTTTTGAGATGTGAAAAAAAAAATTAACGATTAAATTTTGTTATCTTAATGTATTTTCGTACCTTTGCAATCCAATTTCCGGAAATAAAGTCTGGAAAGGTGGGTGAGTGGCTTAAACCAACAGTTTGCTAAACTGTCGTAGGAGCAATCCTACCGGGGGTTCGAATCCCCCCCTTTCCGCAAGGAATAAGGTGTTTCTAAAAGGTCTTTAAGATTTTCTTGAAGACCTTTTTTTGTAAAAGTCGGTGCTTTTTCGTACTTTTACAGCCAAATGTTATCCAGCTTATACTTTTAAATATGTATGCGAAAATAAAAAAAGAGGTTTTTAATTTGCTTGATCCCGTAGAAGGCGGAACTGTTTGGGATAAAGTGATAAACAGTTTTATTGTAACGCTGATTCTACTGAATGTGTTGGCCGTTATCTTTGAAACAGTAGGTAGCATCTATACTGCCCACGCCGGCCTTTTTAGAACATTCGAATTATTTTCGGTTATTGTTTTCTCAATCGAATATCTTTTGCGGATTTGGGTTTGCACCGAAAAAGAAGCATACAAACATCCGCTTTTCGGACGGTTAAGATATATTTTTTCGTTTGAGTCGTTAATAGATTTGCTTGCTATTGTTCCTTTCTATCTGCCTCTTGTCGTTCGTTACGATTTGCGTTTTATCCGGATTTTACGCTTAATCCGTTTCCTGCGTTTTTTCAAATTAGGGCGCTATCTGAATGCAACACGCCTTATTCACAAGGTGTTTCAAATGAAAAAAGCAGAACTGATTCTATGTTTTGTTGTGAATGTTTCGTTGATTGTAGTTGCATCCAGTTTACTTTATTTTGCAGAACACGACGTGCAACCCGATAAATTTCCGAGCATTCCCGAATCCATGTGGATGACCATCGTAACCCTTACGACCGTTGGCTTTGGCGATGTATATCCAATTACATTCGTTGGGAAATTTCTAACCGGCTGTATCGCATTATTAGGTGTTGTGATGTTTGCTTTGCCTGCCGGTATTTTAGCTTCTGGATTTTCTGAAATATTCCATCGTATGAAAATCGAAGGCGATTGCTGTCCGCATTGCGGAAAGCCGATCGAAGAAGAAAAGGAGTGAGCCTTCCATTTATTGCCGTCTGCTTCAGCAGACGGATAAGGGAATCTGCAAGAAAATCTACAAAATCGGAAAAAGAATAAACACCGTTAAATCCCACACAGCGTGAAAAATAAGCAGAGGGACGATTTTTTTCGGTTGAAGATACGCATACATCAAGCCCCATGCGAGCCCGCAAACCAAGGCGGCCATAAACAGCATGAAGTTGAACGACCAGATATGTACAAATGTATAAATGGCCGTTGTGATTAAAAAGCCTTGAAACGTGCCATAGTTTTCTATCAAGTTTTTTTGCACAAAGCCTTGCCAGAAAAAGACTTCCGCCGGACCGATAATCAACAATAAAGCCAATCCAATCAACACCGGATTGTTACCGTCGCGCAAGCCGTAGATAGAATTTACTTGAGGTTTTGCAAAATCAAACAAGATTGCTGAAAAATAATCACCCAAATAGAAAACAAACCACAGTAAAATTGCGGCACCCAAGCCAATCAAAATACTTTTGAAATCGAATTGAAATTGTTTTTTCCAATCGTTTCCAAGGGTAAAACTCATCGTTGAGAGAATGCACGCAGAAATGGTCATCACAATCCAGAAATTGAGATGAGGCGCCGTCCACGGCGAGAACATCACAAACCACAAAATTGCGGCGACAAGAATGGGAATTAGCGTTTTTTTCATTACAACCAAGCAGAAATTAAGAGCGAAACGATAAAAGTTAAACTGAAAGCCATGTGCAGTTGCGCGGTTTGTACATCCAAATTGGTAATGGGAGTGAGGTTTGTTTCAGAAGCGCTACCCATTGCTTTTACGTTTTTCAGCGCAAGCGGAAGCGTAATTAACGGAAGCAAACATACCCAACTCAACATTCCAAATACAACCAGGCACACTAACGCAACATAACCAATTAGCATTTGAATTTGGTAGTTGCGGATATTGCCTTTCAACGAAAACTGCATGGTGAACGTTGTGATATTAGCGCGTTTGTCGGAGATATTGTCGCGTGTATTGTTTGCGTATAACACGCCTGTTGTAAGGAATACAAATGGCAAACTGATTAAAAATGAATTCCAGTCGATGGAAGATGTCATCACGTAGTACGTCCCCATCGTAATGGAAGGTCCGTAAACAATGAAAATCAGGAACTCACCGAGTGCGTGCGATTTGAATTGAAAATACAAAAGACAGGAAATAATTCCGATGGCGCCGAAAATTAAAATTGGAAATCCGGTGCGTGTCCAGAGGAAAAGGCCGAGCAAACAGCCGATAAAAAGGAAGCCCAAACCCAATTGGAACATCGTTTTGGGTGTGAATGTTTGATTTACGATTAATTGTTGTCCGAACGTATCTTGGCGGTCTACACCGCTTTTATAGTCGAAATAATCGCTGATAACGTTTCCACTTGCGTGAAAAATCACAGCGCCGAAAATGGCCAATACACCATTGAGCCAATCAACAGGCATATCTTTTTGCATGAAAACGGAGAAAACGTAGACAAATGTAATCAATGCAGGCATGCTCGACACGGGAAACGACCACGGACGTACCGCGAAAATCCAATCTTTGAAAGTGCGTTTAGAATTCATTGTTTTTTATTTTAAGAAAACAAAATTAATGTTTTTTTCTGAAAGAGGCAATTTTTATTTTTGAAAAATATTTTGTGAGAATTACGCAGTGACACTGCGTGTATTTTCGCCTGTGGCGAAAGGGCATCGCAGATTTACAGCAGATGACGCAGATTACGCAGATGATTTTTGTTTCTTGCCTTTTTTGGGGATAAATTTCTGTTAAGCTGATTAATGATATTTTGAAAACTCCCTATGAAGAGAATACGAAGTAATGGGTTTGTTATTTTTCTGTGGAAATACTCTTATATAACATCTGGTAAATCTGCGTCATCCGCACAAATCCGCGATAAACCGTCAGCGAAGCTGACAATACGCGTAGCGTCACCGCGCAATAAAAAGATAAACCACAGAGAACACAAAGGGCACAGAGATATAAAAAATCTGCGAAAATCAGCGTCATCTGCGAAAATTCGCGATGAACCGAGCCGCAGGCGAGCTCATGAGCCGATAGGCGAATAACCCGTCAGCGAAGTTGACAATACGCGCCGCGTTACCGCGGAATAAAAAGATAAACCA
>JAVBNF010000034.1:0-118342 GCA_031551725.1 Bacteroidales bacterium
TGATGGGCGTATGCAATACGCCCGTACATTGCCGTTCGAAGGGGCACCCGCAAGGGATGCCCGTACAGCAAGCGGTGGCACGTTGTTGTTGGCAGGGCAACCGCAAGGGTTGCCCGTACAGGCCGCAGCCGATAATTGTAATTGTGTTTTCATGTGTGTTATTTATTTGTTTTTATGTTTGAATCAATCGAGACCCGAAGGGTCTCAATATGCATAAAAAAAGGCGCGAGTTGAATTCTTATTACACCGAAGGTACGACCAAGCACCATGTAGAAATAAGATACAACTCACGCCGGAACACAGCATGAGCGCATCGCTATTAAATTCTTCTACTTTGAAATTTTGGTCGTTTTTCGGTGTGGAATTTAAGCTTACGCTTTTTTTTTATTTAATGATGTTTTTTATTCTATAATAATTGTTTTAGTTTTCTTGTTAACTTGTTTTCTCGTTTCCTTGTTAACCATTTATTTCTGCAAAGATAAAAATTATTTTTGAAATAAAAAACCTCCTTCAATTTTCGGCACCAAAAATCCTTGAATAAATTTGGTTTTGCCGTGCTGTTCGTTCAGGTTTTTATTCACTAAGTAGCGGCGTTCGATGTTTTCATCGTCACAGAAACGGTTAAATCCCAATAAATTTGTTGGTTTTACGAAGGTTTTGAACTTCGCTTCCACGGCGATTTTTTCTTTCATTGTTTTCACAACAAAATCCACTTCCGTGCCGTCGAGTGTTCTGAAAAAGTTAATCGAACCGCCCGTTCCTTTATTTCTCCACAATTCGAGCAACACAAAATTTTCAAAAAGCGCGCCGTTATCAGCCCGGTAGCTAATTTCATTAAAATTTTCATCAATCCGGTTGCGTAAGCCCAAATCGCAAAAATAAACTTTTTTCATTTTATTAACGGTCTTCCGTTTATTGGCGGCATAAGGAGCAATCATTTTAATGATATACATTTGCTCAAGCAAATACAAATATTCTTCGCAAGCCTTGTAGGGCAATCCGCTTTCACGACTCAACTCATTCACATTTACCAAATTACCTATTTGCGCAGCCAGTAATTTCAGCACCCTATTAAATCCAACAACATGTTCATTTTTAACATATTGCCGAACATCTTTTAATAAATAAGTTTGATAAATATCATCTAAAATTTCGACTTTATCGTTGCTGCTATTTGCAACAGCCATTCGCGGCAAGCCTCCATACACCAGATATTCCGATAAAACGGCTTCGATTTCACCGGTTAGCGCCGACGATTCCGTTGTTTCATCCAATGAGCGGTAGAGTTTTTCCAGTTTTTTATCTTTAAATAACAAAATTTCGGAAAAAGAGAGCGACAGTACTTCAATCATCCGCACTCTTCCTGCCAACGATTCTTCCACTTCCTGCAAAATGTTCAGCGACGAACTGCCCGAGCACAAAATTCTTAATTTATCGTACTTGTCAGTTAGCAGCTTCATCATCGTTGAAACACCTTCAATAAACTGAAATTCATCAAGAAGCAGATAGCCATCCAATTGCGGATTCAAATAGGTTTGCAAATACTGTTCAATCGTTGAGAACTTTGTAAACAAAGCCGCAATCTCGGGGTTTTGTCCGTTTAAAAAAAGCGGATGTACCGATTTCGCAAAATCATTCATCAAAGAAGTTTTTCCCACTTGGCGGGCTCCAATCAGCACAATAATCGGCACATGTTTAAATCCGGCTGTTATTTTTGCAAGATATGTTGGTCGTGTTACCATGTTTTTCAAGTCCTTTTTTTGCAAAGATACCATTTTTTTTTCAATATTGACAAATTTTATGCCTAATTTTTGTCAGTTTAGATAAAAATTAGGCATAATTTTTGTCAGTTTAGACAAAAATTAGGTATAATTTTCGTCTTGATTTTTATAATACACTAAAACAAAGTAAAATAAAAAAAACCTCTGCCGAAATAATCGACAGAGGTTTTTCAGAATCCTAAAATTGAAGTTTATCTCAACGAGAGTTCTTCGATCAGATTTTTAGCACCGGCATATTTGTCGATGATAAACAATACGTAGCGAACATCCACAGCGATGGTTCTTTGCAAATCTTTTTCAAAGAAAATATCGCCGCTCATGGCTTCCCAGTCGCCGTCGAAAGCAATACCGATCAACTCGCCTTTATTATTAATAACCGGGCTTCCGGAGTTACCACCGGTAATATCAGTGTTTGCAATAAAGCAGGTAACAAGGGTTCCATCTTCAGCGTAAGCGCCGAAATCTTTTGCATTGTACAAGTCTTTAAGTCTTTGCGGAACAGCAAATTCGTCCACTTTCGGATTATCTTTTTGCATCACGCCTTTGATGGTAGTTTTGTAATCATACATCACAGCATCGGCAGGACTGTAAGGCAAAACCTGTCCGTAAGTCATACGCATTGTTGAGTTTGCATTTGGAGCAAATTTCTTATCCGATTGCATTTTGCGCACGCCGTCTACGTATAAACGAGTTGCTTTTGTCAATTTATCACGATCTTCCCAAGTTGCTTTCATCTGAGCGTTATAACCGTCGAAAATCGCTGTTGTCATTGTAAAAACAGGATCTTTTGCCAAAACTTTAGCATCCGGATTTGCAAGGAACTTGCCTACTTTATCCTTATCAACCATGATTGACTTTGCAAACATATCTTTGGTCATCTTTGCAAAATCGCCCTTGTTTTTCTTCACCAACTCAACAAATTCTTTTGGTTGTTGGTCTTCCGGAACATTTTTGGAATATAATTCAAACATTTTTGCTGTTAAATCTTGATCCAACGGCAAGTAATAATCTTTGAAATAGTTATCCAAATCGGCGTTGATTTTGCCGGCTGCATTTTTTACTGCATCCTGGTTCGGATTTTCTTTGGTAAGTTCTTTATTCAATGTAGAAAAACGATAAGCAAACGGCAATGCATCCGGTCCACGCATGATGGCTTCGCGCACGTACCAATTCATCACTTCATATTTTCCCATTGCTTCGGTAGCTTGCTGAATGTCAGTCAACGCATTTTTGTATTCCGATTTATCGCTTGCCCATTGCGTGTATTGTTTTTCCACTTCGCGTTTTTTATCCGCTACATGATTTTTTTGTAATTGTTTGTCCTGACCGATAAAATATTTCCAATAGTTGGCAGTACCCGCTCTTTTAGAAGCGTATTGAATACGAACAGCTTGGTCTGCATTCATATATTTATCCATCACTTCCAATTTGTTTTGGCGGATGTTGATAATTGCAGGATCTTTCACGGCAATGTTTTGCTCAACGCCGAAAGAAGTCAAGAAACGATCGGTGCTTCCGGGATATCCCATAATCATTGCAAAATCGCCTTCTTTCACACCTTCCATTGAAATGGGAAGATAGTGTTTGGGTTTCAAAGGCACGTTGTCGGCAGAATAATCAGCCGGTTTTCCGTCTTTGCTCATATAAACGCGGAAAATAGCGAAATCGGCAGTGTGGCGGGGCCACATCCAATTGTCGGTATCGGCGCCAAATTTACCAATAGAAGACGGCGGAGCGCCAACCATACGAACGTCGTTGTAGATTTCATAAATGAAAACATAATATTCATTTCCATTAAAAAACTCTTTCACATTCACTGTATACTTACCGTTTTCCGACATTTCTTTTTCAATGGCAGTCATTTCTTCGCGAACCGCTTTGGCACGTTCAACTTCAGTCATCGAAGTGTTTGTTTTAGCCAAAACACGCGCGCTAACATCGTCCATACGCACCAAGAATTTAGCAGTCAAGCCCGGACACGCAAGTTCTTCGCTTTTTGATTTTGCCCAGAAGCCATCTTTCAAATAATCGTGTTCAACAGTGCTGTGGTATTGGATTTGACCATAACCGCAGTGGTGATTGGTGAACAACAAACCATCTTGCGAAACGATTTCGCCTGTACAACCGCCGCCAAATTGGATAATAGCGTCTTTCAAGCTGGAGTTGTTAATGCTGTAAATTTCTTCGGCAGAGAGCTGCAAGCCCATTTTTTGCATATCCACGTAATTCAAACGTTGGATAAACATCGGCAACCACATTCCCTCGTCTGCACGCAAACCTTGGAATCCCAACAGGATCAAGGCGAATGTTAAGAGTCTTTTTTTCATTGATATTTTTTAGTTAAAGATTATTTTTCGTTTTTATTTTTACTGTTTAACGTTTACAGTTTAACGTTTAAGGTTGCTTCCCTTTAAACATTAAACGTTAAACATTAAACGAATTTTTCTCCTTTTTCTACCTCAACATCGGTCACGAATTGGCGGATTTTTTGTTCTTCGGATTTTTTGCAAATCAGTAAAATACCGCTGTCTTCGGCCACAATATAATCTTCGAGACCTTGAATAACGGCGAGTTTCCCTTTTGGCATGTGAATAATGGTATTTTGAGTATCGTAAGTCATCACATTATCGCCAACAATGGAGTTTTGATGTTTGTTTTTCGGTAAGTGCTCATACAGCGAGCCCCAGGTTCCGAGATCGGACCAACCGAAATCGGACGAAAGCACATATACATTTTTTGCATGTTCCATAACGCCGTAATCAATAGAGATATTGCGGCATTTAGGATATGTTTCGTTGATAAACGCAGTTTCTTCAGGTGTATTATAAAAACGCTTTCCTTCTTCAAAGAGTTCGTCAACTTCCGGTAAAAACTGGCGAAATGCTTTAGCACAACTTTTTGCCGACCAAATAAAAATACCGGCATTCCAAAGAAAATCGCCACTCGTAAGAAACGATTTAGCCATTTCAAGTTCGGGTTTTTCGGTAAATGTTTTCACTTTTTTGATACGGTTATCGGCAGCATACATTACGTTTTCATCGTATTGAATGTAGCCGTAGCCGGTATTTGGATGGCTCGGACGAATGCCCAAAGTAATCAACCATTCGTTTTTAGTAGCCGCATCCATCGCGGAAAGCACCACATCGTGAAACAAATCGCTGTTTACAATTACGTGGTCAGACGGCGCAACAATAACGGTTGCATCCGGATTTTTGCTCATGATTTTATGATTAGCATAAGCGATACACGGCGCGGTATTCCGGCGAATGGGCTCACAAAGAATTTGATTGTCGGGGATTCCCAATTGCTCTTTTATCAACTCCCGGTAAATCGAATTGGTTGCGATAAAAATATTTTCTTTCGGACAAATTTTCTCAAAACGTTTAAACGTTTGCTGCAAGAGGCTTTCTCCTGTTCCGAGAATATCAATAAATTGTTTAGGCTGCGAGGTGCGGCTCATGGGCCAAAAGCGTGCGCCTACCCCTCCTGCCATTATGACTGCATAGTAATTTGAATTCATATATTTATATTGTGAGAGTTTTTATTAAAAATCAACATTGAGCAATTGTCACAACAAAGCCCAAAAGGCAAAAATACGTATTTTTTTTGAAAAAAACAACGAGGGAATTGTTAATGGTTAATTATGAATGGTTAATGAGATACGAGATACGATGTACGAGGATCATAAATATTTTCAAGTTTTGGGCTTTGGGATAAGAAAACCTACTGGCTTGCGGGGTTTTTCGTCAATTTGCTTTCGGCTAAAAAAATCGGCAAGGGTTTTATAGACTTCGCTGACTTGTTCTTCGGTAAACTTTTCGGAATTAGCAATTTGATGCTCCAGCTCTGCGATAGCATTATCAAATTCCTGTTTGGAAATGGGGCGCTGAATGGAATAACCTTTGACAATGTAATCTTTCAAAACCTTGTTAGCCCAGATACGGAATTGAGTACCTCTAAGAGATTTCACCCGATATCCGACAGAAATAATAACATCCAAGTTATAATATTTCGTCCGGTAATTCTTCCCATCCGATGCAGTTGTCAAGTAATCCTTGACAACTGAATCTTCTAACAACTCTTTCTCTTTAAAAACATTACGAAGGTGCAAACTTATATTTTGTTTCGTCGTATTAAAAAGCATCGTCATTTGAGATTGGGATAGCCAAACGGTTTCTTCATCAAGAAGTACTTCAAGCCTTATATCTCCCTCTTGTGTTTGGTACAAAATAATTTCATCTGTTCTCATAATTGTAAAAATTTGTCTATATATATAAACGCGATGAGCCCCCCAATTATTTATTTTTGGAAGCAGATTTTATAAACATCTTTTCAACAATGCATGGCGAGACCTCCTCCATATTACAAGTATCACCCTCTTATTCAGACTCTTTTGCCAATTCATTAAGATCTAACAATACAATATTTTTCTTGTTTATCTCAATTAAGCGTTCGTCTTTCATTTCTTTCAAAACACGCGCCAATGAGGGGCGAGCAACGCCAAAGAAATCGGCCAATTGTTGCTGGGTTTCGGAAATTGTAAGATGTGTGGTTTGCTGTTCACGGTATTTCTGCAACAGAAAAGCGGCAATTTTGCTTTTGAGATTTTTAAAATTCAAAAACATGATTTTTTCCGAAAGGAATTTACTGCGGTTGGAGATTAATGTCAGAAAATTCTGCAAAATCACTTTATTTTGTTGCAAAATCGTTGTAAATTCGGATTTGTGGATAAATATTATTTCGCAATCTTTTACAGCAACAATATTAACAGGCAATTCGTTTTTATCAGCATAAATAAATGCGGGAGCAAGTAAACGTCCGGCCGGAATTTCTTCAATAACAATCAGCTTGCCGGAAAAATCAAGCATTTGTCCTTGAACAGTGCCGGCAAGCACAATCATTAAGAAATTACATTCCTCTCCCTGAGAAAGCACGGTGCTTTTCGCAGGAAAACGCTTTACTTGGAGATTTACATTTGCTGTAATTTGTTCGATTTCGTTTTCTTTCAATCCTTTAAACAAAGGCGTTTGAAGGAGGTTTTCGATGTTTATTTCCATATTTTTACTTCTTTTATTTCGCCTGCGGCGAAAGTTAATCGCGGATTTTCGCAAATGACGCGGATTTACGCAGATTTTTTTATTTTTCTTTGTGTTCTTTGTGTTCTCTGTGGTTTATCTTTTTTATTACGCGGTGACGCGGTGCGTATGGTCAGCTTCGCTGACGGGTTCATCGCGGATTTGCGCAAATGACGCGGATTTACGCAGATTTTTTTTATTTTTCTTTGTGTTCTTTGTGTTCTCTGTGGTTTATCTTTTTTATTACGCGGTGACACTGCGTGTATGTTCGCCTGCGGCGAAAGTTCATCGCGGATTTTCGCAAATGACGCGGATTTACGCAGATTTTTTATAATTTTTCTTTGTGTATTTTGTGTTCTCTGTGGTTTATAACTCTTGTGGGAAATTTATTACAAAGTTACAAAAAATATCAATTGTAACAATTGTTACACAGTTTTCTCTTAAAAGATTGTAAATTTGTATCAAATTTAAAGGGTATGAAAAGAACGATTATTAAAATAGATGAAAATAAATGTACAGGCTGTGGCTTGTGCGTGAGCGGATGCCACGAAGGCGCTTTACAGTTGATCGACGGAAAAGCCGTAATGATTAGCGAATTGTATTGCGATGGTTTGGGAGCGTGCATCGGCGAATGTCCGGAAAACGCTATTACGTTGGAAGAACGCGAAGCCGAAGCCTACAGCGAAACCGAAACGATGAAACGCCTGGTGTTGAAAGGCGAAAACGTTATTGTTGCACATTTACAACATCTGCTCGATTGCAAGCAAAAAGAATTATTCGACGAAGGAATCTGCTTTTTACAAGAAAATAAAATTCCGGTTCCGGCAATTTTTGCGAAAGCGCAAACTCCGCCAACAGCGCCTGTTCACAGCGGATGTCCGGGAAGCAGGGCCATGTCGTTCGACAAAGTATCATCCAATACCGTCCAAGAACAGGAAAGCGAGTTGCGCCAATGGCCGGTGCAATTGCATTTGCTTTCGCCGCAAGCGCCCTACTTGCAAGGCGCGGATTTGTTGATTGCAGCAGATTGCACGGCGTTTTCGGTCGGAAATTTCCATTCGAAATTCCTGAAAGGAAAACGTCTGGCCATTGCATGTCCAAAGTTAGACCAAGGACGCGAAATTTACATCGAAAAAATCAGAAGCATGATTGATGATAGCCATATCAACTCAATCACGGTGATGATTATGGAAGTACCATGCTGCGGAGGTCTGCTTCATATTGTGAAAACAGCCGTAGAATCGGCAAGCCGCAAAGTTCCCGTGAAACTAATTGTTGTGGGATTGGAAGGGAATGTGCTGAAAGAAGAATGGATTTAAAGCAGAAATGCAAAAATGTAAAAACGCAGAACAAACTTCAACTTACGATTTCCAAAATAAAATTTATTGTGTAATTTTCTTGCGTTCGTAGAGCGGTTTGGATATAAAAATATAAAACGGGATGGCAATTACGCATGCAATTGCGCCGAACAGGAATGCCATCGACATGTTGGCCCATTGCGAGATTGTGCCGCCTAACAGCATCCCCAATCCTAAACCGGTGTCAAAACAGGTCAGATAAGTTGAATTAGCCGTTCCACGCTGATGGTGTGTACCCATATTTACAAACAAGGTTTGAAAAGTGGGCGCTTGAATACCAAATCCTACGCCTATAAAAAGTGCTGAAATACAGAAAATCCAAATGGAATGGAAAAGCGAAAAAATGGTCAGCGATATGGCCAACGTTGTAATGGCTGTTATCGCAGTTCGATGAATGTAGCCTTTATCAATCCATCCTCCGGCAATGATGCGCGAGAGTCCGATGCCGATTGCAAAAAATAAAAACAGGAGTCCGGTGTTTGTAATCCCAATAGAATCGCCGTACAACACGCCGTACGAAACAATCATCCCATAAGAAATAGAAGTAAACATCAGGTTTAATCCAATAGGAAGGGCGCGTACCAAAATAAAGCGGTCGAGCGACAAAGGCGGCGTTTCGACTTTAGGTTTTACTTTTACTTTAATGGAAGAAGCACAGAGAATGCTTATAATTCCAGAAAGCACACACAATCCGATTAAACCTTCATATCCGATTTTTTCATACGCCAAAATACCAAAATAGGGTGCTGATGCCATGGCAAGATTCATCATTAAACCATAATAACCGAGGCCTTGTCCGCGCCGTTCGGCAGGAATAATGTCAATGGCCAATGTGTTTCCGGAAACGGTGGTTAGCCCCCATGTTGTTCCATGCAAGAAACGCACAATCATAAAAGCCGTTAAAGATGCGGCCAACAAGTAGCTTCCAAAAATGAGCGAAAATAAAAGTACAGATAAAATGTATAACGGTTTGCGTTTAAAAGTATCAACCAAGTATCCCGAAAAAGGCCGAAAAATCAATAGCGCCAGGGTGTATGTCGATAGCACAATCCCCATTTGCGATTCGGGCAGCTGAATGGTTTTTACCAGATAAATCGGTAAAACCGGCATCAGCAAATAGAACCCAAAAGAGGCAAAGAAATTTGCAACACTGACAGCAATAAAATTTTTAGACCACAATTTCATGATAAAAACATTTAGAAACTGTTTGAATTTATGTTTTTCAGACAGGATTTACAGGATTAACAGGATGTTTTGCCTTCGGCAAAATTAAAAAGAACCTGTTAATCCTGTAAATCCTGTCTGAAAAAATTTTAAACCCATTTTACCAAATCAAAGTCTTGTCGATTGGGCAAGAGCGGATGTTTGGGATAAATGCGGTAGGCAAAATCGAACACTCCCGTGCGACCGGTAGCTACTTCGGCTCTGTAAAGGCTTTGTCCGTTTTTCTCTTCCACAAATTCCAATTCTATTTTGCGAACAATGTGTTCAACTTTATCGTTGCGTTTTTGTCCAACAACAGTTTCGATGCCAATGTATTTGGAAGGAATTGCTTTTGTATTCAACACAATTTCCATTTCGAGCGTATCTCCAAGCATCAACGGACGTATGGTCGAATTAGTATGACGCAGTTCAATCACTTCTAAGGTATCCCAATTTTCAACCATGTGGGCTTTCCACAACGCATATTCGTCAGCTTTAGCGGCATGATTTTCGGTCATCATTTTTGTACGTTCGAACAATGGCGTGTAGTATTGACGGATGTAATCGTCCAACTGGCGCTTCATGGTGAAATGCGGAGCGATTTGTGCGATATTATTTTTAATGTATTGAATCCATTTCGGAGAATAGCCTTGTTCGTTTTTATCATAGAACGCCGGCATGATTTCCGTTTGAATAATATTGTAAACCGTTTCGGCATCCAGTGCGTCTTGCATAGCATTATTGGCGTAGGTCTGTTCTTCCTTCAACGCCCAACCGGCCCCGGGTTTGTAACCTTCTGCCCACCAGCCGTCGAGTACGCTTAAATTCAAAACCCCATTCATAATAGCTTTTTCACCACTGGTTCCGGATGCTTCAAGCGGACGAGTCGGAGTATTCAACCAAATATCCACGCCTTGCACCAGTTTTTTTGCAATATCGAAATCGTAATTTTCCAAGAACACGATTTTGCCTGCAAATTCGGGACGGCGAGATACTTCAATGATATTTTTAATCAAATCCTGTCCGGCTTTATCAGCAGGGTGCGCCTTTCCGGCGAAAACAAACTGTACCGGATATTTCGGATGGTTGACCAATTTGCTTAATCGATCCAGATTCTTGAACAGCAAATGCGCACGTTTGTATGTTGCAAAACGACGGGCAAAACCGATAGTAAGAACGTCCGGATTGAGAGTTTCAATCGTGTTCATGATAAGATCCGGATTTTCTTCGCGGCGCGTCATGTCTTCTTCTGCACGTTCTTTCACAAAATCAATCATTACTTTACGTAATTGAGTGCGATTTTCATGAATTTCACGGTCGTCGACGTTATATATTTTTTTCCAATATTCGTCGTTCGACATATCTTTCAAGAATTCTTTTCCGAAATGTTTTGCATATAAATTCTGCCAGATTTCATTGGTCCATGTTTGGAAATGCACTCCGTTAGTTACATATCCGATGTGAAGTTCTTCTGCAAAATATCCGTCGAAAAGTTCTGCAAACATTTCGCGCGAAACACGTCCATGAATGCGGCTTACACCGTTCACTTCCTGCGACAGGCGAATGGCCAGATTGCTCATGGAGAATTTTTCATTATGATCGCCCTCATTCACACGTCCCAAGCCCATAAACGCTTCCCAAGAGATGTTCAAACGCTTCGGATAATGCGAAATATAGGTACGCATCAAATCCTCGGGAAATGCATCATGACCGGCAGGAACAGGCGTATGCGTAGTGAAAAGCGTAGAGCTGCGCACCAATTCTTTGGCGGCCATGTATGATCTTTTCTTATCTTCAATATATGCGCGAAGGCGCTCAACGCCAATAAAAGCGCCATGTCCTTCATTGCAATGATACAAATTCGGGTGAATGCCCATTTTATGGAGAAAACGAACACCGCCAACACCAAGCAACAATTCTTGTTTAAAACGATTTTCCAAATCTCCGCCATACAATTGATAAGTAATGGAACGATCTTGATCATTATTCTCTTCAATGTCGGTATCCAATAAATACAGAGGGACACGGCCTACGTCGAGACGCCAAACTTTGGCATGCAAAAGACGTCCGGGCAGCGAAATTTTCACCATCACCCATTGACCGTTTTCGTCGCGCACCGGATGAAGCGGCATTTGCGTAAAGCGTTGCGGATTGTAGCCTGCAATCTGATTTCCGTCGAACGAAATATGTTGTTGGAAATATCCATAGCGATACAAAAGTCCTACGCCGAGCATGTCGATATTGCAATCGCTGGCTTCTTTCAAATAGTCGCCGGCCAACATTCCCAAGCCTCCGGAATAAATTTTCACAGTTTCATGCAAACCATATTCCATGCTGAAATAAGCCACTTTCGGCTGTCCTTCTTTCTTAGGCTCATCCATGTATGCACGGAATTTATCGTAAATTTCAGACAATCGTTTTTGGAAATGCTCATCATTTTCAAGCTCTTTCATTTTCGGTGCAGACAATGCTCCCAAGAAAGCAACCGGATTTCGGCCAACCTCTTCCCACAAATCTTTGTGAATGGATTCGAACAAGTGAATTGCTTCTTGATTCCAACTCCACCAGAGGTTCATGGAAAGTTCTTGCAATTTTTTCAATTTATTTGAAACATGCGGATTAATGAGTACTTTTCTCCATTCCGGCTTGTTCTTAGCACCTTCTTTAATCACAGCGTATTGAATTGGCATTACTTTATTCATAAATGTTTCGCCGGACTCTACTTTCTTTTCAATACCTTGAGAATAGGCTTCATGATACTTGTCTGCCAACTTATCCCACAAAACAATACGGGAAACATCATACGCATTTTGGCGCAATGCTTCAATTTGTTTTGCAGACAGTGTAGTCAAATTTTGCAACCAATTTACCATTTGTTGCACAACCTCGTCATCGTTTATGTCGTTTCGCTCAACCACCATCACACCGGGTTGTTTTCCTTTGTAGCTCGATTTAATCCACATCCCAAAACCGGCAAGCGTTGTGGTAATGGTCGGAATTTTAAACGCAACGCTTTCCATCGGGGTATAGCCCCAAGGTTCGTAGTATGAAGGGAATGCAGAAGCGTCCATTCCGATAAGTACATCGTAATAAGGCAAATCAATCATGCCATCGTTTCCATTCAAATAGCAAGGAACGAAAACAACTTTTACCTTATCCGTTGGAAGGTTGCGCAATCCCACTTCGCGTAAGCGTTTGATAGCAGGATCTGCATTCGGATTATTAAGGAAATGCGTGCAATAATCGTCGCTGATCGGATGAGCAAAATCGGGATTATCGTAGCGATTTTTCACATCCCAACGCATTTCACGGCTATCGGCCGGAATGGTAAGGAATGCCACTACCTGTTTCTTCAATTTATCGGATTTATTGAGTTCGCTAAGCGTATCAATAAACACATCAATCCCCTTATTTTTAAACTCGTAGCGACCGCTGTTGATCACAAAAAGCGCATCGTCGTCAATCTTTTGATTCATCAACGCTTGTGCTACTTTCGTTAATTTCACACGTGCAGCTTTGCGTTTCTGATTGAATTCTTCGTCCGTAGCCGGAACAAAAGAGTCGTCAAAACCGTTAGGAGTAACAATATCCACGCCTTTTCCGAAGAATTGTTTACATTCGTTATTCGTAATTTCGCTTACGGTTGTGAATGCATCAGCATGAATCGCTGAGAGCTTTTCTAACGAAAATTTTGACCGAATTTGAAATTGACTTGCCATGGTTTCTCCATCATACGAAGATAATGCATCATAGAGCGGAAGGCCGTTTCCGGCAATGCTGCGTCCCAAGGCAGTTGCATGCGTGGTAAATGCATTGACAATTTGCGGAACATGGCTTTTCAAATATAAGATACCTGTTCCGGTCATCCATTCATGGAATTGTGCTACGACTTTTTCACCGGGATAAACATTAAACTTATGAAAATGCTCGATAATTTTTCCGGCGGCATATCCAAATACCGCAGGCTCAATATAATCCCATTGTCCGGAAAGCGAATCCAACTTATAATCTCTCCAAAAATCGGAGAACATGTCATCTTTTTGAGAGAAAAAAGAAGTAAAATCGACCAAAATCACAATCGGCGCTCCGGCAATATTCCAACGGCCAATACGAAAATTAAGTCCGTCAGTTTCAGCCTGACGATGCCAAGCACGATAAAGCTCTTTATCTTCAATAAATTCTTTATTTGCTGTTTTGTCATGCCACACATCGGGGCCGATCAAGATATATTTATCACCGTAAACTTCCTTAAAAGACGGCGCTTTTGTAGAAATAACCGTATAAATTCCACCAACTTTGTTACACACTTCCCAACTTGTTTCGAAAACATAGTCGGATTTCACAAGTTCTTTTGACATAATTTTAATTTTTCCAATGATTGGCAAAGATACGAAATTAATTATGAATTATAAATTATGAATTATGAATGGTTAATAACTTGAATGTTTTGTTTATAAAAAAGACCTGACAATTATGAATTTTTGTCAGGTCTTTTGTTTTGATTGCGTGGTGACACTGCGTGTAACGTCAGCTGCGCTGACTGTTTTATCACAGATCTTCGGCAGATTACGCTGATTGCACGGATGTTATTTTACAATTAACTTCGATTTTTGGCCGTTTACATTTACCACATAAATGCCGGAAGCCAGGCCGTTCAAGGAAACCGGGTGATTGAGTCCGCCAGCTAATTTTTGCTCGAAAATGATATTGCCTTGCGGATTGATGATTGAAACATCGACCAACCCTTGCATTTTCGACAAATCCAAATGCACGAAATCCGTTGTGGGATTCGGCGAAATGGAGAAGTTTGCGTTTGTGTTTTGCGAGCGAACATTGTTGCTATTTAAATAAACAGTATCAAGCACATAAACTGTATCCACGCGGCTGCCGCTGAGCGTGATTCCATCGGTAACAATTACTTCGCAAAAAGCTTTTTTGTTGTCTTCCATATTGGTGGCGGTGATCACTGCCGAGCCGATTTTCAAGCCGCTCACATTGCCCAATTGATTTACTTTTGCAACGGTAGAATCGGTGCTGGTCCAACGAACTACAGGATTTGTGCCTACAAAAGAGGTTGTAATCAAATCTTCCGACTGCCCTTGTTTGAGATATATCACGTTTTTGTTGATGGAGAAATGATTGCTCGCATTTGCTCCTATAACTATATAAACCAAACATGAATCTTTAACAGAACAATTACCATCTTCTAATACAAAATCTGCCGAAGCATGAATATAATTCATCCCAATAGTTCCATTAGAAGCCACACGAACGGGAAGAGAATCTTTTTTATACGCAGTATGATTATCATCTACGTTACAAATTGCAGTGTTATTAGATGACCAATTTACATATCCACTCCATGAACCTTTAGGCAAAACCTCAACTGCAAGATCATCAAAGCCAAGTGCGTTCATATAAATTTGTCTTTTACTTAAACGAAAATCAACTACTCCTTCGGAAACAACGTTTACAACAACTGAGTCAAGTACAATTGTAGTGTTCGGGAAGTAGCTGATAATCGTTGTCGTACCAATAGCAATAGGTTTTATAATAATTAGACTATCATATCCATACGCACTACTCCTGACAACTTTCTGTGCTGTTGCAATTTCAGAATTTAAACATTGAAAATTACAATTTGAACGGTCATAAAAAAAATTTGCATCACAAAAACGAAGAGGAATTTTCAAGGTTTTTCTATAAGAATTAGCTCCTGTGACAAAACAGGTATCTGTCTGACCTTCTGCTTCCGCAACAAAAATATAATCAGTGAATGTCTTGTATTGCATAAGGTCGCCGTACCCTTCGGTATTTATGACAAAAGAGTTCGATGTTCCTTGACGATTTATAGTGAGATGCTCGGAATTAGTGACTTCTATACACCTAATTGTTGCTTGAATATTGCTTGGATTAACCGTCACATTCAATTCAAAAGTATCTCTATAACCATATCTAGATGTCGAATATAGATGTTTTTTTTCGAAACTCAAACTCGTTACCTGTGCACTTGCGAAACTGCAAAGCCCCAAACAAAGAAGCATTGCGAATAGTTTAATTGATTTTTTCATGTTGTTTTGTTTTTAATTTGTAAAATTTGGTTAATAAAAAAGCACGGACTCAACTTATCTGCTCTGAGGTATCGCCAAACACCTGTAAATAGAATAAGAAAAGCCCGTGCTAAAACAACACGAGCTTTTGCTCACTACCCTATTTACTTCAAATTGGCGATTTTCAGAACAGGCAATAAAGCAAAAGCTTTATAAGATATTTATGTTAAATTTTGGTTATTCGTTCAATAGTTTTTCAATTTCGGTTTTTAGTTTGGGTAAATCATTAATCACAATTCCCCATATTAATTCATCTGAAATAGTATCGTATGCATGCACCACTCGATTGCGCGTGGCTATAATTTGATGCGTTTTCTCCAAATGAAAATTCTTATCAATCTTCCGAATACGATTAAGTGCTTCGGCAATGATTTCGATGTTTCGTTCCACTGCATATTTGGTTTTCTCATCAGCCAAATAATCTGCATAAACCTTGGAGGAGTCCTCAAAGTAACTCAAAACCCTGTCCGTACACTGCAACATATCATACAAATATGTTTTAATTTCGATACTCATAAACAAGTCTTTTTGTTTGTTCTATGGAGTTTTTTAAATACGGATTTTTAAGAGCCTGCTCTTCAAGCAAGTCTACATCTCTATGAAGTGTTTTCTCCAACAATTCTTTCAGCTCAAAATAATTTGTCGCATAATCATAAAGATCTATTTCCCCAAATTTTACAACAAAATCCACATCACTTGTACTGCTAAAATGGTCCGTTAATACCGAACCAAATACATACAAACGATCTACTTTATGCGTTTGGCACAAAGCGATGATATTGGCTTTATTTTGCTCTACAATATTCATTTTCCATCTTCAACTTGAACAAAGATACGAATTAATCTTGAATATCACTAATATTGAATCGTAACATCTATTTCCAAACTGTCAATCACTTTCGCATTGTGGTCTGTGTACTTGATTAATGCTTTTACAACACTTTTTTTTGCGCCCGTCAAAGCATTATCAACCATCAATCCTCTCAACACTTCTTGAGAATACCCATCTTTCTTGGATTTTGTCCACTCAAGAAGTTTGCCTGCCAATGCTTCCTCATTTTCAGCCTCAATGATACCGGATTCGCCTTGAAATTGCTCACAATACCCCAATACCGTCAATGACCCGCCAATACTTAAACCAGATGTAAAACTGGACATATTCCATCCCGTTACAGAGCCACTCACCGTGCTTGTTTCCGTTTTTTCGCAAGAAACAAAAGCCATTAAAGCAACAAAAACAAGTACAAAAAGTTGAATTGATTTTTTCATGATGATTATACTATTTATTTAAATTCCACGACATACATTTTGCAAATATACATTTTTTTCATCAAAAAACATATTTTCTGCCAAAATGGCGTTTTTATAACTTTGGCAAAAAAATTGTTGTACCTTTGCATGTAATTTCGGATTTACGATTTCGAATTTTCCAGTTCGTATATCGTACATTATAATTCGTGAATTTTATAAATAAACAGAAGAGAGATGAGCAAACACGAAGAGCCTGTTTCAGAAGAACAACAATCAACCGAAGTTCCGGAAACCGAACAAACATTGAGTCCGGAAGAAGAGCTGAAAGCCCAATTGGCAGAATTAAACGATAAACATATTCGTTTATATTCGGAGTTCGACAATTACCGCAAACGTTCGATGAAAGAACGTGTTGAATTAATCAAGACGGCATCCGAAAGTGTCATTTTGTCACTTTTGCCGGTTTTAGACGATTTCGACCGTGCTATCAAAGCTATGGAAACCGCAGATGGCAGCCACAAAGAAGGTATTGAACTAATTTATTCGAAACTTTTCGGCGCTCTTGAGCGTCAAGGTGTAAAGGTAATGCCAAGCATCGGAGAAACATTCGACCCCGAATTGCAGGAAGCTGTGGCCCAGTTACCCGTTGACGATGCATCGAAAAAGAATATCGTCATCGACGAAGTGCAAAAAGGATATTATTTGCATGACAAAGTCATTCGTCATGCAAAAGTAGTCGTTGGAATTTAACTAATTATTAATGGTTAATTGTTAATGGTTAATGTGCTTCGCAGCCATTTACCATTAACCATTTATCATTAACCATTTATCATAATCAGATGTCGAAAAGAGATTATTACGAAGTCCTCGGCGTGAGCAAAAGCGCCACAGCAGAAGAACTGAAAAAAGCATACCGCAAACTTGCGCTGAAATTTCACCCCGATAAAAATCCGGGTGATAAAGAAGCGGAAGAAAAATTTAAAGAAGCAGCAGAAGCATACGAAGTGTTGAGCAGTGCCGACAAACGTGCACGTTACGACCAGTTTGGCCACGCAGGCGTTGGCGGAAACGGCGGCGGATATAATGGCGGCGGCATGTCGATGGACGATATTTTCTCTCATTTTGGCGATATTTTCGGCGGCATGGGCGGCTTTTCCGGTGGTTTCGGAGGCGGTTTCAGCAATTTCTCCGGAGGCTTCGGCGGCGGTTCAAGAAGACGCCGCAACCACGGCAGCAATTTACGCGTAACGGTCAAACTAACTTTGGAAGAAATTGCCAAGGGGGTTGAAAAGAAAATAAAAGTCAATAAGCA
The DNA here is from genome assembly GCA_031551725.1 of Bacteroidales bacterium. GTDB lineage: Bacteria > Bacteroidota > Bacteroidia > Bacteroidales > P3 > JAVBNF01. Next base: position 18,091 of record JAVBNF010000034.1, read on the forward strand.
AATTGCCTGCAACACTTGTAATGGTACCGGTGCCAAAAACGGCACTGCTTTCAAAACCTGCGAAACCTGCCACGGCAGTGGGCAAGTGGCACGTATCTCGCAAACGATTTTAGGACAAATGCAAACCGTGACAACTTGTCCGACTTGCCACGGACAAGGCGAAATCATTCAGGAAAGATGCGACGTTTGCTCGGGAACCGGTGTCAATAAAGGCGAAGATATTATCAGCATCAAAATTCCGGCCGGTGTAGCGGACGGCATGCAGCTTTCCGTGAGCGGCAAAGGCAATGCGCCGATGCACGGCGGTATCAACGGCGATTTGATTGTGATGATTGAAGAAATTCAACATCCCGATTTCCAACGCGACCAAAACAACCTACATTATTCACATTTCCTCACTTTTCCCGATGCTGTATTGGGAACAACCATCGAAATTCCTACACTCGACGGCAAAGCGCGCGTAAAGATTGAAGCAGGAACGCCTTCCGGAAAATTAATCCGCCTAAAAGGAAAGGGATTGCCGGACATCAATGGCTACGGCAAAGGCGATTTGATTGTCAGCTTGAATATTTGGACACCCAAAAGCGTTTCGAAAGACGAAAAAGAAATGCTCGAAAAACTACGTTCTTCCGACAATTTTCAACCCAAAGAAAGCGCTAAAGGAAAAGGATTTTTCGATCGGATGAGAGAGTACTTCGATTAATGTTTATCGTTTAATGTTTAAAGAGGTATTGCTTTTAAACGTTAAACAGTTTTATTTTCCTTCCCCTTTAAGTACCGTAAGAATAGTATACGTTAAGATTTTCAAATCAACGGCGAGCGAAATATTCGACATGTAAAGCAAGTCATATTTCATGCGTTCAACCATCTGGTCTACGTTTTCGGCGTATCCGTATTTCACTTCGCCCCAAGATGTGATGCCCGGTTTTACACGTAAAAGCAACAGATATTCAGGGGATTTTTTCACAATTTGTTCAATAAAATAAGCCCGTTCGGGACGCAATCCCACCCACGACATTTCGCCTTTCAACACATTGTATACCTGCGGAAATTCATCAATACGGTATTTCCGCATAAAACGTCCGAAAATCGTCACACGGTTATCGGAAACGTTTGACAACATCGGCACGGACGTTTCTGCATCCGATTTCATAGATCGAAATTTGTAAATGGTAAACGATTTGCCATGTAAACCTATTCGCTCTTGCTTGTACAAAATTTTTCCCTTTGACGAACGCCTCACTCCTATCGCGGCAATGACAAAAATTGGCGACATCAAGATTCCGAAAATCAATGCAAATAAAATATCAAAAAAACGTTTGATTAATTGCTGCCAATAAGGTTGCAGTTCATTTGTAAATTCGATCAGCGGCGTTCCGTAAATCGAAGTGGTGTGCACGGAAGTGTATGAAATCATTTCGGTTTCCGGACTGATACGCACAGTTACTCCAAGCGCCAACAGTTTGGAAACAATTTCTATATAAGAAGGAATTTCATTGGCTTCAGTGGCAACGAGGGTTTCTTCGATGTTATGTTTTTTGATGATTGATTCTATTTCTTCAAAAGAACCGAGATAAGGCAAAGGTTGAGGATTGAGGGTTGAGGGTTGTAGGGACAAATCCGCGTGTTTGTCCGTTAATGATACAAATCCAATTAATAGATTTCCGCTTGATTTTTTCTCGTTTTCTATTTCGTGAATTAGTTTTTGTGCAGTTTCCTGATGCCCGATGATAATTGTAGGAAAGCCTATTTCACGATTGTGAATACGCTTATTCATCTGTGAAGTGATGATATAACGACCTAAAAATGTAAATAGAAAATGAACAAAAATATAGAATGCAAAAGCCGTTAAATAGTAACGGTTGTCGTTCATCACGCAAAAACGCCAAACGGTGAGTAATAACACAATCCCACCTACACAAGACACTGAAAATGTTTGTGTAAAATCTCCCATTTTTGATTTGCGGTACGGTTTTCGGTAATAACCGACAAATAAATATAATGCAAACCAAGCTACTAAAAATAAAAGTGGCACCGAATAAACAGTTTTTCCCAACAGAAGTTCGCCTGGAGAAAAGTTCCACGGATAACTCCAGCCTTTCAAATGTCCGTTAAAAAAGAACCACAACGCCAAAGTAGCGGCTATAGTATCGGACAAAATATATTTTAATCGCTGTACAAAAATATTCATGTTACAAAAGTACCTTTTTTTAATGAAAAATAAAAGTTTTGTTTTTTTTCAAAAAAATCCTTACCTTTGCATTCCTTTTTAAGGAAAGGCCCAGGTGGTGAAATTGGTAGACACGCTACTTTGAGGTGGTAGAGCCGGTTCCGGTGTGCAAGTTCGAGTCTTGTCCTGGGCACCAAATAAAAATTGTAGAGACGCAATGTATTGCGTCTCTACTTAATTAAGCCCAAATGGCGGAATTGGTAGACGCGCTAGTTTCAGGGACTAGTAGCCGCAAGGCTGTGCAGGTTCGAGTCCTGTTTTGGGCACATGACTATTCAAGAAACACAAAATCAGATCATTTCCGAATTCAGCATGTTTGTCGACTGGATGGACCGCTACAATTATCTAATTGAAATGGGACACAATTGTCCTTCCATTTCCGAACAGGATAAAAAAGAGTCAAATCTTATTCAAGGCTGTCAATCACGTGTATGGATTAGTGCAGATGAAGTGGATGGAAAAATTATGTTAAAGGCGGATAGCGATGCTGTGATTACAAAAGGCATTGCAGCTTTGTTAATCCGCGTGTTTTCCGGCCATACTGCCGACGAAATTCTGGATGCTGATGTAGAGTTCATCAACCAAATCGGACTTCGCGAACACCTCTCCCCCACCCGCTCCAACGGATTAACGGCAATGATTAAGCAAATCAAACTTTACGCTTTGGCTATTAAAACCAAGGAACAAACGCAATAGCTCCTTGATTTAGCGAGCAAAAGGTGTTGCATCCAAAGAGCTAAAAATTCCGTCGTCATACTTAAACGTTGCAGCAATAGCAATCATTGCGGCATTGTCGGTAGTATACTCGAATTTCGGGATAAAACAACGCCAGCCACGTTTATCAGCTTCAGCTTGAACAGCAGCACGCACAGCAGAATTAGCCGAAACGCCGCCTCCAATTGCAACTTCTTTGATACCTGTTTGTTCCATTGCCATGATTAGCTTTTTCATCAGTGTTTTCACAATGGCATTTTGTACAGAAGCACACAAATCAGCCTTATTTTCTTCAATAAAATTCGGATTTTCTTTCAACCGATCACGCAAGAAATACAAAATTGAGGTTTTCAAACCGCTGAAACTGTAGTCCAATCCTGCAATTCGAGGTTCTGCAAATTTAAATGCGTCCGGATTTCCTTCTTTAGCCAGTTTGTCAATTACCGGTCCGCCGGGATAAGGCAAACCCATGATTTTCGCGCTTTTGTCGAAGGCTTCACCGGCAGCATCATCAATCGTTCTTCCAATAATTTGCATATCATTATACGCATTTATACGGATAATCTGTGTATGTCCTCCGGAAACCAAAAGGCACAAAAACGGAAAATTCGGCACCGGAGTTTCATCGTCTTCTTTAATAAAATGTGATAAAACGTGAGCTTCCAAATGATTTACCTCTACCAATGGGATATTTAATCCTAACGCCATCGCTTTCGCGAACGAAACGCCAACCAACAGTGAGCCCAACAAACCTGGCCCACGTGTGAAAGCAATCGCATTCAAATCACGCATTTGAATTCCGGCGTTTTTCAAAGCCACATCTACCACAGGTACAATATTTTGCTGATGTGCACGCGAGGCTAATTCTGGTACTACACCACCAAAACTTTCATGCACTTTCTGACTTGCAATTAGATTGGCACAAATTTTGCAACCATCAATAATGGCAGCAGATGTGTCGTCGCAGGAAGATTCTATAGCTAAGATTAAGGACATTTCCTATTTTTTGATGAATGCAAAGATACAAAAATAATTATGAATTATATTGGATTAATTCACATAAATTCGTAACTTTGTATATTAGCTGTGTTGCATCCATTTAGAATGAAAAAAAGAGCAAAAATAGTCTGGAAGATATTCCATTCGTTTGTCCTGGCAGTGCTTTCGTTACTGCTGGTATGCTTTCTTTTGCTCACCTCTCCACGCGTACAAACGTATTTAGCTCAATCTTTCATTAAAAATTTATCAGAAGAAACCGGCATGCAGATGTCGTTAAACCGCATTGCTATTCGATTTTTTGAGAAAAAAATAGATATTGATGGTCTATTAATTGTTGACCAACATCAAAAAACACTTGCGAAAATCGACCATTTGGATGCAAAAATCAAAAGTTTATCGCTTTCGCATCTGAATTTTTCGCGCATTAACTTACAACGTGCAGACGTTAATCTGCGAATTTACAAATCGGACTCTGTTTTAAATTTAGACCCGATTATCGAATACTTTTCCGGATCCGGGGGGGGCGAAACGCCGAAATTCACGGTCCGCTGCGACCTGTTCTCCATGCGGAAAAGCCATTTTGCCTATCAAGACCAAAACTATATGTATTCCGATAATCCGTCTTATTTGGATTATGACGATTTGGATTTTAAAAATTTAGGCATTCGTGCGGAAAAAATTAGCATCGATGAAAAATTCATCATCGCCGATATTCGTAAACTCACGTTTACCGAGCGATCCGGAATTAATGTAAAGAAATTCGCAGCTTTCGTCACGGCGTCGTCCGATTCTGTTTTCGTGCGACGAGGCTATCTGCAAACGGCCCAAAGTTCGGTTGATTTTGATGTTGATTTGATACACAAATCGTGGGCAGATTATTTGGATTTCATCAGCAATGTCCAGATGAAAGGCAACATCCACAAGGCTCGTTTGGCTTTTACCGATTTATTTTATTTTGCGCCGCAACTGGACGGAATGGATGCCACTCTTGCTGTAAACAACGCTAATTTCAAAGGCACTGTCGACAATTTAAGCGTTCGAAATTTTGATATTTCGACATTGCACAGTACGCACTTTGCAGGAAATATAAAGCTGAAAGGCTTACCTGACATCGAAAAAACATATATTGAATACGAAATTGCGGATATCAGCACCACACGCGACGATATTAATGCTTTCAAATTACCGGAAGGCGAAAATATTGTTTTGCCGGAAATGCTAAAAAATCTGGGACGCATCAAAGTGGAAGGAACGTACATCGGTGTTTGGGACGATTTCCATCTGAATGCCGAATTCTTAACCGATTTGGGAAATTTCCAAAGTAATTTTACCATGCAGCGCGATAGCAATGCGCGACTTTCCTATGACGGAAATGTTTCCGGAAATAGTGCGGACATCGGCCTTTTATTAAGTTTAAAACAAAATTTCCAAATTGAAAATTTCTCTGCAAACCTGCATGGAAAGGGCATTGAACTTAAAACCGCCAATATGCAATTTGATTTCGATGTATCTCATTTGGCTTATCAATCCTACGATTTCGAACGTTTTCATTTGGATGGAAATATGTCCGGCGGAAAAATCAATGCCACACTCAACGTTGCAAATAAAAGCGACAGCGCTTACATTCATGCCAATTTAGACCTTTCAAAAAAAGACATTGCCCTCATTGCCGATGCGCAACTTTACAATATCAATTTAGGAAAATTGGAATTAACAAAAGACACTTCCGACCTTCTAACTGCTCGAATCTCTGCACATATCGATCAGCTCAATTTACAAAAATTTGCGGGAAGCGTACACATTTCCAAAACCAAACTTAATACTGCCGATGCCACATATTTAATGAATAGCCTTCTTGTAAAAAGCTACCAAACAGACAGCACACAAAGGGAAACCACCATCAAAAGTGATTTCTTCGATGCTGTTTTGCAAGGACATTACAATTTTACAAATTTTGGCGAAATTGTAGAAGATTTCAATGATTTCTATCTTTCAAATTTATCGAATAAAAATAAAGTTCCGATTGTTTTCCAAGGCAAAAAAACAACAAAACAGCCTTATGATTTGCATCTGAACATGGATCTTTGGCGCACTGACGGCATTGTGGCATATTTTATTCCAAAGCTAAATGTCTCGAATGGCTCTAATTTTACAGCCGATTTTACTGTTGCTGAAAACACTATTGAAGTGAATTTCTCCGGAAAATCGCAAAAAATAAGTTTCCAAGGCTACGATTTTTCAAATTGGTATATCAACGGAATTACAGACTCCGGAACGCTTTACATACAAACAGGCAGTGAGTACTTGGCAAGCAGCGATAGTGCACTCATCCTCTTCGACCCGTTGTTCAAAGTAGATGCTTTTTCCAATCATATTAATTGGGACATCGCGTGGGGAAATTCGCAAGATTCCACTTCTGATGCACACTTCAACGGCTTTTTTGCTGTTCACAACCCTCGGTTATTCGAACTTCACATCACAGATGTCGACCTATCCATTTACCAACAACAGTGGGAAGATGTTCACGAAAGTTCCATCCTTTTTGATAATGGAAAGATTCGTTTCAACAATTTAAGTTTCATTGATAAATCAAGCGGTTCCAAACGGGAAATCGCTATCAACGGAATTGTTTCGAAAAACAGCGGAGATATTTTAGAAGTATCCCTATCCAATGTGGATTTGGAGGCCTTGGCATTTTTCACCAGTCAAACAGGAATGGATTTTGCGGGTGTAATCAACGGGAATGTGAATTTTCATGAAATGTTGACCAGTCCATATTTTGTATCAAACCTCATTATTAAAAATTTCGGTGTAAACGGAAAAACGTATGGAAATGGGACTTTAGAAGCAACTTACGAGCAAGATTTAGACCGTATCCGCTGCAGTTTCACCATCAACGAAGCGGCAAGTTCAGAGTTTAGAACTGTAACTTTGCGTGGATTTTATTTCCCACGTGCTAAAGAAAAACAGCTTGATTTCAGGGTTGCTTTAGCAGATTTGGATTTATCTATTCTTAAAAATTATGTATCTGCATTCAGTTCTTCGCTCACCGGCAAGGCTTCCGGCACCTTTACACTGAAAGGAAACTTTCAAAATCCGGATGTAAACGGTGAAATTTCTGCCACAGAGGGGCGTCTTTATGTCGACTTTACAAATACAGCATACCTTATCAACCGTTCAAAAATCAAAGTAAATTTAAAAGAAATTTCGTTTACAGAAATGGAACTTACCGACGAATTGAAAGGCACAAAAGGAAGTTTGACCGGAAAAATCAAACACGATATGTTCAACGATATCCGATTGGATATTGCAATTAAAGCTAATAACTTATTGGCTTTAAATACTGAAAAAATCCACAACGATTTGTTCTACGGTCAGGCCTATGCTACCGGAACTATGAAAATCACCGGTCCTCTCGACGATATTTTAATCGATATTGATGTTAAATCGGAAAAGGGAACGATTATCACCATTCCGTTTAACGATAAGGTTTCAATCTCAGATAATAACTTTATTGCATTTGAAAAAAGAGTCGATAGCTCCGGTTATTTAGCCCAAAATATTGTTAAAAAAACCGAAAATTCAGGCCTTGGCATTAAAGTTCGCTTGAATGTCACACCCGATGCAAGTATTGTGATTGACATGGTTTCTCAAAATAGCGGCGGCATTCTGAAAGCAAAAGGCAACGGCGATTTACGCATGGAAATCACAACTGCCAACGATTTTTACATGTTTGGCACTTATACTATTGATGAAGGAACTTACGATTTCAACTTGCAAAACTTGGCAATGAAACGTTTCGAGATTCTCAAAAACGGAAATATTACATGGGCCGGAGATCCTTATACAGGAAAATTAAACATTGAAGCCATTTACAACACTCGTACCAGTTTATACCCCGTGCTTGCAGGCACTGCCGCTGTGGCTGTTGAAGACGATGACAAACTGAAACGCAAAACATCCGTTCAAAGTATCATTCAACTGACCGGAAGCATGAGCAATCCGGAAATTCATTTTGATATTGACTTACCGAACGCCGACCAAGAAATCAAAGAGATTTTCTTCACTTACGTGAATAAAAACGATGAGAATGAAATGTTGAAACAAAGTTTTTCGCTTCTGGTTTTCAACATGTTTATGCCTGCCGGAAACAACTCCGTTTCGGCCACCAGCATGCTTTCTTCGGGCGCCAAGAGTTCTACGTTTGATTTGATTTCATCGCAACTCACCGCCCTTATTGATAAAGTTGGAAATCTAAACATGGATTTAGGCGTTAGCTATTCGCCCGCGAGCGACGTGAGCGACAATTCGCAGCTGCAAGTTACCTTTGCCAAACAATTCGGCAATAAATGGAGTGTGGAAGGGAACGTTGGTTATGCCAACAACACCAGTACCAATCAAAACAACTTTGTGGGTGAATTCAATGCTGAATACCGCTTATCCGAACGTTGGCGTTTTCGCGCGTTCAATCGTTCCAACGAAAACGACCCACTCAACGCAATAAGCGAAAGTTCATCCGCTTACACACAAGGCATTAGTGCCGCATACCGCAGGGAATTCGACAAAGTGATGGATTTATTTAATCCGCCGAAGAAAATAAAAATTTCAGACGAACATGACAATGACACCATACAATGATGAATTTCACATGCACGCCTGTTTCGAATTAGCGGAAAAAGGCCTCGGTAATGTTTCACCAAACCCATTGGTGGGCTGCGTGATTGTGCACAACGGAGAAATTATCGGACAAGGATTTCATCAGAAATACGGCGAAGCACATGCAGAAGTCAATGCAATTGCATCTGTAGAAAATAAAAACTTACTTCCGGAATCTACACTTTACGTGAATTTAGAACCGTGCAGCCACTATGGAAAAACACCGCCTTGTGCCGACTTGCTAATCAAACATCAAGTAAAAAAAGTAGTTATCTGTAACATCGATAGCAATCCGAAAGTTGGAGGAGATGGTATCAAGAAATTAGAAAATGCCGGTATTGAAGTAATAACAGGCATTCTTGAACAAGAAGGCCGTTTTCTAAACCGCCGTTTTTTCACATATATTGAAAAAAATCGTCCATATGTTATTTTAAAATGGGCGCAAACACTCGATGGATTCATGGATGTGGAACGCCGCGAAAATGAAAAAATCAATTACTGGATTACCAATCCGAAATCGCGCAACCTTGTACACGAATGGCGCACACAGGAAGATGCGATTTTAGTGGGTGCAAACACGGTGCTTAACGACAATCCGCAACTGAACGTCCGTTTTGCAGAAGGAAAAAATCCGGTGCGAATTGTTTTCGATCCACAAAAACAAATTCAAGATAAAAATTTGCATATTTTCGACGAAAGTCAAAAAACAATTATCTATACCGATGAATTACAAAACGGAGGACTTCCTTTTGTGATGCAGGATTTACGTGAACGAAAGATTCAATCCGTTATTGTCGAAGGTGGAAAATTCACTTTGGAATCCTTTATTCACGCCGGATTATGGGATGAAATGCGAATTTTCACCGGAAATAAGAAATTTGGAAAAGGCTTGACATCGCCCGTCATTCCGGACATTGAGCCCAATAATATTTTTCAAATTGATGACGATGTTTTAAAAACATATTACTGCGAAGCATGAGCGAAATCGACGATACATATCGAACAATTGCCGCTCCATGCGAAGGAACATGCAAAGAGAAGGGAAGTAAATTCACGGCTTTCCTCTACCCTATTCAACATGAAGATGAAATAAAAAATTTTGTTCAACAATTAAAAAAAGAATATTACGATGCGCGGCATCATTGCTATGCTTACATTTTAGGTGCTAAACAGGAAAAAGCCTATTCGAATGATGATGGTGAACCTTCGGGAACGGCAGGAAAACCAATACTCGGACAACTGCTTTCGTTTGAAGTAACCAATGTTTTAGCTGTTGTTGTGCGCTATTTCGGCGGAACGAAATTAGGCACAAGCGGCTTGATAACGGCATACAAAACCGCCACACGCGACGCCCTGGAACAAGCGGAAATCATCACAAAAAACATCGAACAAACATTTAAAATCGAATTCGATTATTTGATGATGAATCCCGTTATGAAAATTTTAAAAGACGAAGATTTAAAGCCGTTTAATCAAAATTTCGATGTGTCATGCTCCTTATTTTTCAGCATCCGCCTTCGCGACGCCGAACGCGTTAAAACGATGTTTGAGAAGTTGGAAAGCGTACATATTTCGAATTTTTAATTTCGGATTGTAGAGACCAACCCACGTGGTTGCCCGTTTCAAGTTCCAAAAAGCACAGCCCATTAACAATTAACAATTTATAATTAACAATTAATATGATCGTTTCTCCTTCTTTTCTCTCGTGCGATTTCGCAAATTTGCAATCGGAAATCGAAATGCTGAACAACAGCGATGCCCAATGGATGCACTGCGACATCATGGACGGGCTTTTTGTTCCCAACATTACATTCGGACAACCTGTTTTAAAATGGATTCGCAAACATGCAAAAAAAACGCTGGATGTACATTTGATGATTGTGCAGCCGGAACGTTATCTGCAATCGTTTAAAGATGCCGGCGCCGACATCCTCACCGTGCAATACGAAGCATGCACGCATTTACATCGCACCATTCATGAAATCAAAAATCTTGGCATGAAGGCCGGTGTGGCCATCAATCCGCATACGTCGGTAAATCTGCTCGAAGATGTCATTGCGGATTTGGATATGGTGCTTGTGATGTCCGTAAATCCGGGTTTCGGCGGACAAAGTTTCATTGAACATTCGTATGAAAAAATCCGCAAACTACGCGCCTTGGCCAATGAACGCAACCCGAAATTGATTATTCAAGTCGACGGCGGCGTAACGCTCGAAAACGCACCTAAATTAATTGAAGCCGGAGCCACCGCTTTGGTTGCCGGAAACACGGTTTTCAACTCCGAGAATCCATCCGCAACTATCAAGAAATTAGCAGATTTATAGTTTATCTTCAACACAAATAAAAAAAGTCTTTCAATGATACTGAAAGACTTTTTTTATTTACAACATAAATCTTCTTATAATAATAATATGAAAAATATTTTATTATTAATAAAAATCTTTGTATATTTGCAAAAAAAGAAGTTATATGTTCAGACAAGAAGAAATAGCAGCTGTTATAGATTTGCAAAAGGAACAATTCATGCAACAGGCAAATGAATTGAAGCGCGACTCACTGCCTCAAGTACCGATATTAAGCAGCTTCACAACAATCGTAACAGGAATCCGGCGTTGTGGGAAGAGTACACTTTTATTACAGGTTTTAAAATCAAAATACAAAGACGCTTTGTATTTTAATTTCGACGATATACGAATGGCCGGATTTGAAACAGCTGATTTCAAACGTTTATTATCCGAAATATACCGGAGAAAAACAAAAGTTCTTTTCTTCGACGAACCTCAAATCATCCCTCAATGGGAAATCTTCATCCATCAATTATTACGGGAAAAATATACGGTATTCGTTACCGGTTCGAATGCTTCGCTTTTAAGCAAAGAATTAGGCACTCATCTCACAGGAAGGCATATAGACATGGAGTTGTTTCCATTTTCATACAACGAATTCCTCAAATATAAAAAGCGAAAAGCCAACGCCAAATCGCTGCAAGATTACATGCGCCTGGGCGGCATTCCCGAATATTTAAAAACCGAACGAAGTGAATATCTAATCAATTTGGCAAACGACATCATCGTGCGCGACATCGTTGTCAGGCACAACATCAAGGATGCTGATGCTTTGAAACAATTGGCTGTTTACTTATTCTCCAATGTTGGAAATCTGGTTTCAGCGAATAAACTTACCGGCATGTACGGCATTAAAACGGCTGCAACATTTCTGGAATATTTCAATTATTTCAAAGATTGCTACCTCTTCGAATTTCTTCCGCAATTCGGTTATTCGCTAAAAGCACAGGCGCGAAATCCAAAAAAGATATACGCCATGGACACCGGGCTTATAAATGAAATATCCGGCGCTTTTACTGAAAACACGGGACATCTGTTGGAAAATTTAGTTTACCTGCATTTAAGGCGCACAAATAAAAACCTCTTTTTCTACAAAGGCAAAGGCGAGTGCGATTTTATCACAATTGAAAAAAACAAGGCAAAGTCTGCCATACAAGTCTGCCATCAAATAGATGATTATAATTTCGAACGCGAATACCGAAGTCTTTTAGAAGCCATGCAATTCTTCAAACTGAAAGAAGGTGTAATTGTTACCTCCAATCAAAGCGACACCTTCACAGAAAACGGTGTAACCATAAGGCTAATTCCCGCATACGATTTCCTTAACACTTAAAGTATTTGATTTAAAATAAAAAAAGTCTTTCAGTATTACTGAAAGACTTTTTCCATTCTTATTAAAAATCTTATTACAAACCTACCACTTTTGCGCCTTGTTCAAAGCGGATATCGCGGGGGATGTTTGCACCGGCAATTTTATCCAAATCTGCTTGCAATGCAGGACGAATCACACTGTGCTCTTGGTTGTATTTCTTAGCGAAATCATAATCGCCGTCGCCTTCCACTTTCAAAATCAAAGCAGCCCATTCTTGCAACGCAATTTTCGATTTTTCAACATCTACATGGTATCTTCCATCTGCATTGCGTGTAAAAGCGCCTTTATCTTCAAAGAAATTATACGTCATCATATTGGCTTGACCGTGTGCACTTGCCGCACCAAAACGTACGGAACGCAAAATACCTGCAACATAAGTAATGTAGGCATCCTCAACCGTACAATCCGTCAACTCGCCGCTTTCAACCAAACGTTGAACCATAAACAAGCCCAAAATATCGGCTTTTGCTTCTTCCCATGCGCTGTATTGTTCTTTCAATGCTTGGCGCAAATTGCCTTTGCCGGTAATGGTGTTCTTGATACCCAAACCGTGTGCCACTTCGTGGAAAGTTACATTCGAAAAGAAAGCTTCGAATTTCACATTCGGCAATTGTTGTTCTTCCAACACTTGTTGTGAAATCGGCAGCATGATGTTATCGAATTTCGCTTTCATTGCGTTTTTCAATTGCAAACGACGCGAACCTTTTTCCAAATGTACACGCTCATCGTTCGGCAAGTTAATCGCAATCGTTTTGCTGCCCGAATTGCAATCGCCTGCGTAGTAAATTACATCGTAAACATTCAAATCGGAGCTTGTACCAGGTACTTCTTTTTTATATTTCGGATCGCAAGGCAGTTCTTTTTGAAGATCTGGAAGCATTTTGGTGTATTTTTCCAAACGCGCACTCCATTCAGGATTTTTAACCAATACAAAAGACTCATAAGCGGCTTTGTATCCAAACATTTTATCTTCGTAGTTTTCAATTGGTCCAACCACAAAATCAATATTGCTTTGTTTCATATCCATCCAAGCCATGTCGCTGGCCAAATAATCGTCGGTTTCGAAAGCTTTGATGCGCAATTCCAAATAGTTTTTCAAACCCGGATCTTCGGCTAATTCCGCTGCTTTTTTCATCAACGAAATGGCTTTTGTGAGTTGTTCTTTGTATGCATCTTTATACCAAATCACATTCAATTTTCCGGCTTCGTCGCGGCGGAGAATGGTGTAAAGACTTTCTTTATCGGCATTGTCCAACGCTTCGAATTCTTCTTTGGTCATATCCTGTGGATAGAAATTCGCACCGGCCGGCTTGTTGCCAAAGCCCGGAACAAAAGATTTCAATGCATCCAAACGATCCCAAGGGCCGTAGTTGATCATTGCAAAATCTTTTATACAAGGATCGGAAATGCTATCCAATACGGATTTATCGCCAAACGCCTGCATCCAGAAAAGTTCATCCATAATTTGCGCAACTTCCATCAAAATAGGAATCATTTGTTTTTCCTTTTCGGAAAGGTGCGTGAAATCGGTTGTGAGTTTAACACTTTGGTATTCGTTTACTTTTTGTTGAAGTGCCGGATCGCACGCAACAGGCTTTTTACCGCCACAGGCCGAAAAAGCTACGGCAGCAGATAACATGATAATGCTTATTTTTTTCATTCCAAAATTATTTTTCAGATTTAGTTTTTACGTTGCAACGCTTTTTCTACCGTTTCGATGACACCGGCAGTATTTAAATGGAATTTATCCATCAAACCTTGCGGTGTTCCTGTTTCGCCGAAAACGTCGTTCATACCGAGCATTTCCACCGGAGTGGGAACGGTACGCGACAAGAAATTAGCCACGCTGTCGCCCAAGCCGGTTGCCACTTGATGTTCTTCGGCAGTCACCACACAACGGGTTTTCAATGCCGATTTTAAAATAAGTTCCGTATCGAGCGGTTTGATGGTATGAATATTGATCAATTCAACGCTGATGCCTTTGGCTTCAAGTTGCTGGCAAGCCTCAACGGCCGGCCATGTCAGATGTCCGGTTACCACCAAAGTAACGTCTTTACCTTCGTTCAACACAATGCCTTTTCCAATTTCGAATTTCATGTTCGGATCAGTAAAATTAGGCACTTCGGGACGACCAACACGCAAATAAACCGGCCCTTCATATTCGGCAACAGCCATGGTTGCAAGTTTAGCCTGGTTGAAATCGCACGGATGAATCACACACATGCCGGGCAATGCTTTCATCATGCCCATGTCTTCGAGCATTTGGTGCGTTGCGCCATCTTCGCCCACAGTGATGCCGGAGTGCGAACCAACGATTTTTACATTTTTCTTCGAATACGCCACCGCTTGGCGGATTTGGTCGTACGTACGGCCAACGGCAAAAGCAGCGAAAGTTCCGGCAAACGGAATTTTACCGCCGAGGCATAAACCGGCAGCCACGCCAATCATGTTGGATTCTGCAATTCCGGTTTGCACAAAACGATCGGGAAATTCTTTGACAAAGGCATCCATTTTAAGGGAGCCCGTGAGGTCGGCGCACAAAGCGACTACGTTCGGATTTTTACGTCCTGCTTCTAATAAGCCCGCGCCAAAACCGGAGCGAGTGTCTTTTTTTTCGGTGAAAGAGAAAGCGTTCATTATGATTTAATAATTAAAGATGCAAATATACGGAAAAAATTATGAATTAGGAATTATGAATTAAGAATTATAGACAAATTATGCAATTATTATGGTAAATTGTTGTTTTTTTATAAAAATTTCATTTATCCGATATTTAATTTTACATTTTCAAAAAAAAGAGTTAACTTTGTCAAAATTTAAAAGCCACTTATATAGAAAAACAATAACTAAACATAAATAAAAAAAGCGTAAGCTTAAATTCTTTCATTCGAAAACGACCAAAACTTTTGTAAAGTAGGAATTTATAAGCAATACGCTCATGCTGTGTTCCGGCGTGAGTTGTATCTTATTTACTTTACAGGTGCTTGGTCGTACCACGAATGAAATAAGAACACAACTCGCGCCTTTTTATTTAATTGAAAATTGACAATTGACAATTAATGATTTCACAAATTAAATAAATACACACCATGAAAACACAATTACTTCGTAGCAGAAACGCAACAATGCAGAAATGCAGAAAAATGTTCTACTTCTGCGTTTTTGCGCTTCTGCACTTCTGCTTTACTTTCGCCCAAACCCCCGGCTTACCGTTGTATGACAACCGCGACGGGCAAACCTACAAAACCGTTATTATGCCCGATGGCAAACGCTGGATGGCGGAAAACTTACGGTATCGCAAGGGGTTGGATAATCCTGTTTTTGGGTATAGAGGTTATGGTGGAGCAACCGTGACTTCCAATATCGCTGCTCCGGGCACCAATTTGCAAAAGACCTATTATTGTCCGGGCCCCGGCCCATTTCCGACATCGCCAAATACAAATACGACTTCTCAAGCAGATCCTTTGCGCTGCGAATACGAGGGTTGTTTGTATCCTTTTTGGACGGCTTATGGACAAAACCAAGGTACAGCCAATGTTTTTACTACTTTGGGCGAGCAAGGCGTTTGTCCAAACGGCTGGCACTTGCCGAGTGATGTTGAATGGACAAATTTAACAACAGCTTTATCAAATAATTTCTCAAGTCTATTGGTTCTCAATGCGGGCTTTCGCAGTAATACGGGAATTTATTCCGATCGTACATCGAAAGCCTATTTTTGGACAAGTACGGGAAGCGGAACTGCTGCCGTCTCCCGTACTTTTTCAGGAAATACAGTTGCCAGAAATGCTTCCCAGCCTGCTTCCGACGCGCTTTCGGTGAGATGTGTGGAAGGCGATTGCGACGAAGGCTTTCACGTGCAATTTGCCCGCGCAGTTTGTAATTTCACAACACAGGCAAATGCCGCAATTGAATATACTTCAAGCAAGAAAACAATTGTTTATGAACTATCCGTTCCTGGAACAAGCGGAACTTGGAACTATGCTTTTGTTATTAAAAACAATACCGTTTCAACAGCGCCATCGTTTGTGATTTCAAACAATAATACAGCCAATGCTTTTGTAACCTTAAATTTCTCATCGCTTTCTTCTGCGGATGATAACCGATCTTTTACACTGTCAGCAACAGCTACCAATCCGGCATATTGCAAGATTAAGCAAGAGTTTGTTTTTACAATGAATGATATTTCAAGCCAAAATGCCGTAACAACGATTACCGGAGGAGAAGCGGTAAACACGATTCGCCAAATGACTGATTCTCGCGACAATAAGGTGTATGAAATCATCAAGATGGCCGATGGTAAGTGGTGGATGCGGGAAAATCTAAATTATCAAAAGGGCTTGACTTTCCGTTCTGCTTCCAACCAACCTTTCACATCAGCAACCAATGGAGTTCCCGGCATTGGGAATTTTTGGTGTGGGAATGCATCACTTGCTGATTGCGACAAGTGGGGTGCTCTTTATACTTGGGAAGCCGCCGTTTCTACCGATGGAGTTGGTACCTGGTCGGAGCCTCCGGCATCGCAATTATACACTCAATCAGCCTCCGGTAATCCAACTTCTATATGTAACCGTGGTATTTGTCCTCAGGGTTGGCATGTTCCTTCGGACGGCGAGTGGGGTGATATGTTAAATGCTGTTGAAACAGGAATTAAAAATCACACCACCACCACAGGATGGATCGGTACGAATGCCGGTACAGCTTTAAAGTCTTCCGGTTTCACAACAGGTGTGAAGCAATCTTCAGGTTTTTCCGTGTTTGCAGCAGGCTATCGCTACAGCAATGGTTCGGGCTTCGGCAATCGAGGCTCGGACGTCGCCTTTTGGACGGCCTCCGGCTACGGTGCAGCGTACGCTTGGTACCGTCAATTCAGTTCGAGCTACACTACGGTGAGCCGGAGCAACACCAACAGTTACAGATCTAACGGCTTTTCCGTTCGTTGTCTCCAGGATTAAGCAATGGTGAACGGAGAGTTGAGAATGGAGAATGGAAGGCGCAGCCTTAATTCCTAATTCTCAATTTCTAATTACATAAAGATGGCCACGCACCTGCGGTGCTCGCCATGACGAACCGGCTCGCACACACAGCAATGGGCGTCCGAAAGCAAAATCCCCGCATCCTTTCATGTTGTGATGCGGGGCGCTTTCGGTTATAAATACACCGCCGTCGTCATGCCCGGCTCAATGTTAAAAGATTTTTCGAGGGTGGAAGATGCGCGATTGGAATATTTCGAACGCAAGACCACACGGTAGCGTCCGGGTTGTAAGTTAAGCGTTTCGGATTTATCTTTTTCGTTCATATTGTAAACCAAACGCAAACGATTGTGTTCTTCCACATATAAACTTCCCACGCCATCAACACTTTTCTGAATAACGGCAATGCCCGACATCGGCAATTCAACAGTCGTAATCGCACTTTGATTGATTTGCACGCTGTCGATTTTCACTCTGGGCATGCAAAGCACTTCCAAATCGTATGTGCCAACCAAATATTTCTCGATAAAATTCAAATTTTGCACATTCACAGTTTCCATACAACCGTGCTTACGCACAATACATGGAATGGAACGCGCCATGGTTGCACGCGAGCCACCCATTACCAATTTTAATTGCCCCTGCGGTGCATCCATGGCAATGATATTGTGCTTACCGGCAAAAACAACTACCGAATCCAAGCGTACCGGAGGTACGCTTTGCACTTCAATATCGTAGGTTATCAAAGGGTCTAACGTAATGGTATCCGGAATACCTCGGGCATTCATAGTGTGGACGTAATTATAACGGACAATGCCTACTTCATGATCGTAAAAAGTCATGTTGACATTGGTTTCCGTAGGCTGATTGTTGGCATCAAACAAATTCACCTGCGCGGTTGTGGAGTTCATAGCTTCGGATATTACCACGTTGAAAGCCTTTGTAAATTCGGTTTCCTGTGAAGCATCAAAATAGCGTCCGACACAATTAAAACTTTCGCGAAAATCCTTACCGATTCCAATGATAAAAGGCTTGAGTGCAATGCCTTTTTTCTGCAAATATTCGGAAGCAGCACAGGCATCGCCGCCACATTCTTCAATGCCGTCGGTAATTAAAATAATCACGTTCCGGCAACGGTTGCAAGGCGGAAAATCGTCGGCCGCTTTTTCGAGCGAAGCCGCAATGGGCGTACCTCCGCGAGGAACCAAGGTCTTTATTTTCCGTGTAATCTGCAGAACGTTATTTTGCCCAAAAGGCACTTCCAATTTGGTATCGTTGCAATCAATAAAAGGTTTGATTTCTTTTTGATGTCCGTACACACGGAGCGCCAATTCCAGATTCGGAACATCTTTTAAACTATCTAAAATCGAAGTTAGTAATCGTTTGGAAATGGTGATTTTCGAATCGCTTTGCCATTTGCCGTTCATGCTGTTGGAACAATCGTAGATCAACAAAATACGTGTTGTATAAGGTTGTTCTTCTTTTTCGGTTGTTTTTTGTGCAACAAGGCTTTTCGCGACAAGCACAAAAAAAAGAAGCAAGATGTATGCAATTCTATTTTTATTCACGCAATATTAAAATCTAATAAATAATTCCAGTAAAACCTTATCATACCAGCCTTCTTTAGCATTTTCAGAAAAATAAAGATTCTGATAACCGTCTTTCAAATTAAATTGTTCGTAGCTGAGTCGCAATTCGGTTTTCATAACTGTTGGCGAAAAGCCGAAAGCGACGCCATAAGTAAAACGGTTAACCAGGATTCCATCGTTCACTTCGCCCATAGCGGCATCCCAACGCAACAAAGGTGCAATATATTTCACCGCATGTTTTTTGGAATAGTTTTTCTCAAAACGAAAAATGTATTTGGCTTGTATATCGAAACTTGATTCCATGGCATACGATCGGTTATCGAGGCTATCCAAACGACCGACACGGCGCGTATCCCATTCTACATCGGTTTCAAAATTCCGTGTTTGATAATTGGCATCAAAACCAAGCATCCGCAAAGATGTTTGTTCGATATCCGATCCATCGTAATACTTAATCCCAATTCGATTTGCATAAGCGCCTCCGGCAACAAGACGCGCAGAATAGGCAAAACGCCCGGTCCATTCCGGATTGTTTATGCCCGTTCCGTTGTACATACCGGCGTAAATCCAAAGCGGAATCTTTTTCACATCGGGCAAACGATAAGAAACCGTTCCACCGATATCGCGCGAACTCATATACAAAGACGGAAAGCTGTAAGTGGTAAAGGGATTTAAGCCCGGCGAAATCTGTTTCTGTGTGGTATAAGGCACACGTACCTGCCCCAGTGCCACTTCAAATTTATCCGAAGGTTGATAACGCACATTCGCATCCAAAACCGTAAATGTTCCTTGCGAACTCAAATCGACCTGCAATTGATATCCCAAGTCGGAGTTAACAAACCCACGTAAATCCAAACGTGCATTCAACACATTAAAACGCGCCAACCCTTCAGCTATCTGATATTCGAACGATGTCTTTATCAAACCGTTGAAAGCCGGTTTTAGCGACGCTTTATTGGTGGTATCCGGCGTATCTTGTGCGTGCGCAAAAGCGCTCAGCAAGAAAACGCAACAGAATAGAATGCAGCGTTTCATTTTATTTGCTATTAATAATCTCCTAAAGTCACCGGCAATTGCTCAAGCGCTTTTTGAGTTTGTTCGTCGTTAGGCGCAACACCGTGCCATTTGTGAGTTCCGGCCATAAAATCAACGCCGTGTCCCATATCGGTTTTCATCACAATAGCAATTGGTTTACCTTTTCCTGTCATCGATTTGGCTTTTTTCATCGTTTCCAAAATGGAATCAAAATGATGTCCGTCCATTTCCAAAACCAACCAATCGAAACTTTCGAATTTGGCTTTCAAGTTGCCTAAATCCAGTACGTCACAAGTTTTTCCGTCAATTTGTTGACCGTTGGCATCAATCGTTAAAATTAAATTATCAATACCGCGTGCAGGTCCAAACAAAGCGGCTTCCCAGTTTTGCCCTTCGTTTAACTCGCCATCTCCGCAAAGGACATAAACAAGGTGCTTGTCGCCGTTCATTTTTTTCGCCAAAGCGGCGCCCAAAGCGTTGGAAATTCCTTGTCCGAGCGAACCGGAAGCCATGCGCACACCGGGCAGGTTGTGGCTGATGCTCGGATGTCCTTGCAAACGCGATCCCATTTTACGGAATGTAGCCAATTCGCTTACCGGAAAATATCCGCGATGTGCCAAAACGCTGTAAAAAACAGGCGTAATGTGACCGTTAGACAAGAAGAATAAATCTTCGCCATTGTCGTTGATTTGAAATTTTTCCGGATTGATTTCCATGATCTCGAAATACAAAGCGGTTAAAAAATCTGCGCAACCGAGCGATCCGCCCGGATGTCCCGATTTAGCGCTGTTAACCATGCGAATAATATCGCGTCTTACTTGCGTTGCAATGTCCGTTAGTTCTTTTGTGGTGTGCATATCTATTTTTAATTTCTTGTTTCTGGTTAAATGTAAAGACGCAATGCATTGCGTCTCTACAAGATTAAAAATCTCTCGGCTTTCGTTTGGGCGTTAAATTCGGAGTGGTTTTTTTCAGGAATTTCAACTCCTTATTTGTCCGTTTATCGGGGTCGTTTGCCTTTACTCCGGAAGGTTTCAAATTGCCGGTAGTATCTTGCTCAGCATATTCAAAAACGCCTGCGCTATTTTCTGTAATGGTGTATCCGTCGGTTGTTGTGCGCCAATGCATCCATTCGTCGCCATTAAGAACAACCGTAATCTGGGTGCTGTCGGGCTGTGTAATCACGCGTGGTGTGCGTAAAGCCGGAACAGCAAACAATACTGCCGAATTCATCAACAATATTGCAAATAATATTTTTTTCATTTTAATTATTTTATTTTTCAAATATATTTGGACAAACAATGAAGTTAGGCGAACACGTAGGTTCGCCCCTACGCTTTTCAATCCTCAACTTTTGGCTGCAACAACCACATCATCACCGGTCTCATTCATATCAATTACAATGTGTGCTTTCGGCGGAAGATTGGTTTTGATAATTTCTTCGGCCAATGCATCCTCAATGTATTTTTGGATAGCACGTTTCAACGGACGCGCACCAAAATCGGGATCCCAACCGCGGTCGATAATAAAATCTTTTACCTTCGCTGTAATCTCTACGGTCATCTCCATTTGCTGAACGCGTTCGTACAGATTTTTCAATTCAATATCAATGATTTTATAAATATCTTCGCGTTGCAAATTATCGAAAACAATAATATCATCAATACGATTCAAGAATTCCGGTGCAAACGTTTTGCGTAAAGCACCTTCAATCACACTTTGCGAATAGGCTTCTTTCGCAGCTTCTTTCGCAGCAGTGTTGAATCCCACGCCTTGTCCGAAATCTTTCAACTGACGTGTTCCGATATTTGAAGTCATGATGATGACTGTATTTTTGAAATCCACTTTTCTACCTAAACTATCCGTCAACACACCATTGTCGAGCACTTGAAGCAATAAATGATAAATATCGGGATGCGCTTTTTCGATTTCATCCAACAAAATAATCGAATAGGGTTTACGGCGTACACGTTCGGTAAGTTGGCCGCCTTCTTCATATCCCACATATCCCGGAGGCGCGCCAATCAAGCGCGAAACAGCAAATTTCTCCATATATTCGCTCATATCGATACGAATGAGCGCGCTTTCGGAATCAAACATCAACTTGGCCAATGTTTCAGCCAAATAGGTCTTTCCAACGCCGGTCGGTCCCAAGAAAATAAAGTTACCAATCGGTTTGTTCGGATCTTTCAATCCCACACGGTTACGACGGATAGCACGCACCACTTTTTTCACGGCTTCATCTTGACCAATTACCTGCGA
Organism: Bacteroidales bacterium; assembly: GCA_031551725.1. Lineage (GTDB taxonomy): Bacteria > Bacteroidota > Bacteroidia > Bacteroidales > P3 > JAVBNF01. The sequence continues at coordinate 40,263 of JAVBNF010000034.1, forward strand.
TTTCAAATCGTCTTCCATTTTGATCAAACGTGCGCTTTCATCTTGCGCCACACGCTGAATAGGTACTCCTGACATCATGGAAACCACTTCCGCCACATCATCGCCCGTGACTTCTTGACGGTTGATATTGGTTTCTTCCTCCCATTTACGCTTGGCCGCTTCAAGTTGGTCGCTTAATTCCTGCTCTCTTTTCTTATGTTCGGCTGCTTCTTCGTAGCGTGTGGCTTTTGCAGCCTCTGTTTTCAGAGCCTTCGCTTCATCAATAGCATGTTCTAACTCCACAATTTCTTGTGGAATATCCATATTGGTGATATGCACCCGCGAGCCGGCCTCATCCAAAGCATCAATTGCTTTATCCGGAAGAAAACGGTCGGTAATATAGCGATTGGTCAAATACACACAAGACTCAATAGCTTCCGGTGTATAGCTTACCAGGTGATGGTCTTCGTATTTGCTTTTGATATTATTCAGAATTTCAATGGTTTCTTCCGGAGAAGAAGCCTCGATCATCACTTTTTGGAAACGACGTTCCAAAGCACCATCTTTTTCGATATTCTGACGATATTCATCTAACGTGGTTGCGCCAATACATTGAATTTCTCCACGAGCTAAAGCAGGCTTGAACATATTGGACGCATCCAGCGAACCGGACGAATTTCCGGCACCAACAATGGTATGAATCTCATCAATAAACACGATAACATCGGGATTACGTTCAAGTTCGTTAATCACAGCTTTCATCCGTTCTTCGAACTGCCCGCGATACTTGGTTCCGGCCACCATAGCAGCCAAATCAATACTCACAATGCGCTTGTTATAAAGGATACGCGGCACTTTACGTTCCACAATCCGAATGGCCAAGCCTTCTGCAATGGCGGATTTACCAACACCCGGCTCACCAATTAAAATCGGATTGTTTTTCTTACGACGGCTTAAGATTTGGGCTATCCGCTCGAGTTCTTTTCCACGTCCTACAACAGGATCCAAACGCCCTTCGGCGGCAGCGCGCGTAAGGTCGCGTCCGAAATTATCCAATGCCGGCGTTTTCGATTTGCTGTCGACCGCTGTGCGAGTTCCGGCAGATTTTGCGAAATCATCTTCGTCATCATCCTGAAAACCACCTTCTACGGAATTACGAACATCTTTATTCTTGTGTTTTTCTTCAGCAGGTGTTCCTGTCAGAGCTTTTGAGTAAACCTGATAATCAATGCCATTTTGTCCGAGCAAGTCACTGACAATATTCGTTGTTTCCTTTAAAATGGCCAAAATGACATGTTCGGTATCTGCTTCTTTGCTTCTCATCTGCATCCGTTCGAGCATCATAAGACGTAAAATACGGTCTGCCTGACGATTAAACGGGATTTCATAATCATTAATATTTACGCGTTCGGCCCGGGCGTGTTCCGACACGGCTTTTTCAATACGAATTTTTAAATCCTGTAAATCAACATCTAACTCTTTTAGAATTTGAACGCCCGTACCGCTGCCTTCTCTTAAAATGCCCAAAAAGATATGCTCCACTCCCACCGCTTCACTTTTGAGGCGGCCGGCTTCTTCATACCCGAATTGCAAGGCATTGCGCAGCTTTAGCGACATATTTTCCATTCAAAATATCCTTTCTCTTTATTATTTCATTCAAAATACAATCAATTTTCGTGCCATTTTGAACAATATTCAAAGTTACGAACTTTTTTTCAATTATCCGAATAATCGTTTTTTTAATTATCAACACTTAATATCCTCCTTTTGTTCAAATTTCAAAACGATTTTTATCAAAAAATATTCTAATTATCAATTTTTTATTATTTTTGACACAAATTAGTTATCAAAAATTTTTCTTACTTTTGCACCAAATTAAAATTATGAAAAATAAAATTTTTATCCTTTCGATATTCACTTTTGTGTTCGTTTCTTGCGGTCCGTCGTATCCGAAAATCGAAGTAAAAGTGGTTGAAACCTGCTCCGCTCCACCTACCACCGGCGATATCAAAATCTATTTTTCGAAAGAAGAGCTTCCTTCGGACGTGAAAATTATTGGTACTGTTAGTGTTACAGACGAAAAACGAAGTGCAGATTCTAAACTCTGCGATTCATTATCTGTTATTCAATACATTAAAGAAGAGGTCCGTAAAACCGGAGGCAATGCCGCATTCGTTGTAAAAATTATACACCCCGACTATTGGGGTAGTCTTTGCTATCAAATGACGGCAAGCATTATTTACACCGACGAACTCGCTCAACCATGTGAAAACGATACCATTATACGAAATATTAACACCAAATCAAACCGTTCGAAGCAAATTTACTTCGATACTCATCGTTAAGATTTTAAATATTTTACAAAAAGTTAATAAACTGTTAGCTTTTTGTTCAAAACATCAAAAAAATTAGCTTTTAAAATCCGTTTTTTTTGCTTAATTTCGTATGCTATATTATATTTATATAAATCATTCTGATAAAGAAATAGTTAGGTTTTAAATATGGAAGAAAACGAAAAAATTGTAAGGGTAAACATCGAAGACCAAATGAAATCAGCCTACATTGACTACTCAATGTCGGTAATTGTGTCGCGTGCTTTGCCCGATGTTAGAGATGGATTCAAACCCGTTCACCGTCGTATCTTATTCTCGATGAATGAAATGGGGATCACATCCAACAAACCTTACAAAAAATCCGCACGTATCGTCGGAGATGTATTAGGTAAGTATCACCCCCACGGCGATTCGTCTGTGTACGAAGCAATGGTACGTATGGCACAACCATGGTCGCTCCGCTATCCGTTGATTGACGGACAAGGTAACTTCGGATCTATTGACCAAGATCAACCGGCTGCTATGCGTTATACCGAAGCCCGTTTGCGCAAAATCGGCGAAGACATGCTGGAAGATCTCGAAAAGGAAACTGTTGATTTTCAGTTAAACTTCGATGATTCTTTGCAAGAGCCAACCGTTCTTCCTACCAAATTACCGAATCTTCTGCTAAACGGGAGTTCCGGTATTGCCGTAGGTATGGCTACCAATATGCCTCCACACAACCTTACGGAAGTTTGCGATGGTATCGTTGCTTATGTGGACAACCACGACATCACCGCCGAAGAACTTTTGCAATATGTGAAAGCACCCGATTTTCCAACAGGCGGAATCATTTATGGTTACGAAGGTGTAAAAGAAGCCTTGTTAACCGGACGCGGACGCGTGATTATGCGCGGTGAAACGACTGTGGAAGTTGAAAACAATCGCGATCAAATTATTATCACTTCTGTTCCTTACCAGGTAAATAAAGCCGAACTCTGCAAACGCATTGCCGAACTTGTTGATGAGAAAAAAATCGAAGGTATCAGCGAAATTCGGGACGAATCTACAAAAGATGTCCGCGTGGTTATTGAACTCAAACGCGACGCGGTAACAAATGTGGTTATCAATAAACTTTATCAATACACACCGCTTCAATCGTCGTTCAGTGTGAACAACATTGCGCTTGTTCATGGCCGTCCGATGATGTTGAACATCCGCGATATGATCAAGCATTTTGTTGATCATCGTCACGAAGTGGTTACTCGCCGTACGCAGTTCGATTTGCGCAAAGCCGAAGAAAAAGCGCATATTCTCGAAGGTTTGCTAAAAGCATTGGATATTATCGATGAAATCATTGCATTGATCCGCGCTTCTCAAACACCCGATGCTGCACGCGAAGGCTTGATGGAACGCTGGCAGTTCTCCGATTTGCAAGCCCGCGCAATTGTCGATATGCGTTTACGCCAATTAACAGGCCTCGAACGTGAGAAATTGCAAAACGAATATGATGAGTTAATGAAATTCATCGAGCGTTGCAAAGAAATTCTTGCCAACGAAAGCATTCGTATGCAAATCATTAAAGATGAAACACTCGAGGTAAAAGCCAAATATGGCGACGAACGTATGAGCCGTATCGAATATTCTGCATCGGATTTCCGTATCGAAGATGTGATTGCTGATGAAGATGTGGTTGTAACTATTTCGCGTTTAGGTTATATCAAACGTACTGCTTTGAGCGAATATCGCCGTCAAAGCCGTGGTGGAAAAGGTGCCAAGGGTAGCGAAGTGCGCGAAGAAGACTTTGTAGAACACTTGTTTATTGCGTCGATGCACAACTATATGTTGTTCTTCACCGAAAAAGGCAAATGTTTCTGGATGCGTGTATTCGAAATTCCCGAAGGAACACGTCAATCAAAAGGCCGTCCGATCCAAAACCTTATCAACATTGAACAAGACGACAAGGTAAAAGCATATATTAATGTCCGCGATTTGAAAGACGAAGAATACATTAATAATAACTACATTATTCTTTGCACAAAACGCGGCATTATCAAGAAAACGTCATTAGAAGCCTATTCTAAACCACGTCAAAACGGTATCATTGCCGTTACCATTCGCGAAGGCGACCAATTGCTTGAAGCAAGATTGACAAACGGTCAAAACGAAGTTTTGTTAGCTTCTCATGCAGGAAAAATCGTTCGTTTCAACGAAGCCAAAGTGCGTCCAATGGGCCGTAGTGCGTCCGGTGTACGTGGTATCACGTTGCAAAACGAACAAGACGAAGTCATTGGCATGATTTGCGTGGATGGTCCGGACTACCATATATTAGTGGTATCCGAAAACGGCTATGGAAAACGTTCCGAACTTGACGAGTATCGTGAAACTAACCGTGGTGGTAAAGGGGTAAAAACCATCAATATTACCGATAAAACCGGTGCTTTGATCGCTATTAAAGATGTTACCGATAAAGACGATTTGATGATTATCAACCGTTCGGGCATCATTTTGCGTATGGCGGTGAAGGACTTGCGTATTGTAGGACGTGCAACTCAAGGTGTTCGATTAATCAACTTGAAAGCAAACGATTCCATCGCTTCTGTTGCAAAAGTAGAACAAGAGGAAGAAGAAGACGTTTTACTTGATGAAAACGGCAATCCGATTCCAAGCGCGGAAGGTACAGACAGTGCTGCTACCGGCAATGTGGAAAATACAGATACCGCTGAAAACACGGATAATGTGAGTGAAGAATAAAAGTTTTAAATTATAATTCAAATTAAAAATAGAACGACTATGAAAAATCTTTTGATTGCAATGTTAACGCTTATCACTGCGGCAGCATTCGGACAAGAAAAATTGATTAAAACAGCTGAAAGCAACCTGAAAAAAGGAAAACTCGACAAAGCAAAAATAGCTATCGATACTGCTATTGTAAATCCTGAAACAGAAAATTTGTACAGCACATGGTTTTTGAAAGCACAAGTTTACGCTGAAATTGCCGCTTCTGAAAAATACAAAACCTTAGCAGAAGATGCAGAAATGACAGCGTTGGCAGCATACAACAAAGCCAGAGAACTTGATAGTACGCAAGTAGATTTCACAATCATGCGCGACAATCGCTTCATCCAAGTTTTAGCTAACGATTTCTACAATCGCGGTGCAGGTTTCTACGGTAAAAAAGATTTCAAAAATGCCGGAGATGCTTTTGCCGAAAGCATTGATTTGTATCGTACCATTGGTGTTGTTGATACAGGTACCTTGTTTAATACAGGCTTGTGCTATGAATTGGCAGGAGAATTGGAAAAAGCAAAACCATTTTACGAAGAATTGTACACTTACAACTACAAACAATCTTCAATTTATGGCTCTTTAGCTACTATTTACAGAACTGAAAAAGATGACGCCAAAGCTGTTGCCGTTGCTGAAGAAGGATACAAAAAATATCCGGATGATTACAATGCTATGTTAAATGCAAGCAACATCAACATCCTTTCGGGACACACAGAACGTGCTCAACAAATTTTGAACGGGGCTCTCGAAAAATGGGGAGATAACGAACAAGTATTGTTCTCTATCGGTATTGCTAACGAACAAGCTAACAATATCGAAGAAGCTATCAAGTTTTATCAAAAAGCAATTGACAAATCACCAAAATACTACGATGCAAACCTTAATATGGGTGCTATCTACGTAAACCGCGCAATTGAAACACAAAAAACAGCTTCTAACTTGCCGTTGAATGAATCTGCAAAATACGATGAAATGATGACTGCAGCCAGTCAAGACTTTACAAAAGCAATTCCTTATTTGGAAGTTGCTATTGAAGTAAGACCGGACAACATCAACGCTATGACCATTTTGCGCGACATTTATGTTCACAACAAACAAATGGACAAAGCAGAAGAGTTGACTAAAAAAATCGACGCTGCTAAAAAATAACTAAACATGAGTGTATATGTTTTCCCGGGCCAAGGCGCCCAATTTGTAGGCATGGGAAAAGACCTTTACGAAGGTTTTCCTCAAGCCAAAGAAATGTTCGAAAAAGCCAACGAAATCTTAGGTTTTCGCATAACTGATTTAATGTTTTCGGGAACGGACGAAGACTTGCGTCAAACGAAAGTTACACAGCCTGCCGTATTTTTACATTCGGTAATTTTAGCTGCATGCTTGCCGGATTTCAATCCGAGTATGGTTGCAGGCCACTCATTAGGCGAATTTTCAGCATTGGTTGCTGCAAAAGCATTATCATTTGAAGACGGACTGAAACTCGTTTCCCAACGTGCAAATGCCATGCAAAAAGCCTGTGAGATCGAGCCTTCAACAATGGCGGCCATTTTAGGCTTGGATGATGAAACGGTAGAAAGAGTTTGTGCCTCAATTACAGACGAAGTTGTTGTTGCTGCAAATTTCAATTGTCCTGGACAATTGGTTATTTCCGGTTCTATCAAAGGTGTTGAAATCGCTTGTGAAAAACTGAAAGAAGCCGGCGCCAAACGTGCGTTACCGTTAAAAGTGGGTGGTGCTTTCCACTCGCCGTTGATGGAGCCTGCACGCGTGGAATTGGCAGCGGCTATTTACGCAACCAATTTCAGCAAACCCGTATGTCCGGTATACCAAAATGTAGATGCCAAGCCGCACACCGATCCTAAAGAAATTCAGGAAAACCTAATTGCACAACTTACCGCTCCGGTTCGCTGGACGCAAATTGTGCAAAACATGGCAGTCGACGGCGGCAAAAACTTTATCGAAGTAGGTCCGGGCACCGTGTTGCAAGGACTGGTAAAGAAAATTGTACCGGAAGCGGAAGCATCGGCAGCAAGTTTGTAAAATTTATTTTTTTTAATCATAAAGAGCACAAAGTATGCAAATTCTTTGTGCTCTTTGTGTACTTTGTGGTTAACTTTTTATTTATGAAAATGCAATTTGTACTGTTTATCCTCATTCTCGTTGTTGTTTTAACAAGTGTCAACTTCTACGTATACACCCGAATCATGCAGGCATTGGCACTGCACGGCACTTGGAAAATCGTATTTACAACTGCTTTTATTTTCACAGCAGCATCCTTTATTTTATCGGCGTTGCTCGCGAATGTTTTACCCATTTCCATCCTGAAATTTTTACAAAACCTTGGTTCCGGCTGGATGATGCCAATGGCATATTTGTTTTTTATATTCCTTGCCGGTGATTTGATTTTCGCAATTTCTGCAAAAATTTCGCATACGGATTTGCTTGGCGCGAAACACATTTTCACATACGCAACATTAGGTTTTGTGGGCATTCTCTGCGTGATTGGTTATATACGGTTTGATCATCCGAAAACAGAACATTTACAGGTTAAAATCAGCGACAAATATCCTTTAAAAAAAACGTATAAAATTGCTTTTGCAAGCGACTGGCACTTGGGTGCAACCATTAATAAAAAACGTCTGCACAAATGGGTGGAACAAATCAATGTTGAAAAACCCGATTTGATCATTATCGGTGGCGATTTGGTGGATCGTGAAATGCAATTTGTACACGCAGAAGAAATGGATGATGAATTGCGCAATTTGCATGCTCCGCTTGGGGTTTATGTGGTATACGGCAACCACGATTATATGGCCGGACTCAAACAAACACAAGAACTTTTTGCAAAATCAAACATTCGTCTTTTACAGGATGAAAGCCTAATGATTGATTCTGCATTTTACCTCATCGGGCGCGACGATATGAGCAACCGTAAACGTAAAAGCGTTACCGAACTCACTCATAATATCGATAAAAACTTCCCAACGATTTTAGTTGACCATCAACCGGCAGAAATTGATTCAGCGGTAAAAAATCATATTTCATTACAACTGTCCGGACACACGCACAACGGACAATTCTGGCCGCTAAACTATATCACTTCGGCTGTTTATAAAGTCGGTTACGGATATAAAAAAATCAACGAAACCAATGTCTACACCTCATCCGGCCTCGGCATCTGGGGACCAAAATTCCGGGTTGGATCGCAGTCGGAAATTGTAATGATTGAGTTTGGGAATTGATATATTTCTTTGTATCTTTGCTCTCCATATCATTTACTATGAAATCAAAAATCACATTTTTCGGACTTTTTCTATTTGCAACAATTACACTCTTTGCCAAAGATATCAAAGTAGGCGCAGAACAAACCGTTGAATATCTACCCTTACTGAAAAACAAACGTGTCGGCATTGTGACTAATCAAACCGGACTGATCGGACACGTTCATGTGGTAGACAGTTTACTGAACGCAAAAGTCAATCTTCAAAAAATCTATTGCCCTGAGCATGGTTTCCGCGGTGAAGTGGAAGCCGGAGGCATTGTCAACAGCAGCAAAGACGAAAAAACCGGACTCCCGATTATTTCGCTTTACGGCAGTCACAAAAAACCCAAACCCGAAGATTTGGAAGGTGTGGATATTGTAATTTTTGATATTCAAGATGTCGGTGCACGTTTTTACACATACATCTCAACATTGCATTATGTGATGGAGGCTTGTGCAGAACAAGGCAAAGAAGTGATCGTCTTAGATCGTCCGAATCCTAACGGTTTTTATGTGGACGGCCCTGTTTTGGATATGAAATATAAATCTTTCATCGGCATGCATCCTGTGCCAATTGTTTATGGCATGACGATTGGCGAATACGGACAAATGATCAACGGCGAAGGCTGGTTGGCCAATGGCGTAAAATGCAAATTAACCGTCATCAAAAACAAAAACTACACACACGAATCCGTTTACGAATTTTCCATGCGTCCCTCTCCTAACTTGCGGAGTATGAATGCAATTTATTTATACCCGAGCCTTTGTTTGTTTGAGGGTACCATTGTGAGTATAGGACGAGGAACGTACCAACCTTTCGAATGTGTTGGTCACCCCGACTATAAAGGCGGAAGTTTTAGCTTTATTCCCGTTCCTTTAAAAGGTTATAGCGAAGATCCGCCGCTTAAAAATCAGGTTTGTCGAGGTTACGATTTATCGATCGGAGAGCATCGAAAACCTCAGTTAGATTTAAGTTATATGCTTGACATGTACCAAAATCTGAATAAAAAAGACAGCTTTTTTACGTCGTTTTTTGAAAAAGTGGCAGGCACGGCAAGCCTTCGCAAGCAAATTGAGGACGGTCTTACTGAAGACGAAATTCGCACTTCATGGCAATCAGATTTAGAGCAATTTAAAGCAATTCGAAAAAAATACTTGCTTTACAAATAGTCGCTACACTGCCAGAAACCACTTCCACGCCGGGATGAAGCAAATTTCTTTCTTGTCGTATTTTTCCATGCCCTCGAAGTTTTTTGTAATCACCACTCCTTTTGGCAACTTGTAACGCGTCAATGCTTCAAGCAAACCTTCTATTTCACGGGGACGGTTTTCGGGCGTCAACTGCTCACACACCTGAAAAGCCTCAGTAATAGGCGCTCCTCGGCGAACAACAAAATCGCATTCGCGTTTATCTTTGTGGTAGAAAATTTCACCTCCGCGACGTTTAAGCTCTAAAAACACTGCATTTTCGAGCAAACGTCCTCTATCTTCCGAAAAATAAAAAGCAACCGTATTCCGTAGTCCATTATCTACCGTATACATTTTTTTATTCGAAACATGCTGCTTTTTCAACGAAAAGTCGTATTTCGGGACTTGAAAAATCAAATAGGCTTCCTCCATATTCGACAAGTGATTTTTCACAGTCATACTGCTTTTCATCTGCAAGGTTTTTGCGATATTCTCGTAACTAAATTCCTTTCCGATATTTGTCATTGCATAATTGGCCAATTCTCGAAACTGTTTTTTATCTCGGATTGCAAAGCGATAAAGCACATCTTTATACAGGATATTTTCGTAAAGCATGGATACAAAATCACGCTCTTTGACTTTCAAATAATACGGAAAACCTCCTTCTTGCAGGTATTCATCAAATAATTGTAGTATTTGCGCCTGTTTAGCTGTTGTTGCAGGCAGTTTTTCAAGCGAGATTTTCTTATATTTCAAAATTTCACGAAAAGAAAAAGGAAACAATTCGATCTGCCTATAACGACCTGTAAGATGCGTACTTAACTCACTACTTAACATTTTAGAATTGGAGCCTGTCACATACACCTTGTAGCCTTGTTCTGCCACTCGGCGCACAAAACGTTCCCATTGTGGAACATTTTGTATTTCATCTAAATAAATACTTTTAAATGGTGCATGTTTTTGCCATAAAAGCATTAAGGATGAAAAATCGCTTACGCTGAAATTCAGTAACCGCTCATCATCAAAATTCAAATAAGCAAACTTCTTATCTTTTCCGGCAAACTGACGCAATAATGTTGATTTTCCGGAACGGCGAACACCGGTAATGACGACAATCAATTCCGACTTCATATACGACTTATAATCAATATCGCGCTGAACACTTATATCTATTTGATTAAACTCCTCACGTTGCTCATTTATAACAGTTTCCAATAATGCAAGATCAATCATATCCCTATTTATATTATAATTATTTTGCAAATATACATATTTTTAACATAAATAAAAAATTATTATTCATATTTATATTATTAATATTTTTATAATATTCATATTAGCAATATGAATATTTTTGATTTATTCATAATATAAATATTAATATTAAATATTTCGACTTTGGCATAAAAATTGTTAGTTAATTTTTTATCAAAAAGATTACAAACACGTTCATTTTTTTATTATCTTTGCATCCTTAAATTAACAATATATCGTAGATTTATTATGAAAAAATTACTCACTTTGGCTCTCGTCGCACTTTTTGTTCCCGGAAGCCTTCTCGCCCAAACCAACAAGAAATCCGCAAAAGCTGAAAAACAAGAAGCGGCAAAACCTGCTTTCGTTCCTTCCGTTGAAGGTCCGGAAATTCAATTCGAACGTACCGTTCATGATTACGGAACCATGGAGCAAGGCGGCAACGGCGATACTGAATTCAAATTCAAGAACGTCGGATCCGAGCCTTTGATTCTTTCAAACGTTCAATCTTCTTGCGGATGTACTACTCCAAGCTGGCCGCGTGAGCCGATTATGCCCGGACAAGAAGCTGCAATTAAAGTGCATTATGATACCAACCGTATCGGCGGCATCAGCAAAACCGTTACCGTTACAACCAACGGCAAAACCGACCGCGTAACGCTTCGTATTACAGGAAACATTAATCCGAAAGCCAACTAATTTCGGAATTTAGCCGATTAAAATACAAATGAGAGCGGTATTTTCCGACTCTCATTTGTCTATTTATACACATCGAAAATTTATAAAAAAAATATTTATGCCAACCATTTCGCAAAAGGCTCAAATCATGCCTTCTTCACCCATCCGCAAACTCGTTCCGTTTGCCGATGAAGCCAAAAAAAGAGGTGTTCACGTGTATCATCTCAACATTGGACAACCCGACATTGCCGCTCCTAAAGCTGCTATGGAAGCTGTTCGCAATGAAAAATTGGATCTGCTCGACTACAGCCACTCGGCAGGTAATCTTTCATATCGCAAAAAATTGGTTGAGTATTACAAAAAGAATAAAATCGACGTCACGACAGAGGAAATTATCATCACTACAGGTGGTACCGAAGCGCTTCAATTTGCATTTATGGTTTGTATGAACGAAGGCGACGAAGTAATTGTTCCGGAACCTTTTTACGCAAATTACAACGCATTTGCGATTGCAGCAAATGTAAAACCGGTGCCAGTAACTTCTTACATCAAAGATGGTTTTGCACTTCCTCCGGTTGAAGAATTTGAAAAATTAATCACGCCGAAAACAAAAGCTATTTTGATTTGCAATCCGAGCAACCCCACCGGCTACTTGTATTCGCACGAAGAAATGCAAAAATTGGCTGATATTGTTAAAAAACACGATTTATTCTTGTTGGCTGATGAAGTTTACCGCGAATTTTCATACGCAAACGATGTTCCTTCTGCAATGCACTTCAAAGAAATCGAACAAAACGTTGTGTTGCTGGATTCGATTTCTAAACGCTACTCTGCTTGCGGAGCGCGTATCGGTGCTTTCGTTACCAAAAACAAAGAATTGTACACTTCCGCAATGAAATTTGCGCAAGCACGTTTGAGTCCTCCAAGCTACGGCCAAATCTTTGGAGAAGCCGCTTGCGATACACCCGACAGCTATTTTGCCGAAGTAAAAGCTGAATATATGCGCCGCCGCGATGTGGTAGTTAGCGCTATCAACAAAATCCCGGGCTGTTTCTGTCCAAATCCAAACGGTGCTTTCTACGCTGCAGCACAATTCCCAATCGATGATTCGGACAAATTCTGCCAATGGTTGTTGGAAGATTTCGAATACAACAAACAAACCGTAATGTTTGCGCCGATGACCGGTTTCTACGCAACCAAAGGCTTGGGTAAAAACGAAGTGCGCATCAGCTACGTGTTGAATGTTGAAGATTTGAAAAATGCAATGATTTGCTTGGAAGAAGCACTAAAAGTGTATCCGGGCAGGACCATTTAATTTTTGAAAATGAAAAAACTGCTTGTCGTTATTTTCGGATTTTTGTTTTTCGCAGCCTGCGACCCGGGCTCCGATGAACCGGATCCGTATGCATACAAGTCGTTCATTTTTGATTATGTTTCCGTAAACAACATCAAATTGTTGGGAGATATCCAACTATTTGATCATGTTAATTTGGATTCAGCTCAAATGGAACGAATTGAAGCTGCATTTTCTGATACAACTTTCCCTGTGGAAATGACAGTAAATATGACGATGGCAAATCCGAATAAAGTTTCAGCATCTTTGGTTGAGTACAACTATAGACTTTACGCGGATAGTTTGCCTATTGCCAACGCAAAAAACAGCCAGTACATTCAAGTGGAAGCAAATTCGAGCACGGCACTTCCGGCAACTTTAAAATTCGATTTAAAGAAAACGCCAACAGCGTTGAGTAATGATGATTTGCAGAAAATTGTATACGGCATGATCAGAAAAACACAAGAAGCAGTAAGTTTCAAATTCCAAATTCAATCGACTATTAAGATTAACAAGGCATTTTTACAAGATCCTACATCGACCAGCCTTTTGTTTTCTTATCAAAAGCAATAATTTAATTAAAAATAAAGTAACAATTTAAAACAAAAAAATCATGGCAGAAAAATTCAGAAAAGAGTCAGATTTGATCGGCGAACGCGAAGTTCCTGAATCAGCATTGTATGGCGTACAAACGTTGCGCGGTATGGAAAATTTCCAAATCAGCCGCAGCAAAATGAGCGACTATCCCAACTTCATCAAAGGTTTTGCGATGACCAAAATGGGCGCTGCTAAAGCAAATGCTCAACAAGGATTGATCAGCAAAGAACAAGAAGCTGCAATCTTGAAAGCTTGTCAAGAAATTTTGGATGGCCAACACCACGAACATTTCCCAACCGATATGATTCAAGGTGGTGCTGGTACTACTGTTAACATGAATGCGAACGAAGTAATCGCTAACCGTGCTCTCGAAATCATGGGCAAAAAACGTGGCGAATACGAGTTCTGCTATCCTAACGACGTAGTAAACTGCTCTCAATCAACCAACGACGCTTATCCTACAGGTATTCACTTGGGTATGTATATGAACCACTTGGATATGATGAAACCGTTGGAAAATTTGATTGCTTCTTTCGAGAAAAAAGCAAAAGAATTCGACAACGTTATCAAAATGGGACGTACGCAATTGCAAGATGCAGTTCCGATGACAATGGGACAAGTATTCCGCGCTTTCGCAGTGGGTTTGAAACACGAAGTAAAAAACCTTAATCGTGCTGCTGAAGCATTTTTGACGGTTAACATGGGTGCAACCGCTATCGGAACAGGTATTTGCTCTGAGCCGGGTTATAGCGAAATCTGCGTTGCTGCATTGAAAGATATTACCAAATGGAACATTGTTTTAGCTGAAGATTTGGTTGAAGCAACTTCCGATTGTACTGTATTTGTGAACTATTCAGGCGCTATCCGCAGCTTGTGCGTTCGTTTGAACAAAACTTGCAACGACTTGCGTTTGATGGCTTCAGGTCCTCGTTGCGGTTTGCGCGAAATCAACCTCCCTGCTTTGCAACCGGGTTCTTCAATCATGCCGGGTAAAGTGAACCCTGTAATTCCTGAAGTGGTTAACCAAACTTGCTTCAAAGTAATGGGTAACGATTTGACTGTAACTTTGGCTGCTGAAGCCGGTCAATTAGAGTTGAACGTTATGGAGCCTGTTATTGCTTACGCATTGTTCGAATCTACCGAATTGATGGCTCATGCATTCGACTGCTTGCGCGTTAACTGTATCGACGGTATCACCGTTAATGCAGATCATTGCTTGGAAATGGTTCGCAACAGTATCGGTATCGTTACTGCTTTGAATCCTTATATCGGATACAAAAACTCTACCAAAATTGCAAAAGAAGCGTTGGAAACAGGTGGAAGCGTGTACAATATGGTAATTGAAAAAGGTATTTTAACAAAAGAACAATTGGATAAAATCCTTGCTCCTGAGCACATGATCAAACCTACAAAAGTTCAATTGTAATTGAATGGCTAAACTAACGACGGGAAACGAAGGCAAACGAATATTTGCCTTCGCCGTCCCTATACTTTTTGGAAATGTATTTCAACAGCTGTTTCAAATTACAGACAGCATTATTGTTGGAAGATTTATCGGGAAAGATGCGCTCGCAGCAACGGGCGCTTCATTTCCGATTATCTTTTTATTGGTTTCGCTCGTGATGGGTGTCACGATGGGAGCCTCAACCATTATCGGTCAAAGTTTCGGTGCAAAAAACTACGATAATATCAAAAAAGCAATCAGCACCGTTTATATCTTTTTGCTGATAACATCCGTCATGTTGGTAGGTATCGGCCATCTTTTCAGTAAAGAAATCTTGCGACTGACCAATTTAGATGAAGCGCTGATCCCGGACGCCTCTCTTTTTATGGATATCTTTATGATTTCTTTCATTTTTCAATCGATATTCTTTGGCACCACATCCATTTTACGTGGCTTGGGCGATTCTCGAACGCCCTTGTATTTCTTGATTATTTCGACAATTTTAAATATTATTCTCGAACTCCTTTTTGTTGTTGTATTTGAATGGGGCATTGCCGGTGCGGCATGGGCCACGGTTGTGGCCACGGCAATCACTGCTTTTGCATTGATTATCTATCTCAACAGAACCAACGAACATGCGAAATTGCGCTTTCGCGAATTAAAATGGGACAAAAACTCGTTTATGCAATCCATTCGCATTGGCATTCCGGCAGGTTTGCAGCAATCGTTTGTTGCGTTTGGAATGCTTGCGCTGATGAGTATTGTAAATAGTTTTGGTGCAGACGTTACGGCAGCCTACACCATTGCCGGACGTGTAGAAGCTTTTGCCACCATGCCTGCAATGAACTTTGGAATGGCTTTGAGCGCTTTCGTTTCACAAAACCTTGGTGCCAAACGGATCGACAGGGTTTACAACGGTTTTCAAGCAACCTTGAAAATGATTATGTGGATTACCGTTATTATTTCGCTTTTCAATATTTTCTTGGGTGAATATGTACTCCGCTTGTTCACCACCGACCCGAACGTAATCGAAATCGGACATCGCTATTTGATTATCACCGGGGCTTTTTATGTGTTTTTCTCATCTATGCAGACAACCGGTGCGGTGATGCGCGGTGCAGGCGCAACGATTTTCCCGATGTTCAACACGCTTTTGGCATTGTGGATTATTCGTATTCCCCTTGCTTATTTGTTTTCACACTGGTTTGGCGTAGACGGTATATGGTGGGCGATTCCCGCTGCCTGGGGTGTGGGCATGCTGGGCTCGCTGATCTACTATAAGAGTGGCCGTTGGAAGAACAAAGGTATCGTAAAAATCGGAGAAGAGGAAATGGGAGAAATCTTATAACTTTTAATGCGAATTCCTTATCGCACGATTATTAAACAAAGTATATCCGATGTTAAACGAGAAGTTCAAATCGGTCCAATCACCCCAATTGTCGTATTTATTAATGGCAAAACTTACCGGACCTATAGGTGTGTGATACACGGCTCCTAACGAACCTGCAAAACTTCTATCGGCGAAAGCATCGCCATAATAAGGCTGATAAATATCATTTTTAATTGCCTTGTAAGGCTGAAAAATATAGGCTTCGGCGCGGACATCCAGCTTTTTCCAAAAGGTAAAAACATTTTGCACGCCAAATGCTGCATATTGATGGGCTCGAAACTGCGGCAAGAAAATCGTCATACTTTCTATTGTTGGATAAAAAGCCGGCGCATTCAAAATCGTAAGCGTATAATTATGCATCAACGGCTGGCTCGAATAGCATGCATTTGCAAGAAAACCAAACGTATACCGCTTGGCGATTTTGAAATATTTTTGATACAAAATTTCTGCAGAAAAATAATTGAGATATGAACTGGTATCTTTTTCAACAAAATTAGCCGATCCGATATCTGTTCTTGATTGTCCGGTAACAAATCGTGCATCTATGTGCAATTTCATCCCGCGATTAGCATACTGCTTATGATTCAAAGTGCTTCCTTCGTAATTAAACTTAAATACGTGCGGATGAAATTTTGTAACATCGGCTGTATCCTGTTTTGTAAAGAAACTTGAAATATAATATTCGTCCTTTTCCATTGCATACGCATATCCGACTGAGGTTTTAAACATCAATCCAACCGGCATTCCGACATTCAACTCAAAATCCGTTTCTTTTTCTTTTAAATAAACAGGCACATCTTCCTGATAAAAAAAGGACGAAGTTTTCAGATAATCCCATCCGTTAAATGTTACTCCACCATCAATAAAAAAAGGCAATTTCCTCGGATAAAACACTATTGCCCTATAACTTGCAGAATTATAAAAACGCCCGGCATAAGCATTAATATATGTTTTATAAATATTATGCCGGAAATATGAATAATTCAATTGTAAAAACAATTCCGAAGCCGTTGACGATGAAATATTTCCACCAATATCCAACGAAAAATTCTTAGCCTCTTCGAGCCTCAAATGCAGCGCAAACGCATCCTTGGCAGTATCATAAACAGCCCACGGATGACTGTAGCTGATTTTCGGATCGCTGGCAATACGGTTGTAATAAGGCTGCGCATCGTCGAAGGTAATACTATCGTCAATATTTGCAAGCGTTTTCATTACGAATTGCTGCTGATATTTATTCAAATTTTCGAGAATAAGCGTATCAAAAACCAACCCGGGAATCTTTTCTTTAAACATTTCACGCTTTTTTTCAACATCTTCCTGTGTGGTCAATCTTTTAATTTTAGCTTTGATATCGGGCATTTTATCCATCGTTGCAAGATATCCGTTATGAAGAAAAACGCCCGCTTTCGCGAAATCGGTCACTTTCACATCCGCCACTTTGGGTTCAATAAAAATACAATTATTGCAATGTTTGTTTTCTTCATTTTCTTTCATCACCAATAATTCGACAAACGACATTAACTGGTCGTGCTGTACTTTCTTTTTATAAACAAGGCAAACATTCGATCCGATAATGATATCGGGATTAAATTCATTGCGCATTTCATTAATTGGAAAGTTATCGTAAATTCCGCCATCGAAATACACGATACTATCAATAACAACGGGGCTGAAGAACAAAGGAAAAGTCATGGAAGCCCGAATTGCACTGCCGAGATTCCCTCCTTTAAAATAAGTAGTACGTCCACGCTGAACATCCGAGCCTGTACAACGAAAAGGGACGAACAGGCTATCAAAATTGCCTTTTGCCGCAGCATTTGCGCCCGAGAACATTTTCATAAACGTATAATCCATCACAATGGGCGACACAATATTGGTGGGCAAATGCGGTTTAATACCCGATTTCATATCTAAATCCAATGAAACCCACGCCGGATTATCTTCCGGCTTGCGAAAATAATAGGTCGTCCGCGGATCGATCTTACCGGTAATCCAAGTTTCAAAATCGGGCGACATAAAAATCTGTTCCATTTCATCGGGCGTATAGCCTGCGGCGTAAAGTCCGCCGACAATGGCTCCCATTGAGGTTCCGGCAATATAATCAATCGGAATCCCCTGTTCTTCCAAGGCTCTAATCACACCGATATGCGCCAAACCTTTCGGCCCGCCGCCACTCAACACCAAACCCACTTTTTGAGCATGGGTATGAACTGAAAAAATCAGCAATAAAAAAGCAATAATTATTTTTTGAAAAAAATTCATTCGTAGATTTTTAAGCTACAAATGTACGAATTTTTCTATGGATTGTGTAATTTGCATAAATTATTTAATCACAAAGGACACAAAGTTCACAATTTTACTTTGTGCTCTTCGTGTCCTTTGTGGTTATAAATTAAAACTTTACTTATTTCATGCATTCACTTACATCCTGCGAAATGCGCATGGCACAGAAATTCGGTCCGCACATGGTACAATACTGCGAATCTTCACCATGTCCCTGATGGCGGATTTTGAAATATTCCAACGCACGTTCAGGGTCTAACGACAAGTTAAACTGGTCTTTCCAGCGAAAATCAAAACGAGCTTTACTCAATGCATTGTCACGCAATTGTGCGCCCGGGTGTCCTTTGGCTAAATCCGCGGCATGCGCTGCAATTTTGTACGTTACCACGCCTACGCGAACATCCTCTTTATCAGGAAGTCCCAAATGTTCTTTTGGAGTTACGTAACACAACATGGCTGTGCCGTAAAAGCCAATTAAAGCCGCGCCGATTCCGGATGTAATATGGTCGTAGCCGGGTGCAATGTCCGTCACCAAAGGCCCCAAGGTATAAAACGGCGCTTCGTGGCAATATTCGATTTGCTTGTCCATGTTTTCCTTGATTTTATTCATCGGAACGTGGCCGGGACCTTCAATTAATACTTGAACATTGTGTTTCCAAGCAATTTTTGTCAATTCGCCTAATGCCTCCAATTCTCCAAATTGCGCTTCATCATTGGCATCGTCGATACTTCCGGGACGCAAGCCATCGCCTAAAGAAACAGCCACATCATAGGCTTTTAAAATCTCGCAAATATCATTAAAATGCGTATACAAGAAATTTTCTTGATTGTTGAAAATCATCCATTTAGCCATGATTGAACCGCCGCGCGAAACAATACCTGTCCGGCGTTTTTTAGTCAGCGGCACATGCTTGCGCAAAAGTCCGGCATGAATGGTAAAATAATCAACGCCTTGCTCACATTGCTCAATCAAGGTATCGCGATACAATTCCCATGTTAACTTTTCAGCAATGCCATCTACTTTTTCCAAAGTCTGATAAATAGGCACTGTACCTACAGGAACAGGACAGTTACGAATAATCCATTCGCGTGTTTCGTGAATATTGGCGCCTGTAGAAAGATCCATCAATGTATCGCCGCCCCAGTAGCAGCTCCAAACAGATTTGTCTACTTCTTCTTCAATACCCGAAGAAGTGGCAGAATTTCCAATATTTGTATTGATTTTTACCAAAAATTTACTGCCAATAATCATCGGCTCCGCCTCAGGATGATTAATATTTGCAGGAATCATGGCACGGCCTGCCGCAATTTCATCGCGTACAAATTCCGGAGTGATAAACGTTTTTATTCCTTCGGCTTCAAGCTGTTGATTTTCGCGAATGGCCACATATTCCATTTCCGGCGTAATTATTCCTTGCTTTGCATAATACATCTGCGTAAGCTCTTTCCCTTGCTTTACGCGATAAGGCAAATGATTATGTTCAAAACGCAAGCTATCAAGCGATTTGTCAGCCAAACGCATGCGGCCGTATTCGGACGTCATTTGTGAAAGCTGTTCTGCGTCACCGCGTTGTACAATCCATTGTTCGCGAAAGCGCGGCAAGCCTTTTTTCAAATCAACCTCAACATTTGGATCACTAAAAACACCGCTTGTATCATAAACTACCACAGATTTATTGGGATAATGCACACGTTTACCGTCTTCAATCTTAACGGTATCAGTCATTTGAATGCGGCGCATCGGCACACGGATTTCCGGAAACAGTTTTCCGCTTATGTAGACTTTCTCTGAGTTTGGATAAGTTACTTTCATTATCGTTTAATGTTTAATGTTGAACGTTTAAAGAGGGCTGCTGTCTCCAAACCTACACCCGTCATTCGTAACTCGTAACTCGCAACTTGTCACCCGTCACTCAATAACATTCTCCTTATCCCCAAAAATAATAGAAACAAACGTCCCTACGCCGGCATTACCCGTACAGGTTCAAAGGGTTTGATCTCAGCCTTGCTTCGGCACCCCTAATTTTCGGCAAAGATACAAAAAAATACTGAATATATTATTTTGTGAAACCGATTATTTTTTGTAATTTTGCGTATTAAATTGTCTAAAAAGGCTTTTGCGAATGCGCCAAGTTCTACTCAAATATATCATTATCTTCTTCTTATGTATAGAAGGTTTTTCTTCCGTGCGTGCGCAGGACCCATTGTTCAGTCAATTTTACGCCAATCCGTTGTATTTAAATCCAGCTTTTGCAGGCTCTCAGATTTGTCCACGCATTGTAGGAAACTTTAGAGATCAATGGCCGTCAATTCCAGGACAATATATCACATTTAGTGGATCTTACGATCAACATTTCGATCAATTATCGGGTGGTTTGGGATTTCAAGTGATGAATGACCGTGCAGGTGGCGGAAGTTACTCCATGACAAGCGTTTCCGGAATCTACTCCTATCGTTTAAATTTTAATGATGATTTTTCGATTCGCGCGGCAGCAAAAGTTTCGTTTTTAAATCATCATGTAGATTGGTCAAATCTTACATTTCCAGATCAATACGACGAACGCTTAGGCTTTTTAAATCGTCCTACACAAGAAAATATTTCACTTGACCCTCAATCACGTAGTACAGCCGATTTCGGCGTGGGTATTGTGGGCTATGCCGAAAGTTTCTTTGCCGGATTTTCAGTTGATCACTTAACACAACCGGATTGGGGATTTTCATCAACCTACAAGTTACCGATGAAATTTACTATGCATGCGGGCGTTACCATTGATGTTCAACAAAAACGCAGCCCTTATCGCGATGAAAAATCCATTACGATTTCGCCTAATATTTTATACCAACAACAAGGCACCAGCAATCAATTAAATTACGGTCTTTATGTAAACTTTAGTCCGTTTGTTCTCGGCGCGTGGTTCCGTCAAAATTTCAAACAAGCCGATGCGTTGGTATTTTTGGCAGGCTTGCAACATAACAGTTTGAAAGTTGGTTACAGTTACGATTTAACGCTCTCGGAATTAAGAGGTTCCACAGGAGGCGCACACGAAATATCCGTAGGTTTCTTACTCCCTTGTCCGGAAAAGAAACATAAAGTGAAAGTCATCAATTGTCCTAAATTTTAGAAAAGTTAGTATTTTTCAAAGATTTTTACTAACTTTGTAGTTTGAAAATTCAGTTTATATGAATAGCAATATGAAAAACAGTTTTTTAATCATCGGTCTTATGCTCATGGCTGCGGCCTGCACTACCGGCCCACAACAACAATCGAAAACTACCGGTTGGAATTTAAACGATCCTCAATGGGGAGGCTACGAAGTTTCTCCGGGTTATCGCCAACCTACGCCTCCGGGCACCACTTTCATTGAAGGTGGCTCTTTCGTAATGGGTAAAAATCAAGAAGACTTATTATTCGAATACAATAATATTCCACGCAAAGTGAGCATTGCCTCATTTTATATGGATGAAACGGAAACTTCCAATGCTGAATACCGCGAGTATTTGTATTGGTTGGAACGTATTTACGGAAGCGAATATCCAGAAGTTGTACGTCAAGCAAGTCCGGACGAGTTTGTTTGGAGAAATGTCGGCGCTTACGCTGAAAACATGGTTGACTTATATTTCCGCCACCCTGCCTACCAAAATTATCCGGTTGTAGGTGTTAGTTGGGAACAAGCTGTTGCTTACTGTGATTGGAGATCGGATCGTGTGAACGAAAAAATCTTGATCGACCGTGGTATTTTAAAAGTTGATCCGGCGCAAACCGCTGAGAACAACTTTAATACAGATGCATATTTAGCAGGTCAGTACGAAGGAGTTGTTAAGAAAGAGCTTCGCGATATGAATCCGAATGCTACAGAAAAAACACGTAAGGTGCGCTTGGAAGACGGTATTTTGCTTCCTAAATTCCGCCTCCCGACAGAAGCCGAATGGGAATACGCCGCTTTAGGTTTAGTTGGCAATTCGTATGACGAACGAGTTTTAGAACGTCGTGTATACCCTTGGAACGGTACAGGTGTTCGCTTTAGCGATCCATCATTGCTCGGACAAATGCGTGCGAACTTTGTACGTGGGCGCGGCGATTATATGGGTGTCGCCGGTAGCTTGAACGATGGTGCAGTTTTCACAACACATATCTATTCTTATCATCCGAACGATTATGGTTTGTATAACATGGGTGGCAATGTGAGCGAATGGGTAATGGACGTATACCGTGTGCTTAGCGCTGAAGATGTGAGCGAGTTAAACCCTTTCCGTGGAAACGTTTATATGACGAAAGTTCGCGACGAAGAAGGTTTGATTGCTGAAAAAGATTCATTGGGACGTATTCAATATAGAGAAGTAACCACAGAGGAATCGGCTAACCGCCGCAACTACCAAAAATCAGACAATCGTAATTTTGGTGATGGTGATTATACTTCTGCTATTGTTGACAACTGGTTGGAATTGCCGGAAGGTGCTGATGCAAATGCATCTACATCGAACATTTCGTATGAATTTGGAAAAACATCTTTGGTAACAGACCGTTCACGCGTAGTAAAAGGCGGCTCTTGGAAAGATCGCGCTTATTGGTTGAGTCCGGGCAACAGACGTTTCTTGGAACAAGATCAATCTACGGAATGGATCGGTTTCCGCTGTGCGATGTCACGCGTAGGCTCTGCTTATGGTGCGAATTACCAGACACAAAAATAACATTCACCAGGGGCTGACTGGTTTTGACAGCAGGTGAGTAGGAATGTAAGCACGTCGGGGGTTTTGTGAAGCTGCCCCGTTAACACCAATCGCTAATCGCTTTAACTGGCGAAAATAACAATTACGCGCTCGCAGCCTAATCTTAGAGATTACGCATGAGCTGCTTCCCGGAAGAGTCCGCTTAACACTTGACCGATCGAAGTATAAGCTAAGTTAGGTCGATTCGAATAGTGCTTCTATGTTCGGATTGTAAATAGAAGATACGGAGCTTATAGGTCGTTGCACGCCGGTAAGTTCTCGACAATCAAGCAGCAACTAAACGTGTAGAAAGCCTTTTTGCAACTTGTTTGGACGGCGGTTCAACTCCGCCCAGCTCCACAAATAACCCTGTAAAATATTGTTTTACAGGGCTTCTTATTTTTGAGCTGCACCAAGAACTGCACTTTTTGAAAGTTCGTTGTTGCTTGCTTCGTTTTGCGGTTGTAAAAAGAAAGGGTGATTTACCATCTGTTGGGCGATTAACTCCCGAGTGACGCCAAGATATTTTATCGTTTGTTCGAGCTTTGTGTGTCCTAATATTCCTTGAATAAAGTATAAATCGAAACCGGCGAGATACATATTTGTTGCACAACTCCTGCGAGCGGTGTGAGTACTTAATAATTCGTATTTATGGCAATACTCTCCGCTTCCGATCGGTTTATTTCGCCCTTTCCGGGTATCCCATACCATTTTATCAAAACCGGCGAGTTTCCCAAGTACTTTTAACTCCCTGTTTAACTCTTGGTCGGAAACTTGAAGCGGAACCCCGTCTGATTCTTCCAAAATAGTCTTTACCTGCCAATGCAGCGGAATAAATACAGGCTCACCTGTTTTTTGTGTATTGTCAATACAAATAAGTCCTGTTGCTTTCACGGCATCATCTATGCATTTCTTATAATCCGAAACCCGCAAGCCTGTTCGTGCTCCGATAAGAAAGTTTAGGCATACCGTTTTCAAACGGGGCGATAAGGTGTTTTTTATATCAAATAAATGATTTACCTCGTTTTCGTCAAGATACATTTGCTTGGTGTGCTCTGACGGCGCCTTAAAATCATCATCCTTAAAAATAAAATTGTCGGTTAGCTTACGAGTAGTGGCCGTCTTCATAAAACGCTTTAAACGTTTTATCTCTCCTCCTATGCTATTTATTGAAAGTCCGATATGTCCCTTTGACTGTGGTTCTTGTTTTAGATAGCTTACAAAATTATCGTAAAAAGCCATATCAATATCATCAAACCCCAGCTCCCGACCATTATAAAATTTATCGGCTGTGGCTTTGATGCGTTTAAACGTATTCTTATATTTTAATTCGTTACTACTTCTTACAACCTCTCCTCTACTTACTTTATTTTTTTCTTCTTCTCCGGCCTTATGGATTGTTTCCTCGATATGTTGATAAAATGTTTTTAGACCTGAATCCGATAATTCTCCTTTTTTTCCATTAATCTCCATATCGAGATTTTCAGCAGAAAGTTTGCCGGCACGTTTGAGGTTATCGTGGATATTGATAATTTCTGATTTTCGGGCTGCCAAAAAGCTATTGATATTATCTGCATCCTTTTCTTTACTTGAGACCCGTTGTGTTTTATGACTCCAGTTATCCGGCTTAATTGAATATTGCGTTGAAAATACAAAACGCGTTCCGTTGTAGAATAGCTTGCCGATTATTACGGAGGTTTTAGCTTTCTTGCTATTTATGTAGAATTTAACAGATGCCATTCGATTATCGTTTAAACATTTTACCCTCACCCATTAAAAGCCATTCCGGACGGACTCCAAAATCACGAACTAAATACGTAAGCCACGCCAACTGGAAACCGTCTCTTTCCGGCTCTTTTCTTAGACGCAGGAAATTCGAATAAGTAATATCATATTTTTCTGTAAATTCGGCAACTGTTCTTATTTTTTTTCTTTGATCAACAAGAACAGCAAGAGCCTCGAAAAACCGTTTGTTTACCTTTTGGCTATCGATCGTTTGCATAATTTGTTTTTAATAAAAATTTTACTTTGAGATATGCGTTATTATTTGATAGAGTAATATTCTAATCCCCTTGCATTCAGCTAACAACTCTCTTGCAATCATACTAAGCTCATCATCCCGATGTAATAATTTCAAATGTTCTATATTATGTCCTTTCGCTAAAACCTTATCACAATTCGAAATATTCTGAACTGTCAAATTTAATGTTAGCTGATTAGGGTTGGGGATTGACTTGGCTTTTCTTTTTGAATTAGATACAGGTTTTCTCATAGGTGTAGCATTAGTTGGTAATACTACAACAAATAAGGAATAATTTTGTTTGTTGATTCTTAATTAATTACTAAAGTCGTTTTGTTAATTACTTTCTAATATTTTCTTCTTTTCGGCCTTGAATTCAGCTTCTGTAAGTATGCCACTGTCAAGCAACTCCTTTAATCCTTTAAGAAGCTCTATCTTTTCCTTTTGTTTTTGCAAATTAGAGTTTGTCTGATTAATAGTGCCACCTATATTCTGCCCGACAGCATTTACAGTTTCGTTATGTCCCTCTATTGTCTGCTGGGATATATTGATGTTCTTCAACATTGAGCCTTTGCCCGTAAGTAGCCATTTGTAATCCACATTGGGATATTTTTTTATGATAATGCTCGCCAAATCGGGACTTATATTGTTTAATCCCTTTAAAACACGATACACCCTTTCAGCTCTTCCTAATCCAATAGATTCCGCGAACTTTTTAGCACTAATACCCAAAAAATCAAAAAGTTCGTTTAGATAATGCTCTTCTTTTATCTTTTTTAACATTGTTTATAATTGTTTTTTATTGTATTTTTGCAGAAAAAATCTATGATAGTACTAATTTATATTTTCTCAAGCCTCGGCATCTTAATCTCTATATTAAACTTTTTTAACTTTCGAAAAATAAACAAACTTTTAGATCAGCGCGAAGAATATTTGAAAAAATTAAATAAGGGTATTTAGTTGTTGTTCTCTGTGTTTGCTGTAATTATCATCCCATGATAAATAAACTTTGTAATACGCCTTGTGTCCAGATCCTAATACAGTATTCAATTTTATAGACTGACCAGGCAAAAGCACCTCCACTGGGAAAGCGTCTTGATAAATCCGTACAAAAACACTGGGGTCTTCTTCTGCACGGAAATGAATATTTCGTGCCTCAGCTTGTCCTGTATTCATTATCTCTAATTTCCAAGAACTTCCGCTCTTATATATTTCAGCCCTAAAATCGGCTTGTTTTGAAGCGTCTTTCTCTTTTTGGTCTTTGTCTAATTGATTTTCATTAATTTGCTCTTGTTGTTTATCAAGCCTACGCCCAACCGTAAGGGCATAAACAAATGATGCAATAGCAATAATTATACTTATTGCGGAAAATGCAAGGGCTATTAATTCCATTTGATTATCAGCTGTATAAAATTTAATTTTAAAATAATTTCACAAAACATTGTTTTATATTGTATTTTATTGTAACTTTGCGCCGTGAACTTATAATTAACGTCACAAAGATACTGATTTTAAATTAAAATAACAAAAACAATATGAAAGCAGAACAAGACAAGCAAAAACAATCGACTTTTCGGGAAATATATCATGCGTTTCCAAAGCGAAACATTGACATGACCCAGCGCCAACAATTTGTTGAACGTATAGCGACTGTTACAAAAAAATCCAAGAAAACAATTTATTGCTGGATTGCAGGAGCTTATAAACCCGATGCACTATCACAATCAATGATTGAGAAAGAACTCGGTATTCCTGCAAGCGAATTGTTTCCTGTAGAAAACAGAGATTAATTGAGCTTTAATTTTTAAACCACATCACAATGAGTAATAACATTTTTTCTTGGGAAACCGAATTTAATCAAGCCAAACAAACAATCACGCACGTATTTAACGAACGCGTAAAGGTTGTATTAGACCAAAAAGAGCAAATCATCGAACTGTACAAAGATAGTGAGATTATTCAAAAATGCTTTATTGATGATAATTACACCGTAACACAGTACCATCATTATTTGGAAACAATCGCTCAAAGTGCAAACGAACTAAAAGAGTTAGAACCTAAAACACTCTAAATACCAAATAAATGAGAATAAATTTTGTAAATATAAAATCTTTTTGTAATTTTGCCTCGTCTATACCACAGACAACATTTGCATTATTAATGGTAGCTATTTTTGTGTCCGCACAAGAAGCTCCAAAAAACGAAAGTTTAGGCTATCATTTCCCTTTGGGTTGCTATCGTTATGATGCAATTGTCTGTGGTAAGACGGGAGGTGATAGCCTTTTTTATTTATCATTTTTCAACCAATCTATGCCACAGACAGTGAAAAATGCACAATCGGGAAAGAATAGTACCCATACTGCACGTACGCGCACGAAACGCGCAACAATTCTCCGCCGTACTTATTATCAAGGTCACGCTGATTTGGTTTGTAAAGCCAATTCGGGACAAGCTATTGTGTTTAACGGCATCTACTGTGCCGAAAACCACGATATAGCTATGCGTTCCATGATTATAGAACTTTCCAACTATTTCCCTCAATACCGATTAGACCTCCAAACGATATCGGTTTTTCAAAGATATTTACCAATCGCATAAATCTAATCTCATGGGACAGCCAGAAGTTACATATAAATTATCTGCAGAAGACTTGCGAAATGTATTCAGAGAGAGTGTATCAGATTTGAATTTCGAGAAGTTTAAAATGGTAGAGGTTGGCTCTCAAACAGCCTGCGATATCTTAAAGATAAGTGCCCCCACCCTATCGCATTATATCGAACGCGAATTGCTTCGCCCGCTTAATCCGGGAAGTAGTAAGTACACGTTCTGCTTGGCAGATGTTCTTAATTGTATAGGTGCTAAACATAAAAAAAGGAATAATCATGTGTTCAGTGTGTGAAGATAGAACGTTGTACTGCCCGGTATGCAGTGAAGAATCCGAAACAGTACCCTGCCCAAGATGCAACGGTGATGGGAAAACCTACTACGACGAGGACGGCAACGAAATCGACAAAGAAGTTTACCGCCGGTTTTGTCAAGGTAGAAGAGACTGCGGATTTGAAATCTGCGAGCGTTGTGGCGGAAGCGGTAAGATAGAAGATAATCGGAATCCTTTTGATAACGAATAATAACCAACAAAATAAAAGCCATGAATATCAAAATCGAAATAAAAAACAGGTTTACTGGAAGTGTTTTATTTTCTTTTGAAAAAGAGGAAAATACGATCAAGGATACACTTTTAGAGGCAATCAAGAGCCATGCCGACCTGCGCGGTGCCAACCTATGCGGTGCCAACCTATGCGGTGCCGACCTGTGCGGTGCCAACCTATGCGGTGCCGACCTATGCGATGCCAACCTATGCGGTGCCAACCTATGCGGTGCCGACCTGTGCGGTGCCGACCTATGCGATGCCGACCTGTGCGGTGCCGACCTGTGTGGTGCCGACCTGCGCGGTGCCGACCTGCGCCATGCCAACCTATGCGGTGCCGACCTATGCGATGCCGACCTGTGCGGTGCCAACCTATGCGGTGCCGACCTGTGCGGTGCCAACCTATGCGGTGCCGACCTATGCGATGCCGACCTGTGCGGTGCCGACCTTGATTTTAGTTGTTTGTATTTTAGTTGTAAGTCACGAAAGCCAAAGACGGATGAAAAGCAACGGATTCAACTTTGCCATCACTTGCTTTCGTGGATTAAAGTTTCAGAGAATGCGACCGATTTTGAAAAAGAATTGTTTGAATTTGCAAAAGAATACGCAAATCGCTTTCACAGAGAAGATGTAGAGAAGTTCTAAAAATAAAAAAGCCCCTGCTACAACAGAGGCTAATTAAACGAAATAAATTTCATTTTTAAACAGTACAAAATTATGGAAAATTCTTCAAAAAAACAAGAGCCCTTTGATTTAGAGGCTTTGGAACCTGCGAAAATCGCAGAAGCTCCACGAGTGAAAGAGCAGTTTATTGCTACACTCCAAAAAATTCACAAACTCGATTTATCGGAAGCAGAAAGCATCTACGAGAAAGAGCTTATCTATTACAAGAAAGCAATCCTTGAATCCGAGAAGTTAAAATCAGCCACGAAGATTTCTTTGTATTCGGCATTTCTCGAAATCGCTATCAATGGGCTTTCTATTCAGCCGGGAGCCAAATCAGAAGCTTATTTGGAGACTCGCGGTTTCAAGATGAAAGATTCTCAAGGGCGAGAGACTTGGGGGCAAGCGGCTCGCCTTGTTATCACTGCTTACGGAGAACTCAATATGCGTATCCGTGCCGGTCAGATCGTTAGAATGAATAACCCAATTGTGATTTACGAGGGCGACCATTTCCAACCACGAACTAACGAGCAAGGTGTTTTGATTGTGGATTATGCGCCTGCCATCCCTCGAAAATCGAAAATAATTATCGGATGTTATGTTTGCGTAGTGCTTCCCAAAGGTGGACTTGATTTCAAGTGGTTACTGCAAGATGATATTGATCGTTTGGAACAATACAGCATACCGAAAAGCGGACAAAATTCCAAAGCAAATGCGCTGTATCGCTCTAATAATGGTCAAATTGATACGGGTTTCCTTGAAACAAAGACAATCAAACATGCAATGAAAGCATATACCAAGCTCCGCGTGAGTGACAATGTGAGCATGGAAGAAGACGAGGAACCGATACACCCGACACACAGCTTTGCAACCGAACCGGGCGACCAAGAGACGGTACCTACATCGACCGAAACAGTAACTTATAATGATGACAACGACGAAAACGGAGGATTTTAACTATGGAAACATCGAATTTACCTGCAACACAAGAAACGGGCATTGATATTGTACAAGTGCAAAACATTATCGGCGAGGCTCCGGTAACACTCGTTAAAAACCAAACAAGTACACAGCGAGCAGTTGAAGCCGCAAACAAATTGATTGAAAACGCCGGAACGGTTGGAATGAGCGATCCACTTGACGAACAAATGGCTAAATATCTCGAACGTGCCAAAATCACGATCAATGATTTAAACACGCGCCGGAAGCCTTTTACTCAAATGGTGGACATGCTTAAGAAAGAGTTTACCGGGCTTGAAAGTCAAGTGAAAGCCAAAATTGACGAAGTACAAAAAATGCGTGACGGCTACGCAACCAAGAAAATGGAAGAACAACGCGCAAAAGAGCGTATTGCTCAACTGAAACTTGACAAAGAGCGCGAGGCTATCGATCTGAAACAACGCGCTGAAACGATGCTTTCAAATTCTTATAACGAACATTTGAAAGAAGCAAAACAGCTAATGCTTGATGATTTTGCGGAGCAAACGCTTGAAACGCTTGACGGTTGGTGTGATTATATAAATGGTCGCGTTCCTATTCTCGGACGAGAAACATACAAAACATTTCGCCCGGCATTAGCTGCGAGTTATCACACAGCTGAAGAGTGTATAGTATTTGTGTCAGAGGTGATAAATACGATGTATCCAAAACACAGAGATAATTATGTTGCTGAAATCGTAGCACTTCAAAAAGAACTTATCGACAAAAAAGAAAGTAAACGTACGGAGCTTCAAAACATCGCTCAAGCCGATGCTACCGAAAAAGCACGCCTCGAGGAAGACAAGCAAAAGCGCGAAGCTGAAGAAAAAGCCCGTATTGATGCTGAAGCGCAAGCCGCGAAAGAGAAAGCGGAAGCGGAGGCAGCAACACAAGCCGCCGGAGATAAAGCGGCTGCGATGGTTGATGCACAGGCTGAAATCTTTGCAACCGCTCCGGACGTTAAAGAGGGTTACGAGATAATCGTTAAAAATCCGGCAGCGAACCTGCTCCTTGCTCAAATGTGGTTTGAAAACGAGGGTAAAAAACTTCCACAGGGTAAAATCGACAAAGTAACGTTTGCCCGTATCCGCAAATTCTGCGAAGCACACGCCTTAAAAACCGGAGAACTTGTAGATAGCCAATTTATCGAATATAAACCGATTTACAGAGCCAAATAATGATACTCGCCGATACATACTACGATCGCAAAGAGGTGTCCAATTCGGATTTGAGCCGGCTGAAACAGGAGTTGTATCCAACGTATCAGCCGGACCCAACCAAAGCGTTCCGCATGGGAAATCTTATTGATGCAATGATTACCGAAGCGCATCGTGTGGATTTCTTCGGCCGGAAGCTCGGAGATGTTGAGTTCGCAAAAGAAGAGTTTGAAAAAGCCGAACGGATGAAACGCGCATTTTACGCCGATGAGTTCTGCCGGATGATTAGCGAGAAAGCAGATGGGCAAAAGATAATGGTTAAGCACCGGGAGTTTAATTATGACGGTTTCGATTTCGAGCTCGACACCCGTTGCAAGTGGGACCTTTGGCGCGAAGATTGGGGTTGGGGTGGAGATATCAAGAGCACCACGGCAACAACTCAAGCACAGTTCGAAGCAGCTGCCAAGCATTTCGATTACGACCGCCAGCGCGCTTGGTACATGGATATCGCCGGAAGCGATCGGGATGTATTAATCGGTATCAGCAAGGTGAATTTCAGAATATTCAAAATAATGATAAACCGTCAATCGGATTTTTACAAAGACGGTTTTAATAAGTATAACGAATTAGCCTTTAAATGGCATTTAATTTACGGATAATATGTTTTTGACAGAAAAATCATTCAATCATATCATCGATACTATTAACATGTTAGGTATCGAAGCAGATAAAATAATTATTACAGGCTCCGTTGCTCTCTGTGCTTATGGATTAAAGAGAGAATTTAACGACGTGGATATAATCGTTATAAACCCTACACGTGGATCATGGAGCGATTTTCTTTCCGAATATGGAGAAAAAGACACAGAATCAACCTACGAAAGAGTGAAAGTGGGAAAAGCAGGTTTAGAAATTGATATTCTGAAGGATAATTATGTGGCACTTGACCCGGTCGTGAGCATTGGAATGGGGTTTAGTCAAGAATACTACTTAGATCGATTGGAAAATATTATAGCAGCAAAGCATGGGTGTAATAGACAAAAAGATATGAATGATTTCTCTGAAATGATCTCAACTATAACCAATCTTTGTGAGTAATGCTGCTTAAAATCGAAAAACAAGGCGATAAAACGAAAGTCCTCGACTATGTGAACAAACTGCCAGATAACAAGAAATTCACAGTTGAGATAAAGAGAAAGCGAGAAAAAAGAAGCATCGACCAAAATAGATTGTATTGGCTTTGGCTGAATTGTATTATGGATGAAACTGGGGAACACAAAGACAATCTGCATGAATATTTCAAACAGCATTATCTCGGCATCAGCGAGCACATGGTTTTCGATAAGTACCAAGTAATCATCGCACGTTCAACAACCGGGCTTGATACCAAAGAAATGACCGACTATTTAAACCGAATACAACAGTTTGCAGGAACAGAACTCGGCATCATTCTACCAAATCCGGAAGACAAGCATTTCGAAGAATTTAAAACACATTATGAAAATTTTATTTAACCAACAAAACAATTAACCAATGGGACAAACTAAAACAACAAAGAAAACATTACAGCACAAATTTACCGATGAGGAGCAAAGAGGATTGGCTCGTGATTTAGCTGTAAAAACGCAGGAATTGAGAAGCCTTGAGGATTCAAAAGCGTCGGCAGTGGCAAGTTATGGAAGTCAAATCAAGTTCGCAAAAGAAACAATCGGCTTACTATCCGATAAGGTTGCATCGGGTTTCGAGATGAGAGAAATCGAATGCACTGTTGAATTTCATACGCCGGAGCAAAACAAGAAGCGTATTACACGAACAGATACTCTCGAGAGTTGGGTTGAGCCGATGCAGGATTATGATTTTGACCTTTTCAATCAATTTGAAGACAAAGCGAATGGCGATGACGAGGTATCGGCAGGCGCGGAAGATCTTAATTTCGAAGAAGAAGCTCCGAAGAGTCCCGAAACTAAAGGACGAACTAAAAAAGTAGCTTAATCATGAAAAAAGAAGCGAGCCTACAAAGTGCCTGCGTGCGTTGGTTCGGTTACCAGTACCCGGCATTGAACAGGTTGTTGATACACGTACCCAATGGCGGTAGCCGGAATAAAATCGAGGCTTACAATATGAAACTACAAGGAGTGGTTTCGGGCGTTGCAGACTTGCTTCTTTTAACGCCTCGTAAAGGCTTTGGGTGCTTGTGTATTGAGATGAAAGCCGACAAAGGTCGTCAATCGGAAAATCAGAAAGCATGGGAGGCCGAGGCGAAAAAGCATGGCAATTGCTACGTAGTTTGCCGCAGTATTGATGAATTTATGAATATCATTAACACATATCTTTCGTGAAACAAATTATTGAAATAGAAAGCGGATACATTATTACTTTTGATTGGAATCCACGGATCATGAATGATATAAAACTTATTCCCGGCAGGAGTTTCGACCATATCAAAAAGACATGGTTTGTTCCAAAAAGCAGTAGAGATTTCCTTACACGGTTTGCAGAAAAACATGGGTTTAACTTTCAAAGTGAAACGGCCAAACTGTTCAAAAACTTTGATTATTCGATTGCGCCGATGCCGGACCTTAAGCAGGAGATACCGCTTAAAATGGAATTGTTCCCATATCAAAAGCAAGGCGTACAGTATATCCTTGAAAAAAAACGCCTGATTGTCGGCGATCGGCCCGGACTTGGAAAAACCGGACAGGCTATTGCAGCGATATTGTCGGCCCGTTCGTTCCCCTGTTTGATTGTTTGCCCGAGCTCACTCAAAATCAACTGGCAGCGCGAGGTTGAAAAATGGACAAGCAAAAACGCGCTTATCCTTGACGACCGATACAAAGACACTTGGCCATTTATGTGGGAAACGAATATGGCGCAATTCTTTATCGTTAATTATGAAAGCCTTAAAAAGTATTTCGTTACAAAAATAAATCAGCCCACAGACCCGAAAACGGGCAAAAAAGCACCGCTCCGGTTAAACCATATTGAATTCTCAAACAAAGTTAATCTGTTTAAATCCGTAATCGTAGATGAAAGTCACCGGGTTAAAGATATCAAGACACAGCAGGCAAAGTTTGTCAAGGGCATTTGTACCAAAAAGGACTACATCCTACTCCTTACCGGTACGCCTGTTGTGAACAAACCGCGCGACCTTGTGTCACAGCTCGGCATTATCGACCGTATCGGCGACATGGGCGGATATCAAAATTTTGTCAAGCTGTTTTGCGAGGCCGACAACCGGTGGAGGGAGCTTAATGTTATGCTTCGTAATACCTGCTTTTACAGACGCGAGAAAACGGATGTATTAAAGCAGCTCCCGGCCAAGGTAAGACAAGCGGTATTATGTGATATTAGCACACGCAGAGAGTATCAAGCTGCTTTGGATGATTTAAAGGATTATTTGAAGCGTTACAAGTCGGCAACGGATGAAGAAATACGCCGTTCAATGAAAGGCGAAATCATGGTCCGTATCGGGATATTAAAAAACATCTCCGCGCGTGGAAAAGTTACCGATGTAGTAGATTATGTTTCCGATGTGGTGGATGCCGGCGAGAAAATCATTTTGTTTACTCATTTACGGGAAGTTCAAGAAATGTTAAAATCTTTCTTTCCGGGAGCTGTAACAATTTTCGGCGGAGATGATATGCAGACCCGTCAAAGAAACGTGGATGCGTTCCAAAACGATCCGCAGGTGCAGATCATCATTTGCAGTATTAAAGCTGCAGGGGTCGGTATAACCTTAACGGCAAGCTCCCGTGTGGCATTTGTGGAGCTTCCCTGGCATCCGGCGGATTGCGAGCAATGCGAAGACCGGGCGCACCGTATCGGACAGACGGACAGTGTACAATGTACCTATTTTCTCGGCAAAGACACAATCGATGAGGACATCTACAAACTCATTGCAGGCAAACGGGATATGAGTAATCAAATTACGGGAGCGACCAGTGATGTAGAGGAGAACATCATGGATGGAGTAATAAACATTTTAAGCAGATAACATGGCAAACTATTTTCCACACGACAACAACGCTCGGAATGACGATAAAATTATCGCTATTCGGATGAAACACGGCTTTGAGGGGTATGGGGTTTATTTTGCGATTTTAGAAAGGTTAATGGAATGCTCGAATTACATTCATGTCAAAGATTATAATGTTATTGCCTTTGACTTGCGTGTTGAAAATTCGATCGTAAAATCCATTGTTGAGGATTTCGGATTATTTGATTTTACCGAAGATGGTAAATGCTTTTATTCAGGAAAATTTAACGAACGTATGAAACCACTTGATAATTTACGCGAACAGCGAAGACAAGCGGGATTAAAATCAGCAGAAAAACGAACAGCCGTTCAACGACCGTTCAACGACCGTTCAACGACCGTTGAGGAAAATTCCAACAATAAGATAAGATTAGATAAGACTAAAGAAAAAGAAAATAATTTATTTATAAAAAGCGCGCAAAGTTTTTTTTACATCGGACTCGATTTGATCAAGCAGAAAATTTCAGATCATGCCAAAGAAAATTATCAGCAAGCAATCGAAACTTACCTAATCGGCAAAAACCTTTCAGAAGCAAAACTTTTACAAGAGCTTGATTTGAATTTTCCGCCTGGTTATGAATTTGCAACAACAAATCATTTTCGGAACGCAATCAAATCTACGGTTGATAAACTAACAAAACAGCAACATGGAAACAACAATAGCAGAAACACTCCCCAAGATAACCGGAACCCGAACCGAATCAAAGAAACCGGATTTGGTACCCTATAGCAATGAGGAAATTCAGCGGGCGATTCTCAAGTTAAAAAAGCGGGCCTTGGAACGCCGTCAGAGATACGATAAAAATTGCACTGAAAAAGACATTAAACTGTCAGACAGGGATAATCGAGACGTTGAAATGATGATTTTACAGGACCGCGCACTTCGAGAATATGCTAAAAAAATAAACCGCGTACCAGAAGTGAAGAAAAAATACTCGGCAGAGGAATTATCCGGATTGTTTCAGCAGAAATATCAAATCTTTGATGAAACGCGTGAAATAGTTTGGCAGATGTGTTTGTATTTTGCGCAGGATAATCGTTGTGAATTAAACCTTGAAAAAGGCTTGCTTCTTGCAGGCGGTGTCGGATGTGGAAAAACAACCTTGATGCGCTTCTTTGCCAATATCCAGCCTAATCACTACCAAATGAAATCCGTGCGCGAAATTTCATACGAGTATGCAGAGCATGGCGAAATGATACTAAAATCCTACAGTAACGGTGCTTACTGCTTCGATGATATGGGAACGGAGAGCAACAAGAAACACTTCGGGAATGAGTCTAATGTGCTTGAGGATATAATTTCAAACCGATATGATAGTGAGTCGCTCACACATATAACCACTAATTTAAGAAGCGAAGATATTGAAGAGGCTTACGGAATACGTGTAAGGTCAAGACTTCGTTCAATGGTCAATCTGATTGATTTTAAGAATGCTAAAGATTTAAGAAAATAATATGCAAAAGAAGATTTTAGATGTCTGTTGTGGTAGTAGAATGTTTTGGTTTGATAAGCAAAATCCGAATGTTGTGTTTGTTGATATTCGGAGCGAGGAGCATATCCTATGCGATGGTCGTAAACTTGAAATCAAGCCGGATGTTGTAATGGATTTTACAAATATGGGCTTTCCGGACGCAAGTTTCAAACTTGTGATTTTCGACCCTCCGCATCTAAACCAACTGGGGAAATCGAGTTGGATGGGTAAAAAATACGGGGTACTTCCCGAAAACTGGGAAACTGTGATAAAAAAAGGCTTCGATGAGTGTATGCGGGTATTAGTTCCGGACGGTGTTCTTGTTTTCAAGTGGAATGAAAATCAAATACCGGTAAGCAAGATTTTAAAAGTTATTGGAGTTAGTCCGCTCCTTGGCCATAAGTCGGGGAAATTATCCAATACACACTGGATGTTATTTATGAAATAAAACAATATGAGACACGGAAGTAGCCTATGAGATTTTTAAAACTATTGATAGTTGTGAGAAATTAAATAATTAACCCAATCCGCAAGAAGATTGCGGCGTAAAACTAAAATTATGAAAACACTACAACAGGCATCTAAAGAATATGCCGAAAAGACAGACAAGGCAAATGCGCAATGGGTTGCCGAAGATTTTGAGGCGGGCGTAAAATTTGCTCAAACATGGATTTCGGTGGAGGAAGAAATGCCAACCATAGACCATTGTGAGAAAAGAACTCAATTTTTAACAAAAGGATATTTTGAGATTAATAGCAAAAAAGGAGATATGCATTATATAACAACCCGTTTATCATCAATCGTGGATAGAGTTTATTTTGAAACCCCATCGTTTTTTACGGTTACTCATTGGCGAATGATTGAAATTAAATAACTTAAAACAAAATAACCATGAACGAAATTAAACACCCAAAGACAGTGCAGGAACTTTTAGAAGTTTTCCTGCCGAATTACAGCAGTAGAGACGATGTTGCCGAACTTAATGATCATTATGTAGGTATTGAAGAGCATTATGAAAATTATATGCATGCGATCGAGATTAAAGACAAATTGGTTTCTGAAGCCCTCGAATCCTACCGAATCGAATGTGAGAAATCCGCTTGGGAGAGAGCGTGTGGGAAAATGAAAGAGGAGTGTATTAAATCAGCGGAATTTGCTCCAGTGTACGAAGAATGTGCCGCAGTTGAAAACACACCAACCCCCGAATTTGAACCAACAAAATAAAATTATGAAAACCAAAGCATGGCTCGAAACTTTCGAGCAGGAACTAAAAGACAAAGGGTATCGGAAACATCTACCCCCGGCAGGTAGCTATGCGGATTACTGTTATGACAGAGTAATAACAGACCAAGAGGAAAAGATTTACCAAAATTTGTTTCTTATATATACTCATCAAGCTAATCGACAAGCAGACACATTTGTCGGTGTTCAATTCGAGTGTTATTTACTTGGACTTAACAAACGGATAGATTTAACAGTAAGCTGTGATTGCGAAAGCATCGAGCAATATGAAACAATGGCCAAGCAATTTTACCAATCAATGAAACAATTTAAAACATTATGATCGACCTAAATAAATTATCAGAACAAACCCACGCCTGCGCTGTTAGACGTGGCAAAATCAAAGATGATACCAAATGGCACGAACTGACAAACGACCTCTGTAGAGAAGCACAAGAGCTTGCGACTGCATTCTACAACTGGGATGAAGTTAACCGGAACGAAGAACTCGCCGATATAATGATTGTTTGCCTTTCGATAGCTAAACATTACGGAATCGACATCGAACAAGCAATAATTAAGAAAATGGCGTATAATGAAGTGAGGGAGGATTAAATTATGAATAGAAAGACAGAAAAAATAATCGATTTAATGGTTGATATCTTAACTATTGGACTTAGAGGTATCGAAGGAGATGTACATCGTGAAATGGTAGACAAATATACGAAATCCCATAAAAAAATCAGCTATTCGGAATTTAAAGAATTATTTAATAGTGTGCCATGGTGTGGAAGCGAACGCTACGAAAGTCTATTTCATTTCGAATCAGATAGTGAGTTTCATGCGAGTATTATCCAAATAAATGGCATTGGTTACAAGTTGACAAATTACGGTTTCCGAAATGCTTTAAAGGACATGAAAAAGAAAGTTTCGGAGATAGGAGTATATCAACCAAAATCAAAACTGATTAAATAACCAAACACAAGTAAACCAAACAAAATCATGAAACAAAACAAGTATACTTGTCCAAAATGCGGAGGGGAGTTTTATCAGCTACCGGGCGAAAAAATTACAACAAAAACACATTGTTTAACCTGTGAAAGCGTATTTTTCTTATTATGGATATGAAAACTAACGAAACCCTCCCCGAACTCGTCGCCCGTCTAAAACGCGAGGGAAAGAAAATCCTTGACCTAAACCTAAAAAAGGAATGGTACGGGATGATTGAATCCGGACTTGGGGAGAAAATAGCATGAATAAAGCATCGTTAACCAAAGTCTTAAAAGTTATCTGCGAGGATTGTCCGGACAAGAAAAAGTCGGTCGGGTTTAAGAGTGAAAAGCTGTGTGAGAAAGATAGTCACCAATTCAAGCAAATTAAATCTATAAAATTGAATTTTACAACTGGCTCAAAAATAAATTAATAAATAACAAATAAACGGAAATAAATGGAACACGTAACAATACGAATAAACAAGGAGCGCTATTCGGTAAATAGCGAAGATTATCAACGTGTTATCGGATTAATACAGCCGTACGCTGATAAACGCAAGACTGAAATCAATCATATCGCCGAAAGATTCAAGGGTGTGATTGCCAATGTTTTTAATGAAGATGTCGCATTGTTTAACGAAACTTCGCGCAGGCATCCGATACCGGATATGAAGCAGTCGCTAATATGTATGATGCATGAAGTTGGAATACATGAGGAGGAGATTGCCGACTATTTGGGTGTTAATAGGGTGGCCGTGTTGTTTCATTTGGGCAGAAAGAATGATTTACTGTCTATCGGCGATAAGGAATACACAAGACGATTAAACCGTATCAAAGAGTATATTGTCAATCAAAAGAAAGATGCTTACAAAAGTGTGTAAGTAAGTAATTTGTTTATTTTCGGAATTTTGATATATTTTTGTAGTTGAGTTTTTCATAATAATGGGATTGGGCGTATTATGCGCCCTTTTCTGCTTAAAACATCAACGACATGGACATATCTTTCGATCCTAATAACTACCGAAAGCACTCGGAATTAAACAAACAAACCATCCGAAAAAGCCTTGTCAAATGCGGTCCGGGGCGGTCGATTGTATTAGATAACGACAATGTGATTATAGCCGGGAATGGAGTGTTTGAGCAAGCAAAGGAATTGGGGCTAAAAATTCGTGTGATAGAAAGCACAGGCGAAGAACTAATCGCAATCAAGCGCACCGATTTGGCGACGACAGATGAAAAGCGCAAACTCCTTGCAATGGCCGACAATCAAACGTCCGACCTTTCGGAGTTTGATATGGATGCATTGTTTGAGGACTTTACACAGGAAGATTTGGAAGAGTGGGGATTTGAGAAATTTGAGGATGGCTTACCTACACTAAATAACGAACAAAAGGGGTGTCTAAAAGAACGGTTTATCATTCCACCGTTTTCTGTGTTAGACACAAAGCTCGGCAATTGGCAGGAGCGAAAAAAGGCATGGCTCGAGCTTGGGATAAAAAGCGAAATCGGAAGAGATATTGAACTGACGTATGGCCGCTCCTCTCAGCCTCCGCGAGTGTATCAAGCGCGCAACGAACTGCGTAAGAAATTAGGGAAAGACCCGTCTTGGGATGAGTTGATTGATTATTGCAAGAAGAACGATATTAAGCTAATGGACGGCACATCGGTTTTCGACCCTGTGCTTTGTGAATTAGCTTACCGTTGGTTTAACATTCCGGGTGGAAAGATTTTAGATCCTTTTGCCGGCGGTTCTGTTCGTGGTATCGTTGCCGGTAAATTAGAAATGCCTTATTGTGGGATTGATTTGCGAAAAGAGCAAGTTGAAGCTAACTATCAAAACGCTGCCGAGGTTTTAGGAGAAAACGCATCGGTAAACTGGGTTTGTGATGACAGTTGCAATATTGACAACATTTTTCCTGCCGATAAATTCGATATGGTGTTCAGCTGTCCGCCGTATGCAGACCTCGAAGAATATTCGGATGATCCGCGCGACCTTTCGAATATGGAATACAAAGACTTTCTACAAGCATACAGAACTATCATTAAAAAATCTTGCGACTGCTTGAATGATGATAGCTTTGCTGTTTTTGTTGTTGGAGAGGTTCGGGAGAAAAAAGGGAATTACTATAATTTTGTTTCAGATACGGTTAACGCCTTTCTTGATGCAGGACTAAAGTATTACAATGAGATGATACTCGTTAATAATATCAGCAGTTTAGCAATGCGCGTATCGAAGCAGTTTAATAATAGCCGGAAAATCGGCAAACATCATCAAAACGTATTAGTGTTCTATAAAGGAGATTTGTCAAAGATAAAAGACAAATTCCCAACACTTGATTTTTCAGATGATGAGCTTTTTAATAAAATAGACAATGAGTAAAAAAACCAAAATAGTATCTCCGGGCGAGATAAGGGAAGAAATCACAGATTGCAAATCATGTGCATTCAAAAATAAGATTGTGAATTATATCAACAGTCAAATCGACTACAAAGAAAAGCAGATACAGATGTTAGACGTTCCACTCGAACGGTCTTCGGATGACATCCGGGAAGCCGGCCGTTTTCGTGTTGAGAAAAATGAGCTTGAGAGGGTGCTTTCTGTTATTGAAATTTTATAATGTGCGCGAAGCAAGGGAGAAAAGAGGGATCGGATAAACAAACCGTTCGACTGCGTGTAAGACAGGTTACTAACTGGCTAATCAAGATGTATAGCACGCCTGATATTGTTATGCAGATTGAGCAAAAATGGGGATTAAGTCAAACACAGGCATACACTTATATCGACAAAGCGTGGGAGCTTATTGAAGCATCACAGATAGACGAAAAGAATACACGCCGGAAGCTCGCACGACACCTTGAAATGCGTGCGGACCTATACAGAAATCTACAAGGTAAAGAATTATCAAAGGGTGCAAGAGCAGCTCTTGCTATTTTAGATAGCACGGCACGGCTCGAGGGAATTTTAAAAACAGAGAACGGAATAACACCGCCTGAAGATAACCCAATAGACAATACAAAACCGCTTACGCCCGAAGAAATAAAACAGATGAATGAGCAGTTAAACAAGGCTTATCTATGACAGAACACGAATTAATACGAACGCGGATATTATCCGACATTCTTTTTTCGACCTGCTATTTTTTCAAAAAAAAGCATGGCCGAAGATTTGTATTAGGTGATCATCATAGAAAAATAGCCGAAGCATTAAATAAAGTATTGACAGGGGAGATAAAGAGGCTTGTCATCAATCTTCCGCCTCGGTATTCCAAGACAGAGATTGCGGTAAAGAATTTCATTGCTTCCGGACTTGCTCTTAATCCTAAGAGCAGGTTTATTCATTTGTCGTATTCCGATGACCTTGCTCTCGATAATAGTGAAGAGATAAAGGATTTGGTTTCAGAAGCCTCATATCAAAAGCTTTTTCCATACGTTCAAATTAAAAAAGACAGCCGTTCAAAAAAGAAGTGGTACACAACCGCCGGTGGTGGAGTGTATGCAACTTCAGCCTCCGGACAGGTAACAGGCTTTGGTGCCGGTGCGGTTGATGAAGAAGAGGAAAATACCGAACTTGACGAAGTGATAAAACTGCTTGAAAAATCCCAAACATTCGCAGGTGCAATTATTATCGATGACCCCATAAAACCCGATGATGCACAAAGTACTACTGTTAGGGATAAGGTTAATTTGCGATTCGAAACAA
Source organism: Bacteroidales bacterium (assembly GCA_031551725.1). Classification (GTDB taxonomy): domain Bacteria; phylum Bacteroidota; class Bacteroidia; order Bacteroidales; family P3; genus JAVBNF01. The sequence goes on from JAVBNF010000034.1 coordinate 82,867, forward strand.
CTATCCGCTCGCGTGTGAACTCTCGCAACACTCCAATTATTATTATTATGCAGAGATTGCATAAGTACGATTTAAGTGGTTATTTAATGGAGATAGAGCCCGAAGATTGGCACGTTTTGTCTCTTCCGGCTATTTATACAAATGAAAATGGCGAAGAGTGCGCTTTGTGGCCATTTAGGCATACACTCGAAGAGCTTCACAAACTCGAAAAGGCACAGAAGTATGTTTTTCGTGGGCAATACCTACAAGATCCTGTAGATTTATCCGGAGAAAAACTTTGGCTTTTTGCTTTTGATGAAAAAAGACATACGGGATTTCCGGAATATAATCCGAAAGAACCAATATATTTATCGTTTGACTTCAACCGTAATCCTATTGCCTGCTCCGTGTGGCAGCACTACGATAACAGAATTTACTGTATCGATAACATTGAAATAGAAGATGCAACTACTAAAATGGTATGCGTGGAGATTGAAAAAAGATACCCCGGAGCATATCTGTTTGTGACCGGCGATGTCAGCGGAAAGACTACCACAACAATAAGTCACCTTGATAATTTTACGATTATCAAGAATTATTTCAATCTCTCACGTAGTCAAATGCAGTATTCAGGTTCGAATCCTCGTTTGTCAGACAGCCGGTATTTTGTCAATTCTATATTCGAGGAGTATGAAATTATCATACACAAAGAGAAATGTAAACCGCTGATTTTCGACTGCGAAAACGTACAGGCAGGCATTGATAATACTATCGTTAAGGAATCGAGAAGCAAGAAAGAGCAGAGAGCCGACAACCTCGATACGATGAGGTATTATTTACATAGATATTTTAAAGATTTTTAATATGATACAAAAAGCAATTGAACTATCGTTAATCATCACAGCCATTTATGTATGCACATGGGATGGAATGATATTTGAAAAGCCGCGGATATTTATCCAAAACCTTTTGGACTGTATGGGACTTGGTTTTTCTCTTTGGGTGCAAAAGCCGCTTTTCGGATGCCTGATGTGTATGTCGTCTTTTTGGACAATCGCATTGACAATTTGGGATACACCATATAATGTAGTGTTTCGGCTTATCTTCCTTGTGTGTGGAATTAATACAATCATAAATTCAATTATAAAAAACTTACGCTATTATGAAGAATAAAACATTTAATATCCTACTGAGAGGATGCACACTCTTAATCACAATCCTGTTCTGTTGGTTCATCTTCCCATTTAAGAAGATACGCAAACAGCAATTTGAAACCCGGTTGCAAGAGGCAAAGCGGAAAGCCGATGAGGCCTTTAAAAAGCAGGGGCATCATATTTTTGTCGTTCAGGTTGGCCGAGAGTTTTTAGTCGGCAACAAAAAGGAAATGAAACATATTTATATGAAAAAACTAAGAAAGTATCTTAAAACAAAATCACCGCTCCTTACGGCCGATTTCAGAAAAGCAATTATTTACACCGCAAAATCTTAAAATCATGAAAGAACTATTAGAAAAAAACGGCTGGACATTATACAGCCACTGCTCGTGCGACGGATCGTACAAGGAAACGTATATCAATAAAAGCCGCTTCCCGGAATACAAAATCTTTCTGCGTCCTCACAGAAAGCAATTTGAATTAACGCGCTACAATACAGGTGTAGCAAAAGGCAAAGAGGATATTTTCGAACAAACACTAAAAGACAATGGGCTTATTAAGTAAATACAGGCAGGCCGTAAGAAACGGCAAACAGATGAAAGTAAAAAAATACTTTCCGGAGCAAAAGCATATCATCAACTATGCTTTTTCGGTGCTACATAAGGATTATTACAAGTTTGATGATGTTTTTCAGCTTCCATACGAACGGGGTTTGATGGCTCTTGCCATATACGAAGAAACCCGGATGAAATGTACGCGTGAGTATTTGGAGGAGCATACGAAAGCGATTGAGGCAATCCTCAAAGAAAATCCAATCGATATTTACAAAATCAACGAACTGAACGAGCAAATGAAACAACGGCTCGACATGGTTATCGATGTTGATTTACTATACAAGCTCGCCTCTGTGGTATTCTTTGACAAAAACGAAAACCCGTGTACATACGAAGCCGAATACAATGCCAAAAAGATTGAGTTTTGGAAGAAAAACAAAGGTGTTGCAGATTTTTTTTTGCAGAAGCCTCTACAGGAGTTAATACCCTTTTTACAATCACCCGAAATCGATTTACAGAGGTATTCGGAACTGAACAGAAAACTAAACAATCTGCATTCGGAGCGTTTGCAACTTCTCGGCTCCAAAAAACAGTAGATAGTTTTGAAGACTGGAAAGAAGTCGTAAATGAGTATTACCATTTAGAGATGACGACAACGGTTTACGATTTCTTCTTCCAATTAAACAAGGCGTTAAAACGCAATAAGAAACGACAAAAAGCACTTGAAAAAATGAAAAAGCGTGGATAATATAGTAATCAGTTTCCAAGCCGATACAAGCGGACTAAAAGAGGTTGATACCCAAATGGAAAACCTCAAAGACAGGGAGCAGGATTTATTGGTGCAAATCAATAAATTAAATCTCGAATATCAAGCACAGGCAAAGGAAATAAAAAAAACAGCAACCTCTCAATCCGATTTAAGCAAGCAGTTAAATACAGCCTATGCCGATAGGTTGAGCAAAGAACGAGAATACAGAGAGGCACTTGCGGAAACGCGGGATAGCTTATCAGATTTAGCTAAACAGCATAAGGAATTGGACACTACCATTGTTGGTGGTGCGCTAAATACCTCTATGACGAAAAAGCTCCGCGCTATTAAGGATGAAATGAGGCAAATGGAAGAGTCCGGCGATTCTTCTTCGCAGGCATTTATCAATTTAAGAGAGGAAGCCGGAAGGCTCGAAGACCAAATCGGAGACACCAATGCACAAATTCGGGCACTCGCGAGCGACACAAAATATCTTGATGCAACTTTAAACGTAGGGCAAGGACTGACCGGAACTTTTGCCATCGCACAATCTGGCATGGCTCTACTCGGTGGAGAAAGCGAGGAGTTGCAAAAGGCATTCTTTAAGGTTCAAGCAGCGCAACAGTTGCTTAATAGCGTTACACAGGTGGCAAGCGTCCTAAATAAAGACAGTGTTGCAAATGTTATAATCAAAAACATGCTCCAAAGGCAGACCGTCGCAGGAGAGGTTGCTGAAGCCGGAGCGACGACAGCATCCACCGGAGCGATCGGAATTAAGACGATTGCTGTCAAGATTTCGACAGTTGCAATGAAAATATGGAATGCAACAATGCTTGCCAATCCTGCACTTGTGCTTGTAGCCGGTATTATGGCGATTGTTGGAGCTATTGCATGGTTTGTCTCTTCTCAGGAGTCGGCAGCAGAAGCTCAAATAAGGGTTAATGAACTTGAGAAAATACAGTTAGAGCAAAACGAACGCGCTACACAAAAAATAAAAGATGTCGGGAAAGTAAAGGTAGATCAATTGAACCGGGAAATGTCGCTCTTGCAGGCCAAGGGTGCAAGCGAACAGGAGATTGCAAAAAAACGGCAGGAAATTTTACAGGCCGAACTCGCCACTGCTTCCGAAGTAGCCGGCAAGCATAAGAAAGAGATTGATAATTTAGAGGCCAATAGGCAGAAAGCAGAAGAATTAAAAAAAGCCCTTGATGATATTGCGGAAGCCAAGGCGAACGGAAATCGTAAAACGGAAATCAAGATAGACGGTAAAGTCAGTAAAGTAAAAGTTAAAGATGAGGATGTTCAAAAGCAATTACAAGGCCAACTGGATAATATCAATGCTGAAATAAAAGTCGGTGTTGATGCTTCCGAGGGGTTGAAGAACACTACATCGGCATCAGAGAACCATCGTGAGGAAGAAGCTAAAAAAGCACGAGCGCAAGCTGTAAGCACTGCTGTTGCAGAGGCTCAAATCCGGGTAATTCAGGCGCAGAAAGGAAGCGCCGAAGAATTATCTGCCCGTCTGATGGCCATACAAGCCGAAAAAAGAGCAGCGCTCGAGAATGTAAACCTTACGGCTGCCGAACGTAGGAAAATTACCATTGAAGCCGATAAGAAAATCGAGGAAGAGCGAAAAGCGTTTGCTGTTAAACGGCTCGAAAATGAAAAAGCCGGCATTGAGGCAGAGATACTGCTTGTGCAGAAAGGAAGTGCCGAAGAAGTCGCACTCAAAGAAAAAGCCCTCGAGCAACAGCTCCGTATTGAACTTTCCAATACCAATTTATCTGCCGGCCAAAGAAAATTGCTTGAGATAAAATACCTGCAGGATGTTGATAAGCTATATTCCGACTACAACCAAAAGCAGTCGGCCGATAAACTCAATATAGAAATAGCGACTATCAACGGCAAGCTCGCAACGGTTAAAAATGGAACGGATGCCGAGTACGAGCTTAAGAAAGACTTGCTCCGGAAGCAAGCTGAATTATCGGTAAAAACAGTAGCCGACAGCGCGGAGAGCGAAGAGCTGAAGGCCGCTAAAATCTTTGAGATCAATCAAAAGTTACAAGGCGATATTGAGGCGATGAAGGAAAGCAAGGCACAGAAAGATATTGACATCGCAACCAAAACGGCTAATCAGGAAATAGAACTCGAAAGGGTTAAGTTAGACCAAATCATTGCCTCGGCTAATACCACATGGGACCAAAAAGCGATTGCACAAGCTCAGCTCAAAAAGCTCACACTCGATGGAATAGATGTAGAGAAAAAAGCGTTAGAGGATAAATATACTGCCGGCCTTATCTCGGAAGCGGATTATCAGCTGGCAAAAACCGATTTAACTATTCAAGGAGAACAGGCGCGCCTTGTTGCTATCGAAGAAGCTGCGAAAGCTGAAAAAGACATCAAACAGGCACTCATGGATGCCGGGGTACAGATGTACGATATGTTTTACAATGCGAAAAAGGATGCACTGACTAAAGAGGCAGAAGACTTAGACCGGTTTTATACCACGGATGCGGAAGAAGCCAAGAAAAACAGCAGCTTAAAACTGATTTCCGAGGAAGAGATGGAGAAAAAGAAGCTCGAAATCAAACGCAAACAGGCAAAATTAGATAAGGAGAAAGCAATGTTTGATGCGTTTGTTGCTGGATTAGTGGCCGTATCTCAAGCATACCCCAATATTCCACTCTCTATCATCGTCGGTGCAATGGCAGCCGCCAACCTTGCTGTGATTGCTGCAAAACCACTTCCAAAGTATTGGAAAGGGCGTAAAGCAGGTGCGGGCGAAATGGCATGGGTTGGGGAGAACGGTCCCGAAATTATGTGGATACCGAACAACGCGTCGATTGTTCCGGCACATTTAAGCCGTTCGCTCACTCCCGAAGTGATGAAAGAATTTAACATGCCGATGCTTCCGATGAATATTCCGGAGTTTTCTTTCCGGGAGATTGTTCCTCCTGCTTCAATAAGCACAAACTATGTGCAACAGCCAATCAACTATGATAAATTGGGTAAGGCCGTGGCCGAGAACGTGAAGATACCGGAGCAGAAAGAAGTAAGCATCACTATTGACAAAGAGGGGATTTCGCAGTATCTCAACGGTAGCGGTTCAACAAGTAAAAATTTAACAAGAGACCTTAAACTTTAAAATTATGAATTACAGGTATTTTTTACAAATCCCGAGAACGGGGCTAAAAAAACAGATTGAAGAACCGGAGGGCTTTGATGCATTTTCAGTAAAGCTGGCACGGGACTTTGAAACACACGCTTTCAGTATTGAACACTCTATTAAAAGGCTCGGTTTCTACGGAGAGGCGTATAACATCATCAAGGCAGAATATGATGCCTGCGATTATGCAGATGCTCAAATCATTGTCACTTCCGAAATACAATATGACGGAAGCAGTGAATGGGTACAGGAATTTAGTGGGCACCTTAATTTTGACAACTATGAGGATAAGCAGGGACGGTATAATGTTATTTACGCTCAAGTAATACAGCTTGGAATACAACAGTCATTTATTAACAACGCTACTACCAAAATTAATCTCGACAGTACAAAAACGATTGGAGGGGCGGATGTTCGCTCGTATGCCAATCTCGGCAAGCAGATGACTATTCCATGTAAGTCAATTAAACTTACAACAACTGGGGAACAGCCGACTACAAAAACAACAACCTTTGACAATCCGGGAAACGGGGTTAAGAAATTCTCAATTTCTTTTGAAAAGGATGATTTGACAGAGCTTGGAAAAATCAATACAGGAGAGCCAAAACTGTTTGATGATGCTGATTACTTAATCCAGATTGATGATAAACAGGAAACGCTCAAACATTATGGGCTTCGACCGTTGAGCGTATTTCTAGATATGCAGATAAATGTGAATGCTGTTAATCAAGAATATAATGCAAGTGTTTCGAGTGCAAAGCTATGGATAAAAAAGAATAATGAAACTTCGGTTTTTCCTATTAGTTTAGAGCCAATGTATGGCGACTCCAACTACAGCTTGACCGTTAAAACAGCCGAGAAATATAAAACAGATCCTCTCATAATAAGTAATGTCGGGCTGAATGACAAAATACAATTGTATCTTGAAGTGAGCTTCCATTCAAACAGTAATAGGAATGATAAAATAATTATGACCACATATAACAATAGCAAAATTCGTTTTGAGTGGGAAAGTATTACAAATGATACCGGAGCAAGTGTATATATGCTTCACGAAGCATTAAACAAAACAGCCGAAATAATCTCTGATAATAATGTACGCGTAAAAAGTAATTTTTACGGTCGGAGAGACAGCGAGGTTTTTCCGACAACAAAAAATGGTGAAAACGCACTCCGCTGTATAACCAACGGATACAAAATTCGGAATGCTAAAATGACAGACGGAACAGAACCGGGATTTTGGGTTGATTTTAAAGGGCTGCTTAAAGCTTTGCAGGCGATTGACAATGTCGGTTTTGGCTTCGAGGAAGATAGCGATGGGAATGTGATTGCCCGTATAGAGCATTACTCATATTTTTACAATGATGAAGTGCTTCTCGAAATCAACCAAGCAAACAAACAAAGTAGGTTTGTTGATGCCGATCGCGTTATTGGTGCTTTTACTGTTGGGTACAAGAAATGGGAGAGCGAGCAATACAATGGGCTTGATAGCTTTCTAACGCAAAGAACCTACCGTTGCTCTGATAGCAAAGTTAAGATCGAAATGATAAGCGACTTTATAGCAGACCCATACGCCATCGAATCTATCCGGAGGCTCAACGGCAATAAAAGTTCGAAAGATTCAAAATATGACAATGATACGGTTATCTTTGCATTGAAAAAGAATGGGGCTAATTACGAAGTCGATAGAGGTGCAACAGAAACAGACGGCACTATTGTTTATGGTGAAAAATGGTATAATATGGCGCTCTCCCCTGCCCGTATGGCGCTTAAATGGTTTAGCTGGGCAATGCAGTGCCGACGAGTTCTTGCAAATTATATACCGGCACACTGGACATCTCAGCCACCATTCCAACTTATACCTGCATATTGGGAATATGTGCCTATGGCTTTTTCAAGTGGAACAGGAAACTATAATGCAAAATGCAACTATCAAAATAATGTTCTAACAACCGGAAGTGTTGCAGAAAATCAAAATATTGACCAAAGCATGCTTAAAGACTCGAGCATGGCAAATCCTGTTTTAGTACCTGAATTGATAGAAATCCCCGAATACCCATTAACGCTCGAAGAATATTTACGGATTAAAAAAAATCCTTATGGTACTGTTAAGGTTGATGGCGAGATTTGTCGTATTAAGGAAATAGAATATAAATCTAAAGGAGTTTCAAGTTTTATTCTTGTTCCGAAAAGGTAATAAAAAACGCCGTCCAGAATTTCTGCGACGGCGTTTTGTTTTTTAACGTCTTTTGTATATTCTTTGTATTTGGTAACTAGTGTATATAGCGTAGCCGTTAGTTGATATTAAAAATACACTATCTGGTTCACGTTTACGTTCTATGGATGTTTCAAGTGCGTCCGATGACATCTGTATGATTCTTTCCGTTTGATCAAAGCTAATAGGATAAATTGAAATAGCTGTATCTCCATTAATTTCAAAATTATATGAATAAATAGTGTCTTTATAAAACTCATAAAACACGCCGTTCATAAATCGACACAGAAGCGTGTCTCGGCCTTCATAGTCCAAAGATGTAGAATCTTTAATATAATCTCGTATCCAGTGCATATATCCCAAGGAGTAACTATATGCAATCCAATCCCCATTCAGCCGGCTTTCTCCTCCGGGATATCCGTTATATTGGGTTGCCATTGTTTGTGGTTCGTCTTTGTCTTTGCAGGCGAAAAATACGACTGCAAAGAGGGCTGAGAGTAAAAGTAGTTTTTTCATAAAGCTATTCCTTTACTTGTATTTGAATAGATGGATTAAGGACCTCGAAAGTCTTTGCATTCATAACGACCATAATGTGTTCGGGAGAAGAACTTTCTTTATGAGTAAACGCAATGTTTACAGTTATGTAATCTGCTTCTTCACTTCCGGCGTTTTCAAGAGCTTGTATCTCTGAGGCAGAGATAGCACTTTTCATAATACGAGAATATTGCTTACTGTCCTCTACATGTGGAACAATAAGCGGGCTTAAGTCTTTTACAAGGGTATTAGGGGTGTTTACTGTACGTCCTTGAGCTTCCGCTTCTTTTACTTCGTTTAATTGGTCTTGTAATTTAGCGGCTTTTGCTTTGTTTTTTTCAACATTTGCAATTTCATGCCAATATATGAGTGCTTTTTTTTCAGCAAACGCAACATTTTCTTCTAGATGTTTAGTATGCAAATCATCTACCTTTTTATATTGCTCGGATGCCATAGCTAAATCCATATCCCTTTTTATTTCTTGTAGGATTTGAGTATGTTCGTCACTAATAGCATCAACGTTTTGTTGTAATCTTCCTGTTCGTATTTCATCTAAATCTGCTATCATTTTCTTTGTTTTTTCCAAATCAAACGAATTAAATGAGTAAGAAGTTGTAGAGTTGTCAATTTTTACGTCTTCGTAAAATTTGAATACATTTTCTGTTGCCCATTTTTCAGCAACGGCTTCGGCTTCTTTTTGTTTTCCGTTACATGCAAAAAGAGAAATTGAGATAATCGATAGTAAAAAGAGTTTTTTCATAATATGTTAAGGAGTTAAAGAGTGATTGTTTATGAATTTGAATTATTGTTTGGGTCGCATTTATCAACATCCTTAATATCGATGCCTTTATGCCTGAAGTAAGCATCTCTCAACTCGATACCTATCATAATACCGTAATAAGCAAGAGGACGACCTTGGTTAAATGCGTAGTTTTTTATTTCAAGAACATCTTTTTCCGAAAAAAGTTTATCAAGTCCAACAGTAGCAATATCAATACAAAACTGCTGAATGTCGTATGCGTTTTTATCCGCTTTTACTTCGCTTTCTATGAGAGAGGCAATTACAGTCCAGTTCACGGCAATTTTCCCTTTGATATCTAAATCATTCGATACCTGGTATCCTTTGTCGGTTAAAGAAATAGGGCTATGGTGTTTTGCTAAACTATTATTTGATTCATAAAAAGCATCAAACCTTGCTTTCATAACTGTTAAATCCGTATGGATGCTATTGATATTGTTCTCAAATTTACCAAACCTGTCATCAAATCGTTTTTCTGCCTTGTCCGCATCTTTGATAAGTGTATCATGGCAAGCATTAATTCGTGTAACATGTTTTGTTACAAAATAAATCAACCAGCCTGCAATAACCATAATCCCAAATATAAAGCCAAATGACCCCACAGGAGATTGTAATGCAAATTGAAGAGCTTCCGTCATTTTATTGTGTGTTTTTCGTTTGTTTCGCAAATATACGAAATATTAGCAATATAAAAAAATTATTTACATTATTTTGTAAGTAAGTAATTTTCTATATCCGCCACAAGTTTCGTATTTTTGTGGTCTGCGGACACTTCCGAATACTTACACCAAGCCGAACCGATAAAACATGATGCATGTTTCGGTCACCTAAATTTTCATTTATTCAGTTTTCTGATACGATCTCTTGTGGCGAAATGCCCCTGCCGGTAAAAGAAACAACAGATATTGTTACTTCTATCTATCAAACAACGCTCCCTTATTCAGGCGTTAAATCTGTGAAAATTAAGTTTGTTTCGCAGGACGGCACACAGGAGCTTGACAGCAAAACAGTATCCGTTACCTTTACTCAATTAACAAGCCTTTCGGTCGCTCAAATCAGCCCGCTACAGGTCGGCTTTCAGTATTTGGCCCCGATGGACTGTTTCCGCATTTGCCTTGAAATCGGAACGGAGAAACTGTATTCCAATCTTTTGAAATACGTTCCTGTTCTTGATTATTATTCAGTTGTTGAGGTTAAAAACTCAAGCAATGCCTTTGATTTTATTAAGAATTACTCCGAGAAAATACGCGTGCCTCTTATTTTAGGAAAAGAAAAATTTCCACAAGATGAGGAGATTTACACTTTCCGGGACGGCGGACGAAAACAACTCTTTGCTTCAGTTGGAGATGAATGTGAGGTTGAGGTTGGTTTTCTTACCAAGAAGATGCATAAGAATTTGATCATGATGTTTTCGTGCGATGATCTGAATATTGACGGCGAAGGATTCTTTAAATCCGGAGATTATGCTATTGACTACCAAACCGAAATAGTAGAGAACGGACATACTCTATATAAGGCATCGAGTAAAGTTTCAGGCAATAATAACTACAAAAACTGCAATCAGTAATGGAAATCACTCCCGAATTTATTAAAAGATACACCAAGTTAGGTGAAAGACATGCAAACCATAAGCTAACCGTAGATTTAGCCAAAGAACTAAAAACACATGCAAAGGGTGAAATACCGGAAGCGATTATCGATGTTCGCCGCCCATCGGAAAGTGAGCAGGTAAAAGATTATCGTAAGCAGATATATTGTCCGAAGACAAAAAATCCAATTGACCGGGTTGTTACCTCTTTGGGGAAAATCCGCCGTTCGCAGGATTGGAGCATCCAATACGACAATTCCAAGACAAGCAAATCTATTGCAGATGATGAAACTCTTGATAAGTATTGCGAGGAAAATTATCCGGATTACGCAAGCGTGACCAATTGGGTCTTTAGCGAACTTTTAAAGCGCTATCTGCTTGATGCAAACTCGCTCGTGCTCGTTGCACCTCAAAATATCCCGCAGAACGCAAACGAATATATTAAGCCGGTTGCAATGGTTTTTGAAAGCGATAATGTTCTTGACTATGTGCCAAACGAATACGCCGTTATTTTGAGCGATGAAACCTCAACCTATAGCTCCGAAAAAGGGAAGCGGATATACCATGATGGAAAAGTTTATTACTTTGTTACTACCGAAGCGGTGGCAAAATATAAACAGGTCGATGTATCGGGAACGCTCGAAGAAGAGTATAATTACCCCCATAGTCTCGGTATGCTTCCAGCTTTCAAGGTTGGCGGATTATTCCACAGCCGGAAGAATGGACAAACGCTTTACGAAAGCCGTATCGGCGGAATGGTGCCGAGCCTTAACGAAGCCGCACGGGAATATTCCGACCTGCAAGCCGAGATTGTACAACATATTTACAGTGAAAAATATGTTTATACGGATGCTGAATGCCCGACATGTAACGGAAATACGTTAAAAAACAAAGAGGGAGAAGTTACCACTTGTCCTACCTGCCACGGCCGGAAATTTACCGTACAGCCGACACCTTACGGCGTTCATGTTGTAACGCCCACAACCGTTGCTGAACACCCTGTTCCAACTCCGCCGATTGGTTATATTCAGAAACAAACCGAAATTGCACGTTTGCAGGATGAGCGTGTACGGATGCACATATACGACTCTCTTTCTTCTATCAATATGGAATTTCTGGGAGAAACGCCGTTAAGTCAATCTGGCGTTGCAAAAGAGGTTGATAGAGATGAGTTGAACACATTTGTAAACTCTGTCGCCGAAGACTTGGTTGCTATCCTTGATAAATCATACTTTTTTATCAATGGTTATCGTTATTCGATTGTTGTGCCGATCGAGACCGACCGCCTGGCGATGCTCCCGAAAATCAACGTTCCGGAAAAATTCGATATTCTTTCAACGAATGTTCTCATGCAGGAAATTCAAACTGCAAAAACATCGAATGTGAATCCGGTTTTAGTCCGTGCAATGGAAATTGATTTTGCAAAGAAGAAGTTTTGCACCAATCCTGAAATATCGAACGAGCTTCAAGCGGTACTCGAACTCGATCCGCTGGCAGGATTAACGGCTGATGAAAAGATGAGCTACTTTTCAAATAATGCGATTACGCAGGTTGATTATGTTATATCTGCAAACATTGCTCAATTTGTCCGCAGGGCATCAAGCGAGGATGATAAGTTTTATAGCAAAAAAGAAGCCGAGAAACGAGCTGTGTTGGAAAAATACGCCCAAGAGGTAATTGATTCCAATTCGGTAAAAGCAGAGGTCGAGGAAGAGGTAAGCGATTTTGAAGAATGAGCGACATAAAGAAAATCGTAGAAACCACCGAAAAGGCTATTGAGAAGTTTAATAAGAATATTCCGGGAATAGAAAAAAAACTACTCAATGAGATTACTTTATTGATAAAGGAATTGCAGTTGAAAGACGGCAAAATCCTTTCCAATATTGAAAATTTAAAACTTATCAATAGCCTCAAAAAGAAGCTTGAGAAACTTGTTTTAAACAAGGAATATGCAAAGTCTGTAGCTGATTTTGCCAAATCTTTTACACTTGTTTCAAACCTGCAAAATGAATACTTCGCACAGTTTGCCGATAAGTTTAAGCCGACAAAGACGCTCGAAACGGTCAGGAAAATGGCGGTTACAAATACAATCGATGCACTGACAGAAAATGGCATCACTGCAAACGTAACGCGCAAACTGAACGATATGCTGCTAAAAAGTGTTACTTCCGGCAGTTCTTTTCTGTCGCTCACGGAGGAAATGCAGGAATATTTAACGCAGACCAAAAACGGCGGCGGTGTTCTATCCAAGTATGCCAAAACATATACAACGGATGCCCTGTGTCAATATTCTGCGCAATATTCAAAAATCGTAACCGATGATTTGGGACTTGAATGGTTTATGTATATCGGATCAAACAAAGAAACGACACGCGAATTTTGTAGACATTTAACAAAAAAATGTTACATCCATAAAAGCGAGATTCCCGAAATATTAAAAGGGCATATTGACGGCCATAAGTGCGAACTCAATCCTAAAACAGGACTTCCAAAGGGAATGATTGAAGATACCACGCCCGAAAACTTTCAGATCAATAGAGGTGGTTATGGCTGTGGACATAAATTAGAAGCAGTGCATGAATTGGCCGTACCTCAGATCATAAGAGACAAGTTTACAGCTTCGGCTAAAGAAAATAATTTGGTTAAATGGGCGAATGAAAGCTTATTTAAAGATGAGATTGTTGGAAAATTCTCGGCAAAACGATATTCTCAAGATATGAAAATCGACGGGCAATCAAAAAAAGTGGTTGTCAATAAAAACTCGATTAAGGAAATTTTATCAAAATATCGGACAGACCCGTCTTTCAATGTGCGTATAGACGCAATAAAAGATATAAAAACAATTTTAAGATCCGCAGAATATTTATACTCCGAGAAACCAAAACACATGAAAAATAAAACAGAATTTCATATTTTTGAAGCGTTTTTGGGTGGGGTTGAACTACGAATTGAGATAAAAGAAGATACGAGTGGGTTGTTTTTATATTACATCGCTCCGTTAAAATAAAAACAACCGTTTGTCATCGCTCCAGAAGTGCAGGGCTTTTGACCCATTCCTGATGATCCCCAAACGGTTGTTCTTTGTTTTGCAAATATACAAACTATTCTTGAAATAAAAAAATATTTAGCGCTAAAAAATAGATTAATATATTAATTTAAAGCTATTTGGAGTTGTTTACATAGTTTTGTAAGTAAGTAATTTGCTAATTTCCAGAAATTTGCTATATTTTTGTATCCTATTTTAATCATTAAAACTTTTTTAAAAAATGAGCAACTATATTAAGGTAACAGAAAAAGGACAATCGCCGATTGTCGTGCCGGCATCTAATCGTAAGTTCTACGAAGAACGCAACGGAGCAAGCAAAGATGTTTACACGATTGAAGAACCGACAGAAGAAGAAATTGCAATGTTTTTTCCGGTAGCCAATTCGGGTAAAAAAGAATCTGCTTTGGATTCAAAAAAAGTAGTCGAGTTAGAAGAGAAAATCGGCACACTCGAAACCGAGCTTGCGGACAAAACAGAAGCATTGCAAGCAGAAAGTGATAAAAATGCCGAACAGACAAAGAAAATAGGCACACTCGAAACCGAGCTTGCGGAAGCTAAAAAACAAATCAAAGAACTTTCAAAAAAGTAAACCATGAAATTAGGAGATCTTCTCAATAACATTGCCGGCAAAGCCGGAAAACAAAACGACAAAGGTATTGTCGACTTGCTTTCAAAAGCAGACTTAATGAATGTAGAGGTTCAAGACGATGTCGCAAATGAACTTGTTACACAACTCATGACTGCGGACGGGGCAAAAAACAATGCCGATGTCAAAAAGCACTTTTTCGCTCAAGCCCTTAACGGCATTGATAGCGAAATCAATTCACTTGCCACAGAATTGGGCGTAGAATTCAAATCGGAAAACACGTACGATAGAATCCGTCTGCTTTCTGCCAAAATGAAAGAAGCGCAAACAAAACAATCGGGCGGAGATAAAGAGCAATACGAAACCCAAATCAAAGACTTGAACAATAAAATGGCCAAGTTGATTGAAGACCATGATAAGTCCGTTTTGGACTTACAAGGCAAGCACAATGATGAGATTACTGATTTCATGATCCAGTCGATGCTTTCCGGGAAGTCGTACGCGATGAAAGACCTGCCAATCGAAGCGAATGTGACCACAGCGAAAACGCTGTTAAGTCAAGAACTCGCAAAAAAAGGAGTGAAACTTGTACGTGAAAACGGCACGTTGAAATTGAAGCAATCGGGTGACACCAACCTCGATTATTACGATGAAGCACACAAAGCCGTTTCGTTTGAAGATTTCACTAACAGTGTTCTTGCAGCAAACAAATTACTTGCTGTTTCTGCCCCTGCATCTGCACCGGGGAACACCACGCCCAAAACAATTATTCCGGGCGAACAACCAAACAACGCAAAAGGTTTAACAGCGGTTCAAAACTCGCTGGCCGATTTGCAACCAAATAACTAAAATAAAATGAATTTAACTGGATTTGCACAAGCCTTAATTACCAACATTGGCTTGATTATGGGGTTAAACGACCCTCAAATGAAAGTAACCCCTGTAGGGTTTACGAAAATGCTCTTAGACAACCCGACCCGTACCGAAATTGCCAACCTTAAAGAAATCCGCAACGGTAAAGAGCGCGAGTTGAAAGTGCGCTACATGCAACGTGGAACGGAATCCGAAACCGTTACGACAGACGATTGCAATATTGAAATTTCTCCCGAGTGGAAAGAAACAACAATTGGCCGTCCGCTGTTTCGAAAATTAGGTATCTATATCTCTGATGATGATATGCGAAAATACCAAGACGAAGCTACTGCTACGCTGTCTGCCGGTAATCCGTCTGCTCCGATGATGAATGCTCTTTTGCAAACTATCACTGTAAAGGCAAACGCTATTATTCAAGCTATGGATACCGATTTGGTATCTGCGATGTCTACTCGTTGGGGTGTAAACGCGGCTACTGGTGTAGCAACTCCAACAACGCTTAAATTTGGCGTAAACGGCGTAACATCTTTCGATGATGGGTTTGTCAAATTGTTAAAACATTCTGAAATTAACGAAATCAACGGCAAGTTAAACGTTGTCGGCAACGGAATTTTCGGCAATGTAAACATTGCAAATATCCTTAAAGCGGCTCCAGGTGCTAACGGATACGATATTGCCCGTGCTGTCCAATTTTACAACTTCTATAATGACAATAAAACAGCTTCTGCTTGGGGTACTAATCATTTTGGTGTTTTCTCGGAGGGCTCTGTAGGACTTGTGGATTTTAACCAATTTGTCGGGCCTTTCGCGGGAGAAAGAGGCGGATCGTTATTCTTTACGCTTCCGATTCCGATACAGCTCGCAAACGGTGAATTATCCTCGTTGGTATTGGATGCACAGCTTAAATATTTCGATTGCCCTACTAAAATCGGTGCAGAAACATATAAACGCGGATGGGTTATCTATCTCTCGAAATCGTTTGGCCTGTTTACAGCTCCGACAGATATGTATGCAGATGGCGATCCACTTAAAGGAACCAACGGATTGTTGCACTATATCGCAGCTAACGAATAGTTATGTGTTTAGAAAAACTAATAGGAATATCAGAGGCAGGCGATAGCGGACTTTACGTTACCGCCCTGCCCGGTATTTCTTTAGAAAACCTAAACAAAATAGCAGACAAGGCTGAACAGCAGGATGCTGACGGGGTTTTTAAGGATGTTCAGATACGTGTTCTTAATTCGTTTAGGAATGCTTTCACAGCAGAGATAAACGAATGTTACAAAATATCCGACCTTAAAATAATAAACACTCTTATCTGCGAAAACAAAGATATACTTGCGGTTGCTTTGTGGTACCTGTTTGGTGCCGAGATTATGGCAGAATGTTTAATGTCTAACCGCTTAAATCGCTACACCATGATCGACCGTAAGAAAGCGAAAGAACAACAAGAGTATTTCACACAAAAGTTCTACGAAGAACTAACCAACGCCGTAAAAGGAATAAATCCCAACGCTTCACTTCCGGAGCCAGTGGAACACAAAAGCCGAATTGTTACCGTTCAAGTAACGCCGTGATAAACGCATCAACAAACTTCGACCAAGTACGTATTAGCATTGCAAGGAAAGTATCGGCTATCGACGCAGATAGAATTATGCGCACGGTAGCGATTTCGACACTTGCGACTGTTAAACGTCGTATCCATACTGACGGTTTGGCCTCTGACGGCAAATCTATTGGCACTTATTCAAAAGGTTACATGGTTGTAAGAACCGGAGCGTATAAGAATGCAGGTAGAACTTCAAAGGGTAAAAGCAAAGGCGCGTTAAAAAACGCCGGCTACTACACAAAACAAGGCTTGTATTCTGATACAGCAACCCATAGAGTGAAAAAGTTTGGAAAGTTGAATTCTAATGAACGTGCCAGAATTAAATATAACCGCGACAACAATAAAAATGTTGTTTTGTCTTTAACCCGACAAATGGAAAGCGATATGTCAGTTATTGCAATTCCCGGAGGCTACGGCATCGGATATCTCAACCCTCTCAACTTTAAGAAAGCAAGGTGGAATGAGGCTACTTATAAAAAACGGATATTTTCACTAACAAATAGCGAGCGAGAAACAGCATTATCGATTGCCAAAAGCATGATGAACTTATGATTGAACTATTTACAGATAAAGTTGATGAGGCTATCCTAAAAGAGGTGAAAAACACTCCTTTGGACAGATTAAAAGTATTTGGTTTGTCTACGCTTGCCATAAGACAAGACGATGAAGAAACCGCTACTCCGATCCTTATTGATAAGAACGGGGAGTACACCAGTGTTTTTGTCGATGACGATTTTCCTGCCGGCATCTATCAACGATTGATAAGCAAATCATACGTTCATGATAGTAAAAAAGGCTTTGGCGACAGAGCTCAAACAACTATAAATTGCGAGATTTTGGTCGTTTGCTGGGGAATGATGAGCGAAACATCGGCCGAAGAACTTGAAATGTTGATTTTTAAGACACTTCCTAAAGAGGCCAGGTTAAGTTTTTCGGATTTCGATTCCAGACGGGTACTTGCCGGCGAAATACAGGGCTTTGATTTTGTGTTGCCTCCGGAAGTTTTCTTGTTTAGTTCTAAATATATCGTTCAAATGGTAATCAATCAAAATTGTATTTAAAAATAAAAAAAACAAAATTATGTCAGTTGTTTACAAAAGTTGCGAAGACGCAGCAGAGATTCCGGATTACAAAGCTAATCCATGCGGAGAATACGAACATGGTCGTATTCGTTCATTAGTGCTTATCAATGAGGGCACCGAAATAACAATCCCTATCACAGAGGAGACAATGGAAAGTGAATGGTTACAGGGTATTGAGGCTCGCGCTATTCGTATGATCCAAGAAGCAACAGGAACATTTGACGGAGGCACGCCGAAAATGATTCCCGGGTTTGGTGATAAAAAAGAGGTGAAATCTGGTGATGACTATGTTGTAGTTGTCAAAGATCCAAACTTCACAGACAACGCCGATTTTTGGGCGAAAGCTGAAAAGAAAAAATGGAATATCGCTTTTCGGACAGAAACACAGTTATTCTATGTTGGAGACTCTGTCACACTGACGGCCAAATCGCCGATTGAAGAAGATACCGAGTCTGTTGTCCAATGGAACATCGAACTCAAGTGGTTCTCTAAAAACAAACCAGTAATCACTCCGTTTAAAGCGATTAAAAAGTTTTTCACGGCTTTTGAATTGAGCAAGTAAATTAACAAAGCCCCTTTCGAGGGGCTTTAAAATCTTTTGAGATGAATATTTACCAAGGCGAGGATGTGCCGTTTGAATTAAAACTCTTTAAGGACAAAGAGAAAACGCAGGCTGTCAATTTAGACAACTTGGCGGGGTTGTATCTTTATTTCTTTACCGATAAATGCAGCGTTATAAAATTTTGCAAAGGTAGCAAATCCGGATATCAAACTCTTACAAAAGTTGATGCTTTTACATACAAGTGTAATCTCGAATCTTCACAAACAAAGACGCTGACACCGGGGACATTATTCGTAGAAGTAAATATTGCAGAAACAAACACAGATATCACAGACGGGAAGTTTAATTTAATCACGCGTTCAGTGGTCTGTCAATTACTTAACTCTTCAATCAAATACGAGTCATGACCGGGGAATTAAATAGTAAAAATTTGTATATAGAGATATCTTTTGGAATTAAAGGCGATATCGGGCCTCAAGGTCCTGAAGGAAGTATCGGTCCACAAGGAGTACAAGGCATTCAAGGACCTAAAGGCGATCCTCTTAAATACACAGATTTAACTCCTGCACAGAAGTTAGAGCTGAAAGGCCCCAAAGGTGATACGTTTAAATTTTCCGACTTAACTCCGGAGAACAAAACTGAACTAAAAGGCGATCCGGGGAAACCTTATCCTCTTAATTTTGGAAAAACTACAACGACTTCGTTTGATATTACTGAAAACGCATCGACCCTTGAAAACGGGCACTCATTTTTATATACAAGGGATACACCGGGCGTGGTGTATTTCAAAAATGGCTATCTCATTGACGGTTTAGATGTCGAAATAATCGTCGAAGAGAACGAAAAATTGCAGATAACGCTAATCAAGGACGTGAACGGCGATGTGGCTTGTACTTATGCTTTGTACAGAAAAATAGTTTAGGATGCTGTGGATACAGGCAAATAACAGGGTAATCAAACCCGTGTATATCGTTCCGCAAGTGCTGCGTGACCACAAAGGAGATCCGATCACGAATAATGGGCAAAAAATCTACGTGAATGGACGGAGCGAGGTTAGACCGATACGAATAGAGGCTGAACGTTTGTTATTTCCAAAGGATGCAGCTTCGGTGGATATTCTCTTGCAAGCAAAAAAATGGAAAGTAACAGAATAAAAAATACTTATAATAATTAAAAACAAATGGAAAAACAAATTGGCTTTTTAGTCATTGACCCGGGACAAGGGAATGACAATGCAACCTTACAGGTTGGTGCAAGCGTTCACACAGGGCGTGTGGCACGCGAAAAAAAATTCAAAGTACGTGCGGCAGGAGTTCCCGACCGTGAAGTAACAGCAACGCAAGAAGCGAAAATAGAGTTTGTTGAAGTTAGCGGTATCTCTGTCGGTAAAGAGGGCGGAAATGTTACTCTTACAGGTAAATCGAACTCTTCAAAACTCACAATTGAAACGGGTTCAGGTGCAATCGAAGTTAATGCTCCGGCGACTTACAATCGTGGCGGTATTCAAGTAGCTTCCGGCGAAGCAATCCCCGGCGACCCGGGAGCAACGGAAGAGTTCGACTTCTCGGTTGAGTTCAGCGTGCCTGCCAATCCGGACGACATCGAAGCAAGCAAACAAGTGGTTGTTACCGCTAATGGCGGACAACAAGCAATTGCTGTTATCTCTCAAGCTGCTGGCGATCCGGTATTGACGGTTGAACCTACTTCAATCGCAATTAATGCTAACGGAGATGCCGTGAGCGTGGCGATTACGTCTAACACTAATTGGGAAGTTGTCGAGTAATGACTTTCTTTTGGGGCGACGGAACGAGTGACAAAATCACTCTTGGTATTAATGGGGGTACGGTGCTTATTAGCTCCACCCCCAACAATACCGGAAAAGTGCGGAACAAAGTATTAAAGTTTCGTGCTTCGGGTTGTGCAGACGTGAGTTTGCACATCTCACAAGAAGCAGGACAACAAGTAAGAATCCTGCGAAACTTTGCCGGAAAGGCGATTTTGAACAATGGTGAAAATATAAAACTCAACTAAGATGAGCGAAATAGACGAAAAAGAATTAGACTTCGGCGGAGGAATGCGAGATTACACACCCGAAGAAGTTAACGAGAATATCAAGTTGCTCGGAGCGAAAGAAGGGCAAACAGCCAAGGAATTACCACTCCCTTTGCTTGAGCAATATCTCGAGAGCCAACGCCCTATCGGCGAAACACGCACTTTGCTCAAGAATGCGCCATTTGCTGACGAGCGTTACCTCGAAGCAAAAGGACAGAAAGTGCCCGTGACGGATTATCCGGATTTAGTGGGGATGTTGCCGGAAGAAATCATAGAAAACCACTACAGCAAGCAAGTGACACAGACGCAATCAACCCAAAATAAGCTGGCGTTCAGCAACCTTCCGGTTGTGTCATTTACAAGAGCATTTGATGGGGGTTCTCGAGCTGGACTCGTAGAGGCTTATATGAATAATGGAGACTGCTATCTTCGTGTACGCGAAGGGTCGAGGGTGTTTGACATATATACCGATGAGCTTGGTGCCGTGTTTCCTGTCTTCGCCCGAACTTTCCAAGATATCTTAACAATCGTTGCTTGGTCAGAAACACTCAATGGGAAAATATGTGTTATTAACGTTGATTTGACTAACGGTGGGACATCAGGTCAATTTAGAGATTTTAATTATAATGTAGGAAACGGCTGGTACGTAACAGGTAATCGTGACACCCTTGTCTGTCTGGAGTATCAATTTGCCTACAATGAAATAAACAATGGCGACCCATCTGTGTTGTCTATTGGGCATTCCGACAATGTGTCCATTGTTAACATAGGGGGCGAATCACTCCTTGCGATCGATTATTCTCGTTGGATCTTCAGTGATCACCATAATAGTTTTTTCGATTTTGCTACGCGCATGTATAGTCCTAATCCTTACAGATACTGTACCTACAACGCTCCTTATTTCGATGAGTCTTATCAAGAGATATTAGTCCATCAGATTGACGAAGTTTCGAGGTTTTCGATGAGTGGACAATATTTAGGCGCTTTCGAAGAGCCTGCCGCATTTCAAGACTCCGATTGCAACGTTATTTACGACTGCTATATAGAAAACAAAGAATATGTCATTGGAACAAATCGCATATTAGCAAACAGAATGGCTGCGTGTGGACTATTCATTAACACAAACAAGAACGCAGATGTAAACGATGCTACTTATAGAAGCCTTGCGGTTTTGAACACTTTGTTTTTCACTGCTGTACCGCAGTTAAACCTTGTCACTTTTTCTAACGGAAAGAAAAAGGTAACAGGCGTTATTGGTTATGATGGAGAGGTAAATGTGATAACGATTCCCGAACTTCCGCTTCCAACTCTATATATAAACGATATTTACTTGGATGATTTTGCATGGAGCGAAAATTCAGCCTTCGGCGCAATATGCCCATCAACAAGCATTGGGGCCGATCCTTTTAACACGGAGTTTGATAGTCTTTACTATACAAAAGGAAGTCATTCGATTCTTGTGCCAAACTTATCAACTAGCTCAACAAAAACTTTTATAAAATCTAAATAAAAAAACATGAAAACAGTAAAAGGCTACATTTACAGCTTGATGACAGGCGGAGCACGCTTTGTCGAACTCGAAAAAGGCAACGAACCGGAAAACTTTATCGAACACGAAAAAATCGAAGTTCCGGAAGGCAAACGTGTTATCATCGTCAAGGACGAAAGCGGGCAACCTACCGGAGTAACTATCGAGGATATTCCGAATTATAAAACTCCGCTTGAGATCCGAAAAGAGCAAAAACGTATTCAGCGCGATATGAAAATTCGCAATATCGAATGGCTTACTTCTCGACACATGCAAGAACAAGCGCTCGGCATCCCTACCACGCTCATAGATGCGCAATACATGGAAGTATTGAATTATATTCAAGCCTTGCGCGACGTAACTAAGCAACCTTCGTTTGAGGCGGAAGGTAACGTTGAGTTTCCGGAAGAATTGAAATTCTAATAATGGATACAACGCGCATACTAAAAACAGGAGCCACAACGTTAGTGGTGGGAGAAATAACAAGTTTTCTTTCTCCGCTGACGTGGTTCTTTGTCTTTGCGGGAATCATTATCCTTGTAGATTTAAACTTTGGGGTTAAAGCGGCGAAAAAACGCGGCGAAACCGTGCGCTTTTCAAGAGCGTGGCGAAGGACTATCGGAAAAGCAGCGGATTACGTTTGTTGGATTTTGCTTGCCGGCAGTTTTGAAATCGCAATAGGTAAACCGTTGTCGATACCTGTAACTTCGGTTATAATCCTGCTTGTTATTTTCGGACTTGAAATAAACTCTTGCTTTTCAAATTATTTTGAGTACAGAGGCACAAAGATTAAAATCAATATTTTTAAATGGATCGGCGGAAAGACTGATATTATTGAAATCGAAAACACAGAGAATAAAGAATGAAGCTAACATCTAACTGCACCGACCTTGTAAAGCACTTTGAATCTCTGCACGACGGAGATTTAAAGCAAATAGGTTTACAACCCAAAATGTGTCCTGCCGGTATATGGACGGAGGGTTACGGTCATTGTATTATCGACCCGAAAACAGGAAAGTTTCTCAAAGGGACGGAAAACAAAGCCCGTGCTTACGAACTTTCAACAGTTAAAACGGAAAAAGAGGCAAGCGAACAACTTGCTGTGAATCTCAAAGAGTATTCGGCAAAGGTCCGCAAAGTATTGAAATTTGAGTTGAACGATAATGAATTTTCAGCATTGGTTTCTTTCGCCTATAATCTCTGCGTTGGTAAGATCGAGAGCTTCAATCTTGAATTTCCGAAATTAAGAAGCGAAGCCGATGCGATGAATTTCTTTCTGAAATACCGATTTGCTAAAGTTGACGGTGTGACGAAAGAACTTGCCGGACTTGTAAGAAGAAGAAAAGCGGAAGCATGGCTGTATAATTATGGATCTTTGAAACTTTCGTTTTGATGAAAAAAATATTGCTCGGCATATTACTACTCGCTTCGTTTGCTTCCTGCGTGAGTAGGCGACAATACGAACGTCAAAAGTTCGCCGCTGCGCTTATAATCATAAAGTATCAATCGCAACTTGAATTGTTGGAAGCTGAAAATTCACGTCTAAAAAAGGAAATTAACAAGCAAAGCGTATATAAGGTAAAACCGTATAACGGAGCGTTTGGAGATTTGGAAAGGTATTTTCGAGAATTATCAGACAGGATAAACGCCGAAAATGCTCAAGATTTGAGAAATTTGAGAAAATGAAACGATTTTTAATCATACTATCGGCCATTCTGTTATTTGCATCATGTGACCCTTGTCGTCGTTGTATGCAGTCTTCGCATTCGACCGATAGCGTGAGCCGTACGCATATATCCCACGACCTGCGTTATCATTATTCGTTCATCCGCACAATGGAACAGCCTTTGCCGTTTGAACGGTCAAATGATATTAGTCCGGATACGGCACGTGCCGAAACTTCGCTCGCATTCGCAAAGGCGTGGTTTGACGGCTTGAATATTTGGCTCGAGATGTGGAATAAACCAACCACACAACTGCCGTACAGGTTTGACGGTGTATATGCGTCGAAATCCGATAGCGTGAATAATGAGCATAAATCAGTTGAAGTTAAAATTATTGAAGTAAATAAACTAAAACCGTGGCAAAAAATATTCATTGGCGGAGGCTTCGGGTTATTGGCAATCATTATTATTGCCGTTGTATTGTTTGTTTGGAGAATTTTTAAACCGCCCTGACTGAAATAAACATTTATTTGTAAGTTAATTTCAAGCCAATTTCGTAAGATTTTGGCTTTTTTTTATTATCTTTGCACTTGTAAAAACACAAACAAACCGGAGGCAACGGTCAATATTCGGCTTAATAAATTATGAAAACAAACAACACCACAGAACCCAAATGGGAGAGATGCCCTTCATGGGGGGGGGATTGCAAATGGAATGCCGACCCGATTTGGGAGAATGAAGATTTGTCGCCGAATGGAAAACAATTACGAAGAAAGAAAACGCCTCGGAAAGCGGATTGCCGAATTAAGGAGAGAAAAAGGATTATCTGAAGAAGAATTTGCAGAACGAATTGGTATCCGGGTTGCGACAATTCCAAGAATAGAACTCGGAAAATACGGTTATGACATCGATACGCTCGCCGCAATTGCCGAAGCCTTGGATTGCCAAATAGATTTTGTTCAGAAAATATAAATTAGTATCTTTGTAAACGAACTGCACTAAGAACTGCACTTTTTATTTTAAAACAATTTTAATTTTAAACAAACAAATATTGGATGTCTTTGTGAAATGCTTGTATTTTTAACAAAACACGCATCTTGTTAAAATACAAGGGGAACGCCCAGCTCCACTAAATTAGGGCATCCTTTATGGATGCCCTTACTATTATGACAGAACTTAACAATCAAATATTTCCTTGGTGCCACGAACGCCGTTTTAATGCTTACGCGAATTATTTCCGTAAGGAATTCGGCACACGTGTACAAAAGCTTTCGATTGATGCCGGTTTTAGTTGTCCTAACCGCGACGGCAGCAAAGGGAAAGGTGGATGCACGTATTGTAATAACGATGCTTTCAACCCCTCCTATTGTCAACCGGAAAAATCTGTTTCCCAACAGATTCAGGAAGGAAAAGATTTTCACGCTTGGCGCTATAAACGAGCGCAAAAATACCTGGCCTATTTCCAACCTTATTCTAATACATATGCACCGTTAGAAACCTTAAAGCGCATATATGATGAGGCGTTAAACAACGAGGATATTATCGGGTTAGTAATTGGCACGCGCCCCGACTGCATTGATGATGAAAAAATCGCTTATTTTGCAGATTTGGCAAAAACACATTATGTGGTGATTGAATACGGCATCGAAAGTTGTTTGGATAAAACATTAAACCTCATCAATCGCGGACACGATTTTCAAACGGCCGTAAACGCCATTGAGAAAACCGCCGCCGCCGGAATCCGTACCGGCACACATCTGATTTTAGGACTTCCCGGTGAAACGGAAGATGAGATTTTGCAGCAGGCAACAACGGTTTCCTCCCTCCCGCTCCATTCCATCAAACTGCATCAATTGCAGATTCTGAAAGGTTCCATCATGGAACATGATTATGCCAAACATCCGGAAAACTACAAATTCTTTACACTCGACAACTATATTGATTTTTTAATCCGCTTTCTCGAACATTTATCGCCAAATATCATTGTAGAACGCTTTGCCGGCGAAGTGCCACCACGCTTTCAAGCAGGTCCAACCTTCGGAAACATCCGCAATGATGAGATTTTACGCATGGTGGAACAAGAGCTGGAACGGAGAAATACGTTTCAGGGGCGGTTGGTGATCGGGTGACGGGTTGTAGGGGGGAACCCTTGCGGTTTCCCGCATTTCATTTTCAATAAAAAAATAAAATATTAAATGAGGAAAAGCATGTACATTATTTTGTCTATACTTATCGTTTTGTCCGTTGCGGCCATTGCATTTATCAATCAGCCGAGTTTCGGGCGTTTGCCGCACGGAGAACGCTTGGAACGCGTCCGGAAATCGTCTAATTATCGCGACGGAAAATTCCAGAATCTTTCACCGACACAACAAATCACATCCGACAAATCGCTGTTTTCGATCATGATGGATTTTCTCTTCAAAAAAGTAAAAGACTTACGTCCTGAAACTGATTTGCCCACCATAAAAACCGATTTAAAACAGTTAAACCATGATGAAGAGATGATGGTTTGGTTGGGGCATTCGTCGGTATTTATACAAGCAAACGGTCAACGGTTTTTAGTTGATCCCGTGTTGGTAATGTCGTCTCCCGTATCATTTTTCAATAAGGCTTTTAAAGGAACGGATATTTATTCGCCAAGCGATATGCCGGATATTGATTTTCTGATTATCTCGCACGATCATTGGGATCACCTGGATTACAATACGATAAAGCAATTAAAAGACAGAATCGGAAAAGTGATTTGTCCGTTGGGTGTTGGCGAGCATTTGGAATACTGGGGTTTTGATAAAAATAGCATTATCGAATTTGATTGGAATGAAAATAAAAGTTTTGCAAACGGTTTAACGATTTATTGTTTGCCGGCACGCCATTTTTCGGGACGTGGTTTATCCTCGAATCAAACTTTATGGGCTTCGTTTATGTTGCAAACGCCTGCAAAAAATATTTTCATCAGCGGAGACAGCGGCTACGATACGCATTTTTCGGATATCAACAAACAGTTTCCGAATATTGATCTTGCCATTATGGAAAACGGGCAGTATGACAAAGATTGGAAGTATATCCACATGCTTCCGGAAGATTTAGCGAAAGCGATTGTGGATTTGAAACCTAAAAAAGTACTTACCGTACACAATTCAAAATTTGCTTTAGCCAAGCACACGTGGCATGAACCAATGGAAACGGTTGCTGAAAATGCCGAAAAAGATTCATTCAACTTACTAACGCCAATGATTGGAGAAGTTGTATCTTTGAACGACACAACGCAGGTTTTTAAAAAATGGTGGAAAAATTAGAGGTATTTAGACCGGATTTACAAGATTAACAGGATGGTATTTTCGACTTTGTCGAAATAGAAAACATGTAAACTTAGCGAAGCGATCTTATAAGCCGTAGATGCATAATCCTGTCAATATCAAAAAAATCCTTGAACGATTTCGTCTTGAGTGGCGTGTGTAAAATATTCGGAAAGATTAAAAGCGGATAATGCTCCTGAAATTGCGTTTCTCGAATGATTCACACCGATTAAAGCCTTTTCAATATCGGAAGTTTCTTTTTGATTAAAATAATCGCCAAAGATTTTTAAATCACTGATGCGGCCATCATTCACATCGAAACAAAATTCAACATTTCCACCTGCCGCAAGTTTGATGCGATTATTGAATTTATAATTTGGTGATTGCCCGAAATTCCAGCTCCATTGACTGTATTTTTCTTTCGCAAGCCGATCAATATTCTGAAGATCTTCATCGCTAAAAACGGATAATTCAGCATCCGGATATTTTTCATGCATGTGTTGTTCAAGCATCGTAGTAAAAGCATCCAGCGAAAGCGGATTTTTCAAGTGCTCGGAAATATTGGTTACACGACTGCGAACGGACTTCACCGCTTTGTCTTGAAACTTATCGGGATGCACTGTCAATGCTTGAGAAAGATCCGTAATTTGTGAAGAAAAAAGCAATGTCCCGTGATGCAGAACACGGTTTTTCCAAACCGCTTCGGCGTTTCCGCTGAATTTTTTTCCATCAATTGTCAAATCGTTTCGACCTTCAAAACGTGCGTCAATACCGAGTTTTTGCAAGACTTCCAAAATAGGCTGCGTAAAAACTTTAAAATCGGTATGCTCGGCTTTTTTATTTTGTACAAACGTAAAACACAAGTTCCCCAAATCGTGAAAAACCGCGCCGCCACCGCTTAATCGACGAACGACTTTGATATTATTATTTTTGACATAATCAACATCAATTTCCGCCAAGGTGTTTTGATGTTTCCCAACGATGATGCTCGGTTCGTTACGCCAAAGCATAAAACAATCATCGGTCAAATGCTTGAGTGCATACTCTTCAGCAGCAATATTGAAATAGGGTTCGGTTTGGGGACGGTGAATGATTAGCATTGTTTCAAGTTTAAAAAGTTTAGGAAGTTCAGAAGTTCAGAAGGCTTCAAACTTTCTAAACTTCCCAAACTCTCTGAACTTTAAAATATTTTATAATTTATTCTTCAAATATTTTCCTGTAATGGATTTTTTTTCTTTAATTAAATTCTCGGGAGTGCCTTCGAATACGATGTTTCCGCCGTGTTCGCCACCGCCTGGACCAATATCGATAATATGATCGGCACATTTGATTAAGTCGGGATGATGTTCAATAACGATAACGGTATGCCCTTTTTCAATCAAGGCATTGATGGAATGAATGAGCTTATGAATATCGTGAAAATGCAAGCCGGTTGTAGGTTCGTCGAAAATAAAAACAGTCGGTTTGTCGGTAACGCCTTTGGTAAGGAAATACGCCAGTTTCACGCGTTGCGCTTCTCCACCGGACAATGACGCAGACGATTGCCCCATGTGCAAATACTCTAATCCTACTTCACGCAAAGGATATAATTTGGTTAATATCCGTTTGATATCTGAAGTCGTTTTATCTTCTTCAAAGAATTCAATCGCATCGCCAATACTCATATTGAGCAGGTCATTGATATTTTTATCGCGATATTTTACATCCAGAACTTCGCTTTTAAAGCGGGTTCCATGGCATTCTTCGCATTGCAGGTAAACATCGGCCATGAATTGCATTTCAACTTTGATCTGCCCTTCGCCTTGGCAGTATTCGCAACGTCCGCCTTCGACATTAAAGGAGAAATAACCGGCTTTGTAGTTGCGTTGTTTGGCCAACGGCTGCGATGCGTATAAATTGCGGATATCATCGTAAGCCTTCACATAAGTAACCGGATTGGAGCGGCTGGAGCGGCCGATCGGGTCCTGGTCGATCATTTCCACGCCTTGAATGAGCTTAATATCTCCAACCAAATCGCTGTATTTTCCATGACTTTCGCCATATCCATCAAAAATCTTGCGCAAAGCGGGATACAACGTTTGTTTGACCAATGTTGTTTTTCCCGAACCACTCAAGCCTGTTACAACTGTGAGTACATCCAACGGAAATTTCACATCAAGGCTTTTCAAATTATGCTCGCAAGCACCTTTTACTTCAATAAAATTGCGCCATTTGCGACGCGTTTTCGGAACGGGGATTTCTTTACGACCGAAAACATAATCGGCAGTGAGCGTTTTAGCATTTTTCAGATCTTTTGTTTGACCTTCAAACACCACTTCCCCACCCAAACGACCGGCGCCGGGACCAATATCAATAATATAATCCGAAGCATTGATGATTTCTTCATCGTGCTCAACAACAATAACGGTATTTCCCAAATCGCGCAACTGATGCAGCGCTTGTATCAAACGGTTGGTATCGTGTGAATGCAGGCCAATACTGGGTTCATCGAGAATATATAACGATCCGACGAGCGCGCTTCCCAACGAAGTTGCTAATCGAATGCGCTGCGATTCGCCGCCGGAAAGGCTTCCCGACAAACGATTTAAAGTAAGATATGTTAAACCTACATTTTCCAAAAATGTCAAGCGGCTGTTGATCTCATCGAGCAAACGTTTAGACACCGTTTGTTCGCTTTCCGAAAGTTTTAATTCTTTAAAAAAAACAATCAGTTTTTCAATCGGCATCAAACACAATTCTTGAATGGACTTCCCTCCCACTTTCACGTACGACGCGTCTTTGCGCAAGCGTGTGCCTTGGCAGTCGGGACACGTGGTTTTTCCGCGAAAGCGCGACAACATCACACGGTATTGCACTTTCTGGATTTTCGATTCCACCCATTTGAAAAAATCGTAGATACCTTCGAAATCCTTGGTGCCGTTCCAAAGCATGTCCTTCTGTGCTTGCGTGAGCTCCAGATAAGGTTTATGTATCGGAAATTTATATTTTTCGGCGTATTTGATCACTTGCGCACGCCATTCGCTCATGCGATCGCCTTTCCAACAGGCAACCGTTTCTTCGTAAACGGAAAGCGTGGGTTTCGGAATTACGAGGTCTTGGCTAATGCCGACAATATTGCCAAAACCCTCGCAAGTAGGGCATGCGCCATAAGGATTGTTGAAACTGAAAAAGTTTTCGCTCGGTTTTTCAAACTTCATTCCATCCAACATAAAATGATTGGAAAATTCCGTGAGTTGGTCATCGTGCTGAATGGTGCAATAGCCATTCCCTTCGTAATAGGCCGTTTGCACGGAGTCGAAAACTCGGGTTTCGAAATCGTGGTCGTCTTTCTTAACGGTTAAACGGTCAATTAAAATATAAAAATCTTCCGGTTTGATTTGTTTGGTATTTTGCGCAAGCAAATCATCAATCCGGATAACTTCGATTTGTTTTTTTTCTTTTTTGCCCATTCGCGAAAAGCCCATCTGCTGTAGCACTTTGAGCTGTTCTTCCACAGTACGGTTTTCTTTTACAAGAAACGGGCAATAGATATAAATTTTCGTATCGGCGTTTAATCCGATGATAAAATCGGTCACATTGCTTACTGAATCGCGTTTTACTTCTCCGCCGGAAATGGGCGAAAATGTACGTCCGATGCGGGCAAAAAGCAGTTTGAGATATTCGTAAATTTCGGTGGAAGTACCAACGGTGGAACGCGGATTGCGGTTGATATTTTTCTGTTCGATGGCAATGGCAGGCGAAATTCCGACGATATTATCGACTTCGGGTTTTCCCATTTTTCCAAGAAACTGGCGGGCATACGAGCTAAGACTTTCCACGTAGCGGCGCTGGCCTTCAGCGTAAAGCGTATCGAACGCCAACGATGATTTTCCGGATCCCGACAAACCGGTAATCACCACAAATTGATTGTGCGGAATTTCGACAGAGATATTTTTTAAATTATTAACCCGCGCACCTTGAATGCGAATGGTATTGCCTTCGTATTTTACTTTTGATTTTGCCATTTGTTTTTCTAAAAACGCACACAAAGATACGAAAAAAACTAACGAGTGACAAGCGACGAGTGACAAGTTTGATTTTGAATCCGTTATTTTTGTTAATATAAAAATTTGTTGTATCTTTGTAACATGAAATTGAGGTTTTGACTGACTCCATATCGGACCAGCTATTTTATAGACTACCGTAGCAGTTAAAACCTCAATTATTTTGAGACTTTTACAGAATGATTGTAGTAGAATTTCCCGTCTTTAGTTATTCTTACAACAATTCTAAATAGATGTACTTTTTCTTCAATCTCAACTTTAGACTTAAAATTTGCATAACCAAACACATCTTTCGAATCTGTATTATCGGGATTTTTAAAGTTGCAAAAAATAGCACTATGTAACATTTCCGGAAGTTTTACCACAGCCTTGAACTTAGTGTAGCCGCTTTTCCCATGATAAAGCAAATGCTGCAACCCTGGTTTTCTTAATAATATTGTAACGCCTGTATGTTGATTTTTTACAGCTTTCCCATCAATATGCTTCAAATAATAATCTTTGACATACTTTTTAAGCTCGCCAAGTTTCATTCCTTCGAATTGTTTGTCGTTGATTTTGGGAATCGATTTTTGTTTCATAATATATAAAATTGGTTCATATATATAAACGCGATGACACCCCATTTTATTCATTTTTACAAGAGAAATTTATCAACAAGTTTTGCACAAAAGTTCAAAATCCGGCATTTATATTGTATTTTTGTAAAAAATTTATTTAAGGTTTATGTCAGATTTTAAACATGAAGTGTCCATTCAAATCCGCTTTAGCGATGTGGATTTGCTCGGACATGTGTCCAATACCGTTTATCCGAGTTATTATGATTTCGGAAAACAAAATTATATCGAGAGTATTTTAGGCAATCTGAATTGGAACGAAGAATCAATTGTAGGCGCTTCGACAAAAATTGATTACCTGAAACCTGTTTTCTTGCATAATGAAATTTTAGTGCAAACAAAAATTGCAAAAATCGGCACCAAAAGCCTTACTTTCGAGCAACAAGTAACCCGTAAAGACACCAAAGAAATAATGTCGACCTGCACAGCAGTCGTAGTTTGCTACAACCCGCGCACGCAAGAAAGCATGGTGGTGCCGGATGAATGGAGAAAAAAAATAACTAATTTCGAAGGATAATTGAACAAAATGGCCACGCTTCGCTATCCATGACAACAAATACAATCATGACAACAGAAATCAACGTTAATAAAGAAAAATGTATTCGCTGCGGCAAATGTGTAAAAGTTTGTCCGGCCTGGATCTTCGCGCAAGCGGAACCCAAAGCAAATATTGAAATTCGCAATATTGAAGAATGTATCGGCTGCGGACATTGCGCTGCCGTTTGCCCGACAAGTGCGGTTGAACATTCATTGTTTCCGCCGAAAAAAGTGCATGCCATTGATTTTGATAAAATGCCGACACCGGAACAACTGATGCTGCTCATGAAGGCTCGCCGTTCGAACCGCGCGTTTTCAAAACAAGCCGTTCCCGAAGAGTTGATGAATCAAATTCTCGAAGCTGCGCACCGCGCGCCCACAGCGAGCAATTTGCAGCAAGTGGAATTTACGGTTGTAAATGATCCGGAAAAAATAAAAATGATTATCAATACGACGATTGACGGTCTGACATCCGTTGCAAAAACCTTGAAAAACCCTTTATTAAAGCCTATTCTCAAAAGAATCATGCCGGATGTTTATAAATATCTTCCGAAATTCGAACAACTCAAAACCGAATACGAAAAAGGCAACGACCTAATTCTAAGAAATGCAACAAGCGTTATTTTCTTTTCCACACCCAAACGCAGTAATTTCGGGCATGCCGATTGCAATTTAGCCTATCAGAATGCTTCTTTGATGGCGGAAAGTTTAGGTGTTAGCCAGTTTTATACAGGTTTTGTATTAACAACAATTTCCCGCGACAAAAAACAGAAAATCGCGAAAGCGCTTGGAATTACAGGCAAGATCAATGCCGGAATGGGATTG
This sequence comes from Bacteroidales bacterium, assembly GCA_031551725.1. Classification (GTDB taxonomy): domain Bacteria; phylum Bacteroidota; class Bacteroidia; order Bacteroidales; family P3; genus JAVBNF01. The sequence continues at coordinate 115,921 of JAVBNF010000034.1, forward strand.
GGAATGCCGTTGTTCAAGTATCCGAATTATATTGACAAGAAAGATATTAAGGTAATTGAAAGTTAACAAGGCAACAAGTTAACGAGTTAACATCGTTTTTTTTTCGTTACCTTGTCACCTCGTTAACTGGAATTTTCGTATATTTGTAAAAAAAAGAAGGAGGATCTTTATTATGAAAAAAATATTTTTCTTGATTGCTTTGTGCTGCTTATCTTTTGCGGGATTACATGCTGCAAAGCCTTCAAAACAGGATTCAGTCATTGAACAACAAGTGCGCGAAGCGGTAGAAAGTAAAAATTATCAAATCCGCGTCGAAGAGATTTTTCCGCCCATTAACGGCGAACGCTACTTGACGGGTATTTATTTACTGAAAATTTACAATGATTCTGCTTACACGCAACTGCCTTATTTCGGCACGTTTCATATTACGCCTGTAGGTTTTGATGCGTATGGTTTGTGGTTTGCCAATAAATACAGCGATTACAAAGCAGAAATCAAGAAAGACCATTATTATGTTTTCTTCCGTATTAAAAATGGCATGGAGCAATACGATGCGTACATTTACATCTATTTCGACGGCTCGGTACAGCTTTCGTTCAATAGTTCCTATCGTTCGGGCATACGTTATTCGGGACATTTGATACTCCCGAAAGAATAGTCACATTCAAGAATTCAATTTCCTAAAATAGAAATTATGAAAAAAAACATAGGTGTTTTAACTATCCTTCTTTTTACAATTTTCCATACTTATGTACACGGACAGTGCATGATTACGCCTGCATCCAAAGAATCTTATTCACAAAACGAAGATGCATATTCGCACAACAACACATTATTAAGGAATATTTATGTAAGTCGAGGGCAATTAACGCCGGCATTTTCGCCCACACACACACGTTATACGCTATCTTTGTCATATGAAGCCGACAGCCTTTCGTTGATTGCCGAAGCCGACGATTTACGAGCAAATGTGGAGGGAAATATACATCAAACCGCCCTTAGCGTGGGATATAACATTTTTAATTTTTTAGTAGTTGCAGAAAATCAAATCGACAGAAAAATTTATACCGTTTCGGTTAATCGTGCAGCAAAAACAGCCTCTGAAACAAGTAGTTCCAAAAGACCAAAACAAACTTCGAAAAAAATAAAACCATACGCTTATTACCCTCTACATGGCGACATTTTAGATTATTCCGGAAACAAGCACCATTTAATCGCTCCTCGCGCTCAACCTGCGTTTGCAGTGGGGTATGAGGGCAAGAAAGCGCTCTTAGGCGGCTATTATTTACACAACTATGGCCTTAATACTCCTTTTAACATTGATAGTTCCTGGCAAAGTTTTGTAATCATGTTTCGTGTCAAACTTGATGATAGACAACCGTGGTACCCAAATATCTTTGACAAAAATCATGCAACTCGTAGTGACATCGGATACACCGGTTATGGTTTCAACTTTCAAGCAGTCGATGAGAAATGGGGTTGGGGATATAGCGAAGAACCGGATTTCTATCTCTATACAAAAATGGACACTTCATGGCATACAATTGCCTGTGTTCGCAGAACTTCTGACGGCGCTCATATGCTTTTCAAAGATGGAAAATTAATCAATGCTGTTTACATCTTCAAAGAATTTCCTTTTACTGCAGAGCCCTTGAAAATAGGCGTCTGTTATCATTGGGCCTCTGACAGATATTTTAATGGTTTTTTAGAAAACTTCACGATTTTCAAAGAGGAATTAACCGATAAACAAATTATTGAAGAAATGAGCAAACTATAAGACATTGTCTTGTTTATGACATTTTTCTGTTAAAACATCCCGTTTTCATTTGGACATTCTTCGGGCACTTCTTGTCCGAAATCCCACATTTCAACGATTTTGTTATCGCTGTTGAAGTGTAGAATATGCATAACGACAAATGCCTGTTCGGCTTGTGGGTGCATTTTCACGCGCGAATGTACAGCCACCAAATCACCGTCTTCGAGCGCACGAAGCATGGTAAATTCTTTGAGCGGCATGTTCTGCGCACTTTCTTCCATACCAAGCATGAGCGATTGTGCATCGCCTGGATAATAAGCGTTATGATGCTTGAAGCTCGCATCTACATATAGTTTAAAGGCTTCTCTCGACTCGCCTTTTGAGCACAGGCGGAGAAATTCTTGCGCAATTTGTTTTTTGGTTGGCATAAGAAATGTTTTTGCAAAGGTAAGGATAATTCAAATGGATATTGAAATAAAATACTTCCTTTTTCATCATTTATTTTCAAACTTTTTTTATATTTGCAAATTTCTACTGATGCGTTAATATTTAACAGTTACTAAATAAATTAGATTGTTCATTGACATTTTGTTTGATTTTGGATTCTGTAAGCAACTCTTTTATAGGAGTTTTATCAAAAGCAGAAATTTCTAAAATTTGTATGAT
>JAVBNF010000035.1:0-8276 GCA_031551725.1 Bacteroidales bacterium
AATTTATTACAATCAAAATCGAAGGCATTCGACCTTGGGGAATCTGACTATCAAAGAATTTGAAAATCTAAAAACTAAAAAAGTGGCGTAATCAAAAAAAATCACTTATCTTTGTGTACGGAATTTGTTACTAAGACCAGTCTTCCTACTTGTAAGATTACAGCTTCTGTGAGAGGCGATGGGATGGTTAATCCTGGTGACACATTAATTGATTATGGCAGTGATGTTAGGTTTATAGCTACACCCAACATTGGCTACAAAATTGATAGTGTAATTATAAGCGGATTAAACAAAGGGGAAATAACTTCCTACACTTTTTCCAATGTTCAAAGCGATAGTAACATTCGAGTAGTGTTTAAAATTAAATCATATACAGTCAGTGCCTCTTCAAGTGCTAATGGCAGCATTAGCCCGAAAGGAGACACTCTGGTGAAACACGGTGAAGATGTTACCTACACGATTGTGCCTAACACTGGTTACAAAATTGATAGTGTAATTGTAAACGGATTAAACAAAGGGGAAATAACTTCCTACACTTTTTCCAATGTGCAAAGTGATAGTAACATTCGAGTAATATTTATTAAAATACCTGTAAGCAATAAAAAGGCAACGGAATCAAGATTTTTTGTATCCCCAAATCCAACATCTGGAAAGTTGACAATTGATAATAGATTGCCTACAATGAAAGGACAAGTATATATATATAATGCTGCTGGCGTATGGGTTGATATGTTCTCAATTAGCAACCGAATAACAGAACTAAATCTTTCGCACCTAACGCCAGGCATATACTTATTACAATTTGGTAATGAACGCGTTAAATTGTTAATAAAATAAAACTATTCTGTTGTTCAGAACAATTTGCAAATTGAAAATCCCGTTTTCGACCTGCGTCCACATAAAGCTGTTCGTATCGAACTTCCAAAAGATAAAAATGCGCTTCGTGGGTAAAATACATTTCTATTTATCCTGAAAACAATGCTCCAAATATGCAATATCCCTGTCGCGCCTGTATTTGTGAAAGTTGTCAACAAATTTCCAATAACAGTGGATTTAGGATACGGGAATTATGTTGTCACATTTAGTGATCACTATGGCGCTATTTTGTATAAACAAACATTAAAGGTAGAATAAAAAAACAAAATAACTTCACAATATAAATAACCTCATTGAACAAAATGAAGCTCATTTCAAATAAAAATATAGCTCAAAAATTTGTTTTTATGAGCTATATTTTGTGTGTGTTTGAGCTACAAGTTGTTTAAGAAATTTTTCATCGAACAGTTCGAATTTGCAGTCAAAACCTATTTTTAGCTTAATCGTACGAAATCTTCGTTAAATAAAAAACCGTGCGCTTGCTTTTGGTGGATTGGTTGTTTTGTAACATTTGAAAACCATAAGTTAGAAAATGATGGTCGTACCAATGAATAATTTCGCAGTCCCAACTGCTTGAAATCTTATCGGCAGGCTGCATTTGTTCGATTTTTAGGTTGTCCGATTGCGTTTCACCGTTTTCCGTAAAGGAATAGAAAATCAAATTATTATTGCAGTACATTGTCATCATGCCGCTATCCATCGGATAAAAGATTGAACGTGGTTTCAACTGTTTGGTAAAAAAAGATTTGGAAAGATCCATTACATACGAATTTGCAAAATACATATTCGTAGAATCCAAAGCGACCACAAAGAGTTCACGATAATCAAAACCTTCGAATTCCGTTTTAGTGTACGGCACCATGCGGCCATAGTAATCATAATACATTTCGGTTGTTACGCGGATGCGGCGGTCATAGGTTTCACCACCTAAATAATATTGATTATCGGCATAAATTATGCGCGGTTGCAAATAAAGTCCCAATGAAAATGCTTGATCGCGAGCTCGTTTTTTCTTTTGAGCCAAAATTTGTTTATGGTCAGGGCTTAAATTGTCCAATCCCTGCATTTTTTCATATGGCAAAAAGCTGAAAACATCCGGCATTCCGGCCTTTTTCACACAAAGAAAAAATCCGGCAGATTCGGTTCCGTTATCGTAATTTTCAAATTTTTGTTCTTCGTTTTTATTGTTGTAAATGCCCATCACAAGCAGTGTGAGCGAATCCGGACGAACAACTCTTGCATGTAACAAACGATAATTTTCCGGTGGGGTAAGCACATCTTCACGAACAATGTTTGCATCCATATCGAATGCACGCAGAACACATTCGTCTTTTCTTCGCTGAAAAGTGGAAGTAACCACATAAAACTGCGAGAAAACGGTATCGAAATAAGTGCTGTAAACATCGTGATCGCGCACAGAAAAAGTGGAAGAAGTGCTGATGATACTGTCTTTCGGATGAATAACGCATACATTCATTTCATCACGGTCTTGTTGCAACACAAAAATTTTACCATTATGCAGTTCCGCGGTTTTATTGGTCTTATCGGAAGAAGTATGGATAACTTTTTGCGCGAAGAGCGCATTTTTCCAAAGGATTTTCAATTGCATCACACTTGACAATTTCCCATCACCACGAAATATAAGCGTCAATGTATCTTCTTTCAACACATGCGAAGTCAAAGTATAATCAGCATGTACCGGAAAACGCTCCGCCCAAACCATTTTCAAATTCTGGTCAAACAGAAAAAACAGGCGTACGTGCATTCCTTTCACATTTTCACTTAAAGTGGAATAGGCCAACACATAATGGTTTTCGAGCGAACGAACTTCTACAGATGAAAAGCCGTCGGGCACTTCGATTTCGGCACGTAAAGGACGATCCTGCCCTATCGCATAAAAGGTGGAGGATAATAGAAAGAATAGGATGTATAAAAACCTTTTCAATGGTTAATGATAAATGGTTAATGGTTAATGCAGAGCGAAGCCCATTAACAATTAACCATTAACAATTAATAATTATTTAACGATTCCGGCGAAGCCGAAAAATGCCAATGCCAAGATGCCGGCGGTTACGAACGCAATGGGTACACCGCGCATACCTTTTGGTACTTGTACAATTTCCAAATGGTCTCGAATGCCTGCAAATAAAACGATTGCCAACGTATAACCCACTGCATTTGCAGCAGCGAAAACCACACTTTGCACGATGGTCATATCTTTTTGCACGACTAAAATGGCGATTCCTAAAACGGCGCAATTTGTTGTAATTAAAGGCAAAAAGATGCCCAACGCACGATAAAGTGGCGGCACCGCTTTCTTCAAAATAATTTCCACCATCTGCACCAATGCCGCAATGACAAGAATGAACATAATGGTTTGCAAAAATTCAATATCTAACGGTTTTAGGACGTATATTTGTAACAACGATGTGACCAATGTAGCCAAAGACATTACAAAAATAACAGCTCCCCCCATTCCCAGAGAGGTTGAAATTTTATTGGAAACTCCTAAAAATGAACACACTCCCAGGAAACGGGCAAAGATGATGTTATTTACAAAAATCGCCGATATGATAATTAAAACATAGTCCATTTTTACGATTTTTTAAGTTTATTAATAGCCGCAATGAGGTAGCCTAACACGATAAATGCACCGGGAGCGAGCACAAAAAGCGAAATCCCCGTCGGCAATACTTTATATCCTAAAATAGCTCCTGCGCCAATAAATTCACGGATAAATCCGAGCAATACAAGCGCAAATGTAAATCCAAGTCCCATGCCAATACCGTCTAACATGCTGTTGAAAACCGTGTTTTTAGCAGCAAATGCTTCTGCGCGACCAAGGACAATACAGTTTACAACGATTAATGGAATAAAAATTCCAAGTTGTTCATGTAAGGCTGGTACGTAGGCTTTCATCAATAGTTCAACAATCGTCACACAGGATGCAATAACGACAATAAATACCGGAATACGGACGTTATCAGGAACTTGATTTTTAATTACAGAGATGAGTAGATTCGACATTACAAGTACAAATGCTGTTGCAATCCCCATTCCCAAGCCGTTGATAGTTGATGTTGTGACACCCAGCGTCGGACATAAACCAAGCAACAACACAAATACCGGATTTTCCTTGATTAATCCGTTTGTAAATGTTTTGAAATTATTACTCATTTTTGCAAAAATTACTTTTAAGTTGTCAATTTGACGGGATTTACGAAATCAATCGGACAGGATTTGCAGGATTAACAGGATGTTTTTGCCTTTGGCAAAATTAAAAAACATGTTAATCCTAAGTTCTGTCTAAAATTTTACTTAACTGCGTTGAATGCACGTAAAACGGCATCGCAGAACGCACGTGTACTGATTGTTGCACCGGAAATTGCATCTACATCGCCACCGTCTTTTTGAACATCTAATTTAAATTCGTCCAAATTCTTACCTTTAAATTGAGCGAGGAAAGGCTCTTCGGCAATTTGCGTTCCCAGACCGGGTGTTTCATTTTGCGAAAGCACTGTTGCACCAGACAATTCATGATTAGGAAGAATTCCCACCAATACACGAATTTCTCCGCTATATCCTTGCATGCTGAATGTATTTACGGCAGTTCCAACCAACGTATTTTCGTTATTATAGGTCTTGAAAACGGTAATCGTTCCGCCATCGACTTGAATTTCTTCTTTTTCCGCACGGTCAAAAGCAGGAAGGACGGCTTCGAGCGCTTTAGCTTCTTTTTTGTCGAGTTGATTTCCAATGGTATCTTTGGTAAGAATGAAAACAGCACTGACCGCAGCAGCAGCAATAATTGCAACAACTACGAGCACTGTTGTCATGTTTTTAAATGAAGATTTTTTCGCCATAATATTAAAATTTTTATTTGTTGCTCCGTATTTTTTGGGTTTAAAGCCTTTATTGATGAGTGGAACAAAGGCATTCATAATTAAAATTGCAAACGAAACGCCTTCGGGATAGCTTCCGAATACACGTATGAGAATTGTAAGAAAGCCGCATCCACAGCCAAATATAAGCATTCCTGCTTTCGACATGGGCGATGTGGCCATATCGGTAGCCATAAAAACAGCGCCCAATAGCAAACCTCCTGCAAGAATATGAAAGGTAGGATTTGCATACAAATGCGGATTTGCTAAATATAATATTCCGGAAAATGCATAAGCACTTGCAATAAATGCAACCGGAATGTGCCAACTGATTACACGGCGCATCAATAAAAACAAGCCTCCCAATATAATTGCAATGGCGGACACTTCGCCGAGCGAACCACCACGGTCGCCGGCCAACATTTCTACATAATCAGGTACTTGAGCCATAATTTGATCCATCGACATGCCTTGATGCAAGCCTTCTTTCATCATGCCCATCGGCGTGGGGCCGGTTACAGTGTCCAGAACTCCTCTGCCAAATAATGGCACAGGACGCGGCCACGAAGTCATCGGTTCCGCAAAGGAAATCAATAAAAATGCACGTCCGACCAAAGCCGGGTTAAACGGATTTTTTCCTAATCCGCCAAACGACATTTTGGCAATGACAATAGTTACAAATGCCCCGATTACCATAATCCCCAAAGGCAGATTACTTGGCACGTTGAATGCCAGCAACATGCCGGAAATTATAGCCGATCCGTCAGTAATAGTTACAGGTCCTTTCAAAAGAAAGCGTTGCACCAAATATTCGAATAATAAACAAGATGCAACAGCCACCAAAACCAAGCTAAGCGCTTGTAATCCGAAAAAGTAAACCGATGTCAAGAGTGTAGGTACCAAAGCAATAACCACCGTCCACATGATTTTGCGGACGTTGAATTCGCCATGAGCGTGTGGGGATCCGGAAATGATTAATTTATCCATAAACGTTTTTTGTCTTATTTAGTTTGTGAACGTTGATGTATCTTTTGTCGAACCTGCATTTTGCCCAAGCGCATCAAATCCAGAAGCGGAATGTAGGATGGACAGGTATATAAACAGCAACCGCATTCGATACAATCCATAATACGCTCTTCTTCTGCGCGTTCCCAGTTTTCATTCCGCACCAAAGCCGAAACCAGATGTGGTTCAAGGCCAATTGGGCATGCCTCGCTGCATTTTGCACAGCGAATGCAATTGGTTGCAGGTTTGCGAATGCTTTCTTCTTGAGGAATGAGTAGAACGGCCGATGTGTTTTTCATCACAGGAATATCGACACTTGTAGCAGCTTTGCCCATCATAGGTCCGCCGATAATGATTTTGCCTGTGTTTTCGGGCATTCCGCCGCCGGCTTCGATCAGCATTGAAATGGGCGAACCGATGCGAATCCAGTGGTTGGAAGGCTTTTTCACTTTCTTGCCGGTAATCGTCACCATGCGTTCCACAATCGGTTTGTTTTTCTGCACAGCTTCGTAAACGGCAAAGCAAGTAGAGATGTTATTGACAATGCAACCTGCATCAATCGGCAATTTGCCGGAAGGCACTTCGCGTTTAGTCAACGCATAAATCAATTGTTTTTCTGACCCTTGCGGATATTTCACTTGAAGTGGAAATATTTCTATTCCGGGATAATTTCGCGCAAGCTCCTTAAATATCTTAACGACATCTTTTTTATTATTTTCGATACCGATATATGCATGTTTCACGCCCAAAACCTTTTGCATGATGGCAATGCCGATCATACATTCTTCGGGTTTTTCGAGCATCAAACGATAATCGTCCGTAAGGAAAGGCTCGCATTCTACGGCATTTACGATAAAGAATTCAACATGTTTTTCTTTCGGAACTTCGAGTTTTATCTGTGTAGGAAATGCTGCGCCGCCAAGTCCGACTACACCCATTTCGCGTACTTTGGCAATGATTTCTTCTTTTGTTGCCGTGATTTCTTTTTTAATATCCGTACTGCGGTCAATAGTTTCAATCCATTCGTCGCCTTCAACATCAATAAAAATAGCAGGGTGGCGGTATCCGGTGCAATCCAGGGCCATGTCTATTTTCGAAACGACACCCGAAACCGGCGCGTGTACATTGGAGCCAATGTAGGATGTGTTTTCTGTCAATAATTGTCCGACTTTTACGCGGTCGCCTTTTTGCACAATGGGTTTTGAGGGAGCTCCCAGATGTTGGGAAACCATTACACAAACCTGTTTGGGGACGGGTAAAACTTCGCTATGAAGCTCTGCGCCTAATTTATTATCCACCGGATGGATACCTCCTATTCTAAACGTTTTCATACGTTTGCCTCCTCTCCTACTACATCGGTTTTCCTTGCCGGAAACCGGTGTTCGAGAATGGCTCCGGTAGGACAAACAGGCGCACATTTGCGACATTGTTTGCATTTATCGTGATTGATATAAGCCAGGTTATTTTTCATAGTAATTGCTTCAAACGGACAAACATTAAAGCACTTGGAACAACCGATACAAGCGGTTTTACAGTTTTTAATTGCCTGTGCTCCTTTTTCTTCGTTAATACACGAAACATAAATCCGGCGGTCTTTTTTGCCTTTCGGGCGCATTTCGATGATGTTTCGCGGACACGCTTTTGCGCATGCTTCGCAAGCCACACATTTATCGTCGGAAATAACAGGCAGTCCGGTTTCTTTATCTACATGAAGTGCATCGAATTTGCAAGCGCGTTCGCAATCGCCCAAACCCAAGCAGCCGTGTGGACATCTGCGTTCTCCGGCATTGAGGTTGTTGGCAAATTTGCAACTTGAAATGCCGTCGAATTGTATTTTAGGAACCGCATTTTGGATACTTCCCGAGCAACGCAATACAGCGATTACAGGGGCTTTTTCTTCGGCAGTCAGCCCCATGATATTTCCCACTGCGAGCATGGTGTTTGCACCGCCGACAGGGCAATAAAAATTATCGAGAGAGCCGGAAGCAACGATGGCTTCGGCAAAGTTCCGGCAGCCTGCGTATCCGCATCCGCCGCAGTTGGCGCTTGGAAGCGCTTGAAAGACCTCATCAATACGCGGATCTTCTTCAACCTTGAATTTTTGCGAAACAAAATACAGAATCACAGCCGACAATGCGCCTGTAACAGCAAGAGAAAGAACAGCATAAAGCAAAATTGTAGTCACTGCAATTAGATTATTGTTTTAGCATGCAAATATACGTAAAATTGTGGAAAAACCCATACAAAATCACAATTTTTCCAAAATAATTATTGTTTCCTGTTATCATTCTCATAGAAGTTATTGAAAAAATCTCTGTGAATAAAGATATTTAATTTTGTATTTATTGAATTAAAGGCTAAATTTGTGGTTTAAAATTTCTACTGATGCGTTAATATTTAACAGTTACTAAATAAATTAGATTGTTCATTGACATTTTGTTTGATTTTGGATTCTGTAAGCAACTCTTTTATAGGAGTTTTATCAAAAGCAGAAATTTCTAAAATTTGTATGAT
>JAVBNF010000051.1:0-20325 GCA_031551725.1 Bacteroidales bacterium
AGAAAAATGATAAATGGGATGACCCGTAGGGGCACCCCTTGCGGGTGCCCTTTTGATGGGCGATACGCCCGTACATTGTCGTTCAAAGGGGCACCCGCAAGGGGTGCCCGTACAGCAATCGGTGGCACGTTGTTGTTGGCATTGCAACCGCAAGGGGTGCCCGTACAGACCGCAGCCGATAATTGTAATTGTGTTTTCATGTTGTGTTATTTAATTGTTTTTATGTTTGAGTCAACCGAGACCCGTAGGGTCTCAATGTGCATAAAAAAAGGCGCGAATTGAATTCTTATTCTTCAAGAGGTACCGGCAAGCACCTACGACTAAAAATAAGACACAACCCACGCCGTGGACACAGCATGAGCGCATCGCTTACATTTCTTTTAGTCGTGAAAATTTTGCCGGTTTTCTTGAAAAGAATTTAAGCTTACGCTTTTTTATTTAATTAATGTGTTTTTTTCTAATAATTTATATTTCGTTATCTTGTTAACTCGTCACCTTGTTAACTTATTATTTCCGCAAAGGTAAAAATATTTTTAATAAAAAACAAACGATTTGTCGTTATCAAACGTTTTTCTTATCTTTGTAAATTAATTTTTGCATTAATATAATGATTAATATTTCGCAAATACGCAGTCAATATCCGATTTTGGAGAGCAAAGTAAACGGCAAACCGCTTGTTTACTTTGATAATACAGCCACTACCCAAAAGCCGGAATGTGTTGTAAAATCGCTGGTTGATTATTATCAAAATTTAAATAGCAATGTGCATCGCGGTGTTCATTTTTTGAGCCGCGAAGCAACGGAAGCATTTGAAATAGCACGCAAAAACGTGCAGAATTTTATCCATGCAGCCAATTCCTACGAAATTATTTTTACCAAAGGCACTACGGAAAGCATTAATTTAGCTGCCCAGTGTCTTGGAAAGCAATACCTAAAAGCCGGCGACGAGGTGCTTATTTCCGCCATGGAACATCATTCCAACATTGTGCCGTGGCAAATGGCATGTAAAGAACACGGCGCTATTTTAAAGGTTATTCCTCTCCTACCCAACGGCGAATTGGACATGCAGGCGTTTGAAAAATTGCTTTCGCAAAATACGCGTATTGTTGCCGTGGCGCATACTTCAAACGTTTTAGGAACCATTAATCCGGTTAAGGAAATCATTCAGAAAGCCCATCAAATGGGCAGCATTGTACTGATTGACGGTGCTCAAGCTGTTGCTCACAGCAAAATAGACGTGCAAGATTTGGATGCGGATTTCTTCGTATTTTCCGGACATAAAATGTATGCTCCGATGGGCGTAGGCGTTTTGTATGGAAAAGAAAAATATCTGAACGAAATGCCGCCTTATCAATATGGCGGAGAAATGATTAGCGAAGTACGCTTTGAGAAAACGACGTTTAACGAACTGCCTTTTAAATTCGAAGCCGGAACCCCGAATGTTGCCGATGTTTTAGGGCTTTCGGAAGCTATCAACTACATTCAATCCATCGGCATTGAAAATATTGCATCGCATGAAGAAATGCTTCTGAAATATGCTACGCAAGAATTAGAAAAAATCGGCGACATTGAATTTTACGGTACTTCGCAACACAAAGCCGGTTTAATTTCCTTTAATATCAAAGGTCAACATCCGTTTGATGTTGGTTCGATTTTGGATCATTTGGGCGTTGCTGTCCGCACCGGTCACCATTGCGCACAGCCGTTAATGGAAATTTTAGGCATAAGCGGAACTGTTCGCGCCTCATTTGCAGTTTACAACACGAAAGAGGAAGTGGATATTTTTATTGCGGCCGTAAGGCAGGCCAAACAAATGCTTTCGTAAAATGCAGCGAAAACCAATTGAAATATATTTGCTCCCCTTTTTCGGAATGCTTGTATTAGCAGGCATTTTATTCAGTTCGACTTCTTGTCAACGCGAACTAACATACGAAAGCGATCCTTCTGTAAATTTACGTTTTTCATCTGATACCGTACGTTTCGACACCGTATTTACCACACTTGGAACCGTTACAACTGTTGTTAAAGTTATTAATACCAGCGACAAAAATATAAACATCGACCGTGCTTATATTGCCGGTGGCGCTGCATCATGCTTCCGTATGAATATTAGCGGGGACACAAGTTTATGTGTTCAAAATCTACAAATCCGGGCGAAAGATAGTGTATTTATTTTCATCAAGGCAACGATTAATCAAAACACACAAAATTTACCGTTTGAAATTTTAGATTCGATTGTTTTTCAAACTGCAAACCGTACACAAAGCCTTATTTTATCGGCCTGGGGACAAAATGCCTATTTTCATCTTCCAACCGGAAATATGACTATTTATACAACAAACGATGATGGCAGTAAGGATTCCATGAAGGTCGCCTGTTCTTTTATCGACGCTTCGCAACCGCTTCCAAACGACAAACCGCATGTTTTCTATGGTTATGCAGTCGTTCAAACAGGAACTACGTTGATTATTCCCAACAATACCCAATTGCACTTTGCTCCAAAAGCATCGTTATTGGTGCAATCCGGAGCAAAGATACAAGTAAACGGAACACTGAACAATCCCGTTGTTTTCGCAGGCATGCGCACCGACAAAGAATATAGCGATGTTCCGGGACAATGGAACGGCATTATTCTTGAAGCCGGCAGCGAAAATAACCGTTTTGAATATGCAATTATCAGAAATGGAACTACCGGTTTACAAACCGACAGCATTACAAACGACCAATATGCCGCAGAACTATACAATACTATCATTACCAATATGAACGGAATCGGCATTCGTTCGCGTGGAAGTAAAATCTTGGCCGAGAATTGCGAATTCAGTAATTGCAAAACCTACGTTGCTTTGCTTAATTACGGCGGCGACTACAGCTTTTTTCAATGCACTTTTGCCAATTACTTTTACAACTTATATGCTCCCGACCGCGATTATACGCCGGCTGTTTGGCTGAGTAACACAACCCTTACCGGCACGATTGCAAATCCACTTGTGAATGCGGAATTCAACAGTTGTATTGTTTATGGAAATAGAAATATTGAATTCGAAATGAAACAAGTAGGCGATGATACATTTTCATATCGCTTTCTCTACTCACTTTTCCGTGCCAATACTAGCGGTTGGAAAAACGTATCTCAAAATGTTTTGAACTGTAAATTTAATATAGATCCGCTATTTAAGGATGTCAATAAAGGGAATTTTGATATTTCAGAGCGTTCATCACCAGCCGTTTCAGCCGGAAACCCGAGTTTACCATCGTCCATTCCATACGACATCAAAGGACGCCAACGGCCAAGCCCGCCAACAATGGGAGCGTATGAATATTATAGTGACAAGTAACGGCATGTAGGGGTAAACGCACGTGTTTGCCCAATGTAACAAAATGTAGGGGCATCCCTCGCGGATGCCCGGAATTTTTAAATTTAAAATTAAAATGAATATAGTTTCACAAATAAAAGCTTTGTTTATTGTTTTCACATTTATTATTTTTAATTTTTCAATTGAAATAAAAGCACAAGAAGATAATATTCATGCAGATATACCAGCTGATAAATTATATGAAGGTATATGGCGCAACGATCATGTGAGAGCGGCTAGACTTGACAAAATCAACAAGCAGTCATTTTTAATTTGTGTACTCGATTCTATTACAACCACATTTGCCATTCCGGCGGAAGGAAAAGTGATTTCAAAATTCGGAAAACGCGGTAAACGGATGCATACAGGGACTGATATCAAGCAACGCAAGGGCGACACAATTCGCGCGGCATTCGAAGGCTTGGTCAGAATGTCGAGGCTCTATTCCGGTTACGGAAATGTAGTCGTTATTCGTCATTACAATGGTTTGGAAACTTTATACAGCCATAATTCAAAAAATTTGGTAGATGTGAATGATTATGTAAAAGCCGGTGAGCCGATCGCTTTGGCAGGACGAACAGGCCGGGCTACCACAGAACATTTGCATTTCGAAACCCGTTTTCTGATGGAGCCTTTTAATCCCGAAATGATTTTCGATTTTGAAAAAGGCGAGATTAAAAACAATTACCTAAAATGTAGCAAAGGCCGCATCAGCGTAAAAAATGTTCCAAATTCGACTGCATATGATGTCACCGAAGTAATTGATGATAATGATGATTTGGATGAGGACATGGATACTGTTTTACTTGCTGAAACCAATGTAAACAAGTCTGCCCCCAAAGATTCTTCAAATAAAAACATTAAATCACCCGATAAAAAATCGAAAACACAAACAGCAAGCGCTAAAAAATCGAAAACGAAATATCACACTGTAAAACAAGGCGAAACCTTGTATTCTTTAGCTAAAAGATATGGCTGTACGGTAGACGATTTACGCAAGTGGAATAAGATTGGAAAAGACAATCGTATTTCCATTGGAAAGAAGTTGGTGGTATCCAAATAGTTTATTCTTGTTTTGAACTACGAAAACCTATTTGTTTACGAGGCTTTTCATCGATTTGTTTTCGACTAAAAAATTCAGCAAGCGTTTTATACACTTCGCTGATTTGTTCTTCGGTAAACTTTTCAGAGTTAATAATTTGTTGTTCTAATTCGGTAATTGCTTTGTCGAATTCTTGTTTAGAAACGGGGCGTTGAATGGCATAGCCATTAATAATATAATCTTTCAATACTTTGTTTGCCCAAATACGAAACTGTATGCCGCTTTTAGATTTTACGCGGTAGCCTACAGATAAAATCATATCCAAACTATAATGTGCTACGTTCCTTTTCACACTCCGTCTTCCTTCTTGTCGAACTTGTAAGAAATCCTTACATGTTGGAATTCCTTCTAATTCACCATCTTCGTAAACGTTTCGGATATGCATTGTAATATTCTGAGAACTTGTTTGGAATAATTCCGCCATTTGAGCCTGATTTAACCACACTGTCTCATTATACCATCTAACTTCAAGTTTAATCTTCCCGTCTAAACTTTGATAAATAACTAAGTCTTCTGTTTTCATGATTATAAAAATTTTGTCTATATATATAAACGCGATGGGGTACCCTTTTTATTCTTTTTGGAAACAGAATTTATTAACACTTTTTCAACAAAAGAGTATTTTTTTTTAATTTTTAATTTTTAATTCCTAATTTTATTCGTACATTTGCACATTAAAACAAGAAATTTTTAAACACTCCTAAATATATGAGACCTGACTTTAAAAACGTTGACTACAAGGCAACGCCCAAAGGAAAAGGCGCTACAGGCAAAACCGATTCTTGGGTTACACCTGAGCAAATTCCGGTTAAACCGGCCTACACAAACGATGATTTGAAAGGCATGGAACATTTGAACTATGCAGCCGGCCTTCCGCCGTTTCTGCGTGGACCTTATTCAACCATGTATGTGATGAAACCGTGGACTGTCCGTCAATACGCCGGATTTTCTACCGCTGAAGAATCGAATGCTTTCTACCGCCGCAATTTAGCTGCCGGTCAAAAAGGTCTTTCGATTGCATTTGACTTGGCTACTCACCGCGGATACGACTCCGACCATGAGCGTGTTGTTGGCGACGTTGGTAAAGCCGGCGTAGCTGTTGACTCCATTATGGATATGAAAATTTTGTTCGACCAAATTCCGTTGGACAAAATGTCGGTTTCCATGACCATGAATGGCGCCGTTCTTCCAATTTTGGCATTTTATGTCATCGCAGCTGAAGAACAAGGCGTTCCGATGGAGCAACTTACAGGTACCATCCAAAATGATATTCTGAAGGAATTTATGGTGCGTAATACCTACATCTATCCTCCCACTCCTTCAATGAAAATTATTGCCGATATTTTTGAGTTCACCTCTAAAAATATGCCGAAATTCAATTCCATTTCAATCTCCGGATACCACATGCAAGAAGCAGGTGCGACTTGTGATATTGAGTTGGCTTACACTTTGGCCGATGGTCTTGAATACCTTCGCGCCGGTGTGAATGCAGGCATGAATATCGACGACTTCGCCCCTCGCCTTTCGTTTTTCTGGGCAATCGGTATGAACCACTTTATGGAAATTGCCAAAATGCGTGCAGCTCGTTTGCTTTGGGCAAAAATCGTAAAACAATTCAACCCGAAAAACCCGAAATCATTGGCTTTGCGTACTCACTCGCAAACTTCGGGCTGGTCGCTTACCGAGCAAGATCCGTTCAACAACGTTAGCCGTACATGTATCGAAGCAATGGCTTCCGCATTGGGACATACTCAATCGTTGCATACCAACGCATTGGATGAAGCAATTGCATTGCCTACCGATTTCTCGGCTCGTATTGCACGTAATACACAAATTTATTTGCAAGAAGAAACCGACATCTGCCGCGTGGTTGATCCATGGGCCGGTTCTTACTATGTTGAGTCTTTGACTAACGAAATTGCTGAAAAAGCATGGAAATTGATTCAAGAAGTTGAAGAGCTCGGCGGTATGGCAAAAGCGATCGAAACCGGTATTCCTAAAATGCGTATCGAAGAAGCCGCTGCACGCAAACAAGCGCGCATCGACTCCGGCGCCGATACCATTGTTGGTGTTAACAAATACCGTTTGGATAAAGAATCTCCGATTGAAACATTGGAAGTTGACAATACCGCTGTTCGCGAAGCACAGCTCAAACGTTTGGCCGAACTCCGCGCCAACCGCAACGAAGCAGATGTTCAAGCAGCATTGGCCGCTTTGACCGAATGTGCTAAAACCGGCAAAGGCAACTTGATGGCATTAGCTATCGATGCAGCACGTAAACGTGCTTCTTTGGGAGAAATTTCAGATGCGCTCGAAGCAGAATTCGGACGCTATAAAGCAATCATCAGAACTATTTCAGGCGTGTATAGCTCAGAAACAAAAAACAACGACGAATTCCGCAAAGCAGTTGAAATGACTGATGCTTTTGCAGAAAAAGAAGGCCGCCGTCCACGTATCATGGTGGCAAAAATGGGACAAGACGGTCACGACCGTGGCGGTAAAGTAGTAGCAACCGGTTTTGCCGACATCGGCTTTGACGTGGATATGGGACCTTTGTTCCAAACACCGGCAGAATCTGCAAAACAAGCTGTTGAAAACGACGTTCACGTTTTAGGCGTTTCTTCGTTGGCAGCAGGTCACAAAACGTTGGTACCTCAAGTAATTGCCGAATTGAAAAAATTAGGCCGTGAAGATATCATTGTGATTGTGGGTGGTGTAATTCCTCCGCAAGACTACGATTTCTTGTACAAAGCAGGTGCTGCCGCTGTTTTTGGCCCAGGAAGTTCAATTGCCGAAAGTGCAATCAAAGTATTGGAAATCCTCAATAAAATGAGAGCATAATAATGTAGATACGCAATGCATTGCGTATCTACAAAAGCAAAAGCGCAGAAAGATAATTCTTTCTGCGCTTTTTTTTATTTACGCTTCAATTGCGCACATATTCTTCAGAAATATTTCTCTTTGCCGTTTTTTTTTAGAGAGTACACTGATTTACAAGGGAAGAACAACGACAGTTTTCTATAATCCTACCGGCAAAATATCCGTCGAAGGCCAAATGGACATTACAATTAAGTAAATTCCAAATACAGCCAATAAGATTCCCACCACACGATTGATCACAATTAAAACATGGTCGGTTATATAACGCTTTAGCTGATTAGCTGCAAAGGCTTTCAACAAATCTGTAGAAAGTACAGTTGTCAACGTTGCAATAAAGAACAAGGCTACTTTTTCATGTGCAAATTCATCGCCTGTAAAGCTGGCGGTGATGGTTCCCACCCAAAAAAACCAAAAGAACAAAGTGGTTGGGTTGGTCATATTCAAAAAGAAACCTTTCACAATATAAACCATGCTCGACGGCACCTTGATTTCAATATTTTGTTCATCGATACTTTTGCTTTTGCGCAAAGCATCCACACGGTGTTTCATTGTGTAAATACCAAAACCAATCAATACACATCCGCCTACAATGCCGATGATGTTTTTGATTTCGGGAACATAAAACATGCGTGATGCGCCCAAATAGCTGATCGCAACAAGAAACAAATCACTCAGAAAAATCCCGAATGCCAAGCGTGCAGCGGAATGGAATCCGCGGTCGATACTCGTTTGAATCAATGTAAAAAAGGCCGGGCCAAATAAAAAAGCCAGCGCTAATCCGAGTCCTATGCCTTCTACTATTGCGTGTATCATTGAGTTGAGGGTTGAAGGTTTAGAGTTTAGAGAAAGGCCCCCTTTCTTTAAACTTTAAACCCTAAACATTAAACATTTTTTAAATAATCTTTCCAAGTGTCGATTTTTGCACCTTTGAGTACACGCGGGAATTTGGATTGTCCGCCTTCTTTGCCTTGCGAGCGCATGTAATCATAAAACACATTGGTTGGATATATTTTCACGCTGATTTCGCGGATCGCTTCCAAGCGTTCTACACGATAATCATCATTCAAAATACCCAGATTTTCATCAATGATCTTCGCTGCCAAATCGGGATCCAAAACATCGTCTGTTGCCAAATACCAACGGTGGGCAAACATTTTCCCGATGGATTCGGCATGTACGGTGAATTCGCGGATATTGATATTTAATTTATCCGCCATCATTTGCACAGCTTTGGTCATGTTATCTACCGACAAGTGCTCTCCACAAACGCTAAGGAACGATTTTGTACGACCGGTAATGATGATTTCATTATGTTCTTTCGATGTAAATCTCACCGTATCGCCAATCAAATAACGCCAAGCGCCTGAGCATGTGGAGATCAACAATGCATAATCTTTACCTTCTTCAACATCGGCAATGGACACAACGCCATTCAATTTACTACGCATATTGCCATCTTCGTCGAAATTTTCGTCCGTAAAAGGCGCAAATTCGTAGAACAAACCGTTATCCAGCACCAATTCCATTGCATTGCTTTCCGGACGGCTTTGGTAAGCCAAAAATCCTTCGGACGCCAAATAGGTTTCCATATAAGCAATAGGGCGTGCCAAAAGTTTTTCGAAACTTTTGCGGTAAGGTTCCATCGAAACGCCGCCATGCACATAAATAGAAAGGTTAGGCCAAATATCGTGAATGGTGTTCAAATTATAACGTTCGATAATTTTTTCCATCAGAATTTGCAACCAAGCGGGTACGCCGACAATTGCAGCGATGTCCCATTCGGGAGCTTTGCGAACAATTTCTTCGAGTTTGGTTTGCCAATCGCGTTCGCGCGAGATACGTTTTCCGGGTTTGTAAAAATGTTCAAACCAGAAAGGCAGGTTTCCTGTTGTGATACCGGATAAGTCGCCTTCATAGTACATTCCATTGTATTGCAAGTGGGTACTCCCTCCCAACATCAGTGCTCCTTTTTGATAAAGCTCATTCGGAAAATCGTATTTTGCCAATGTAAACAATTGGCGCATACTCGTTTTCTTGATTTGCTTGACCATATCGGCCGTTACCGGAATATATTTACTGGAGGCTTCGGAAGTTCCAGAGCTTAAAGCGAATTTATCAATTTTACCGGGCCAGCAAACGAAAGTTTCGCCGTTCAATGTGCGATACCACCATGCAGCAAAAATACTGTTGTAATCAAAATGCGGTACACGTTCTTGAAAAGTTTTTACGATATCTTTACTTTTCAATATTTCATCGAATTTATAATGCTCGCCAAAAGCTGTTCCACTGGCTTTTGTAAGCAATTTACGCAATTCTTTTTCTTGCGCTTTTTGCGGATTTTTTATTTGAAAAACATCCAAGTTAGATGCTTTACTTCTCAATTCCACAGCAGTTTTCAGAACTGCTCCAACTAACGGGAATGGTAAAATCTTTTTTGCCATGATTTAGTTTTAGTAATCAATATTAAAGAGCAAAGATACTATTTTTTATAGAAATTACCAAAGTTTTATTTTTTTGATTATCTTTGTATACACATAAATTGATTAAATATGAGTTACTCCAACTATTTTGCACTTGGCCGCATATCGAAAACATTTGGTTACAAAGGAGAATTAACATTTTTTTTAGATGTTGATGCTCCGGAAAATTATGCAAAACTGCAATCGGTTTTTGTGGAAATTAAAGGAAATCTAGTCCCTTATTTTATTGAAAAAATAAGCATTCGTGGACAGCAAGCAACTGTTACACTGCAAGATGTATCGACTGAACAGGCATTGGCTTTGGTAGGTTCCGACTTGTATCTTCCTCTCTCCTCTTTGCCGAAATTAAAAGGCAATCAGTTTTATTTTCATGAAGTGACCGGTTTTAATATGCGTGATACAAAACACGGTGATATCGGGGTTTTGGAACATATTATTGACAACGGCCCACAAGCGATTTTTCAAATTAAAAAAGACGATAAAGAGATTTTAATTCCCGTAATCGATCAATTTATTATTGAGGTTAATCGTCCGGAACGCTTTATTTTAGTGGATGCGCCGGAAGGATTAATAGAATTTTATTTAGAATTATAAACTTTATAATTCATGGCACGGGACACGAGAAGCGCAGCGCATTAACAATTAACAATTAACAATTAACAATTTATAATTAATAATTACTTGGCGGTATTTAGATTTAGACAGTTTGACGTAGAGCACGACCGCTCATCGATGAAGGTGGGAACGGATGCTATTGTCTTGGGCTGTCTGACGCCTGTTGAAGATGCCAAGCATGTTTTAGATATCGGAACCGGCTGCGGCATTTTATCCATGATGGCTGCGCAACGCAATTCCGGCGCACAGATTGAAGCTATTGATATTGACAAAGGTTCTATTGAAGATGCTCAATATAATTTCGAACATTCGAAATGGAAGGTTCGTTTAAATGCATATCATCAATCGTTAGAAGATTTTGCAAAAGATCGTGAAAGCAGTTTTGATTTCATCATCAGCAATCCGCCGTTTTTCGTTAATTCCCTACAGGCACAAGACAAAAGCCGCAACCAAGCGAGACACGATGTAACTTTGAGTTTTGACGAATTGCTTCGAAACAGCGCGAAAATATTGACATCCGACGGAATGCTTTGCGTGATTTTACCAATTGAAAGTTTTGGCATTTTCTCGAAAGCGATTGTAAACAACGGACTTTTCTTAAATCGCAAAACGGATATTTTCAGCTGTCCGCACCATGCCGCCAAACGCATGGTTTTGGAAATAGGTAAGCAGCATAAGGCTTTTGAACAACAACAGCTTACTCTTTTTAATCATCAAAACAATATTACCGCAGAATGGCTGGAATTGTGCAGAGAGTTTTATTTGTTTTAATTTTTTACCAATTTTACCAAACCGGAAAACGGAAACACCCTGCTTCACATCTTTAGTGTAAACCGGATGTAATATATAAAATTCACTGTATCTATATACGTTTGTGATCTCGAAGGGATTCGAACCCCCATCGTCAGGACCGGAACCTGATATTCTATCCATTGAACTACGAGACCAATAAGATTTGCAAAGGTATAATTTTTATTAGAGATTTACAAACATTTATACACATCATTTGCCAAAACCCGCTGTACGTCCTGACTTCCCTCCTTTGTCAAGGCATCCGGATAAGCCATTAGCGACATCGCCACTGGCTTGGGTTTTCCCGGATATGCAGGCGCATCATAACCGTCCAAACACAAATGAAATCCTAAATGTTCGTAAAAACGCACACGACGGTTCGTCGTTTCATCGGTCGGCTTTTCCACTTCAAGCACCATTTGATCTTTTACATCTTCCAAACATCTTTTCATGGCTATGGAACCAACACCTTGTCCACGCAAATGCCCAGAAATAGCGAAGTGTTCAACGTATGTAAAGGTATTAAAACGCCAAGTGGTTAAAAATCCAGCAAATTCATTGTTCCAATAAAACACGTACAACCGTGTGGTTCCAGCTGTAATACAAGCCTCCCACTCCGTCAAATCGCGGCGTTCTTCATCCGGAAATGCACTCATGTAAAGGTCTTTTACGAGCGTAAACTCCGGTGCTGTGGTGTCTTTTATGATGGTTGTTTGGAGCATGTTATTAGATTTCGGATTTCGGATTTCGGATTTTGGATTTTGGATTGTTTCCCAAATTCGAAATTCCAAATTCGGAATTAATATTTCACCACCGCCGAAACTTCGTATTTTTGTGGAAGCTT
This sequence comes from Bacteroidales bacterium, assembly GCA_031551725.1. Taxonomy (GTDB): domain Bacteria; phylum Bacteroidota; class Bacteroidia; order Bacteroidales; family P3; genus JAVBNF01. The sequence goes on from JAVBNF010000051.1 coordinate 12,070, forward strand.
CTCGCGGCCTTTCAAATCGGATAATTCGCAAAGGAAATTAATATAAATATTCTTCACATTCAAACTTTCAACTAATTCGATCGCTGCATTGATAGTGCCACCGGTTGCAAGTAAATCATCGTGCAAAAGCACTACATCGTCGGAGGATAAAGCGTCTTTATGAATTTCAATCGTATCGGTTCCGTATTCCAGATCGTAGGTTTTTGCAGCAGTTTCCGCAGGCAATTTTCCTTTTTTACGAATGGGAACAAAGCCTGCATTCAAGCGGTAAGCCAAAATACTTCCAAACAAAAAACCGCGCGATTCCACGCCAACAACTTTGGTAATTCCTTTATTTTTGTAATGCTCGTACAAAGCATCAGCCGTCAAATGCAGCATTTCCGGCTGTTTTAACAACGTGGTAATATCACGAAATAAGACTCCTTTTTGTGGAAAATCGGGAATCTCTCGAATTGCAGAACGAATTTGATCTGTTTGATTCATGTATAAAAGTTTAGAAGTTCAAAAGTTTAGGAAGTTCAAAAGTTTAGGAAGTTTCATCGTAAACACTCTGAATACCCTAAACAATTCTGAACAATTCCAAACAATGCTGAACTTTGTTAAATAACAACATTTACAATTTTCTTCGGCACAATAATAATTTTTTTCGGCGCTTTTCCTTCGAGCCATTTTTGTGAATCGGGATGCGCAAGCACCGCTTTTTCCATTTCAGCAACAGGCATATCAAGCGGAAATTCAATATTAAAACGCATTTTTCCATTGAAAGAAATCGGATAAGCAAAACTACTTTCAATCACAAATTTCTCTTCAAATTTAGGGAAACCGGCGTAGGTAATACTTTCGTTATGACCTAATAAACTCCAAATTTCTTCAGTGATATGAGGCGCATATGCAGAAAGCAATATTGTTAATGGCTCAATGATCGCCCGTTTATTACATTTCAAATCCGACAATTCGTTCACACAAATCATAAATGCACTCACAGCCGTATTGAATGAAAAACGTTCGTTATCATCGCCGATTTTTTGAATGCATTTGTGCAAAGCCTTTAATTCTTCCGGCGTTGCAGCTTCTTCGCTAATTGTAAAATCGTTTTCATAATTGTTATGTGACAAACGCCAATATTTACGCAAGAAACGATGTACCCCCTCAATTCCTTTGGTATCCCAAGGTTTTGACTGTTCAAGCGGACCCAAAAACATCTCGTACATGCGCAAGGTATCGGCACCGTATTTCTTCACCAAATCGTCCGGATTCTCTACGTTGTACATCGATTTCGACATTTTCTCAACCTCGTGTCCGCAAACGTATTTACCGTCCTCTAAAATAAATTCGGCATTTGCAAAATCGGGCATCCAGTTTTTGAAACCTTCGAGATTTAAAATATCATTATCCACCAAGTGGATATCCACATGTAAATCCTGCGTTTCATATTGATCTTTCAAATTGTACGAAACAAATTTGTTTGTTCCAACAATACGATACACAAAACTCGAACGCCCTTGAATCATTCCCTGATTGATCAACTTTTGAAAAGGCTCGTCTTTAGAGGCAAGTCCGAGGTCGAATAAAAATTTATTCCAGAAACGTGCATACATCAAGTGGCCCGTTGCGTGCTCGGAACCGCCGATATACAAATCTACGTTTTGCCAATATTCTACAGCATCTTTCGAGAAAATAGCGTTGTCGTTTTTCGGATCCATGTAGCGCAAGTAATAAGCGCTGGAACCCGCAAAACCGGGCATGGTGCTCGTTTCGAGCGGATGACCGTCTTTGGTATGCCAATTTTTGGCACGGGCCAAAGGAGGTTCGCCGGTTTCGGTCGGCAAGTATTTATCTACTTCCGGAAGCAATAATGGTAATTCTTTTTCGTCTAACGGATATGGAATTCCATCTTTGTAATAAATCGGGAAGGGCTCTCCCCAGTAGCGTTGGCGACTAAAAATAGCATCGCGCAAACGGAAATTTATTTTACGTTCGCCAATATTTTTTTCTACAATTTTTTCAATCGCTTTCTTGATGGCATCCTTTGCTGTAAGGCCATTCAAGAAATCGGAGTTCATCAATTTTCCGTCTTTGGCTTCGAAAGCCTCTTCCGAAATATCGCCGCCTTCTACCACTTGAATAATCGGAATATTGAAGAATTTTGCAAAACGATAATCGCGGCTATCGTGTGCCGGAACCGCCATAATAGCGCCGCTTCCGTAGCCCGCCAACACATAATCCGAAATCCAAACCGGAATTTGTTCGTTGGTAAACGGGTTGATTGCGTAAGCGCCTGTAAACACGCCGCTCACTTTATTCACTTCGGCTTGACGTTCGCGTTCGGAACGATTTTTGGCCATCGCCACATACGCTTCTACTTCGGCTTTGCGCTCCAGCGTGGTAATTTCGGAAATCATCTCATGTTCCGGACACATCACCATAAAAGTAACGCCAAAAATGGTATCGGGACGCGTGGTGAAAATTTCTAAAGAATTTCCATTTACCAAAGGGAAATACACCGTTGCGCCTTCGCTCCTACCAATCCAATTGCGTTGAATTTCCTTAAGCGAATCGCTCCATTCGATTGTTTCCAACCCCTGCAACATACGGTCTGCGTAAGCCGTGATGCGAAGCGACCATTGCTTCATGGACTTGCGTTCAACCGGATAACCACCGCGAACAGAAAGGCCATTGACTACTTCGTCGTTCGCCAAAACGGTTCCGAGTTTCGGGCACCAGTTTACCAAAGCATCAGATAAGTAGGCCAAACGATAATTCATCAAAATCGTTTGTTGCTCTTTTTCATCTTTCGATTCCCATTCTTCGGCTGTAAACACAGGTGTTTCCGAACAAGCGGCATGGATATTTTTATTTCCTTCTTTCTCAAAAACAGCAATTAACTCTGAAATTGGGCGCGCTTGTTTTGCATCATTGCAATAATATGAATTGAATAACTGAATAAACGTCCACTGCGTCCATTTGTAATATGCCGGATCGGAAGTACGCACTTCGCGGTCCCAATCGAACGAAAAGCCGATTTTATCAAGTTGTTCGCGATAACGTGTAATGTTTTTTTCAGTCGTAACCGCCGGATGTTGACCAGTTTGAATAGCATACTGTTCGGCCGGCAAACCATAAGCGTCGTAGCCCATCGGATGCAACACATTAAATCCTTTTTGGCGTTTATATCGCGAATAAATATCGCTGGCAATATAACCCAGCGGATGCCCCACGTGCAAGCCCGCTCCCGAAGGATACGGAAACATATCGAGCACATAATATTTCGGTTTATCCGATTTATTCTCTGCTTTGAACGTATGATTTTTTTGCCAAAAGGCCTGCCATTTCGGCTCTATTTCGGAAAAATTATAATCCATTATTTTTTATTTCTTTTTTAGCATGCAAATATACGAAATATTTGCCACTTACACAAAGGGATGTAAAAATCAATAAATTAAAGGACTATGCAAAATCCTGCTAACGATTTGGAGATTTTGTACTTCATTTAGTTAGAACTGTTTTCGTGGATACAAAAGTACGAAAAAATATTGGGACATGATAAAATATTTTCAAAATCTTTCGTTCAAATCAAATACATAAATCGCTGTGATTTTTTGGTGGGAATACCAATATTTCAGATTCTATTTGCCATTTCAGACAAAACAAAAAAGCAATTTTAGTCGCATATACGACCAAAATCGCTTTCCAAACACATAAATGTGTCGCTTTTGTCAGCGATAATTATTCACTATAAAATGGACGGTTTTGCGGATTGATAAACCGTACTTCCACCTGTCATAAAGGCTTCCAAGTCTTCTTTGAGAAAATAAAGCCTGCGACCTGTACGACGATGAGGCAAATTTCCCCTGTCGATGTAGTTGTGAATACTCCGAGTACTGCAATGAAGGACTTTGGCTGCTTCTTCGGTACTTAGCCAACGGTCATTGAGTTTGCTAAAAGAGGTTTGTGAATTGCGGCGTAAAAGGAATAGCATTTCTTCCATGCGTTCATGAAGCCGTGATACGTCATCTTTGTGAATTAATGTGAATGTTTCCATCTTGTTTTCTGATTTTGAGGGTTAATAATTTAATTTTGTTTTTGACCAACTTTTACAAGTCGATTTTCAATTGCAAAATTACATCAGAACAAACAGTTATTAAAACGTAAAATAACGCAAATAGATGAAAAATTGTGCTTTTTTTTAACAATGGAGTATTTCGTCGCAAAAAGATATTTTTGGATACATTTAGCGCAAAAAAGCAGTCAAAAGCGATAGATTTGGTGTTAAAAAACAGATTTTAGCTTAAAAAAGCGATAAAAAAGCAGATTTTTGCTTTATTCAACCTTAAAATAAGTTGAAAAGTGTTTCATTTTTCTTTATTTCGCGTTGTCTGCAATTTCAACCCAAACAGAACGGGATTTACAAACTTCGCCGTTGTCTAAATAAACGCGTAGCTGGTATTCGTAACGCTGTCCTTTTTCAATGTCTTTATCTGTATAGCTTTTACCGGTTGTGATCATTGCGGATATTGGAGAGAATTCGGTTGAAGCAGAAGTTCTTCGGTAAATTATGCATCCTTGCACATCATCCATGTCGATCGACCATTCGAGAATTACACGTTTTGATTTTTTTGTTTTTGTTGCAAAATGCTTGATTTCGCACGTGATCGGTTTCTCGGAAATAAAAGTAAATGCTTGTTTTTCGGATAATACGGAAGTGTTGTTGGACGAATCTATCGCAATAAGATAGTACGCGTATTCCGTTTTGTGAGTGATGATGCGGTCTGTAAACAATGATATGGATGCCGGTAATTCTTTACGATTGAGCTTGATCAGCGATTCGTCGGGATCTTTGGTTTCATAACGGTAAAGATTGTAGCCGCGAACATCGGATTCGGGAGAAGGAGTCCAACGAACAATCAAGGCCTCGTTTTCTTGCTCAATTGGTTTTAAAAAGGGTGCGGATGGCGGAATAACATCTGGCATACGTGCATTTCCGGTAATGGAATATTCGCTCATGTTCCAAGAAGAATCTACAGACGCAATTTTATAATAAAAATCATTTTTTGCATTCTTAGGCAGTGTGTCGATAAACATAGAATCACGGACCAATTTTGAATTGAGAAGTACGTACGTTTGACTTGCATCAGAAGCAACGGTGCGATAAATGCGGCAGCCGGCAAAATCTTTGTCCGTTGGATTTTTCCAATGCAAAATAATACGTCCGGTATCCGGCATTACGCTGAAATCTGTCGGAGGTTTCGGTGGAAAAATATCCAAAACTTCCACTACGCTCCTAAACGATTTTGCTTCATTTCCGGATGAATCAACAGCAGCAACAAAATAATGGTAGGTTCCGGGTTCTTCAACTAAATCATGATATTCAACGGTTCCGACTGCTAATGGTTTTTCCGTTATTTTCAGTAATTCGCCGTTGCGCCCGAGGCTGCGATAGATGTAATAGCCTTTGAGGTCTTTGCTCTTGAAAGCATCTTCCCAAGTGAGTTCAATGTGTTTGGAGCCAGCTGTCGCTTTTAGGTTTGTGGGTGGAATGGGAGGCGTTTTATCTTTGGGAGTAACTGCTATTTCTTTTGAATATTGGGTTTCGCGAGAGAAAAAGTCGATGCCTGCAATTTTGTAGGTATAGGTTGTCCCGTTACGTAAGCCTTCATCACTGAGAAAAACATCAGGGTACGATTCTTTGCCGTATTTGTCGGCATTTTTTGAAATCATGATGGGTTCTTGGTTAATCATCGAAAAGCCGGTTTCTCCATCGGTTTTCCGATAAACATTGACACCCCAAAAGCGTTTTTCTTCCGGAAGCCATTTAAGTTCCGCTTTGCTGTCGCCAACAACCACATTAAAGCTATCAATTGCTTTGTCGGCAACAAAAGGTTTTACTTGCTGGGGTTTTGATTTTTCGATTAGAATTTCTTTACCGTTAATGATTTTATAGACTTCATACGTATATTCTTTGGTTTTCACAGCTGAACAGTCTTCATACATTATGCCGGTGTATAGTGCAAAAGGTGTACTTTGCAAGGCTTTCACTAATAGCAATGCGGAAACAACGCCTTTGAAATCCTGTGGCTCCATGGAGTTGAGAATCTCGATGTATTGCGCAAGCGAAGTGTCGCTTTTGTGCTCGCTGTTGCTGATGGTGTATGTGCCTTTTTTGATGGGCGACGTATTTACTTTCGTTTTTTCTCCTGCAGCATCGATGCGGTAAATATTAATTCCTTCGGGATAAATGACTTTTTCATCGAACCATTTGAGCAGTACACAAGGTTTATCGGATGCGGTTGTGGAAATTGCCAAGCGTTCTTGCGCAAAGAGCAAAGAGGTGCATAGATTTAGGATAAGTGTTAGTTTTATTTTCATTGTGCTATTTCTTTTTTTCAATTTTTAACTTTTAACTCCTTAGGCTGAGCCTAAGCCATAACACGAACAAACGATTACCACGCTGCGCTCGCAATGACACCTCGTCCGAACAACCCGCATTCCACAGCCTCAGGCGAACAGAGAAATTTGCACCTCTTATTTTTTATTAGATCTGTAAAAGGCTCTAACATTCTCCATAAATTATTCTTCTCTTTATATATACCTCTGAACTTACATATACTTATATAGCGATTCGAAAAAGAGATGTAAACCATAGAGGTAGTTCTATTTCAAAAATATGTGATATAAGAATAATAACCAAATAGATAATTATGAAAACTAACATGATGGATGAATATTTTCGATAGCTCTCAAACAATTTGCATTTCTTTTGAATTAATAATGTCGCAACAAAACTAAAAATAAGAATTAATAATAAGGGATACGCCCATTGAAACAGGCTGTAATTAGACTTCATTATTTTTATATACAAATACGTTATAACATCCAAAGTGTAATAAATTAAAAATATCGAGAGTGTACATCCAATAGAGAACCAAAACAATATTACAAAAATATTGACAACCATTTTCTTTAGCATGAATATTAACTTAACGGATTTGGATTTCATAAGGAATATTGCTTTTATTATTATAAAGTATCTTATTCTCTTTTAACAACAAGACTGTAGATGGTAATGGGAGGCCTTCTGTTTTTATTAAATAACCATTATAAGAAACCGATTTCCCATCAAAAACAAAGGTCATTTTATCTTTTCTTATTGTGATCACTGCTCCTTTTGAGATTTTCGCCCTCCCTAATAAAGTTGGTTCAATTGAGAATTCTGTGGCTGTGAGTCTTTTTACTTTCGATATAAAACTGCCTGCCCACGAATTTATAAAATCAAATTCTACCCCCTCAATCCAGTCACCGATCTCCATGTTTTTAAGCACTGTAGCCACTTGATTCTCTATGTTATCCGATGGCACAATTGACAAGTCTGATTTTGTGATTTTTCTTCCATTCGTCGCCATCACATCCTCTTCCTCTTGAAAAAGAAACATCCCCCCCGGAGGGTCATGCGCTTGGTCCCACTGGTATTTCGACAGTTTATCTTGTCGTAATCCGCTACCGGGCGGATCTATCACCTTGCTCATCAAATTAAAATGCAGCGTAACGCCAAATTCCTTTTCCGGATGTTCCAAACAAAAAGCGCCATGCCCCAACTCGTGCGCCAAAATCAAGCTCGTAAAATCTGCCGTTTGTTGCAAGGCTACAAAGCCAAACTGCCGCTTCATCGGCATATAGCCTTGAACTGCTGTTTGTGAAAAGCGGGGAACCACAAAAATATAATACGTTTTTTTGTCGATCGAGTTGTCTTTTTTGTAATCGCGGATAATATCATTCATCTGCGATGAGTAGTTGCTGAAAAATGAATTGTCCCCAACCTCTAATTTTTCTTTGAACGCATCTGTCGTGAAAATTTCATCTACCGTTACATTGCATTCAACAACCGCTTGTTTGTACAAGTTTTTCAGAAGATCACTCAAACCTGTTACATCCGTCGTTTTTACTCCCAGCGGAATTAATTTTACCGTAATTTTTTGCTCGTCATAAACCGCCAAGTCAAAACCTGCAAGCGGAACATCGAAGTTGTTGTGCAATAAATTGGCTGAAACCGTATAATCGCCCGCAGGCATGCCAGAAATCGAGAAACTGCTTGCCGTGTCGGTGCTCTTTAGTTCTTTCTGAAAACCGTTGCTGCCCATAATCCGAATGGGTTTTGCAACCGTATCAATTAACATTTTCTTTATTATAGCATCCACATCAATCGATTGATTGGATTTTACGGAATACCATGGCAATATCTGTTGTTTGTTGTTGATAACA
>JAVBNF010000043.1:0-3266 GCA_031551725.1 Bacteroidales bacterium
TGTTATCAACAACAAACAACAGATATTGCCATGGTATTCCGTAAAATCCAATCAATCGATTGATGTGGATGCTATAATAAAGAAAATGTTAATTGATACGGTTGCAAAACCCATTCGGATTATGGGCAGCAACGGTTTTCAAAAAGAACTAAAAAGCACCGACACAACAAGCAGTTTCTTGATTTCTGGCATGCCTGCGGGCGATTATACGGTTTCAGCCAACATGCAGAGCAAAAGTTTTGACATTCCGCTTGCAGGCTTTGATTTGGCGGTGTACGACCAACAAGATATCACAATAAAACTGATTCCGCTTGGGGTAAGCAAAACGGATGTGACAGGCTTGAGTGTTCTTTTAAAAAACTTATACAAACAAGCGGTTATTGAGTGCAACACGAGTGTGGATGAAGTTTTTACGACGGATGCATTCAAAGACAAGTTGGAAGTTGGCGACAATTCATTTTTCAGCAACTACTCTTCGCAGATGAATGATATTATCCGCGATTACAAAAAAGACAACCCGATCGACAAAAAAACGTATTATATTTTTGTGGTTCCGCGTTTTTCGCAAACGGCGGTTCAAGGCTATATGCCTATGAAGCGGCAGTTTGGCTTTGTAGCCTTGCAACAAACGGCAGATTTTACGAGCTTGATTTTGGCGCACGAGTTGGGGCACGGTGCTTTTTGTTTGGATCATCCGGAAAAAGAGTTCGGCGTTACGCTGCATTTTAATTTGATGAGCAAGGTGATAGATCCGCCCGGTAGCGGATTACGACAAGATAAACTGTCGAAGTACCAGTGGGACCAAGCGCATGACCCTCCGGGGGGGATGTTTCTTTTTCAGAATGAGGAAGAGGTAAAAGCTACTTCCGATATCCATTTTTTAACTACCGACACAACAAAAAGTCCAATATCGGAGGGTTTATTCTTAACCCCTGCAGGAAATCCAATTTGGTTGGAAAATATAGACTCTTTGATCATCTTGAAGATCGCAGACGGTGGTGGTGCAACGCAATCATTCACCACTGATGCGATTGTGGGTTTTAAGCAAAAAGGACTTTGGTATTTCATGTCATACAGTGGCAATGAGTTTCAAGGTTACTATCAAAGCTCCCAACCGAATTTGCCCTTATATGTTTCTTCACAGACCCAAAGTAAAGTAACGACATTTCCATACGAAGTATGGTTGGCAAAAGGTGAAAAAGGAATTGTGAATAGCAAGTGGTGGTTTAATGCGGTAGATATCAATTGGGGCGAATATCGTGGACAAGGCCGTTTTTCTCTCGGAGAAGCAGACTGTAATTGTGCGCAGATTAAACAGCACTATGCCTCAACTTTAGGGCGAAGCGACCTTTTTGCAGTAAACATAAATAAAGATCCTTGTATTTTACGTACATTAAAGCCTTTTGACCAAACGCCGATAGAAATGAGTCAATGGGCAAAAGATTTTAATCGGGTGTTTGGAAAATCATTAAAATTCGGAATGTCTGCTCCATTTGTAGCACAAGGAGTATCATATTTAGCAGCAGAGATCATTATTCCTGTTTTTTCGCAATGTGTAATACCAGCTGCAATTACCGCTGGAGAAAACATATCCATATATATGACATCTACAGCCGGAACTAAACTTCTGGAATATACAACCATAGATGTTGTTTTACAAGCGTTCTATTATTCGTTTTTTGAAGATGTTACTGTACAAGGCCTTCCTGCTCATATAGATTATTATCAAACCGCAGTTGTTGGGATGTTGTCTGGAGCGGCTCCTATCGCCTGGGTACTTACTTTGCCTATTTATAACACCATGTTTGATAATGGGGAGTTAAGAACAGATTTGAATGTTGTTGATGTAGCTCAATCCATAGAAGTGCAGGCAGGAACAGCTGCATTATTAGTGGGTTTAACCACGCATCCGACATTGTTAAAGATGTATGAAAATGTTTGGAAAAAATTAGCAGAATTTAAAACAAGCAATGCTGTAAAGTTTGAAACTGTAATACGTCGTATTCTCAAAGCAGGAGGAAAAGAAAGTGAGTATTCGAATGTTGCAAAGGTTTTTGATGAAATAGGGAGGAAAAGAATTATATCTTTTTCAGATATTCCCAGTAGTGGTCTCATTAATCCTAAAGAGATTCGATTTAGCCAAAATAGCATATCTTCAAAATTTAGAGATGGAACTACATTGGATGATATGATAGAAGGATTAAAAAATGAAACAATCAATCCCAAAGGCGTAAGCCCTATACGGATTGTCGAAAAAGATGGTTTGATTTATACATTAGATAATCGAAGATTAAAAGCTTTTCAAGAAGCGAATGTGGAAATACCGTATGAAAAGCTAGATATTATTCCTGAAAGTGAAATATTTAAATTTACAACTAATAATGAAGGAACTTCAATAATAATACGAGGAGGAGAATATGATGGAAATTAGTATTTATAAGTATGCAGAATCAATAGAAACAAAGCAAGAGTTTGACTTCTTTTTAAGAATGTTAATAAAAGATTTTACTGAAAATGAGCAAGATTGGAACAATTATACATTGCTTGAATTTTTGAAAGGGATTAACAGATATTGCGAAGATACAAATGTTGCTGAACCCTTAAGCTGGAAACAAGTAGCCAAATTATTTTTAGCAGCGAAAGTATATGAATAAATTCTCGTTGTTCCTCAAAATAGCATAATATTGGAGACTTTTAATACGGTAAAATTTAAATAAAATGAACTGGATAGACGAATTAAATAAGATATATTGGATCTTAGAAGAAAAAAACTTACTAAAAATTAAAGAAAATATTCAAGATGCTCAATTATCTGGAGGGACCGGAGGAGAGATACTTATGTTGGTATGTGATGCTTTAATAAAAATAAGGAGAGAACAGCCTGATATATATGTATATATAGAGAAAGAGGCCGATAAGTTGATTGTTTACGAAAAAGAAATAGGGTATTAAACAATTATTCTGTTCGGCTAAGGCTGTGAAATAAAGGGTTGTTGAGCTTAGGTTCCCCGTTGGTCTGAGGCTGTGAAATACGGTTTGTTGAGTTTAGGTTCTACTCTGTTCGGCTAAGGTTGAGGGATGCAGGTTGTTCGGACGAGGTTCTACCTCGTTCGTGTTATGGTTTTGGCTCTGCCTAAGGAGTTAAAAGTTAAAAATGAAAATTAAATTAGATGGCCACACGCCTTCGGCGCTCGCCATGACAAGAAATAGAATAATAGAAACGGAAAGTATGAATGAGTTGCGTTTGTCAGTTACAGGCGGAGCCT
>JAVBNF010000037.1:0-10307 GCA_031551725.1 Bacteroidales bacterium
GGAATACGCTTATTACCTAATGGCCTTGGACTGCGGCATCGAAATGATGCCTTCGCGATTATTGGAAGAAAACGGACGAGCACATTTCATGACCAAACGCTTTGACCGCGAAGGTCACTATACCAAGCATCACATCCAAACGTTCTGCGCCTTAAAACACTTCGACTACAATCAAGTAAACAGCTATAGCTATGAGCAGCTATTCCAAACCATGCGGGAATTAAATCTTTCTTACGCCGAAGCAGAACAGATGTTTCGCAGAATGGTATTTAACGTTATTGCCCGCAATTGTGACGATCATACTAAAAACTTCTCATTTATTCTTAAACAAAATAGCCATTGGCAATTGGCTCCAGCGTATGACATTTGTTACGCCTATCGCCCCGGAAGCGAATGGGTTAGCCAACATGCATTAAGTATTAATGGTAAAAGAAAAAATATTACCCGCCAAGACTTAATCACAATAGGCAAATCTATCCGAAATAAAAAAACTTCGGAAATAATTGATGAAATAAGCGAAAAAGTCCACAATTGGAAGCATTATGCAACAAAAGCAGGTGTTGACAAGAAAAAAATGGATGCAATTAACAAAACGCTTGTTTTTCTACAATAAAATAAATTTTTATTTCTCCCAAAAATATTGTACCTTCGCAGATTGATATTATAACCATTACACCAAATGAAATTATCTCAATTTGACTTTAAACTGCCGAACGAGCTGATTGCCGAACGTCCGGCCAAACATCGCGATGAAGCTAAAATGATGGTTTTACACCGCGATTCCGGCAAAATTGAGCATAAAATCTTTAAGGATATTTTAAAATATTTCGACGAAGGCGACGTATTTATCGTAAACGACACCAAAGTGTTTCCGGCCCTCCTTTACGGCGAAAAAGAAAAAACCGGTGCACAAATCACTGTGTTTCTGCTTCGTGAGTTAAATGCAGAATCTCGTTTGTGGGATGTCTATGTAGATCCTGCCCGTAAAATCCGTATCGGAAATAAATTGTATTTCGGCAAAAACGACGAACTCGTTGCCGAAGTTATCGACAATACTACTTCTCGCGGCCGTACCCTTCGTTTCTTGTACGAAGGTCCGGACGATAAATTTAAAGAACTGATTTCCAAGCTCGGACATCCACCACTTCCGGAAGAAATCCAACGCTTGCGCAAAATCGAAGCAGAAGATACCGAACGCTACCAAACCGTTTATGCCTGCAACGAAGGCGCTGTAGCCGCCCCTTCCGCCGGTTTCCACTTCAGCCGCGAACTTTTGAAACGCGCTGAAATTAAAGGCGTTGAATTTGCAAATATTACCTTACATTCCGGTTTAGGAAACTTCCGTAGCATTGATGTGGAAGACCTTACCAAACATAAAATGGATTCCGAAGAAATAATTATCGACCAAAAAGCTGCCGATATTGTCAACAAAGCCAATGCCGAACGCCGTCGCGTGTGTGCTGTCGGAACCTCTACCATGCGCGCCATCGAATCATCGGTGGGTATCAATCGCAACTTGAAGCCATACACCGGTTGGACTAATAAGTTCATCTTTCCTCCTTACGATTTCAGTATTGCCAACGCAATGATTACAAACTTTCACGAGCCGTTTTCGTCCATGCTCATGATGACTTGTGCTTTCGGAGGCTACGATTTGGTGATGAAAGGCTATCAAGAAGCCATTGCAAAAAAATACAAATTCCTCACCTACGGGGATGCGATGTTGATTCTCTAAAACAAAAACTGTGCAAAAAATAGCACTTATTGTGGCCGGCGGACAAGGGTTGCGCATGCAGTCCGAACTTCCCAAACAATTTATGCCCGTGGGAGGAATCCCCGTGTTAATGCACAGCATTCACAAGTTCACCAATACCTTTCCGGATATTTCCGTCATCGTTGTTTTACCCGAAACGCATGTCGATTTATGGCATTCGCTTTGCGCGAAACATCAATTCGACATTCCGCACCGCATTGCCTTGGGTGGAAGTTCACGTTTCCAATCGGTTAAAAACGGTTTGAATATAATTGAAGAAACGCAGGCTGTTGTGGGAATCCACGACGCTGCACGCATGTTCGTTACGTCAGAAATCATCCGCAATTGCTACGAAACCGCCGAAACCAAAGGCTCTGCTATCCCGGTAACGGAATTAACGGAAAGCATTCGGAAAATAGAAAATACGAACTCAAAAATCGTTCCCCGAAACGAATATCGCTTGGTGCAAACACCGCAATGCTTTCACTTGGATAAGCTAAGAAAAGCTTACGAAACCGAAGAAAAACCTATTTTTACCGACGACGCTTCCGTTTTCGAACATGCAGGATTTGCTGTAAATTTGGTAACCGGCGACCCGGTAAATATAAAAATTACAAATCCGATGGATTTGATTATTGCGGAAGCACTAATAAATAATAAGACCGCAAGATTGTAAGACCGTAAGATGGAAAGACCGCAAGATGGGAAGACCGCAAAATCTTACTATCTTACACGTCTTACAATCTTACGGTCTTAAATGTCTTACATCTATAAATATGAAACAAGAAACTATCATATTAGGCATTGACCCCGGCACATTGATTATGGGTTACGGCGTTTTGCTGCTCGAAGGCAAAAAAATGTCGTGCTTGGAAATGGATGTGTTGAACTTGAAAAAAATTGAAGATCCGGGATTGAAACTCAAACATATTTTCGAAACCACCCGTGCCCTTATTGAAAAACATGCACCGGACGCATTAGCTGTCGAAGCTCCGTTCTTCGGTAAAAACGTTCAGTCGATGCTCAAGCTCGGACGTGCACAAGGCGTTGCTATTGCCGCCGCTATGACGTGCGAAGTACCGTTTTTCGAATATGCTCCGCGTAAAATCAAGCAATCCATTACCGGCAACGGAAATGCAAGTAAAGAACAAGTGGCCGCCATGCTTGCCCGATTAACGAAATTTGAAGAACAGCCTAAATATCTGGATGCTACCGATGCCCTCGCAGCAGCTGTTTGCCACGCCTTGCAAAATAACCTTGGCATTTTGAAACCAGAAACGGACAACCAAAAATCAACCAGATGGCCAAGCGGCGTTGCCGCTCGCCATGACAAACGAGTACCAAAATTCTCTTCTTGGGAAACGTTTCTAAAACAAAATCCGGGAAAAATAAAATACTAACGAAATTTCTTTCGTTAGTATTTCATCAAAAACGACCAAATTTTTCAAAAAAAATTTATAAGATACTACTCACCTCAAACAATTAATCTTGAATACAACGAACAGATCTACCCATTGCTCTGTTGTCAATGTACCTACCCACTGTCGAGGAACTAAACAGACGATTCCATGCATTCATCGTTGAATAACAGGACGAACTCCAGAAAAAGGCAATCGATCCTCTGCTATAAAAACTTGACCCGTCGCAGCGGCGATCCCCTGCTGCAAGTATGGAAAATCCTGATGATTGTTTAACTCCGGTCGTAAATGTGGAAGATTTTAAAGTACTGCCAGCGTTGGTTCCCGCAAATGTTTTCTCTGCTACTGTATTATGATTTTTACTCCCTGTTTCAACAGCATTCAGCATATCGCCCCACTCGCCATCAGATGGAATATGCCAACCCGGAGGACAGATACCTCTGTTACAAGCAGAAGTAGGGTTACCGAAAGCCGATTGAGTGTATAATTGCGAGGCTGAAGGTTCCGACCAAGTACCGACACCATCGGTAGATACAACGGTCGGCCATGTATAAAGAGCTCCCCATATGTCACAGTCAGAGGCGGAAGAGGATGTAGCCCCATGAAGGCCAGGACACCAGAAATTACCAATACCCAATACCCCATTATATCCATCTTGTGATGAATAAGCAATCATATTACCGCTCCTGTAACGAGAATCTCCATTAAAACTTAATCCTTTTTGATAATTCAAGTTCTCCCGCATCCACCATTTGCCATCCGCCATCTTGATAATAGCATACACCTTGCAATCGCGAACGTCCGTCATCGTTTTGATGTCCCCCAGACCCTCATTGCCTACAATCGTGGTCAGAACAGGCACATCTTTGAGTGTGAAGGTGTGTGTTTCTGACAACTGTCCGCAATAGATCTGATTGGTGGCTGTTATAAGAATTGTGAATGTTTTATCAACAATAGGATTGGTAATCGTAAAAGTGACCGATGCGAAAGCTGTTCCGTTTCCGGAAATAGATACCGTTGGCACGCTCGATGTTGTGTAACTCTTGACACTAACGGCATACGTCCAATTCCCGGTAGAAGCAGGAACCGATAAATTATACGTTCTTGTTTTGGTACCCGTAAGAATACCTATTTCATTCCATACCGGAATATTTTCACAAGAAGTAGGAATAGCGGCAAAAACAATTGGAAAACTATCCTTACAAACGCCTTCCACACAGCGCACGGATAGTGCGTCGGAAGCGGGTTGAGAAGTATTTTGGATAATCGTTCCGGCGGAAAAGCTGTGGGAAACGGCAGCAGTTCCGTTTCCCGAACTTGTCCAAAAGTAGGCTTTGGTTGTATGCTCGGCGTAAACGCCGGTGTTATCCCTCCGCCCTGCATTCAGAACCTGTAGACTTGAAAAATTATTACTTAATGCTGTTGCCAACGCCATCCACTCACCGTCGGAAGGCAAGTGCCAGCCATCGGGACAAATGCCCTGTTTGCCCGCAACTGGATAGACATTGGAAGTTCCGTTATTTTGACCGTAGGCCGTCCAAAACGGATAAAGCGCTCCCTCGTATTCGCAAAGCAAAGGGTCGGCCTGCGAGGTCGTTGTGGTATTTGGAGAATTAGGAAATGGCCCAGGACCGGGACAGTAATATGTTTTCTGTAAATTGGTGCCCGGTGAAGCAATATTTCCGGTAACAGGTTTATAACCGAAAACCGGATTATCAAAACCTTTGCGATATCGCAAATTTTCCGCCATCCAACGCTTGCCGTCGGGCATAAGAACGGTTTTGTAGATTTGATTGTCGCGAAGATCGGTGAAAGGCGATCCCACAGTCTGAGCGTTTGTTCGCAGAAATACAAGAATGCAGAAATGCAGAAAGAGAAAAGATTTTTTCATGTTATGATTTATTTGGTTAAAAATTTGACCAAACAAAAAGCGTGAGTTGTAATCTTATTTATCTCGAGGTACCTGCAAGCACCCATAAGCAAACAAGATACGACTCACGCTATTTACTAGTAATAACACGAAAAGTATCGTTGACTCTTGCTTATGAAAGTTTGCAGGTTTTCGAGATAAGAATCTTACGACCGGAAACAAAAAGTTTCCGCTTTTTATTTATGTCTGTTGTTAATTAATTTTCTATATTTTTATTTTTTAGTTTGCTTGTTAATGCGTATCCCCGTTAACTTTTATTATTTTGTAAAATTAATATTTTTTTTCGAATAATCTACAAAAATCAATACCTTTTTTCTAAAATTGTAGAATAAATCACCGCATCGCGGGCATTAAAGACAAAGCCGGGTGCTTCTTTTTCCGGTTCCGACAGTTTTTCTTCTTTTTCTATTTGTTTAGAGACTTCTGTATTGTGGGCAACCTCATCAAAGTAATACTGTTCGGGAGTTTCGATGGTTTCTAAATCGGCATTCTCCTCCTCTTCAATATTTTCATACGAAAAATGCCTGGGAACTCCTGTTTCTTCCTGCTCTTCATCAACTTCTACCTCTTGCGGAAGATTCATCGACCGCTCCATTTCTTTGAAAATATCTTCCAAGGTGCGCGGAACGGCAGGTTTAGGCAAAGTTGTAGATGCAGTAGGCATTTGCTTTTTAGCGCCGAACAAAAGTCGCGCAACAAACACAAGAACGATCAATATGATAACAATAATTTGTTCCATGCTTTTGCAAAGATAATAATTATTTTTAAATCCCTGTAGAGACGCAATGCATTGCGTCTCTACAGGGATTTATTTATATCAGACCCAACATCTTCAACAATTCGGGCGTACTACGCTCGAAGTCCACACCGAAACGGATATCTGTTTTAGCTTCAGCTGTTTTGCGAATAGCGCTAACCGTATATTTCACCGCTATTTCGGCCGATTTATTCAAATCGAAATCATTCATCAAGCCCGCTAACAAAGCACTTCCGAATACATCGCCGGTGCCGTGGTAATATCCGGCAACACGTTTTTCGAACACATAGCCAATTTCTCCGGTTTCGGCATCATAAGTGGCTGCTCCAAGATTTTCATCATCGAAGAAAACGCCTGTCAGCACCACCTTTTTCGGTCCTAAAGCGCTCAACGATTTCAACATTTGTTCAATATACTCCTTGGTATAAGGGCCTTCTTTGTATTCTTGACCGAGCAACAAAGCGGCTTCCGTCATATTCGGAACCAAAACATCGGCTTTTCTGCACACTTTGAGCATTTCTTTCGGAAAATCCGACGGAAAAATGGAATACAACTGTCCGTTATCCGCCATTACCGGATCTACTAAAATCAAATTATCTTTTTCGCGAAACTTATCGAAAATACTACAAATAACTTCGATTTGCTCCAGAGAGCCTAAAAATCCACTATACAACGCATCAAACTTAAGGTCTAACGATTTCCAATGTTCTGCAAAAGCAGGCAAATCGCTCGTTAAATCACGATAAGTAAAACCTGTAAAACCACCGGTATGTGTAGATAATACCGCCGTAGGAATCACCGCGGTTTCTATTCCGGCAGCAGATAAAATAGGTAAAGCAACTGTTAACGAACATTTCCCAAACCCGGAAATGTCATGAATTGCAGCAACGCGTTTTTGTCTTTTCATCGATTTAATTTTTTTAGAAATTTTAAGGATACAAAGATACACATTTTTCTTAAAAATAAACCGATAAAAAGATTTTTACTCTACTTGCTTTTATGAGTCAATAAATAAATAATCGGCAAAATTCCGATCGTGTTAAAAATGGCAAGACAAACAAACCAGAGCGGCTGATTCCTCCTGCCTGCGCGGAACATAGCGATTAATTTCCAAATAGCTTCCCAAAGAATAAGCAATCCTAAAACAGTCCATTGCCACACAGGCATCTCGATAAATTGAAAACTTTCCATAACTGATAATTTTTATTGGTAATTATATCACAAAGATAAGCATCTTTTTTATTAATATTATCCAAAATCAATAAATTCCTAATTTTTTAATTCCTAATTCCTAATTTTTTTCGTATCTTTGTGTAATTTTAAACAAAAATAATTTAAATTTACATAAAATACTATGGCTAAGGAAATTAAATTTAGTTTGCTATATAGAGATATGTGGCAATCATCCGGAAAATACGTTCCCCGTGTTGACCAGCTTACCCAAATCGCACCTATTATTGTCGATATGGGCTGTTTTGACCGTGTGGAAACCAATGGCGGCGCTTTCGAACAAGTAAATCTCTTGTTCGGTGAAAACCCAAATACCGCTGTGCGCGAATGGGTAAAACCTTTCAATAAAGCGGGTATCCAAACACACATGCTCGAACGCGCTTTGAACGGACTTCGTATGAATCCGGTTCCGAAAGACGTTCGTCAATTGATGTACAAAGTAAAAAAAGCGCAAGGTGTGGACATCGCTCGTTCTTTCTGCGGTTTGAACGACCCCCGCAACCTCGAACTTTCTATCAAATATGCTAAAGAAGCGAAAATGATTTCGCAAGCGGCTTTGAGTATCACCCACTCTCCTATTCACACAGTTGAATACTACATGAATTTGGTGGATAAAATGGTGGAATTCGGCGCCGACGAAATTTGCTTGAAAGACATGGCCGGCGTTGGACGTCCTGCCACCTTGGGCAAATTGGTTTATGAAATTAAAAAGAAATATCCTCATATCCTCGTTGATTACCACGGACACTCCGGTCCAGGCTTCTCCGTTGCAAGTATGCTCGAAGTGGCTCGTGCCGGCGCCGATGTGATCGACGTTGCCATGGAACCACTCTCTTGGGGTATGGTTCATCCGGACGTTATTACCATCCAAGCCATGTTGAAAGACGCCGGCTTCAAGGTAAAAGACATCAATATGAAAGCCTACATGGAAGCGCGTGCGATGACGCAATCGTTTATCGACGATTTCTTGGGTTATTTTATTGATCCGGGTAACAGCAAAATGTCGTCGCTGCTTGTTGGCTGCGGTCTTCCGGGCGGTATGATGGGCTCTATGATGGCCGACCTCAAAGGTATGCACGGTGCTATCAACTCCGCTTTACGCAAAAACAACAAAGCCGAAGTTACATTGAACGACCTGGTTGTTCAACTCTTCCAAGAAGTAGAATACGTATGGCCAATGCTCGGATACCCTCCGTTGGTTACGCCGTTCAGTCAATATGTGAAAAACATCGCGTTGATGAATATTTTCAGCATGGCGAACAACGAGCCGCGTTTCTCGAAAATCGACAAAGACAGCTGGGGTATGATTACCGGAAAAGCCGGTACTTTGCCCGGACCTTTGGCTCCTGAAATCATTGAACTCGCCAAGAAAAACGGTTACGAATTCTCTACCGGAACACCGCAAGACAACTTCCCGGATCAACTCGCCGAGTATCGCAAAGAGATGAAGGAAAACAACTGGGATCTCGGAAAAGACGACGAAGAATTGTTCGAACTCGCGATGCACGACCGTCAATATCGCGACTACAAAAGCGGTGTTGCAAAACAACGTTTCGAGCAAGAATTGGCAAAAGCCAAAGCCGACGCTGTTGCGCCTGTTGCACAAACCGCTCCGGCCGCACCTGCTGCGCCCGCTGCTCCTGCGGTTTTAACAGCCGAACAATTGATGGCCAAATATCCGAATGCAAAACCGGTTATGTCCGAAGCTAACGGCCCTGTAGTTTGGGAAGCCAATTTCATCAACGGTTCTACGGCTCCTGCTATAGGAACCAAAGTGAAAGAAGGCGACGTGCTTTGCCATGTGGATGCTTACTATGGTTTGGATCCTGTTGCCAGCATGTTCACCGGCCGCATCGAAGCGGTGATTGCCCAACAAGGCAAGATGGTGAAGAAAGGTGAGATTATAGCGTTCATTCAAGAATAAAATATTTTTGACACAAGCAAAAACGGGGTTTGATTAAGTTCAAATCCCGTTTTTTATGTCCTGATATAAATGAAAAAGCCCGTGCATACGGGCTTTTTCGAATCTCTCGCTTAGTTACGTTTAACACGAAGTTAAAGAGGCTTTACCAAGCATCACGAGGCAAAGTTACAACTTTTTTTTTGATTATCCAATTTTTTTTATATTTTTGTACCCTAAACCCAATAACATGAATTGCAAAAATGTAAAAAAAAGCATCTCTCAAGCTCGTTTTCAAAAATACGAATCCGTATGCGCAGGATGTGAAGCCAAAAGTTTAAAACTATATCAAACTAACTTACGGCTCTCTCAATCATTTTATCCGTTATTAAGTCTGACCGAAATAATTTTAAGAAATTCCTTAAATGAACGATTAGCCACACATTTCAAAGACTGTAACTGGATCATCAATCAACGATCCGGTTTTATGTCAGATCCTCTATTAACAAAAAAAAGCAAAAGTGGTCAATTGATCTCAAATGATTTTCTAAAGAAAGAGGTAACAAAATCGCATACCAAACTCGGCTACGCTTATACTCACAGCAAACTACTTGCCGATCTACATTTTGGTTTTTGGGTAGCATTATTTGATTCAACACATTTCAAATTATTATCCGGAGAACCGTTAAATATTTTTGACAAACGCGCAAAATTAAACAGAAGCAACATTAAAGATACACTCATAAAAATACGAGATTTCAGAAACAGAATATATCATAATGAACCGATTATTTTTAGCAAAGATGCAGATGGAAATGTTATTTTCAGTACAAAAAATGCGAATGACATTTACAAAGACATTCAAAATCTTTTTCTTTGGTTAAATCTCGATTTCAAAGAATGGACGAGGCCGATCAATAATGTGGAATTAGAACTAAAAAGAGCCGACAAAGTTATGGCATTATTTCCACAAAAATCATATTATATAAGAAGAATTATGCTTGGTCTTGAACATTATCGTCAAAAGTACCTCCCTTTTTCATCAACAATTCAACAACTTCTATTGTTGAAACGAACGTAAAAAAGGCGAGATTATTGCGTTTATTCAAAAATAAGAAATTACGCCAATACAAAAAGCCTGACAATTGTTCCATCTGTCAGGCTTTTTTTATAGAAAAAATGTCTAGTCCTGAAATAGCGTTACACAAAAAAAACGTTATGGAAGAAAATACAGGAAGCGAGTATGTTAAGCGCACACAGAAGGATTACAGCATGTCTTTTAAATTGCAAGTAGTTCAGGAGGTAGAACATGGCGAGTT